>NZ_BBAI01000013.1 GCF_001311175.1 Lacticaseibacillus pantheris DSM 15945 = JCM 12539 = NBRC 106106 | reverse complement strand
CCTGAAATTATTTATAAAAATAGCACCTCACCGTTTGGCGGAGTGCTCAGGTAAATAAAAATGCTAAAGTGCCTGCAAGTAACTTACTTTCATAAGTGATTCAATATTGCCAGCACTATAGTTATAACAATACCGGCGATCGTTAGCCTAATATTTGTCGACCTATTAATCTTGTCTACCTGCTTTTTAAGCATCTCTTTTTCGACCCAATCTTTTGTTGGTAGCTTATCAAGGCTTGCACTATTGAATCAATTTTCTTATCCATTGATTCAACTCGCTGAGAAAGCTTGCCATAATCAATGGGGTCAAAGCTGTATGAATCATTGTTTCCATTTGAAGCCTTAACATCCTTGGACATCGCGTTTCCCTCCGACAAAAAGTTGATTGGTTTCTGCCAAGTATTTTTGGCACCTTCTATCGTAATCGTCCGGCCAATATTCGTGGTAATCTGACTCGGTTGGTTTTGCCCAATCATAATGCTAGTTGCTATGATAAGTGGTGTAGCAGCCTTCAAAACTGGCATGTTTAGCCACATTGTTCCACCAGTACTAGTCTCTCGAAATGTCTTTATTTGTTCCATTAGTTGAACCCGTGTTTGTTGTCCAGAAGGTATCTCGTGCTACTTCCTTATCATTAATGGAAACAAGAACATCGTATGCTCCAACTTTATGAAAAACGGTGTTATGCACTCCGAAATTAAATACCATCGTTCCAACAGGACCTGTCATCGCCGGTAAATTGCCAGCTATTGTCTGAATACTTTCAGTGGGCTTATCGTGGCTAATAATGGATAGCTGAAGCTTTTGAGGCTCTGAAAAATCCATTTTATATGCCAAAACTGCTACATTGAATGAAAGAGCAGTTGGCACAACAGGCATGTTAAGAGTTAGCGTAGGGCCAATGATCATCGGCGGAGTGCCCGGCTGACCTGTCCCTTCTACACCATCGGAGACTATAATCTTGAAAATTGCCTTTTCGTTATCTGTCATTGAATTTTCCTCCTAAAAAAAATAGTACCCCAGTTTGTTCGGGAATGCTACAAAAAAAAGGAGTGCCTATGAAATTCAGTGACATAATATCGCTGGTCGGGATTTGCACCCGACATGATGATCACCAATTGGTTGTCAGCCAATATGGTTGCTAACCGTAGCTAGCTCACCTAACTAAGCGTCTACCTATTCCGCCACAGTGATACTCGTCGCATCCCAGGTGTATGGTTAGCGACTATGCGTGCCGACGGACTCGAACCGCGGTGGACGTCTGGGTTAACGTCGTCATGCCAATATGCGTACCTTTTGGAGTTGGGTTGTGATGAATGCCGGGACGAGGAGGGCCCGGCAACAACGCACGGCACTTGTGCAGCCACCGCGCGCTGAAAGGAGGTCATCATGTCTAAGACCATTTGCACCTGTGCTCGCGCTTCCTAACGTTTTGCACGATATAAGAATACCGCCGTCCACCTTCCCTTGACCTACCCTAAACCTACCCAAAATGTGGACTGAATCTTCCCTCAATCTACCCTGAACCTACCCTAAACCTGGACAAAAAAACGCATTTAGTCATAAATCAGCAGCTCATCGGGCCAGAATTCCGCAAATGACAGCAGTGCTTTAGGTTTGGCCTTTTTATAGCCACTGTATGTTAGTCCCACATGCTCGGCCGTGGCCTCTATGCTCGGCATGGCCACCATGTACGTGTACTTGATGATGTCGGCTTCCGTGGCGTCCTGCATGAGCGCCACGGTCTTCTGGCAGCGGTCAACGTACTCCTCATCGGCAAGTCCGGTAATGATTTTGTCCTCCACGTGATTGCCCACGGTATCTGACCGGGGCATGCCGCTAATCTCTGGTGACTGCAGTCCGGCCATCTTGTAACCCTGATACCGCGCCCAACGATGATGATAATCAAGCAGTAAGTCTTCTGCCGCAACTGCCGTAGCTTCTCGGTCTAGTCGCTTGTATAGCCCACTTATTCTCATGCAATTTCCCCCGCTGACCTAAAAAAAACTGATATAATTACACTGCTGAGTGTTTGCGGGAGCTATCGAAAGATGGCTCTTTTTTTGATGCTTTTTTTCTACATATTTGCAATTATCTGAATCCTGCCGTTAATCCGCTTAAACGTCTTGTCGTCCACCATGACCCGGGTAACCGTCTGGTGAGCCTGTGTGGCCACCCAGTAAGCGCACTCGGCGTCTTCCATATCGGAATACCGAGCATTGGCCGTGGTGTACTCCTGAACTTTATGATGGTGGTTATACAGCCGTATCACCTTGCAATGGTCGGCGTCAAACCGCGACATCCACCACGCGTTATAATCCTTCTCTTCCTGAGTTAGCTCAGCCATTACTCGATAACCCCAACATCGTACTCGACGTTTTCCACATGGCTGTACGCATCCAGGTACATTTCGTGCTTATCACCGTTGTATGTGACCTCGTAGTACATACCATCTGGCCGCGAGGTCGACAGCATAGCCTTGTTGTTTTGCAGTGTCTTGCATGACCACACCACATACACCATGTCATCAGTCACGCGGACCCGCTTGCCCATGCCGTTGGCGTAGTCCTTTACCAGTCGGCGTGCATCATCAGTAAATTGTTGATTGTCCATTTTCGTCCTCCACTAAGATTCTCTCGTATTTGTGTTCGGGATCCACGCGCTTGCACTCTGCCGTCGTCCACTTGGCTTCCGGACCGTGGTAGTTTGGTAGCTCCACGATGTAATCGCCATCGCGTACCAGGTAGTACCAGTGTTGGGCTTTCTGATAGCGGTATCGCCTCATGTAGTACCGGCATGGATGTGTGGCGTGCGGCGTGTCACCCGTAGCACGCTTCCAGTCGTCCGGCGTCAGGTTGCGGTTAGCTTCGTAGACCAGACCGCCGATATACTCTCTAAAGGTTTCGGCCATTGCGCTCCTCCAGCAAGTCAGCGTTCTCGTAAATGTTGCCGATGACACTGCTGTAGTCTGCCATGTCGGCAATGCTCTCGATGGCCACCTGTGTGCCGCCATAACGCAACAGTGGCTGGAACTGGCCGCCGTCAAATTTAACTCGGTAAAGGTCGCCATTTTCATCACGCAGTACATCACCTTCGTAAATTTCCTTGCCGTTGCTGTCGTGTAGGCCGGTGTACTGCATAATCTCGAACTGATCTGGACAACCATCATTGCCCGGTCCTGCTTCTTTGCTTGCATCAATCCAGCCAATTTTGCCATCGTAAAACTCAAAATTATCGGGAATCATCATCGTATCCGTGTTATGGTCCCAAACTCTGAACTTAATCTCTCGTTTCATTTATCCGCCTCTTTCATGAATACCAACCAATGTGTCTTTGCCTTCTTGTCACCAAATATTGGTTTGCGGTCAATGGCCTTGAGCACTTCTGACAATTTAATTTGTTCATCATTCCACTTAAACATCACGATTCCATATGGTATTAAGACGCGCATGGCTTCGTCCATGCCACGTCTTAAATCTTCGCGCCAGGTATCCGTTAACACACCATACTTTGCACGTAGCCAGCTTTTGGAGCCGGCATGTACAAGATGCGGAGGATCGAAGACTACCAGCGAAAAACTGGCATCGGGATACGGCAGTCCATCCTTAGCCCAGTCCCACTGAACATCCGGGGCTATATCAATTTCCCGTGTTCCATCCGCTCGTCCATGACTGCGGTCTGGGATAGTAAACTTCGCACGACGCCTATCCATAAAGATTGCCAGTGGGTTGTGCTTGTCCCACCAGAACATTCGAGAACCTGCAGTCATATCAAGAATTGGCTTCTGCATGTTTGGTCACCTCCACTGTCTCAAATCCGCCCAGGTGGTACTTATCGATTTCCTCGGAGGTAAACTGCTCGTCAGTGGAGTTATCGGCAGCACTTTCTACAATGGCATCAATGCTATCGTTGGCGCTCTTAAAAAAATCGTTGCCGTTCGCCTCTGCCACTCCATTCCTTAGGTGCTTTGACGTACCACCGCTGCGGTTGCTTGACCGTCCAGCCGACGTCCAGTGCGCGGAAAATATCTTCGATGGACATATCGTGAATAATTCTAAGATTGCGGACGTAATAGTTAGCGTAGTGCCCCGTTGACCCGACCGTAATTTCCGAACGCAATCCGGCCAGCAACCCCCCGACCTTCTCGCTCACTTCCACTAGCTCTAGTTTCTCGACCAGCTCGACGACGTCACCGTCGGGATAATTTACCGACCGCGTGAACTCAGCATCACTAGGGTCAGTCCATGTACGAAAAGTTTTCGTTGTTTCGGGTTTGTCGTAAGCTCGGCCCCATAAATCTCCATCTTTATCCTTAACTGCATATAAACTCATTTTCCAAGTCCTCCATTTTCTTCGACTGCCACGATTGCGTCTTGCAATATTTGCCTGCCAATGCCCAGCGCCTTGGCAGCTACTCGTTGATTTGGCATCGACTTGTACACCCGGTAGTACGTCCGCTGCATCTCTGTGACCGCCGGCCCGTCTGGTTCAGCTTCCACGCCTATAAGCTCGTGGATCGCACGAATTTCCGCGCTATCGATTGGTGTCAATGTGATACTGCCGTACTTGTGCTCGGCTTTGTGTACCGCCTCTAGCAGCTTCGGCCAACGAACGCGCCGTGCGTGCATCTCCGCGGCTGTACGGTCACGAACTAACTTGTCGGCCTCATACTGCTCAATAGCGCGCTCAATGGCCGCCTTACGCTCACGCTCGCGTTCCATTGCCGGACTGTGTCGGTGTCGCTGCTGAATTTCACGCTTCTTGCGATTCATGTTTACTCACCACCCAGTGATAATTTGGTTTTGCTTTATTGGCTTCCCGGATCGCGATATAACCTTTAAGCGCCTAAACGGGACAATTACGCGTCCATTTAGCTCTCGGGATAAGCTATCGCTTGCAACCATTGCAGAATGTGTATACACCTTTAAGACTTGGCCAATACCGTTAATACGGCCAAACTCGTTGGTATCAAAAGCTAATATTTTGACTTCGTCACCCGGTGCGGGCACGGCGTCGCTTCTACCTGAGGTGTCTTCTGCTTCGATTTCAGGGTGACGCTCCAGATTGCCACAAAATGGGGCCTTACCCATACGTGTACGGCTGGTAACCATACCGTATCTTGTGCCAGTAATCTCAGCTCCACAGTCGCATTGCCATAGCCACAAATGGTCATATGATCTAACACCGGAGACACCCAGGTCTTTAATCACGGTCAAGTGGCCATATGTCTTACCGACAGTTGTTCTAGTTCTATTTGACATGATTGCCCTCCCTAAAATGGCAAGTCACCAGGGTCAAATCCAGTCGCTGACCCGGTCGTATTTGGTTGTGGCTGGCTCTGTGGCGGCGTTTGCCGTGGCTGTGTCCGATTAGTCGTGTCCTGTGCTGGTGGCGTGCTCTGCTGTTGTGGTGAAGTCTGCGATTGGTTGCGCGGCTCCAAGAGTTGGAAGCTATCGGCTAGCACTTCTGTTACATAAATTTTTTGGTCTTGCTGGTTGGTGTACGTCCGAGTTTGAATGCTGCCCGTGATACCAACCAAGGAGCCTTATGCGTGAAGTTGGAGAAGTTCTCCGCGGTCTTGCGCCACATCACACAGTTGATGAAGTCTGTTTCCCGCTCACCTTGCTGGTTGGTGTAGTTACGGTCGACTGCCAGCCGAAACTGGCCCACGGCCGTCCCAGACTGCGTATACCGAAGCTCTACGTCGGCTACCAGCCTACCGACCAAAACTGTTTGATTAATCACTATTAGCCCTCCGTATTACAGCGGAATTACTTCCGCATCCTCGTATTTATCAGCAATTGCCTGTGCTTTCAAAACTTGATTCAAGCAGGCAACCCATATACCACTTTTCAGTTGCACGCCATAAACGTGCTGCTCTTTATTCTCCAATTTCGTATACCTCCACTCGTGGCCGCTTTTTGTCGATAAAGAAGCGGTCGTTTAGCTCGACGATGTGCGCCCAGTTATCGTTCTCCAAGAATCCCGCGGCCATCATGCCGTCAAACACGAACTTGTGCTGAAAAGCAATGTTGTCTGGATCACTTCGCTTGTCGGCGCAGTACCAGTCGAACCGTAGCGGTACACCCCAGCGAAACGTCACGCCCTCACGAATGGCCTTGACCGTGAACATCTTGGCGATGTTAGTCGCGTTGTGCTTTATCTTGGCCGCCTTGAACCGGTTGGTGCGCTCGGCGCTGATGTACTGGTTGAGTGTCGCTAGCGGCAATGGAATCACTATGCGGTTATTCTGCGACATGTACGGCCCGTCCAATCACGTGCACCCGGTCTAGCAAGCCATCCCGGCGTAGACGCACAATGTGGCCATAGTCCACGCCGTATGTGATTTCTACGGCCGTATAATCTGGGCCCTGCTCAATCACCTTGGCTAGTTGACCATCAAGATTGTTACTGCCTGGCCGGTCGGCGATGATGTCGCCCGGGGTTAGTCCTCGTAAATCTTTGTGTGTCATGCTAATACCTCCGGTGTTAAAAACTTGTCTAGAAAATATCGTTGGCCCTTGCCAGTCACACGCGGTGTTTTGGTCACGATTGGGTTACCGTCGCCGTTGATGTGCGTTGATTCTTTGATTTTGAACAGGCCCTGATCTACCGCCTTCTGCGTTGGCGAGTTGTAATCGGCACCCTCGCGACGAATCAGGTAACCGTTCCGCCGTAGCCACTTGAACAGTCGGTTAGCGCCAATCTCGACGCCGTTTTGCCGTAGCAACTTGGCCAGGTCACCAACCAGAATCGTTGTATCGCTAGCACTCACCGCATCGGCAAACAGCGCCTTTGGTCGAAGTCGCGTGTTCTCACCCTCCAAGTTCATCCGCGCTGCCCGTTCCTGCTTGAGTTCGGTGGCCAGTTCGATAACCGTGTCGGGGTTAAGTAAGGCCCGTTCGATTGCCGCCGATGTCATGTAGGCCCCATGCTTGCGAATTGATGGCAGTACGTCTTCCGAAACCCAATCGCTAAATTCTTCGGCGTTGGGCATGTCGGATTTAAAAATCAGCTTATACAGGCCAGCCTCGCTAATCGTGACGAAATCCTGCTGACCTCCGGGGGTCATCAATTTGGTGACCCCTTTGTACTTCTCCGGAACATACTTGCTGACGGCGTTTGCGGGTCTGCTGTAACCCAGCACCCCGGCTACGTCCTTGCCAACAAACATTGGTTCATCACCAACCAGCACGGTTCGCACCGGCCAGCCTTTAAAATTAAATTCTCGTGGTTCATTCATGCCTGCTCACTCTCTTTCTGTCGTTGCTCCCGCTGTGCCCGCAACTGGGCAAGCTGTTCGTCTAACTGCTGCTGGGTGTCGGCGCTAACTGCTTCTTTCGGCCGTTCGTAGCCCGGCTTGACCCAATCTGGTTCTGGCTCTGCCCGCTTACCATTGCGAGTGACCACCGGCTCTGGCGTGGCGTCGTAATCGTCCAGCCAGCCTTTCTCGTCGAACCAATTTCCGCCGGTCTTGATGTACGCGGTACCGGTGTTCTTGGCCTTAATCTGGGCCTTGTACTCGTCAATCTTCGCCATGATTGCGTCCGCGGTGGTTTCTTGGGCAAGTACGGCTTGGCTGGTATGCGGCCTTGGCCTTGGCTTTGCCACTTCTCCGTGGGTAAGCGTTCCAGAGTTTTTCAAAATCTTGCTCGAAGGAAGTCTCCGCGCGCGAAGTATTATTATTACTAGTCAAGTCATGGTCATGTACTAGTAAGGTACTTTGTTCTACTGGTTGTTCTACTTTTGGTGAACCAGTTGTTACACTTTGGTTATACTTTTCGGTCCGTTTAGTGTAATAACCTTGATTGTTGTTACTCTTTCCGGGCGAATTAGTGTAATAAAGCTTCTTGATTTGATACGTTGGGGTCGATTTATTCTTCTTCCCGGGCTTGTACTCAATCAGTCCGAGATTAACCAGATCGTTTCGTGCTTTGATGACACCTTGTAGGCTTAGTCCTGTCCAGTCGCAGAGTGCCGAGTTGCGAAGCTTGAATGGCTCATCGAGATGGCCTTCATCGTTTGCGTAGTCGAGTAATTCTCGATACACATCGTTCTGGCCTCTAGCGATGCTCCCCTCGTTTTGCTTCCACTGGCGGTACGCTCGACGTTGTTTGAAGTAATCCATGCTGGTAATCACCTCGCTTAATCAATCAGGCTATCGAGGCTCACGACCTCTAGGTGCTTCGTGGAGCGGCAGTAGTCGCACTGCTCACACCGCGTTGGTTCTTCGGTGCCATCACGCAGGGCCTGGATACGCTCCTGCGTGTTGATCACATCGTCTAGTGCATAATTCATCGCGTATTGGTCGATTGGGATAGCGGCCTTGTCTGGTGGGCTCTGCTTGGTGACCCCAACAATGACTACGTTGGGGCGGATACCGAAGCGCTGGTTGGTCAACTCTTGGTAAATCGCCATCTGGGTGATGTACCGCGGGCCTCGATGAAGTTACCCCATCGACCGTCATCGGTTAGCCAGAACTTCTTGTGTAGGTCCACGGCTGTCTTGAGGTCTAGAATCATGCCGTGATCCGGACGCAAGCAGTCTAACTTGCCCATCCACTTCACGCCGTTCAGTTCACCCTTCACAATCATTTCCTTGCGGCCTTTATACAGACGCCGGAATTCTGGGTCACCGTCTAGGGCGTTGATCATGTCTTCCGCTACTACGAAGTCCTTCTTGAGTTTTCCTTTGGAGGCACCCCGCGTAGAAATAATTTCCGGGTGCTCATCAATGAATCGCTGATGGGCTTTGGGCCCCTCAAAGTAGCTGTGAAGGTAGTTGCCTACCAGTAACGGCGTTAGATCCCGCTTAGGCGTCCACTCACCGCGTAACTCCGCCATGGCCTCCGCCTCACATGCCTGAAACTTCTTGTACAAGGAAAAGGACATGTACCGGTCGTTGGCGTCGTTGCTGTAGTAGTTAGCCTTGGTCAGCCTGAATCGGTGGCTCTTGGCTGAAGAGGTTGGTTTCGGCTGCAGGAGTTCGGTTTGCTCCGCTTGTGCTGTTGGCATTAGTAATCACCTCGTTTGAATTGTCAATTTGCTTTGGTGCTGGCTTCTTTGCTACCCGTGGTGCGGCCTTTGGTGCCTCGTTGATAAGGTTGTCAATGGAGCTTCCTGTGGTCACGTCGCGGCGGTCGGTTTGCTCATCGTCGTACTCGTTTTCGGTGGTGTCGTTGATGGCACCCAAGAGCAGGTCGTTGTCGGAGCTGGAGTTGACGAAGAACTTCGCCGCGCGGTTGAGCACCGTCCGTTTTGCCATTTGGTCGCCGAACTCCTGCTGCACTTTATGATTCTTGGAGTGGCTCCAACTTTGGTCGATTTGCTTCCGGGTCATCAGCGTGTAGGTGTCAACACCGTCTGTGTCGCGAATGACTGCATACGCGGCAACAATGTCGTTGTCCAGTGCTTCAACTTTGGGCTGCCAGTCAACTGCTAGCCGACCATCTTCGCTCCGGACGTCCCAGCGGTCACCGTCACGGATTACTTCGGCCCAAACTTTTGAAACGTTGTCCAGCCGCTGGAGAATGGCTAGGCTGCCGAAGTATGACCGGGTGAGCGTTAGCTCTTGACCGTAGGGGATAAAGTAAACTTGGTGCTTGGCTGGGCTTAGACCCTGAATCACCATGCCTAGCAGCGCCTTAGCTTGGCTTTCTGGTGTGGTCTTCTCTAGTAGCGACTGGCCTTTAGAGTTGTCCGATAGCTCTAGCCAAGCTGACTGCAGGGCGTTAGTGGCGCTGTATCCCTTCGGCAACTGCAGGCCCTCGTTCTGTTGCATGTCTGCCACCCGCTTGGTGACTGATTCGATAATTGCATTAGCCATGTGCATGATCCTCCTCGTTCTCTTTTGCCCACTCACTAAGTTGTGCGTCCAACATCATCATTGCTTCGTTGTATGCATCCGCCCGATACCGCAGGTGCTCACTGTTGAGGTAGTCACCCCGCATGGTCGCGTTAGCGGCTTGGAGCTTCTTGGTGTCGTGAAAATGCCCCAACTTGTCCCGCAAACCCAGCATTCGGGTGTATAATGATGGTGTTGAATCTTTTACGGAGTTCTCAACGTCGGCCTTTGGTGTTCCCGCACCCAAGGCCTTTTTTTAGTGCACTCATGGTCATTACCATTTCTCGTCCTCCTCGTCGTTCCAAAGCAGTCGGTTGACCCAATCGGGTGCTCGGCGCCCTTTGTGCGCGAAACCGTTGGCCCAGATACCGCCAACAACAATCGCGCCGATAATCAGTACATACATGCTCATGCCTCCTCTTGATGTTCCCGTAGCCACTTCTGGACCGCGGGTCGGTAATACTTCCAAGTGTTCCGCTTGCCCTCACCACGGCCTTCCTGTACCACATGTGGAAAACCGGGCTGGTAGATGTAGCCTTCGATGGCTCGTGTGTTACCCGGGCTCACGTGCAGAACCTCCTTGGCAAGTTCCGCCTGCGTCATCAACCGTTGTGGCAGCATGTCGTTCAGAATTTCATCTGCCTGCTCGGTGCTCATCTTGGCTAGGGCGGCGCGATACAGCAGCTCTTTTGCTTCGGTTTCATCAATTTCAATCGTTGCGTCCATCGTCGTTACCTCCTTCAAGGTGCCATTCATCGGCGAGGTTGAGCTTCAAGCTGATTAGCTCGGCAATCTGTTCGTCCAATGCCTTGGTGTATTTGCGTATATATCGCCGGTCCATATCGGTGCGATATTCGCGGCCCTTGCTGATCACTTGGATCATGGGCTGGTCCATCTCTTGTCGTTTGCCCTCGGCCTTCATCAGTGCCGCATAGCGACCAAACGCCGTTTCTTCATAATGTGTATTGCTCATGAGCGGTATGTGGAAGCAGTAACTAGCCGCTGCATACTTAAATCGTGTATCCGCCAGCACTCCCGAAATCTTTAGCAACATTCCCACCGGCACGCGACCGCTCTGGTGTTCCCAGTTGCTGACCGTCCCTTTGGCGATGTGCAACTGGCGCGCCAGACCTGCGCGGGTAATTCCTGTACGTTCGAGTGCTGCGTCCAACTCTTTAAAGATGTCTACTTCCAAACTTGCGTCACCTCCTTAGCCGCTGTACCACGGCTGTTGCCGGTATTGCCGGTTCGGTGGGAACATGTAGTTAGGCTAAGGTGGCAACCGCGTCACTGGCCTGCTGCTTTAGCCGAATCTTTTCCAGCTCGATGATGTTGGCCAGCGTATCCTCGTCCATGCTTTCCCAGAAATCACGTGGCTTGTCGTCTCGGTATCCCATCACGATTTCAATCATTTTTGCTTTGGTCATCTTGATCACCTCCGTTCATCTTGGCTATCCGCTCGACGACCTCGGGGTCGTCTTCGTCCCAATCGTCCTGGTCATCATGCGGATCTTCCTTGTCCAGGTTGTCCAAGTACGTGTTGGTTATAATTTCAATTGGATCCATAATTACACCTTCCTCACATATTCATCAGGACTAACAAGCGCATCACTGGTTGGAAACATTCAAAGCTAATCCTTGCTGATTTTTATGATGAGCAATAGATTTAGCAGATTGGCAGCTAAGATCAGTATTTGTAGCACCGTAGTAAATGTCATCGTGTCGCCTCCTTCCATTGTTTGTTAGCTAAGCTAGATGGATAATTAAATCAAAACTGTGAGGTAGAAATTATGGAATACATTGCATTGACCGTGCTCATCATCGTTATTGTGGTTGTTAGAGTGCTTCTAACTAAATCTGACAAGGACAGTGCCCTTGCATTAAGCAAACAATTTGACGCATGGCTTGTGTCTTCCAACCCAGAAAGGCCAAGCAATGGCACTTTCCGAGAACTGTATCGCCGCGCATCGGGTAATTTACACGCATTCACTCCGGTAGTTCGCGATCTTGGGCCCATGTTCCAAGCAACAAGTGCTGATTTAATAGATAACTTTCCGAGCAAGATCAAACAATTTGCGCTGCAGCAACTCGCCATGATGGATAACCTTGTCGACTACTACGACGCTCGCTGGAATGAAAACTTCGCGCCAGCTTTTTGGATCCGTTTTTTTCGTCTACTGGCCCCAAAATCTTGTTGGCTATTTAGGCATCAGGAAAGATGGCATTGCGGCCAAGCTAGCTAATGTTCTCGGCTGGCTCATTGAAGCCATATTCTTGCTCTACAAACCACTGTTGAAGAAGCTGCTCTAATCATCGTGTGCTGCAACCAACGTGAGAACGACCGCTCCAACGCCGGTTCCAAGCGCCACGCAAGCCAACACTTTCATCGGCCACCAGTCAGAAAGGAACAACAGTGCACCGATTAAAATTTCAACCGTTGCTTCGGCCAAGCGTCTAGCTATGATGTCAATTGGATTCATCACTAAGCCTCCTTAACAACTTGCTTACGGCTTGGTGTCGAAGTGTTACCCTCATCTGCAAAAAAAAGGGTCCAATCAAAGTCCATGGCCTTACCGATTTTCTTGGCTGCCGCTACGTTTGGGTGGCGCACACCATTTTCATACTGGTTGTACGCTACGCGGTTAAGCCCCGCCATCTCGGCAATTTCCTTCTGAGTCTTGCCCATCGCTTCACGCTTGTCCTTCAACCATACCAACAAGTAAATCACCTCATTTCCATGTGTCGATCTGTTACGTTTATTATAGTACGTCACGGTTCGTTACATGTCAACTGAATATTGTAACGAATCGAATCTTTTTTTGGTGTCGCAATCTGTTACTATTTAGTCGATAGGAGGTGCGATATGTTACCAGAACGTTTGAGAGAATTACGGAACGCAAAACACCTAACCCAAAGTGATGTCGCAAAGCGAATTGGCATTACTAGGCCAGCATATACAGCATACGAATCCGGGAAACGTCAGCCAGACTACGCCACCCTAAAAACGATTGCCAGTTTATTTGATGTGTCTACTGACTACCTGATTGGCAACAGCGATTCACTACACGGTGACGACGGAGTAGACCTGGACGATGATAACCCGTTCCTTTCCTACCAAGGGCGTCCGGTTGATCCAGACGACATTGAACTATTCAAACAGATTATTCGTCGCACCCGTGGGGGTGATGATAAATGAACGATTTGCTAAGCAGAATGATTAACATTGCCCTGGACGATCATATCGGAGTTATCATACAACCGATGAAGACTCCTTTCTCTGTGCCGATGAGCGATTGCGATTCCAGAATGGTGCTCATTAATTCTATCTGGCACCAGCCGCGGGAGCTGCCGTTTCAACTTGCACACGAAATAGGGCACATCGAAAATGGAGATGTGGGTATCCTAAGATACAGTCCGTACGAGGGCCGGATGGAAATGGCGGCCAACATGTACGGACTTAGCTTACTTGTCCCTGCCTATTTTCAAGACGTTGACCAAGAAAATGCCAACGTCGATGTGTTTATGAACGCATTGGCCCTGCATCATGCCTTCGCGACGCGGCGGAACAAAAGATTTTGGAGTACTACAAATAAATTCTGGGAGTGAGAAGTTTGTATACACTATTTTTTTTCTCGTCATTGTAGTGGCGTTGATTTGCGGATTGGTTCTCCTAATCATGGGGGGAATCAGCACAACAAACAGACATAAATATTTGCGATGGTCTGGCATTGCAGGAATTGCGCTGGTAGCTGGGATCGTATTATTCCTAGTATCAATGCCGAAGGATCCCGACACATCCGCCAGCAAAAATCAGGAAGCCCAGGCTTCCAAGATAAAGGCGGACAAAAACTCCAGCAAGAAAGCAGCTAAGAAAGCTAAGCAGGCCGCTAATCTTGCCAAGATCAATAAGGAAATTGCCCATCAGCTTTGGCTAGACAAAGGTTGGGCCAAAGGCACATTGGATGATAATGGCAATCAGACACAGACTGATCCGGACGATGCTTTTACTTGGGCATTATCAGTACGGAAAATCACATATCATAAAGATGGAACGTTAAAGGTTCTGACCTATGTTGGTTTCTACAACAATTCCGATGACCAAAAAAACATCCGACGCTATTTCGGCAATCAATTCTGCCGACGCGTCTATTCAAAAAAATTACTGGTAAGAAAAAAAGATGCCGACCTAAAATACACCACATTCTGGGTTGGCAAACAGGCATTCGGTCACTCAATGTATAGCGACTATCGTCATTTCACTTGGTACACAATTTAACGACCTGCCCCTACTTGGGGCTTTTATTTAACACATTCGACGCAAAGAAGAAGCAGCTGCTGGGAATGTAAAGATGCAAAATTTTGATATTGTCTAAAATACATATAGCTGAGACTAAGACCAATAAACACTAAATGTATAATTAGGAGGAAGCATTATGGCGGGAAAAGTAATTAGTTTCATTAATATGAAAGGTGGGGTAGCAAAAACAACTTTAACCAAGGAAATTGGCATACTACTATCCTCTGATAAGTACAATAAAAAAAAGTACTGCTAGTTGATTTAGATCCGCAAGCAAACTTAACGCAAAGTATTTTTGAAATTTACGACGTAATTGACACCTCAAAAGTTTCTACAGTTAAAGACATGCATGATAAGGTGGAAAATTTACCTTCAATAAATAATTTGTATAATGAAAGCAAAGTGACTCCCCCAGACAAAGATCAGTTAATTGTGGAACTAACATCAACTTTAAGCATTATCCCTGGGAGCCTAGATTCTGTTTTTTTACGGAAAAACTCAAATGGAGATACTGAACAATCTTTAAGAAACACAATTCAGGCGTATAATTTGACGGGTGATGGAGGTTTCGACTTTATATTAATTGATTGTCCCCCAACATATTCGTCTTACACAATCTCAGCAGCACTAGCCAGCGATTTCTATATCATCCTGTCAAACCCGATGCATATTCTGCTTTGGGGATTGATTTACTTAGCGAAGTGATAGACAAAATTAAGGGCACTTTTGTCGACACTTTTTTTTCATAAAACCAATTCATAACTTGGGAATTATTTTCACTAAATACGATAAAAAAAGCTTCAAGAGAAGCCGCTATAAAGTCCGACATCGAAAATTCAGACCATTTTTCAAAATTTCACAAATTTTCATCAGTTTTTCCAAAGCAAGATGGATTAGCTACGCAACGATTAAATTACGTTATATCAAACGGCAACAATGCCACCTTAAAAAAATGCTATAGACGAAATTACAGTTGAGCTATTACAGGAGATTGAAAAATATGACGAATCTCAAAAATCAAACCACTGAGCAATTAGCACTTCAAAACATTTCCAATCTAACCAAATCATCTACGACAATTGAAGTTCGATATAATCTTATTTCAATATATGGAGCTATTTTAAAATCTACTGATATTTTTAAACATAATATTGATATAAAACCTTTTGTTGACAGCTTACCTCTGAAAATAGAAATTAAAGACTATTTATTAAAGGCTAGGCCACAAATAATCGCTAGATTAATATCTGAACTTTATCGTGCCGATGATACCGCTCTACTCATTTTTATTAAAAAGGCCGAAGAATTACTAAAGAACTTTAAAGATAATTCTGAAGAATCCTCGACAGAAATAAACGAAAACGAGAGTAAATCCAATAAAAATGCACAAACAAAAAAAAAGAACTGGAAAAGCTAATTATATAGATCAGCTTTTGGATAAATATTCTAGGGGAAATTACAAATAAATGAATTTGCAAAATACAGTTGATGAAATAAAAAAAGCTCGAGAATGAGTATTTACCAAAATCAAAAATTATTACTAGTAGTAAAGACAAACAGTTTTTAAATTTACTGGTTGAAACCTACACGCTTGTCGAAATCACAAAACGGTATTCAAATAATAATTTATACTCAGCAATGTTGTTTGACGTAGAAACTTTATATAATCAAATTCTCTACTCCTTCATTACTCGAAACATTATGTCACTGCAATCATTATTTAGAATACAATCCGACTTAAATCTAAAGTTGCTTTTATGTATTTATGATGAATCACAATCAAATTTAACTAATAAAAGATATGAACAAATTCAAGGAGAATTTTTTTTAGATATATAAAAGATGACATTAAAAAAAATACCTTCGAATGTTATAGAAAAAGCATCTGTTTCTATCTTAGAATCAATGTTCTCTGAATACTCTGAAATTATTCACGATAAAAAGCCTGAAAGTTTAGATGTACTGTCATTCGTGTCTACAGAACTATCTAGAGAATCCCTTATAAACAATAAAATGCTAAAAAAATATAAAATCATTTAATACTTTCATGTATAAGGCTATTTTCCCCATAAAACACCTTAATTATTCTAGATTTGGAACAGTAGAAATAACTTTACTTAAGAATTCCACAACCCCCCGCCGCTTTAAAAAGATTTTAGAAAGATTTTAGAAAAAAAGGCCCATCAACTAAATAAGCAAAAATAGATGCCCATTTATGGCTTTTATTTAACAGTCGCGCCGAACATACGTTTGTACGCATATGGGTATTCGTACAGATTTCGAGGAGGAACAAAAATGGCAGAGAAACGAGAATATACACCAGTACCGCGTCACCCCAACGTTTACAGCTACGAAACTAAAAAAAGGCACACGTTACCGTGTGCGCGAAGGATTTAGAAATATGTACGGAAAGGCAGATGAGTTCAGTAAACAGGGACTACGTTCTGTCCGAGACGCGGAGGCTGTCCTTAAGACGTTTGAGCGTGATCTAGCAGTGGACAATTACGCCAACATACGAACTGGACAAATCACATTAGACCAGGCGTGGAGGCAGCAATTGGAACAGAAGACTAGTTCCGGATCGTGGCGACCAGGGACCGCTGCAATCGCCACACAACTCTATAACAACTACTGGAAGAAGACAATCGGCAACATGAAGCTGATTGACATTAGACGGCCACTCGTCCAACGACTGCTGAATAAATATCGAGATGATGGGTTTGCGCCTTCCACCCTAAAGTCAATGTACGACCGCCTAAAAGGCATCATGAATGACGCCGTCAAAAACGAAATGCTAGACCGCAATCACATTTTAGGTTTAAGCATCCCCCGCATAACGCCGGTGAAGGTTGAAGTCGACGCGGATAAGATTGCTGATTGGCTGGTGACAGCGCAAGAGGTTTTGACGCAGTATGAATTTGATATGATTGCCGTGATGGCAAATACCGGCATGCGGCGAGGCGAGGTATTGGGTCTCATGGTCGATGATATCGAATTTAGAAAGGACGAAGTCAACAACGCTGAAATTGCACTGGTAAATATCAGACACCAGCGGCTCATAGACGAGGAAGGACCACAGCCTTTAAAAACTCTTGGGAGTAATCGAACTATCGCCCTTGACGGTAAAATGGTTGAAATCCTCCATCATGCCATACTCATGTCCAAAAACATCCGCCGCCGAAATGGTCGCACTGGAGAAAAATACGACTGGCTTTGGCTGGACCAGCTGGGAACACCGGTATCGACAAGCCGACCACGCTACTTGTGTAGCAAGGTTAACATCGTCAATGGCACCTACATGCACCCGCACGCATTCCGCCATTACTTCGCCACCGTTGCATTAAATAACGGTGCCTCGCAGACGGAGTGATGCATTACCTCGGTCACACGACGGAACGAATGACCCTGGACTACACCCGACCAACTGACAATGCCGCACTATCAGTGTTTAGGACATTTTCTGACCTCGACGGAACAAAAACCATGGTTCCGTCAAATACTCCGCCAACACGTAAGAAACGGTCAAACTAATGCTAATTATGTTTTTCGATATTCGCGTGGCAACGCTATGGCCACGCGTTTTTTTATGCGTCCTAGTCTATCCTAATATTGTGGACTCTTTCTTTGAATACAGCGGTAGTAAAAGGCGTGTATACATCACCACAATCTGCACCCCAATCACTAAAAACAATAGCGGCTGAATTAAGGCCAGCATTTTATTCATCCGGGCCTGTAAGTCAGCAAATAACCCCTTAGCGTACGTCTCCACCGTTTGCGCAAACTCGGCCTGACTTTGCCCCAAGGACAACAACCGGGTCACGCCCGCCGGCACCAATGGATCCTTGAGCACAGCGTTTAGTGCTTCCCCTTCGGCCAAACCGTCCACCACCCGTCTCCCCAAAGACGTTAATGGACCAGCATCCAACCGGGCTAAATAGCGGCAGTATCCCGCTAAATCTTGCCCACCGCGCAGAAAGGTGCCAGCACCAACGGTAAACTCATACTGATAATACCGGGTTAGCATTCCGCCAATCACCGGCCAACGCCGCAATAACTGATACCGCCCCGCGCTATCAAGCACACGAATAAACCAAATAGCCAGTACGCAAACGCCCACAATCACCGCTACCACAATAATTTGCGGCCACGGTATTACCGGCTGTTTTTGCGTTAGCTGCGGTAATACCCAGTAAACGATTCCTACTTCTAGGAACCCCAAAACAACCAATAACACGAGTGGGTACATTAACAGTTGCCACAACCGCCCCCGGGTCCGGCGAAGTAACTGTAGGTACTGGGCAGTGGTACCGAGCGTGTCTGCAAGGCTGCCGTGGGCTCCAGCCAAAGCCACCTGCGTTGAAACGACCGGTGCAAACCCCACGGCATGAAGTGCGTCCGCCAATTCAGTACCATTACTTACCGCCTCAATCAGCTGTTCAAACGTCGGTGCTCGCCGCGGCCACCTCACCGTCATGAATGCCAGCGCATCCGCCACGTTAAAACCCGAGCGTAGCAAGTACCCATATGCTCGCACACTTCGGCCTGCATGCTAATTGGTAACCGTCTAGTCCCCATTCGCTACCTCCCGATGCACATTGATTGGCCGTTCCCGACCGTCGCGCCATCGCCACATGGATACGTCAGGGTGTAATGGCGGGCCCGGAACCAGCTTGACCTGAGCGGATGCCCGTAATGCACTCTCGATAAGGTTGATGGGTACCCCCAAACTACGCATACGCATTGGTACGTCTAAAGGACCCCGCGTGTGCAGAGTTGCCAACACGATATGGCCAGCGAGCGCCGCCTCACACGCCGCGCGGGCGGTCTCCTCATCACGTAGTTCACCAATAATCACCACGTCGGGCCGGTGACGCAAAGCAGCTTTGAGTAACGCAGCGTATGTCATTCCCGCCGCCGCGTTGACTTGCAACTGTAAAAAAATTCGGCTCGTGAATCTCCACGGGGTCTTCAATGGTCATCACCATCCGTTCGGACGACAATTCTTTGGCAACCTGATACATCAAAGTTGTCTTGCCCGAACCAGTCGGACCAGTCATGACCATCAAACCGCGCTTTGCCAGCACCTCAACTAACGCCGTCACTACAGGACGTGTAACGGTGTTCAATTTCGGTACCGGGGCAATCAACCGCACCACTAGCGACTCGCAATTTTGAAAATCCCCCGTCGTACTTAATCGCAGGTAGCACCCCACCTCATGGCACATCCACGCACCTGTTGTACCCGTCGGTGTTCAGATACATTCATGCCCGCGTGGTACTTCAAGTAGTTGATCCACCGCTGCCCCACACTCAGCGGCACACGTTGACTCTCAGTTAACGTGCCCGGGTACCGCACGGTGACCTGATAATGGTCACCGGACGGAAGCAAGTACACATCGCTGGCCGATTCTGCGTGCGCATCAAATAACACCGACAAAATTTCATTCAAAACAACACCCCCTTACACAAAGAGATTTCGCAAATATCCGCGGTTGACTACCCGCGGTCGAAAAAAAATGTCACCTTTTTCGCAACATGTCGACGTACCCGGGTGAGGTGGTGCACAAAGTAGCAGCAGTTGACCAAACAAATCAACTAAAAAAAGCGTACAGCCCCAAAATTACCGGCTGTACGCTATCAATAAGTACTATTAAATTATCATGATTATTCTGCTGTCTCGTCTTCTGGCCATTCGGCGTTGGTGTAAACATCCGTCACGTCGTCTAACTCATCCAACGCATCCAGCAAGCCCTGGAAGGTCTCAACCTTTTCGGCTGGAACTTCAACCTTGTTTTGTGGCACCATGGCCAAATCGGCTGACTCGAACTTGTAGCCCTTGGCTCCAAGCGCGTCGCGAACCGCAGTGAATTCCTTAGGATCAGTGAAAACGGTAAACTCTTCGTCCGTCGACTGTAGGTCATCCCCACCAGCCTCCAAAACGTCTTCGAGCATGTCGTCTTCGGACTGGTCCAAGTCTTCACGACTGATAACAATCTGTCCCATACGGTCGAACATGTACGCAACGGCACCGGCACCAGCCATCGTACCACCATGACGAGTGATCGCCACGCGGACATCTGAACTAGTACGGTTCTTGTTATCAGTCATGGCCTCAACGAAAATACCGATACCGTTTGGCCCGTAACCTTCGTAGGTTACTTCATCGTAACTCGTGTCGTCTCCACCATCGGCTTTGTCCAACGCACGCTTAATGTTGTCCTTCGGCATGTTGGCCGCCTTGGCTTTGTCCATCATCAACCGCAGTTGGGGATTGCCGTCAGGGTCCGAACCACCTTGCTTTGCAGCCATGAATAACTCACGGGAGATTTTTTTGGAAAATTTTGCCGCGCTTAGCATCCTGGGCGTTCTTACGCCCCTGAATGTTATGCCATTTGGAATGTCCTGACATGAATAAACCCTCTTTCTACGGTATGTGTGAAACACAAAATCGTTAATAGTATAGCAAATACCCAGCGCTAGTTCAATGCCCGTCGGCGCCGGAATGCAAGTAATATCAACATTACGACCAACATTCCGCAAACCGCTCCGGTAGTATCCAAAATGACGTCCTGAAACAAAGGCGACCGGTCACCCGTCAGCATTTGGTGAAATTCATCCAGGGCCGCACAACCAGCACACGTCAAGGGTACCATGACCACCCGCAACCACCAGGCCGGAATATGCCGCCTCGTCCCCATGTACAGCGACAATCCGAGTACAAAGTAGGAGCCAAAATGCGCTAACTTGCGAATGAGAAACTGTATTACCCCAAAGTAACCCTCGCTGGCCACGCTGACTGAGCTACCAGCGTAGTGCCAGTGAATCCGGGCAACCAAATTGTAAGCTGGTTTATTCGCTAAAATTCGCTCAAGTAGTGGCGCGGCGTTTTGTTGATGAAAGGTCATCGAACTGCTTATAAACAGTAATACTAATACAGCCAGCGCAACTACTAACCAGCCATTACGTCGAATTCCCATCCACAATACGTGCATAACCGTCACCCCAACCGATTTAATGTTCGCTCACTAGTGTAACGAAATCCAAGCGTGAAACCAAGTCCGTTCGGATAATAATCATACCCGGTCGGATAAACTACTAGCAGCCGATACGCATATCAACAAAAAAATGGCCACACGCACACTTCGCACGCATGACCATATTCTATTGGTTAGCTACCGACATGAGCAACCCACTTTGACACTATTCTACGGTGACAGATTTAGCCAAATTACGTGGCCGATCAACATCATATTCCCGATCCAGGCTAGCGTAATAGGCCAGCAACTGACACGGTACAATCAGCGCTAACGGCGCCAGCGCGGGATTCAGGTCATCAATCACGAGGTCATCACCCGTCTGGGCTAAACTGCGCGTGGCAATCCGGATGACGTTTGCACCCCGGGCCGCTGCTTCAGTCGCATTGGCCCGAGTGTGGGCCGCAGTGACCGGGTCACTAATCAGCGCAATGACCGGCGTTCCGCTTTCAATCAGCGCAATCGTGCCATGCTTTAGTTCACCCGCCGCAAAGCCCTCAGCCTGCACGTAGGAGATTTCCTTAAGCTTCAAGGCCGCTTCCAGTGCGACGTAGTAGTCCAGGCCACGACCGATATAAAACGCGTTACGAGTGGTTGCCAGCGCTCCCTGCGCTAAATCGTGGACCGCATCCTTCTGGTCGACTAACGCCTGCTGCGTATCGGCAACCAATGTCAGTTCGTGGCCGATATCCCACGCGGCAGCGTCCGCCACCCCTTTGGCTACGCCCAGGGCCTTTGCCACCAAAGCCGTAGTGGCAACCTGCGCCGTGTACGCCTTAGTCGAGGCAACCGCAATTTCGGGACCAGCGTGGAGGTTGAGCGCGTAATCCGCCTCGCGGGCCAGCGTCGACGTTGGCACGTTGGTAATCGTTAACGTCGGGTAACCCTGTTCCTTGACCTTCACCAACACCTGCCGAATATCCGCCGTCTCGCCACTTTGAGTTAAAAAGACAAACATGGGCTTGCCCGTCAACAATGGCTGGTGGTAGCCAAACTCGGAAGCCAGGTAGGCGTGCGCTGGCGTATGTGCGTACTCCTCCATGAGGCGGCCCCGACCATGCTAGCGTGATAACTGGTACCAGCAGCAACAAAGTAGAGCTGGTCGGCTTCAGCCAAAGCCTGCAAGAGGTTATCCGGCAAGTTAACCGTCCCGTTTTCGTCCAGGTAGGCCGCGAGCAACCGCCGCATCACGACTGGCTGTTCATCAATTTCCTTCAACATGTGGAACGGGTACGCACCCAGGTCACCGTCACCCTCGCTCACGTCCACCGTAAAGGTATCCCGTACAACCAGGTCGCCATCCATGGTCATGAGTTGTACGTTGTCGGCGGTGAGCACCGCCAGTTCCTGGTCGTGTATTTCCATAAATTCGTGCGTCCGGTCCAGTAGCGCCAACGCGTCACTACCCACCGCGTTAAAGCCATCGCCAACACCAATTAACAATGGTGACTTGTTCTTAGCCACGTACAGCGTGTCCCCATCATCGCGGTCAGCTAGCGCAAAGGCGTAAGAGCCGTCGACCAGTTGCATCACGTGCTGAAGGCTTCGACAACCGAAGCGCCCGCCATGACAAACTGCGCAATTAACTGCACGGCAACTTCCGTATCGGTATCACTCGCCATTTGGACGTCCGGAAGGTACTGAGCGCGCAACTCAGCAGCATTTTGCAGCACACCGTTATGCACGAGGTAGAACCGGCCGTCCGCAGAAACGTGCGGATGTGCGTTAGCAACCGTGGGCTTACCGTTCGTGGCCCACCGGGTGTGACCAATGCCTAGGGTGCCCGTCAGTTCCGCTGGGACCTTGGCCTCCAAGCGCTTAATCCGCCCGACTTCTTTAATTAGTTGCCCACCATTATTACGGTCATGCACAAAGATACCGGCCGAATCATAACCGCGGTATTCCAGCCGCTCTAACCCCTTTAGCAGTACCTTGGTTGCATTCACATCGCCAACTACTCCGATAATTCCACACATTTTGTTACGCTCCTGTTCATTAATGGTATAGACCCAATTCAAATAAGATTCCGGATTGGTCGATACGTCAAATAGTAGCAGGAGCCCCGTTAAAGGTCAACTACTCGATTATTGGTATACGCCGAATTTTTAGCAATTGGTATACCTTGATTGTGAATATTACGATTAAGTGGTCCCGACATAGAGGGAACCGTCAAAAAAAAGTGGCCCACCCGAGGTAGACCACTTTGGTAATTAAATTAATTTTGCTACAGGAATTATAGGCCCATTTCGGTCTGGACCACCCGCACGATGTCGTCAACGTATGCGCTAACGAGTTCGGGGGTCTTGGCCTCCGCCATAACCCGAAGCAAACTTTCAGTACCACTAGGACGGACTAGTACCCGGCCGTCGCCGGCCATGCGGTCCTCAACGTCCTTGATGGCATCAGTAATAGCGGGGTATTGTTCCCACGCGTTCTTATCCTTAACTGGTACGTTGACCAACTTTTGCGGGTACGTCTGCACTGGTGCTGCCAATTCAGAGAGCGTCTTACCCGTCGCTGCCATCACGGAAAGCAACTGGATCCCCGTCAGCATGCCATCCCCGGTGTTGTGGTAATCAAAGAGGATGACGTGCCCGCTTTGCTCCCCACCAATGTTGTACCGTGTGCACGCATCTCTTCCACCACGTGGCGGTCACCCACGGCCGTTTGGACCGAGTGCATGCCGTTGGCCTCAATGGCCTTGTACAACCCCAGGTTGCTCATGACGGTCGTCACAATCGTGTCCTGCTTCAAGCGACCCTGCTCTTCATGTAGCTACCCAACACAAACATGATCTTGTCGCCGTCAATAATGTTGCCCTGCTCGTCAACGGCGATGCACCGGTCCCCATCCCCATCGAAAGCCAGGCCAATTTGCGCGCCCTTCTCAACCACGGCTTTAGCCAAGGCTTCGGGGTGCGTTGAACCGACACCGTCATTGATGTTAATACCGTTCGGGTTAGTGGCCATTGTTTCAAAGTCGACGTCGAGGTCGCCAAACAAACGACTCACAATGCCGCTGGTTGCCCCATTGGCACCGTCCAGCACCACTTTGATCCCCGCCAGGTCTTCGTTAACAGTTTGTTCCAGGAACTGGGTGTATTTTTGGATACCTTCTGGGTAAGCCGCGGACGTGCCCAATCCCTTTGCACTTGGCCGCGGTAGTGTATCAACCTCGGCGTCTAGATACGCCTCAATTTCGTCCTCCGTGGCATCAGACAGTTTGTAGCCGTCTGGCCCAAAGAACTTGATACCGTTGTCCTGAGCAGGATTGTGCGACGCGGAAATTTGAATTCCGGCCGCGGCACCCTGAACCTTAATCAGGTAAGCGACCGCAGGCGTGGTAATCACGCCCAGCGACAGCACCTCAATACCAACGGACAATAGGCCCGCAATCAGGGCGTCGGCCAACATTTGACCGGAAATACGGGTATCCCGAGCGACCAGCACTAACGGTGTCTGACCGTCCTCCTGATGCTTAGTCAGGACGTACCCCCCAGCACGTCCTAACTTAAAGGCCAATTCAGGGGTAAGCGTCTCGTTGGCCACCCCGCGTACACCGTCAGTACCAAAATACTTAGTCATACTTTCTCCTCGTTTCTGCGTTTAACCGCTGAACTACGTTTACCATTTTATTACTTTTAGACTACTTAGCGCTACTACTGGATGAACTATCTGAACTGCTAGAGTCACTACTACTGGACTTGGCACTACTGCTGGATGAGCTGGAGCTTACTGATTGACTACTCGCCGAATCACTTGAGCTCTCGCTAGACGACGAACTGGCATCCCCGGCCTCGCTGCTCGACTCCGTAGTGACTTTGAGGCTGACCTTAATCGAGTTAGGGTCCGCCGCCACTAGGTCGGGGTACGCGTCCGTGACGTTCACCGTCTTGGTTGTACTTGAAGTTACGCCACTTACATCTACTGGCAAAGTAAGTTTGTCGATTTTCGCGAGTACCGACCGACTCCCGTAAATCCTGACACTGTCGGTGTTGCTCTTGAAGGCAACCACACGATCCTTGGCAACCGTGCCACTTTGCTTGAACTCCACGTCAACTTTTTTTTGCTTGGCAACGACACTGGCAAAGTTACCTTGACGGACTCCGGCAAGACCACCACGTTCAACGTATTACCGTTGCTATCCACGGCCTGGACGGAAACATTCTGGGTAACGTCCTTTTTGGTGTTATGGCTCAAAGCAACGGTGGCAACCACCTTGTTAATCCGCTTAATTTCTGAACGGGAACCGGACACCTGGGCCGAGTTAGTGGACAACTTTGGCGTGCCTACTTCATAGCCCTCAGCCAGAGCGTCGGCGTTGTATTTGACCTCAATCGGCATCGTCTTGTTAACCCGCTTTTGAATATTCACGTTAATGGTAGACGGTGTGATCTTATAGTTAAGGCTTTGGTTAAGCCCCTCCTCCGTCAATTTAACCTTATGCTTGCCCACGCCGAGGTTACTCAGGTTCGCTACTACCCTAAAGTTCTGCGTATTCTTGACCGCAGTCACGAGCGCGGAACTACCCGATACGCGCACCTTCACGTTCTGCGGGTAACCCGTAATGAAGTACTTGGTCGTATCCGCATTGAGCTGCAACGGCACTTTGACGGTCGCTGACCTGGTCGCCAGTAGCGAACTATTGGCCGTACCAGTCTGGCGGGTATTGTTAACCTGCTTGGTGTTGACGTAGAAGAAGATGCCTAGGGCCAACACGAATGACAGTAGGCGATAAACCCACTTGCTTTCCCAAAACTTGCTCATTTGCCCGCCCCCTTCCGGTTAATGCCCAGAATGAAGTCGCGGATGGGGTTGTGCTTCTCCTCGTCTTCGGCTGGTACCAGTTGCGCCGTCAAAAAGGCCATGTAATCATCTCGCGACATATCAATCATGAGGTGTGAGTTGTTGGTAATGGTGACGCCGCCAGTTTCTTCGGACACCACCACGGTCACGGCGTCGGTGACCTCACTAATACCAACGGCAGCACGATGACGCGTCCCGAGGCTCTTAGGAATAGCGTTACTCTCGGATAGCGGCAGGTACGCGGCGGCCACCGCGAGTCGATTGTCGCGAATAATCACGGCCCCGTCGTGCAAAGGTGTGTTGGGAATGAACGTGTTGATCAGAAGCGCACCACTCACCTCCGCATCGATGGGAATACCGGTTTCGATGTATTCCTCTAGGCCAGTGTTCATTTGGATGGTGATCAACGCCCCGATGCGGCGCTTACTCATGTACTGGATGGCCTGGTCTAACTGATCGACCAACCTTTGGCCGGTATCATGCTGGCTTTCAGCTCCGTGTGTGAATAGGCCACCTCGTCCCAGATGTTCCAACCCGCGTCGGATTTCTGGTTGAAAAATAATGACGATTGCCACTACGGACCAACTAATAATTTGGTCCAGAATGAAGGAGACGGCCCGCAGTTGTGCACCCCAGGCAATCAGTCGGATAATCACGATGATTAAAATGCCGCGGAAGAGCTGCACGGCTTTGGTACCACGGATCAACATGATCAAGCGGTACAGGAAGTACCACACGACCAGGATGTCCACTATGTTTGCTAGGGTTGTCCACGTAAAAAAACTGGGTGATTAGTTCACTCATCATCATGCCTCCATCATTGCGTAACTGTGCACATTATAGCATGGGCGCCGGACTGTTGGGGGATGATTTCCGCTGTTCGGTTCAGCAACTTGCTTCCATTGGGTTGATTTGCAAAGTTAGTGGCGGCAGCGTAGGCCGGACCGGTGAGCTGCGGCTTTCGTGGGTGCTCCATGGTCACCACTGCTAGGGCGAAGGTTGTGTGGTTACGAACTCGCGGGTGGCCTTTGGGACTGCGGCTTACGTGCCCTACGCCGTAGATTGCTACAGTAGCAGTTGGTGGCAGCGTAGGTTGGACCGGTGAGCTGCGGCTTTCGTGGGGTACTCCATGGTAACCACTGCTGGGGCGAAGGCTTCAACCCGCCAAGTACGGGCGTGTTTCCGCCGCGATTTCAAGCCTGCCCGGAAAAACACCGGTCAGTCTCGAAATTCGTCGCGTTCTAACGGCTAAAGCCGATGAAGCTCTCGGACTGGCTGCGCCATTCCTGCGAGAAGCACGCAGTAAGCGCTAAAGCGCAAACTGCGTGCGTTCCCCGGCAGTGGTTACCATTCCGACCCCACACGCCTACGCCCACCGGTCCGACCGACGCGGCCTTCCGCTACTGTATCAACCTCGTTTCCAGGAACGTAACCCGCAGCCTTCCACCGCGTTTCCGACACCCACTCGCTAACGGATAAACCGAAATATATCAAATGTGCTGTGTATCCATATTGTCCGTATCCATAATGACCATATAGTTAATTACCTCTAATGGACAACAGTTTGAGCCTATTCCCTGCCACAGAACAACCAAATTCAGTACCCGCATTTCACAATACATAGTAGTGTGAAGCCACGTCGGTCGGGTTATTCTTATGGGCTGACAGTTGACCAAATTATCCATGAATCCGCTCACAAGTGTGATTCTGGCCGGTGGGGGTGCCGTGGGGAGCGGAGACGACTGGGCCCGGAACGGTGACCATCTACTGTTGGTCGTACTGGCGTGGTGGTGGAGGTTGAGCGGCTGGTCCCCGCGACGGCTGTATGCCCGTAGTTCTGTTGGAATTATTGTCAGTTGGGGCTTTAGCCCCTACTGACAGTTATGACTTACAGAATCAAATTGGCTAGACCGAGCGGGTTTTGCTCGGGCTACGGCAATTCGCGGTAGCCCGGCACGGGCGTGAGCGTGAGGCTCACAGCTCCGGTCGCGGGGACCAGCCGCTCAACCGGAACCACCACGCCAGTACGACCAGCCAATCTGAGTACAACCAGCCAACCAAAAAGCGTCCAGTCGCGGATGAAGACGACTGGACGCGTTCTTATCAAAGTTTAGATGACACAGCTTTCACATTCGTTACTGCCGACTTCTTCTTCATCATCCGTAAACGTCCGGATGTAGTAAATCGACTTAATGCCCTTGTAGTGGGCGTAGTTACGCAGAATGTTTAGGTCGCGGGTCGTCATTTTGTTGGTCCGCCCCTGCTTCCATGGATAGATACCTTCGGGAATTGTACTGCGCATGAACAGCGTGAGTGACAACGACTGGTCCACGTGCTGCTGTGCCGCAGCGTAAACGTCAATCACTTTGCGCATGTCCGTATCGTAGGCACTCTTGTAGTACGGCATGGTGTCGTTGGACAGCCCCGCCGCCGGGTAAAAGATCTTCCCTATGGTCTTCTCCTGCCGGTCTTCAATCCGGTTAATGATTGGGTGCAAAGACGAACTGGTATCGTTGATGTAACTAATCGAACCGTTTGGGGCTACCGCCATACGGTTCTGGTTGTACAAACCGTACTTCATGACGTCCGCACGCAGTTGCTTCCAGTCGTCAGTCGTGGGTACGTGAATGTCCTTGAACAATTCCTGTACTTTAGGATCGTGTGGCTGCCAGTCCTCATTCACGTAACGGTCAAAGTAAGTACCATCGGCGTACTGACTCCGGTCAAAGTGGTAGAAGGACTCGCCGCGTTCGCGGGCAATCTTATTGGAAGCTACCAGCGTGTAGTAGTTCAAGCATAGGAAGTAAACGCTCGTAAACTCTACAGACTCCGGCGAACCGTATTCCATGTGGTTGAGGGCAAAGAAGGTGTGCAACCCCATCGCACCCAAACCAATTGAGTGAGCCCGGTGGTTACCGTGCTGGACCGATGGGACAACGTCAATGTTGCTTTCATCCGAAACGAAGGTTAGCGCACGAACCATGGCCTCAACGGCACGGCCAAAATGCTTCGCCTTCATCAGGTTAGGAATGTTCGTGGAACCCAAGTTACACGAAACGTCCGTCCCCATGACGTCATAACCCTGCTGGTTGTTAATCTTTGACGGCTCCTGCACCTGCATAATCTCCGAACACAGGTTACTCATGATGATCTTCCCGTCAATTGGGTTGTCATTGTTCGCCGTGTCCACGTTGACGATGTACGGGTAGCCTGATTCCTGCTGCAGCCGCGAAATTTCGTTCTCCAGGTTGCGGGCCCGAATCTTGTACTTCTTGATGTTTGGGTTGGCCACCAGAGCGTCGTACTCCTTAGTGATGTCAATGTAGGAGAATGGCTTACCGTACTCACGCTCCACCGAGTATGGTGAGAATAAGTACATATCGGCGTCTTCACGCACCAAGTCGTAAAACTTGTCCGGAACAATGACACCCAGGCTCAGGGTCTTAACCCGGTACTTTTCGTCCGCATTTTCCTTCTTGGCACCCAAGAAGTTAATGATATCTGGGTGAAAGACGTTCAGGTAAACCACACCGGCACCCTGCCGTTGACCAAGCTGGTTCGAGTATGAGAACGAGTCTTCCAGCAACTTCATGACTGGCAAGACGCCGCTAGCCGCTCCCTCAATACCTTTGATTGGTGCTCCAGCCTCACGCAGGTTAGACAGCGTCAGACCAACACCACCACCGATACGAGACAACTCAAGCGCGGAATTAATTGCCCGGCCAATTGAGTTCATGTCGTCGGTTACCTGCAATAGGAAACAGGACACCAACTCACCACGACGCGAGCGCCCTGCATTCAGGAAGGATGGCGTTGCTGGCTGGTAGCGCTGGTGGATCATCTCTTCAGCCAAATCGTGCGCCAAGGATTCATTGCCGTCAGCGAAGTACAAGGCGTTAGCAAAGACGCGGTCCTTAAAGTCTTCCAGATACTGCTCACCGTCATTGGTCTTCAAAGCGTACTGTGCATAATATTTGTACGCCGCCATGAAGGACTTAAACTGAAAGTGCTGGTCCTGCAAGTACTGGTACAAATCATCCTTAAACGCGGCGCTGTACTTGTCCAAAAAGGCGGATTCGTAGTAATCGTTAGCGACCAGGTAATCCAACTTTGCGGCCAGTGAATCAAATTGCTTCGTGTTGGGCTGGACGTTTTCAGCCAGGAATGCGGCCAAAGCTTCCTTGTCCTTATTCAGCGGAATTTGTCCGTCAACGGGAATGTTGATTTCGTTATTTAGTTTGTAGTACGAAACGTGCTCTGGAGAGATTGATTTAAGTGACATATTGTACCTACTTTCATGCAATCACCAAGGGGATAAAAAAACAGCTGGCCGTCTTAAACAGCCAACTGCTTTAAAACGTCTGGACGAAAACCAGTGATGGCCTCCATGCCGTCCGCTTCGAGTACCGGCGTCATCTTGAAGCCCTGATTTTTTTAAGTAATTAACGTATTCAGGCTCCTCATTGATGTTGTGTTCGGTATAATTGATGTTGTGTTCGTCCAAGAACCGCTTCGTCATACGGCAGCGAGGACAACCATTTTTGGTAAATAAAGTAACATTGCGCATATTCATCAGTCCTTTGATTTCGTAAGTATGTCATTATCATACCCAATCTAGTGTGGAGGGTCAACCACAATACCACATCTTGTGTTCTGTAATTCCTTGAAAAGGCCGGTCCTACGCCATTACCGGCCGCAAAAAAAATATTTTATCCGACCCACCAACTACCATATATAGGGTCATTCACCCGAAGTTTTTAACATTTACACACAATATCCTGTGTGCTAACCTAAGTCATACCACATTTAGTACGGTGCACAGTACATACAGTAACGTCGTACACCATGACAATTCGCGGCAACACCGCAAGGAGGTTCTTCACTTGACTGATTTAGTAAAGAAGTTCGCTGACGCTGACGACTACCAGGCCGTTAACTGGGACCGCGTCAATGACGCCATCGACAAGGCAACTTGGGAAAAGTTAACCGAACAATTCTGGCTGGACACCCGTATCCCCGTATCCAACGATATGGATGACTGGCGTGAACTTGATACCGACCACCAGTGGGTTGTTGGTCACGTCTTTGGTGGCTTGACCCTGCTGGACACGGTTCAGTCCCAGGACGGTATGCAGGCATTGCGCCGGAACGTGGTGACACCCCACGAAACCGCCGTACTGAACAACATCCAGTTCATGGAATCCGTCCACGCTAAGAGTTACTCCACCATCTTTTCCACCCTCAACACGCCGGACGAAATTGACGAAATTTTCCAGTGGTCGGACACTGAGGACTTCCTGCAGGCCAAGGCCAAGACCATCGTGGACATCTACCGCAATGATCCGGACCCGTTGCACAAAAAGGTGGCCAACGTATTCCTTGAAACCTGCCTCTTCTATAGTGGTTTCTACACGCCGCTGTACTACTTGGGCAACAACAAGTTGAACAACGTCGCCGAAATCATTAAGTTAATCCTCCGCGACGAATCCGTGCATGGCACGTATATTGGTTACAAGTACCAGGTAACGTACGACCAGTTGACTGACGCCCAGAAGCAAGCACAGGACGACTGGGCTTACGACTTGTTGTACAACCTCTTTGATAATGAAACCAACTACGCCAAGCTCGTGTACGACCAGGTCGGCTGGACTGATGAAGTGATGACCTTCGTGCAGTATAACGCCAACAAGGCCCTCATGAACTTGGGTAAGGAACCCATCTTTGAAACGACGGCCAGCGACGTTAACCCCGTCATTATGAACGGGATCAACACCACTACTTCCAACCACGACTTCTTCTCCCAAGTTGGTAACGGCTACCTGCTGGGTCAGGTTGAGGCCATGAATGACGACGATTACCTCATCGGTTTGGATGAGGACGCTCAGGACGACAAGAAAAAAAAGGTGATCGCTAATGGCAGCACCAATTAACGTTGTTTTTATCAGTATTAGCGGCAACACGCGGGCCTTTACCAAGCTACTGAAACAGCACGCGGTCAAGGCACAGGCCATGGACGCTGACTCCCGGGACGTAAACTTCTACGAGTACACGGAGCAGTTTGACGAGCGGGTGCTGGATGCTGGCCCCTACTTTGTCTTAGTGCCAACCTACCTGGACGGTGGGGACGGGATGCACACGGGCTACCAGGAAACGTTGACGGTGGACCTCCGCGACGAGCTGGATGACGGCAACACGGACAATCTGATTGGGATTGTTGGCAGTGGCAACCGTAACTTCAACGCGCAGTTTGGGTTGACGGCCAAGCACTACGCCAACCGCTACAACAGTCCACTTATTGGTCTTTTCGAACTCCGTGGTAACAAGGAAGAGGCTCGGCGGATTTACGATGCAATGAGCACTACCCTGACGGAATATGAACGGACGGGCGTAAAGAAGGCATTAACGCGCGCGTAGTCAAAGTTAAAATTAAAAAAACTATTGACACGTTTCTCACATTGCTATAATATCGTCCACATAGAAGACGAGAGGAGTTTTCCTAATGAAACAATCACTGATCACAGTTGCACGCACGTACGCCTTTTGGTTTTTCGGGTAGTCATCCGAGGGCCAAGAGCTATTGAGCGTGGCACGCGGATGACATGAGGCATCTGCGTGTACAGTGGTCAACCGATTTTTTTAGGTCAACTACCGCCACCCAGATGTTTCGCATTCGCGAAGCTCCGGGGGGCGGATTTTTTTTACGCAGAGAGTTAGTGCTTTAGCACTTACTCTCTGCTACTCGGAGGCTGTGCGTCAGCACCGCCGAGAGACTGGAGCATTTACTGGTTTGACAGTTGTCAGATCGCGCAAAGCAGCGTACCCGCCTACCAGCTTTAGCACTGACTCTCTGCTACTCGGAGCACCCGCGGAGCGTGTGCGAGAGACTGGAGCATTCATTCACTGGTTTGACAGTTGTCAGATCGCGCAAAGCAGCGTACTCGCCCTACCAGCTTTAGCACTGACTCTCTGCCACGACCACGTTTCATCCCCAATCCTCCTCCCCGTCCCTACCACTACATATCCACCAACAGAAAGGAAGTTACACCATGCCCAAAACTAAACCAAGTTTGTTAAAGGATTTAGACCATACCTATGACGGTCTCGGGGCCAACCCCATCCGCGTATTTGATGCTGAGGCCAGCAAAATTCCCAACGTCATCAAGCTCTCACTCGGTGAACCGGACTTTAACGTTCCGGAACACATCAAACAAGCGGCAATTGATTCCATCAATAATGATGAATCGCACTACGGTCCGTCCAATGGCTGGCCAAAGGTGCGCCAGGCGGCCGCAGATTTTCTCAGCGATCGTTACGGCCTGGACTACGACCCTAACACGGAGATTGCCGTAACCGTGGGGGCTACCGAAGGACTACACGCAGCCCTCGATACTTTGCTCAACCCTGGTGACCAAGTACTGATGCCGAGCCCAACGTTCTCCCTGTACGACCAGCTCATTCGCATTAATGGGGCGGAACCAGTTTACGTTGATACCAGCAGTACCGGCTTTGTCTTCACACCAGAACAGCTCAAAGCTGGTATTGCCCGGTGCGATCACCTCAAAGCAGTGCTACTGAACTTCCCGTCCAACCCCACCGGTGTCACCTATAACGAGGCACAAGTTCGGGCGCTCGCAGATGTGTTGCGCGAAACTGACGTCACCGTGATTTCGGATGAGATCTACTCCGAGCTCACGTACGACGGCACGCACTTCAGCTTTGCCAAGGCATTACCTGAACAAACCTTGCTGATCAACGGCGTATCAAAATCCCACGCCATGACTGGTTGGCGGATTGGTCTTATCGCTGGTCCCGCAGAGCTGATGCGGCGCGTTAGCTTGGCCCACGCGTTCAACGTCACCTCAGCGTCGAATCCCGCTATGGCCGGCGCCTACGAAGCAATGAGTACGGAGGAAGGACGTCAGGACACCCTGGCCATGAAGGCTGAATACCTCAAACGACGCGACCTGGTCGTTGCCAAAATGAGCGCAATGGGCTTCGGTATTCCGAACCAAACGGTGCCTTTTACGTCTTTGCTAAGATTCCCGCTGACCTGATTCAGGACGACACCGAATTCTGTTACGACCTGGTCCGCAAAAACGCCGTCGCGCTGATTCCCGGTGGCGGGTTTGGTCCCGGTGGTGAGGGCCACGTGCGGCTTAGTTACGCCGCGTCCATGGACAACCTCACCGAGGCCATGCGTCGTCTACAAGAATACGTTGATGATTACCGCGCAACCCATACGGCCTAAGGAGGCACAAGATGACCAAAATTTTAATGTATTGTGTTCGCGACGATGAGCAGCCAGCCATTCAGGCGTACGCTGCCGCCCACAACCTGACGATTGACACCAACGATGTCGTGCTCCACGGCGATACGGTGCAGCTAGCCCAGGGCTACGATGGCATTGTTATTCAACAGCGCGGCCCCATCGGCGACGATACCGTGTACACACAGCTAGCCAGTTACGGCATTCACCAGCTCACCACGCGGACTGCCGGAGTTGATACCATCAACCTCGACGCCGCCGCAGCTGCCGGGCTGACCGTGACCAACGTTCCGGCATACTCCCCACGAAGCGTGGCCGAGCACGCCCTGATGTCCATCTTCCGTATTCTGCGGCAGAGTCCCCTGATCGATGCGCGGGTCCGGAACAACAACTTTGACTTCAACGGGCTCCAAGCTAAAGAAATTCACTCCACCACAATCGGTATTATCGGTGCCGGTCGCATTGGGGGCACCTTGGCCCAGATGCTCCACCTGTTGGGCGCAAAGGTGCTCGCATACGACGTCCAGGAACGTGACGACTTGCGCGATATCGTGACCTACACGACCAAAGCAAAGGTCCTCGAGCAATCTGACGTGGTATCGCTGCACGTCGACCTGAACCCCACCTCCACCGGCCTGATTGGTGCTGACGACCTCAAACTCATGCAACCAACATCCGGCTTGGTCAACGCCAGCCGCGGCCCAGTGGTCGACACGGCAGCGCTGATTACCGCGCTGAAGAACCACGAACTCGCCATGGCCGCATTGGATACGGTCGAGGGCGAGGCGGCAGTGTTTACCCGCGACCTCAGCAAAGTCGGCCTGGACGCCACGCCGCAGATTAAGGAACTAAACGCAATGGACAACGTCATCCTGACGCCACACATCGGCTTTTACACCAACATTGCCGTCCAAAACATGGTGGACATCGCACTTGACGACGTCCTGGCCGTCCTCAACGGTGAGCAGCCTAAAAACGCAATCTCACGTTAGTCAACCGCCGTAACCAACACTAAGACAACGAGGAAACTATTTATGTCAGCTAATGCCACAAACAACGCCCCCGCAATCGGAATCAAACAGTTTACCCTGGACGTACTCAACGGTAGTAGTCTCGGGGTGGTAGTGGCCCTCATTCCGGCCGCACTTACCAGCCAGATTCTGGCACTATTTCCCGGCAACCACGTCGCTGGTGCCATTACCATGATGGTCACCGTTGCGCAGTCCCTACTCAGTGTCTTTGCAGCAATGGCGGTGGGCCACATGCTACGACTTGAAACGCTGGACGCAGCCTGTATTGCCCTTGCGACCTTCGTTTCTTCCGGAGCCATCACCACGAGCAAAGGCGCGTTCGTCTTTAACGGCACGGTCCATCCTCAACATTATGCTGACCACCTTTATCAGCGCGGCGATGGTACTACTAATCCACCGCCATCTGGGACAACTGAAACTGGTTATTGAACCCACCATCGTCCTCATTATTGGTGGCGGTATTGGGATACTGACCCTGCCGGCAATGGTCGCCGTTCAAACTTTTGTTGGACAACTGGTAGCCAGTGCCACCCACCTGACCCCCATCCTAATGGGATCGTGCTCGGCATCATCTTTGCGGTACTGATTGTGAGCCCACTATCGTCTGTCGGCATTGCGATGGCAATCGCGCTCACGGGCATCGGTTCCGGGGCGGCGAACGCCGGCATTGTGGTCGCCAGTTTCACCCTGGCATGGATTGGGGCCAGCGCGAACCCACTCGGCGGCACACTCGCCCACTTCTTAGGGTCACCCAAGATTCAGATGGCTAACATGCTCCGCCGTCCCCTGCTCTTTGTACCAGTAATCATTGGGGCGGGTATCTGTGGCGGAGCAGCCAGCTTATTACAAATGAACGGTACGCCGTTTTCAGCTGGTTTCGGCTTTGCGGGGTTGATTGGGCCGCTCACGGCGCTTCAACAGTCACATGGAGTTTTGGTCTGGCTGCGGGTCCTCCTCACCTTTGTGGTGATTCCGGTCCTCGCAGCCGGCGGGTTAAAGTGGTTGTTCGTGAACCAGCTGGGGTTGATTAAACCACAGGACGCCCAGCTCGGTGAATAACCACGGTTTATAAGTTTAAGCATCAACAAGCATTAATCACTACATTTAACTACTTTGGAGGAAATATTAATGACTCGAACAATTGCAGTAATCGGTGTCGGCAACGTCGGCGGGGCCGTGGCCCATCAAATCGTCACCTCGGGGATGGCGGACGACCTCATACTCATCGACCGGCGTGAAGGCAAAGTTGAAGCTGACGCCCTCGACTTTGAGGACGCCCAGGCCAACCTGACACACCACACCAACATTATCGTGAATGACTACCAGGCGGTCGCGCACGCGGAGGTCGTCATCTCGGCGGTGGGCAACATCGGTTTGCAATCGCTCGACAACCCGGACCGCTTTGCTGAACTCGGTTTCACTTCCAATCAGGTTAAGCTGGTTGCGCAACGCCTCAAGGAAGTCGGGTTCCACGGTAAGATTATCTGTATTTCTAATCCGTGTGACATCATGACCATGATCTATCAGCGTGTGACCGGCCTACCTCACAATCAGGTAATGGGCACGGGTACGATGCTCGATTCAGCCCGTATGCACCGGGCGGTCGGGCACGCGCTCCAGGTCGACCCCCGCTCCGTCGAGGGCTACAACCTGGGTGAACACGGCAACTCGCAGTTCACGGCTTGGTCCACCGTCCACGTGCTGGGACACCCCATCAGCCAACTGGCAAAGGAGCGTAACCTGGACCTGAACGCCATTGATGAGGATTCCAAAATGGGTGGTTACACGGTGGTTAAGGGCAAGGCGTACACCAACTACGGTATTGCCGCCGCTGCCACACGCCTTGCAACCACCATTCTAGAGGATGCCCACACGCAACTACCCGTATCCAACTGGCGTGAGGAGTACGGATGCTACTTATCTATTCCGGTGGTGGTCGGCCGCGCCGGCGTCATTGAGCGTATTCGCTTCGACCTCACGGCTGACGAGCAACGTAAGCTACAAGAATCCGCCACGTTCATTCTGGAACACTTTGCGCAGGTGGATCCAGCCAACGACGAGCTTGCGGCGGCCGTTGACCAGTAGTCAACCACTGTCCATAAAGCTGGCACATGACGGTGCTAGCTTTTTTTTGATGCCCTAGAGTCGCATGAGGTCACGTAAGCAGCAATACCATCGCCATTCCCGACGAATCGAGTACGAATGAGCCCTTTTTTAGTCATCCTTCCCCGTCATTTAATCGCGGCGTCATAATTGTTTGGCAATCCCGCGCCGCTATACTACACTGCAAGTGCAGTGCGTTAACCAAGTCAAGCAGGTGGCGACATTCGCCACCCCCAAATCAACCACTAAGGGAGCTAATATTTTGCCTCGTAAAATTGCAGTAATTGGTATTGGTCATGTTGGTGAAGCCGTCGCCCACCAAATCGTGACGCAGGGATTAACTGACCGACTCGTATTAATTGACAAGGACGTCAAGAAACTAACCGCCGATTTCCACGACCTTTTAGACGCGGCCGCCAACCTCACCCGCCATACAGATATCGTTATGAACGATTGGGATGCCGTCGCCGATGCGGACATCGTGATATCGGCGGTGGGTAAAATTAACCTGATCACCCTGGACCACCCCGACCGTTTTGCCGAACTCGAGTACACATCCACGCAGGTCAAAGACGTGGCGGAACACTTGCGAGCGGTTGGCTTCAACGGGCAAATTGTGTGCATCTCGAACCCGTGTGACGTCATGACCATGATTTACCAGCAGGTCACCGGTTTACCCGCCAACCACGTTATGGGCACCGGTACCATGCTGGACTCAGCGCGGATGCGCCGGGCGGTCGGCGAAGCCTTTCAGGTGGACCCGCGCTCCGTTAGCGGGTACAACCTGGGTGAACACGGTAACTCCCAGTTCACCGCTTGGTCGACAGTCAGCGTGATGGGTCGGCCCATTGTGGACGTCAAAGACGAAGTCGGCCTGGACTTAGATTCCGTTGAACACCACTCTAGCATGGACGCATTTGACGTCTTTGCTGGTAAGGGTTACACCAGCTTTGGTATCGCGGCGGCCGCCACACGCCTCGCCGATACCATTTTACGGGACGCCCGCACCATGTTGCCCGTATCGAACTGGCGCACGGATTTGCAGTGCTACCTGTCCTTCCCCGTTATTGTGGGTGCAGATGGTGTTGAACAACAAACGCAGTGGCAGTTAACGGACGATGAACAACAAAAGTTACGCCACTCTGCTGACTGCATTAAGGATCACTTCAATCAGGTCATGTCCGTTGAAGTGTAATTGACCAATTAAGCCAGCACAAATTGAAATTAGCCCCCACAAATTCGTGGGGGTTTTTTGTTATTGCCAGTCACGTAATGTCGGGCTTGCGCGACTTTAAAGTATCTGTCATGACACCGATAATTTGAAAAATGTCACAATTTTCTTGATTTTTTTCACATTTTAATGCCATTATTTTAATCGTTAATGAATTTAAAGGTAAAGGTGGATATTGATTATGACTAGAAAAATTGCAGTAATCGGCATGGGTAACGTTGGCGGCGCGGTCGCCCACCAGATTGTCGCCACGGGTATGGTTGATGATTTGGTCATTATCGACGAGCGCACCGCTAAATCGAACGCTGACGCCCTCGACTTTGCCGACGCAATGGCGAACTTAACCCACCATACCAACGTGATTGCGAATGACTACGAAGCAGTAGCCGACGCAGAAATTGTGATTTCCGCGGTGGGTAAGGTCAGCCTGCAGTCCGCGACCAACCCGGACCGCTTTGCTGAACTCGAGTATACCTCCACGCAGGTCAAGCATGTTGCCCGCAACCTTAAGTGCGTTGGGTTCCACGGTAAAATTATCTGTATCTCGAATCCGTGCGACATCATGACCACGATTTACCAGCAAATTACCGGCCTGCCGTACAACCACGTGGTGGGTACCGGCACGATGCTGGACTCGGCACGCATGCGTCGCGCCGTTGGTCACGCCCTCGACGTCGACCCGCGGTCCGTGACCGGCTACAACCTGGGCGAGCACGGTAACTCCCAGTTCACCGCCTGGTCCACCGTACGTGTACTCGGCCACCCCGTGACTGAATTGGTCGACAGCAAGCACCTTGACCTCGACGCCATCGATGAGGATTCACGCATTGGTGGGTTTACCGTGTTTAAGGGCAAGCAGTACACTAACTACGCAATTGCGGCGGCTGCTACTCGCCTCGCGCGCACTGTGCTGGAAGACGCCCACACTGAACTCGCCGTTTCCAATTGGCACGAAGAGTTTAATTCATACCTATCCACGCCAGTCATCATCGGCCGGGACGGTGTGTTGGCCCGCGCGGAGTTTGATTTGACCAAGGAGGAGGAGAACAAGCTCGCCCAATCCGCTCAATTCATTCGCCAACACTACGCTGAAGTGGATCCAGCAAACGACAAAGTGGGCTCAGAAGCATAACCAGTATCCACGTCCCCCACTCACTACACCCCAAATTTAACGATTCCGTAACCACCGCTAGTAACCTTGTATCTGCGCGGATAGTTGCCGGCAACACCTACCAGAACGGTGAACGTTGGCTAGCGCCTGTATGCGCAAACGGTTAAAATGGTAGTCGTTAGTAAATACTACTGGGGGCACGTGACTCGGTATTTGGGGGAACCATTGACACATGGATAATACAACCAAAATAGACGCAAGTCGGGTTCAGCGCTATGACCGCAGGCACCAGACGTGGTGGCGCTGGTTTATCCGTTTCTTCGACGTTGATTAATTAATAATCGCAGTACCAAAAAAACTCGGTGGAAAACCACCGAGTTTTTTTGTTGCAATCAACCACTAACTGTTACCGGACGGGTTCCATAAGCGCATGATAACCAATGTCCTCGCGAAAGGCCAGCTCGCCCGCCAATTGGTCGACCAATTGGTAAACCAGCTTGGTCGCCGTCTGAATGTTATCACCAGCACCCACAACGGTTGCCACCCGACCACCGCTACTTTGCCAACCATTATCCCCGTACTCAACCGCGGCTGGGAGCCATTGCCCCAGCTCGGGGGTGGCCGGCACCTTGAACGCCAGTGGTGGCCGACTGGTCGCTGGATAGCCGGGGTGCGCAAGGACAACCGCACTGTACGTTTGCCCGTTCAAATGTAGCTGCGGTTGTTGCCCCGCCATGAGGTTAGTAATCGTCACGTACAAATCATCCTTAATTTGCGGTAACAACACCTGGGTTTCAGGATCCCCCAAGCGGACGTTGTACTCCAGCACCCGTGGCCCGTCCGCCGTAAACATTAATCCGGTGTACAACACGCCGCAACCATCCAAGCCGTCCGCATGAATACCAGTAATCGTGCGCTGAACAATCGCTTGCGCCTCCGCAGCCGCCGTGGCGCCAAACTGCGGTGCGGGACTAATGGCCCCCATCCCGCCAGTATTGGGCCCGGCATCCCCGTTAAATCGGCGCTTATGGTCCTGAGATAACGGCAAAGTCACAAAGTGAGTACCCGCAAATAGCGTCATCACCGACGCTTCTTGCCCAGTGAGGTACTCCTCCACCACTACGGTCGCATCCGCGCCCTGCCGGTACAAGCCATCCAGCGCCGCCTCAGCCTCTGCAATGGTGGCCGCGACCCGCACCCCTTTGCCCGCGGCCAAGCCATCGGCCTTCACCACGACTGGTGCTCCAAATTCGCGCATCGCCGCCTGCGCTTCCGTCAGGGTATGCGTCACAACCGACCGCGCTGTGGGAATACCGTGCCGTTGCATAAACGCTTTGGCAAACCCCTTACTACCCTCCAACTGCGCCAGCCGCTGATGTGGGCCAAAAATCTGCTGCCCGGCCGCCATAAAGGCATCTACAATCCCACCTACCAGCGGCACCTCGGGACCAACAAAGGTGAGGTCCACGTGGCCGCGGGCGAAGTCCAATAACCGGTCAAAATCGTCAACGGCGATGGGCACCGGGTCCAATCCCAACAACTTCATGGCCTGATTACCGGGCGCTACATAAACCCGGTCAACCGACGGGGCGCGCCGAAAAGCGAGACCTAATGCACTTTCACGGGCACCACCACCAACAATCAATACGTTATGTTGCACCATAAAATAACGTCCTCCCATGTGCGAGTCAACTGGCACCGTCAATGCCGCGGCGCCGTAACTTAATGCCGGAAATGCCGCACGCCGGTCGTGACCATCGCGATGCCGTACTCGTCGGCCATGTCAATCGATTCCTGGTCCCGAATGCTGCCACCCGGCTGAATAATCGCGCGAATGCCGTGCTGAGCCGCATATTCCACCGTATCGCCCATGGGGAAGAACGCGTCGCTCGCGAGTACGGCCCCCGCAAAGTTGTGGTGAGTTAGAGCCGCAGCCAGGGCAATTTCAGCGGAGCCAATCCGGTTCATTTGCCCAGCACCAATGCCGAGTGTCTGCCCGTCTTTGGCCACAACAATGGCGTTACTCTTGACGTGCTTCACCGCAATTTGGGCAAAGAGAAGTGCCCGTACCTGCTCGGGGGTGGGTGCCAGCTTCGTGACGACCGTTAAATCGTTGGCACCCTCCACCTGGTTATCTACCTCCTGAACAAGCAGGCCGCCACTCACCGAAACGGTTTCGGGCTCCCGTGCGCGTGGCTGGCTGTGGTCGGTCAAAGTCACCGTGAGGATACGCAAATTTTTCTTTTGCGCCAGCATGGCCAGGGCATCATCGTCGTAGCCCGGCGCCATAATAATTTCCAGAAATAGCGCGTGCATCTTGGTGGCGGTGGCCAGGTCCACGGTGCGGTTCAGCGCAATAATCCCGCCAAAGATGGAGGTGCTATCGGCCGCAAATGCTTTGTCCCACGCCTCCTCGATGTTGTCACCCTGACCGATGCCACATGGGTTCATATGTTTCATGGCCACAACGGTTGGTACGTCGAACTCGTTCACCGTCCGCAAAGCCGCGTCCGCATCCTTCATGTTGTTAAAGGACAACTCCTTGCCGTGCAATTGGTGTGCCGCCGCGATGGACGTTGCCGCTGGATAGGGTTCAGCGTAGAAAGCTGCCGCCTGGTGGCTATTTTCACCGTAACGCATGTCCTGCTGCTTGACGTAAGTCGGCGTGAACGTGTCCGGAAATTCCTCACCGGTTAGGTACGCAGCGATTTGCGCATCGTAGGCGGCCGTTACCCGGAACACCTTTGCGGCCAACCGTGAACGGAGAGCAACATCGTCAGTGTCGATGCCCGCGAGAACAGCGGCGTAATCATCCGGATCGACCACAGCCCAAACACTCGACGCATTCTTAGCCGCCGCACGCAAAGCGGACGGGCCGCCGATATCGATCTGCTCGATTGCATCGGCGCGGGCCACTCCTTCCTGGTGGATAGTTTCAGCAAAGGGGTAGAGGTTCACGCAGACAACGTCAATGGGCTCAATGTTCGCCGCCGCAATGGCTGCCATGTGTTCGGCACTTTCACGTCGGGCTAGGATACCGGCATGAATACGGGGATGCAAAGTTTTAACCCGGCCGTCCAGCATTTCTGGGAACCCCGTCACATCCGCAACACTCGTCACCGGCACACCCGCCCCCACCAGCTGGTCGTGGGTACCGCCCGTCGAAATAATTTCGAAACCACGTTCAACCAACCCTTGGGCAAACTCCACTAAACCATGTTTGTCAGAGACACTCAGTAATGCACGCTTCATTAAATTTTTCCCCCTTGAATTAACCGTTGTACCGTCGCTGGCAACAATTGGTGCTCCACCGCATGAATCCGCCGTGCTAAATCGTCGACACTCATACCCGGTTCAACACGCACCGCCTCCTGGGCAATAATTTGCCCCGAATCAATCCCCGCGTCCACAAAGTGCACCGTGACGCCGGTAATCTGCACGCCATAACGCCACGCATCCTCAATACCCGTCCGTCCGGGAAAACTAGGCAACAGGCTGGGTGTAGGTTAATGATGCGCTGCGGGTAGGCCGCTAATAACGTCGGCCCCAAAATACGCATATAGCCGGCCAAAACAATCAGGTCCACCTCTGGCAGCTGACTAACGATAGCCGCTTCGGCCGCCGCTTTGTCGACAAATTCACGGTAGTCGACCGTAATAATCGGTACACCAGCCAGCGCTGCTTTGCCCACCACCGGTGCCAGCGCGTGATCACATACCAACGCCTTGATTACCACGCCACTGTCCGGTTGGGCGAAGGCTTCCACCAACGCCTGAAAGTTACTACCCGTACCCGAAGCAAATACCGCAATCGATTTACTCATGCACGCCCTCCCGCCAGACAACAGCTTGCCCTGCCGCTCGGGGAACTACTTTCCCCACGCGCACGGCATCCGGGCACGCCGCTTGAATTGCCGACCAATGCTCAGGATCCAACGCGGCCACCATGCCCATGCCTAAATTGAAGGTTCGGCGCATTTCGTCTAGGGTAAGCTCCCCAGCTGTCTGCATACGGGTAAACAATTCCGGCCATGCCCATGAACCAACGTCGATTTCCGCCGCCAAAGTTGCGGGGAGCATACGCGGCACGTTATCCGTCCACCCACCGCCCGTGATGTGCGCCAGTCCGTGAACGTACCCGGCCTCGATGAGCGGCGTGATTGAACGCACGTAAATCCGGGTTGGCGTCAGTAGCGCCGCCACGACCGTGCGCCCATCCGCCAACGGTTGGTCGGCCAAACCGGTGGTATCCAACAAGTGTCTTACTAACGAAAAGCCGTTAGCGTGGACGCCCGTGCTGGGAAAACCCACTAGTAGGTCGCCCGCCTCGACGCCTCGCGGCAACGTGCGGTTCCGGTCGGCCACACCCACACCAAACCCAGCCAAATCAAAGTGGCCGCCCTGGTACAAGTCCGGCATCTCGGCGGTCTCCCCACCAATCAGAGCCATCCCCGCTTCCCGGCACCCAGACGCGATGCCCCCGACCAGTTCGGCGGCCAACTCTGGATCCAGGTGGCCCACCGCCATGTAATCGAGGAAGAATTGCGGGTATGCACCGTCGGCCAGCAAGTCATTGGCCACCATTGCAACCAAGTCGGTGCCGAGGCCGGCAACCTGGTGGTGTTGCTGCGCCAACAATACTTTGGTCCCCACCCCGTCGGTTGCGGCCAACACCACTGGGTTACTCAGCTCCGGCAGCGCGTACGCCGCGGCAAATCCGCCAATTTTGCTGACTACGTGCTCATTGTGTGTACTAGCGGCTAATGGTGCAAAGCGTTCAACCGCCGCTGCACCCGCCGTAATATCCACACCTGCCTCCCGGTATGCATCCGTCATGCGCTCACCTCCGCTACTTTGATGTTTAATTGTGACAATTCATCCTGTAGCGTGGCGGCATAGTCATCCAAAGGTGTGGGGTATTCGCCCGTAAAGTAAGCCACGCACAGCCCGTGGTGCGGCGCAGCCGTGGTCAGGCCCACGCTACGTTCCAACCCATCAACCGACAGAAAGCCCAGCGAATCCACGTGCAATATTTGCCGCATGTCCGCAACACTGTGGTTAGCCGCCATCAACTCGTGGGTTGACTGAATATCAATACCGTAAAAGCACGGGAAGCGTAGCGGCGGACTACTGATGCGTAGGTGTACTGCCGCCGCACCCGCATCCCGTAGCAATTTGACAATTTGTAGGGCAGTGGTGCCGCGCACCAGAGAATCATCTACCAGCACCACACGTTTCCCCGCGACAACCGGCCGAATTGCGCTCAACTTCATGCGGACACTCCGTTCGCGTAATTCCTGCGTCGGTTGGATAAATGTGCGGGCAACATACTGACTTTTAACTAACCCCATCTCGTAGGGAATTCCCGAGGCCTGAGCATAGCCCATAGCCGCCGAGAGCGAGGAATTGGGTACGCCACAGACAATATCGGCATCAACCGGCTGTTCGGCGGCTAACCGCTTACCCATGCGGACACGCGCCTGGTGTACGTTCACACCATGAATCTCTGAATCCGGGCGGGCAAAGTAGACGTACTCCATCGAGCACACGGCCAGCTCCGTTTTCGTCGTGTAGTGGTCGATACGCAATCCGTTCCGGTCCACTACTACTAGTCCACCTGGCGCCACATCCTGCACAAAGGTCGCCCCCACCGCATTTAGTGCGGCGGTCTCGCTGCACACCACGGTACCGCCATCAGGCAGGGTGCCGACCACCAGCGGTCGAAACCCATTAGGGTCGCTAGCCGCGTACAATCCGTGCTCGGTCAGCAACATAAAGGCAAAGCACCGTGCACCTGATTCAACGCCTCTTTGAGTTGATCGACGAAGTTCGTCTTGTCACTGCGACGGATCAGGTGCATCAATACCTCCGTATCGGACGTGGACTGAAAGATGGCACCCTCACGTTCCAACTGGGCCCGTAACGAGCGGGCGTTGGTCAAATTGCCGTTATGGGCCAACGCCACGTCGCCGGTCGTCGTAAAGCGGAACAACAACGGTTGGATGTTTTCCAAAACACGTCCACCCGCCGTAGAGTAGCGCACATGGCCCAGAGCGGCGCGCCCCTGCAGGCTAGCCAACTGGTCAGGCTTCGTGAACACCTCGGCCAGTAAGCCCAACCCGCGATGGCGGAGCATGCCCGCCCCCGTTAGGCCCACAATGCCGGCGCCCTCCTGCCCCCGATGCTGCAACGTGTGCAAACCGAGATAGGTGATGTCCGCGGCCGCCGGATTATTCCAAACGCCGAACAAACCGCACTCTTCATTAAGACCGTTTACTGCATCAGGCATGGGATCGCCTCCTCATAGCTTTGTTGTAAACGTGCAACTGGTAGGTCTAGCGTCGCGCCGTGCGCGTCTACCACCAGTCGAGCGACCGCCGTTGTGTGGCCAATCAACTGGGCACGCGACCCCATGACGGCTTCAAACTCAGCCGCCCGGTTGGAAGCGACGGTGACCAAAAAAACGGCTTTGCGTTTCGGCGAACAGCCATGTTGCCGGCACATCGTAGCTCACTGACGCACCCAATCCCCGACCAAAGGCCATCTCCGCGAGACCCACGGCAAACCCACCAATACTAAGATCGTGGGCAGCAGTGACCAAACCTGCGCGAATAGCATTCAGCAGGGCCTGCTGATTATGCTGCTCCGCGTCAAGGTCAAAGTCGAACAGGCGTCCAGATACACCACCCGTGACCATTTTCTGCAACTCGGTGCCGTTGAAGTCCGCGCCGGTCTGGCCTACCAAGTAGAGACGATCATTCGGTTGCTGAAAAGTATTAGGTGTGATGTCGTCCAGGTCAGTCACCAGCCCGACCATCCCAATCATTGGCGTCGGATAAATTGCTGCACCGTCAGTCTCGTTGTACAACGAGACGTTACCCGAAATAACGGGCGTGTTCAGTGCCTTAGTTGCTGCAACAATCCCGCGTGCGGACGCGGATAATTCATAAAAGTGTTCCGGGTTAGTGGGATCACCGTAATTCAGGCAGTCAGTCACCCCTAACGGTTCTGCACCGGTGGCCACCAAGTTGCGCGCCGCTTCCGCGACCACCATGGCACCGCCACGCTCGGGATCAAGGTACAAGTACCGCCCATTGCTGTCGGTAGTCACCGCCAACGCCCGGTGCGTGCCCCGTACCCGGATGACCCCCGCATCGGCGCCGGGAAGAACCACCGTGTTCGTCTTAACCTGTGAGTCGTACCGCTGGAATAGACTCCGCTTACTGGCAATCGTTGGTTGGGCCATCATGTCCAACACGTGGCCTCTGGATTATCGAGGACGGGTTCAAAGTCGGCGGCTGGGTGAGCCAAGCGTTCCGGCCGGATCCCCACCTGGTGGTAAACCGGCGCGTCATCCGTGAGCAAACTCACCGGCACGTCGCACACCAACTTTCCATCTTGTACTAGTTGGTACTGCTGACCGTCAGTGACCCGGCCGATTACAACGGCGTCAAGACCACTTTGGGTAAACACATCCATCACTTCCTGCTCGGCCCCGGCCTGAACACATAGCAGCATTCGTTCCTGCGACTCCGAGAGCATAATTTCGTATGGCGTCATCCCCGGTTCCCGCTGGGGCACCAAGTCCAGGTCGAGCAACATACCCGCCCCGGCTTTGTCAGCCATCTCGACACTGGAGCTCACCAGACCAGCAGCCCCCATATCTTGGATGCCCACCAACACATCACGGTGTGCCCGCGACACGTCGAGGCAAGCATCAGTGAGGAGCTTCTCCATGAACGGATCACCCACCTGGACGGCCGCACGGTCTGCATCCGCCGCATCGCTAAACTCCGCCGAGGCAAAGCTGGCTCCGTTAATACCGTCGCGGCCGGTCTTTGCACCCACATAAATGATGGCGTTACCAGCACCAGCCGCTCGACCGCGCTGGATTGCGTCCCGGTCCATCACGCCCACACACATGGCGTTCACGAGCGGATTCTTCGCGTAGGTCGCATCGAAGTTGGTTTCCCCGCCAATGGTAGGAATCCCGATGGCGTTGCCGTAACCACCAATTCCGGCGACCACGCGATCAACGAGGTGCCGGACGTGCGCGTCGTCCAGTTCACCAAAGCTGAGCGAATCCAGTAACGCAACGGGTTCTGCCCCGATGGAAAAGATGTCGCGGATGATACCACCGACCCCGGTCGCGGCCCCTTCGTATGGCTCAACGGCACTCGGGTGGTTGTGGCTTTCGGCTTGAACACGACGGCTTTGCCTTCGCCAATATCAATCACGCCGGCGCCCTCACCGGGACCCATCAGCACGCGGTCGTTATGCGTCCAAAACTGCTTTAGTATTGGCTTACTGTACTTGTACGCACAATGCTCGCTCCACATGCCCGAAGCCAGGCCCACCTCGGTAAAGTTTGGTAACCGACCGAGTTTGTCCGCCAGACGTTGGTATTCCTCCTCGGTCAAACCCCAATCTAAATACGGTTTGCGTGCGGCAACTTCCTCCGGTGCTAGCTCAACGACTGGCATAGGTGGCCTCCTTTGTGGCTGCAAGTAACGAAGTAAATACGCCCAAACCATCGGTGCCGCCTAACAGGGACTCCACCGCCCGTTCGGGATGGGGCATCATCCCCAGTACGTTACCCGCACGGTTGGTGATGCCCGCAATATCGTGAACGCTACCGTTAGGATTTTCCCGATAACGGAACACCACCTGACCGTGCGCTTCCAGCTCAGCAATGGTACCCGCATCGGCGTAGTAATTGCCCTCGCCATGAGCAATGGGCAGGGTAATCGTCGTACCGGGTGCAAAGCGGTTAGTGAACGGCGTCCGCACGTTCTCCACCTTCAGGGACGTAGGTGCACAAACAAAGTCCAACTGGGTGTTACTTTGCAGCGAACCCGGAAGCAGGCCCGCTGCAGTCAAAATTTGAAAGCCATTACAGATACCCATGACGAAACCACCAGCATCGGCAAAGTGCCGTACGGCCGTCATGACCGGAGCAACGCTGGCAATCGCACCGCTGCGTAAGTAGTCGCCGTACGAAAAGCCTCCCGGAATCATCACCACGTCAAATCCTGACAATGTGGTGGCCGTTGCTGGTACGATTTCGGCGCAGCCCCCCGCAACCTGCTGGGTGGCCCAAACCAAGTCCTGGTCGCAATTGGAGCCAGGAAAACTCAGCACCGCCGCCCTCATGCTGTGGCCCCCTGTAACGGTGTCACGGTGAAGCGGTATGTTTCCATGTTGACGTTAGCCAGCAGTTGGTCGCAAATGCGTTCGACCTGGTCGTTGGCAGCCTCGATAGTGGGTGCGTTCAGGGTTAGTTCAAAATATTTACCCACCATAACGGTCGCAATATTGTCGTCGCCTAATCGCCCTAACGCTTTATGGATGGCCTCAGCCTGAGGATCCAGTACCGATGGTTTGTAATTCACGTTAATGACTGCCTTGAACATGACTTATACCTCCTGTGGGTGTGCTGCCAGCCGGTTGAGCACTTCGGCGTAAACTGGGGTTAACGGTCCTGCATCTTTACGGAAAACATCTTTGTCCAAAGATAGGCCGGTGTCCGCGTCGACTAATCGCATATTGTCTGGGGACAATTCATCGGCTAACACTAGGGTCCCGTCGGCTAAACGACCAAACTCAAGTTTGAAATCCACCAACGTAATGCCAATCTCGGCAAACCGACGGGATAACCACGTGTTCACCGTGTCCGTCATGCGCTTCATGGCCGCCAGCGTCTCCTCATCACTAATTCCTAAAGCAATGACCTGTGCGTCGTTAATGAAGGGGTCATCCAGGTCGTCCGACTTCAGGTAAAACTCGTGCACCGGTGGATCAAGCTTCATCATTGGCGTTGCATTAAACTTAGTGACGAAATGGCCGGAAGCAAAGTTGCGGAGCACGGCCTCCAACGGAACCATCTTGGCCTTCCGCACCAACATATCCTGGCCGTCCAGGTCCTGAACAAAGTGGGTCGGCACCCCAGTAGCAGATAACTCTTTGAACAACAGGCCTGAGATTTGGAGGTTCAACGTGCCTTTGCCGTCAATGATGACCTTCTTCTTCCCGTTGAGGCCGTGGCCTGATCTAAATAGTGCACCCATAATAGTTCGGGGTTATCCGTACTAAATACTTGCTTAGCCTTACCCACGTACAACAACTCACCTTTGGTTACCACTATTTAACCTTCCTTCCTAGCTGTACCTGTCCCAACAAATCTAGTTGTGTATCCCCGACAGATCCCGTTACGGTAATGTGCCCCATCTTGCGACCGGTGCGCACAGCCGCTTTACCGTAATCATGTAGGTGCCATTCGGGATGTTCTGTCCATTCCGCGCGTGCCGCCAACAAATCATCGCCCAGCAGGTTCCGCATCACCGCGCGTTCCTCTAACCGAATACGCGGAATGGGTAACCCACAAATGCTGAGGACGTGCGCGGTAAACTGCGAAACGTTGCAGGCCTCAATGCTGTAATGCCCCGAATTATGCGGTCGCGGGGCCAGTTCGTTCACCAGCACGCCGGTGTCAGTGGCAAATAGTTCAATGCCAAGCACACCGCGCAGGTCGAGCCCCTCAGCGATATTGGTCGCCAGCTGGTCAATCTGCTGACGCACCCCTTCGTCCAGCCGGGTGCCGGGGCCAGAGTCGTGTGGAGAATATGGTCAACGTGCCGGTTCTCCACGACCGGAAAGGTGCGTACCCGGTCACGACCATCACGGGTCACCATCAACGATAACTCCCGGTGAAAATGTGCCCGCCGCTCTAAAATGCACGGTGCCTTTGCGGCTAATTGACGCGCCGCACCTAAATCGGCAGGACCGTTCAAATCCTGTTGGCCGTGACCGTCGTACCCACCGGTCGCGGTTTTCAGGATGGCCGGGTACCCAATCTGTGCGATTGCCCCGGCCAAACTGTCCGCATTGGGCACGCTGACAAAGTCGGTGACGGGTACCCCCGCAACGTCGCGTAAGAAGGTCTTTTCGCGGATACGGTCCCGCGTGATGGCCAGTAATTCAGTACCCTGGGGGACGCTGGTCATGGTCGCCACACGTTTCAACGCGACGAGGTCAACGTTCTCAAACTCGTAGGTTAAAACATCACTACGCCGCGCTAGTTCTATCAACGCATCCTGATCACTGTACGGAGCCGTGATTTGGAAGTCAGCCACCTGCCCAGTCGGTGAATCGGGCGTTGGTTCCAGCGTACCCACACGGTAACCCATCGACCGGGCCGCAATGGCAATCATGCGGCCCAATTGACCGCCCCCGATGATGCCGATAGTGGCTGGGGGAATGATCGGCTTAATCATCTAACGTGGCCTCACTTTCAATCGCGCGCCGGGTTTGTGCTGAGCGGAAGTTTTGCAACCGGTCGGCAACGCGGCTATCCGTGACGGCGAGAATAGCCGCAGCAAACAAAGCCGCATTGACCGCCCCAGCATCCCCAATGGCCATCGTCGCGACGGGTACGCCGCCCGGCATTTGCACAATGGACAGTAGTGAATCCATTCCCGATAATGTTCGTGTTTTGATGGGCACACCAATCACCGGCAACGTGGTATTAGCCGCCAACATCCCCGGTAAATGTGCCGCACCGCCCGCGCCGGCGATAATGACGTTATAACCGCCGTTACGAGCATCGCGACCAAATTTAGTCAATGTTTCAGGCATTCGGTGTGCCGAAATAACCTTGGTATCATAGTCAATCTCAAGTTCTGATAACTGCTTTACCGCTAACCGCATCGTGGGCCAATCAGAGGTTGATCCCATCACCACTGCCACCTTTGTCATCGGTTTGCTCCTTTGTCGTTTGATGTGATGAGTGTAGCACGGATTGCGGGACGGTTCAACGTAAAATCGGAACAATTTTATTGTTCGTGTTTTTAATGTTCGTCTTTTGCTAGGCATACGGCAATGCTGAGTTTGCCAACAGCGGATAGTACGCGTAATGGATCACAGCAATAGCTTCGGTCTGCATGCTATAACACTACGGCCTCTCGGCGATGCTTACCGCGTTACTCGTGCGGATGCAAACGAGCTGCGCAGGCCAGAAAGCGACGTATAAGGTACTACCACCAAAAGGCCAAGTGCTCGGTGTAACCAACCTGGTGTGAGAATGCTGCATCGCTCTCGCGTTACTCGTGCGTATGAAAACGAGCGGAGCAGGCCAGAAAGCGACGTATAAGCATACCCGAACAAGAATCCAAGTGCGGGATTCTCGTCCGGGTATGCTTATACTCTGCTTTCTAAACGGCCTGCTCCGCTCTCTGCCTCTAAAACGAGCTCCGCCCCGCAGAAACCGACGTATAAGCAAGACCGGACAAGAATCCAAGTGCGGGATTCTCGTCCGGTCTTACTTATACTCTGGTTTCTAACCGCGGGGCTGCGCTCTCTAAAAAAAAGTCGGCCCAACCGCGGGTTTACCCCCATCTGGTTGGACCGACTTTCACGTAGTATTGCTATTTTCTGTACATTTTAAACTCAAGGAACAAGTCATTATATTCGCGGACCACCTTGGGTGCCAGGTCATCGTAAACCTCTAAATGCTGCATGGTCTGCGCATCCGGGTAGAACTGCCGGTCATGACGCACCGCTGCCGGTAGCAACGCCTTCGCCTTGTCGTTCGGTGTAGCGTAGCCGACATACTCTGCGTTCTGCGCCGCATTTTCTGGGCGCATCATGAAGTTCAGGAATGCATAAATTGCCTTGTAGTGTTTGGCCGTCCGCGGAATGACCAAGTTGTCAAACCAGAGGTTACTACCCTCACTCGGAACGACGTAGTGCAGGTGCTTATTCTCACCCAGCATCTCGCTGGCCTCACCCGACCAATCCACCGCAATTGCCGCCTCGTCCTGCTCCATGTACATCTTAATTTCATCCGCCACGACGGCCTTTACGTTAGGGGTCAACGCGTCGAGCTTGGCCTTCGCCGCTACCAGCGTTGGCCGGTCAGTCGTGTTCACCGACTTGCCAAGCGACACCAGACTCATCCCCATAATGTCCCGAGCCGAATCAATGAGCATAATATCACCACGATACTTACGCGCCCACAAATCATCCCAGTGCTGAATACTACCCGGGCGCACGTACCGATCGTTATAAATGATCCCCAGCGTGCCCCAGAAATAAGGAATGGAATACTGGTTGTCCGGGTCAAAACTCCGGTTCATAAAGGCCGTACCAAAGTTGCTCAAGCCGTGCAGCCGTGACTTGTCCAACCGCACGAGGAGGCCCTCTTTGCGCATCTTCGCCACCATGTACTCACTCGGAACCGTTAAGTCGTAGTCCGTTCCACCCTGCTTGACTTTGGTATACATACCCTCGTTGCTATCGAACGTTTCAACGTTCACGTGGAATCCGGTTTCCCGCTCAAACTTCTTAATCAATTTGGGGTCGATGTAGTCGCCCCAATTGGCCAGGTTAAGCGTGTTGCCACCAGTATCCCCCGTGGACGCCGACAGCCGGTTACTACCAACCGCCAACCCCAGGCAGGCGACAATAATGGCACAGGCCAGTGCAATTAATTTTTTTCATGCTAACGGGTCACCCCCCGCTTTTTGGTCTTCCGGGCACTCTGACCTTGCTGAACAAAGTAGTAGCCCACCACCAGCACCAATGCAAAGAGGAACATTATCCCGGACAGCGCGTTAATTTCGAGGCTAATACCTTGCCGCGCACGTGCGTATATTTCAACGGATAGGGTTTCAAAGCCGTTGCCAGTAACAAAGAACGTGACCGCAAAATCATCCAGTGAGTACGTCATCGCCATAAAGAAGCCGGCAAAGATGCCTGGGGTGATGAACGGAATGATGACGTCCTTCAACACCTGAACGTTCGAGGCACCAATATCCCTCGCCGCATCAATCAAGGAGCCCGATAACTCCCGCAACTTTGGCAAGACCATCAGCACCACAATCGGGATGGAAAATGCTATGTGGCTGAGCAATACGGACGTAAAGCCCAGCGGCAGGCGCAAAGCAGTGAAGAAAATCAGGAAGCTGGCACCAATAATGACGTCCGGACTGACCATCAAAATATTGTTCAACGACAGAATTGTGTTGCGCATTGACGGGCGTGTGGTGTTGTTAATCGCCAAGGCTCCCAATGTACCGATAATGGTGGCAATCAGTGCTGATAGTAGCGCCACAATGAGTGTATCCAACACAATCTGAATCATCCGGGGATCGGCAAATAGCTCCTGGTAATGACGCCACGTGAACCCCCGATAGTTGGTCATGCGCTCCCCCTCCGAGAAGGAGTAGAGAATCAGGTAACCAATCGGCAGGTACAGCACAATAAACGTCAGGATCAAGTATAAGTTAGACCACTTAAATTTACGCACGGTGAATCACCCGCCCTTTCCGGTGCTGGCGTTCACTGGTCAATAACATAATGATGACCATGGCGACAATGAGCACCACGCCAATCGTGGAGCCCATCCCCCAGTTCATCGTGGTGAGGAAGTGTTCCTCGATGGCGGTCCCCAACGTGATGACCCGGTTACCACCAATGAGTCGCGTCAACATGAAGAGGCTCAGGCTGGGAATGAAAACCGCCTGCACACCGCTTTTGACACCCGACAAGCTGAGTGGAAAGACCACTTTGGTAAAAGTCTGCCACCCGCTAGCGCCAAGGTCCTTACTGGCGTTAACCAGCCCCTCATTCAATTCCTCAATCGCGTTAAAAATTGGCAGAATCATAAACGGAATTTCAATGTACGCGGCAACCAATATGAAGGCCGCATCCGTGAACAGGAACTGATGCGGTGCCATCCCCATGGCACCCAAGAGGTTATTCAGGGCACCATGTTTACCCAGAATTCCAATGAACGCATACGCCTTCAGTAATAAGTTAATCCAAGTGGGCATGATAATGAGCAATAACCATAATTGCTTGTGCTTGGTGTAATGCAAAAAGTACGCCGCCGGATAACTCACCAGTAGTGTCGCCGCAGTAATGAGCAACGCATACCATACCGAGTTAAAGGTCATCGCCAGGTACGTACCCGACTGAAAGTACTCCGCATAATTACTCAGGGTAAAGTGGCCGTTGATGTCAAAAAAAACTTTGGTAACAAATCAGCACCACGGGCGCAATTACGAACAGTCCCAACCACAGGAAGTACGGGACGTAATAGCCGCATTAACGGTTTTACGCATGGCCTATTCCTCCTCGTAGCTCTCCAAACGCGCATCAAAGTCTTCTTCCGACTCACCAAACCGCATAACGTGGATGTCTTCGGGGTCAAAGTAGAGGCCCACTAGCCCATCCTCAGATGCTGGATTGGTGGAATGGATCAACCACTCATTTTGGGCGTCATCGTAAGCCACGATCTCGTAGTAGTCACCCCGGAACAACTGCGTATCGACCCGCACCGCCACTTTGCCGTGCTCCAAATCCGTCACGTCCAGGTCCTCAGGCCGTAGAACGACCTCCACGGGCTCGTTAGGCCGCATACCCGCATCCGCACAGTCGAAGGTTTTGCCGTTAAACTGAACGCGGTAATCGGCAATCATCCGGCCTGTCACAATATTACTCTGGCCAATAAAATCGGCGACAAAGTGGTTGATGGGCTCGTCATAAATGTCGACCGGGGTGCCACTTTGCTGCACCTGGCCGTCATTCATGACAAAAATTTCGTCGGATAACGCCAACGCCTCCTCCTGGTCGTGGGTAACGAACAGGAAGGTGATACCCAGGCGCTGCTGCAGGTCACGTAATTCGTACTGCATATCTTGGCGCAACTTGGCGTCCAAAGCCGATAGCGGCTCGTCCAGCAACAGCACCTTTGGCTCCAGCACGATTGCCCGGGCAATTGCGACACGTTGCTGCTGACCACCAGACAACTCGCTAATCATCCGGTCACCCAGGTTGTCTAACCGCACCATGTGCAGGGCGTCCTGCACACGCGTCATGATGGCTGGCTTATCCACTTTGCGAATACGCAAGCCGTACGCAACGTTATCAAAGACGTCCATGTGGGGAAATAACGCGTAGTCCTGAAAGACGGTGTTCACATCCCGTTGGTTCGCGGGGATATCGTTCACCCGCTGCCCGGCAATCATAACGTCGCCACCACTCACGCTGAGGAAACCCGCGATGGCCCGCAAAATGGTGGTTTTACCGCTACCAGAGGGGCCTAATAACGTGTAAAACTTACCCGCTTCCAGACTGATGTCGATGTCTTGCAGTACGGTAGTATCACCGTAATTTTTAAAAACATGGCGTAACTCTACGATTGGTGCTGCCAATGTACCTTCCCCCATATCTATGTATTACCAGTGCCAGGTTACCCAACGGCACTAGTCCCTCTACTGACGTTAAACTACGACGCATCATCCACATCCGCCAAGTTCGCGGCGTTTTCGGTATAACTCACGTCGGCGCTCAGCTTAGTCGCCATCCCGGTGGTAATATAACCGTTATCCATTAACCGTCGAATAGCGGTACGTTCGGCGGCGAATCCCAGTAGCCGGAGCCGGCGAAGTTCATCATCATAATCTGTGTTGCGTTTCTTCCCGGCCGCCTTGGCGTTGGCAATCCGGTTACGGTAGTGCACCACCTGGGCGTACACCATCTGCCGGTCGTACTGCTGCGCCTGCTCCGGTTGTTGGCGCATCACGGCGCTGAGGTGCTTCAAGCCACCTTTGGCCGTTTCTTTCTCAACCAATAGCTGCTCGCTATAGTGGTGGCCATCACGCCGGTCAATCAACGTAGATGTGCCACTCCCCGCTTGATTTGTCGCCAGCGGTGGCGGAACCATGCGGACACACTACGGCGCCCCGCATGCGCGAGCGAACGGTCGATATCCTCCACCCGCTGCTGAATGCGATCCCGGGTCTCAATGTAAGTATCCGCCAGAATCCGGCCTTCACGCCAAAGCTGTGTGAGGGCCTGTTGCTCTCCGGTTAGACCGATACGCCGTAGGTTCAGTTCGTCGGCTAGCAGCGGCGGGATGGCGTCATCAGGTTTATCCGCATTGATAAACGCCAACCGGCGAATCCGCGCCTGGTACTCCGCGAGTAAGTCCAATGCTGGTTTCTGGTTTTCCGTCCGCCGTTCAGACTCAATCATCCGTACGGCCGATTGTAAGGTGTAACTTTGCGCTTCTGGAAATGACAGTTGTGCTGCGGCTACCTCATCTTCGTCGTCATCAGTATCATCGAGGTCGCCTGATCAGCAGCAGCCAAAGCCGCAGAGTCACCACGGCCTTGCACCACGACCCGCTCACGGGTAATGATCGGTAACGCAATAGACGCCACCACGAGACTCAGGATAACGACCCCCGCGGCAACAAAGAGAATCAGCGCTCGGCCCGGAAAGCCATCCCCCCCAGCAACGGTCAGCGGCAACGACAACACACCAATGAGGGTGATGGCGCCCCGCACCCCGGAAATGCCGGTAACCACTGCCTGCTGAAATGGTGGCCAACGCCACGCCTGTCCCCGACGCTGGGAGCGGCGGGCAGTGAGCAACATGTTGCCGTACAGCCAGGCCACACGGACCACAAGCAGGATTACGTACATCAGCACCACCAACAGTAATGCTTCAGATGTGCTGGCCTGCTCGTTTTTAATGGTCGCCCCCATTGCCACCGGCAGCTCCATGCCCAGGAGCACGAAGATAATGCCGTTCAGCAGGTAAACCACAATGTCCCAAGTACGCTCTGACACTAGGCGGAGCTCGGGTAGGACCGCACTTTGCAGCCCGGGTTGACCATTACTCAGCAACCCGGCAATCACAACGGCAATTACGCCAGAGGAGTGCAACAGCTCGTCCGCCACAAAGTAAATGATAAACGGCGTAAGAATTTGTAACACGGTGTGTAACGCGTAGTCATTAATTCCCTGTTTAAGCAACCAGCGGCGCAATCCGTTAATTAGCAAGATTAGGACCGTGCCCACCAGCAACCCCACCACGCTGACGTAAAAAAAAGTCGCGCACGGCGTTGCAAAATGAACGTGCCGGAGACCGCGGCCGCAACCGCATACTTAAAACTAATCAACCCACTGGCATCGTTAATCATACTTTCGCCGGAGACCAGGTTCAGCACGGTTCGCGGCAGGTGAATACGCGCGGCCAGCCCCTGGACGGCAATCAGGTCAGTTGGTGACAAAATCGCGGCCAACGCAAAGGCGGCGGCCAACGGCGTACTGGGCGATAGCAAGTGGAAAAGCCAACCACCAATCAAAGTCGAGGCCAGAACTAGCAACACCGCGTTGCCTAAAATGGGACCGCGTAAATACCACAACTGTCGTTTGGGGTAGTGCCGCCCATCGTTAAACAGCAACGGCGCCATGAATAACAGCATGAACCAGTCGGTACTGACCTGCAATTCAACTTTGAACGTCAACGCAACAATCAACCCCAGCGCGGCCTGAATCAACGCCACGGGGACGACCACTAGGTAGCGGTTAATAACGCTACCTAAAATAACGAGGGCGACCATCGCCATGATACTTTCAATTAGCTCCACGATAGCCCCCCTAACCATAATAATTTATTCCGGATCATACCCCGTATGGTGCTCAGGGTGCGCCGGTTCTTCACCAATAATACGTACTTCGGGTTGCAGGTCTACGTGAAACATTGGATCAACGTGCGCCTGGACAAAGTGGATCATGTCCACGTAGTCCGTCGCGGTGGCATGATTTATGTTCACAATAAACCCGGCGTGTTTCCGGGAAACCTGGGCCCCGCCAATCACGTGCCCCTGCAGACCCGCCTGCTGAATCATGGGACCAACAAAGTGACCCTTGGGACGCTTAAATACGCTCCCACACGAGGGGTACTCGAGCGGCTGGCGGGCGGCGCGACGAGCGTTGAGCTCATCCATTTCGGCCCGGATAGCCGTGGCGTCACCAGGACGTAGGTCAAAGGTGGCGCTGAGGACAATATCACCCGTTCCCTGAATATAGGAATGGCGGTAGCTAAAGTCCATTTGGGCGGCGGTATAGGTCTTAAATTCCCCGTCGCGCGTCAAGACATCGACGCTGGCGAGACACTCACTGACTTCACCACCGTAGGCCCCGGCGTTCATGAATACGGCGCCGCCGACTGAGCCCGGGATACCCGCGGCAAACTCCAACCCCGACAAGCCGGCTGCACCAGCAGCATCAGCGGTATCGATAATCCGGGCACCGGCTGACGCGGTTACGCCGGTAGCGGTAACCCTAATCTCGTGCATAGCGGTGAGAATAATGGTGAGGCCACGAATGCCACCGTCACGCACGATGAGGTTGCTGGCGTTACCGATGACGGTCAGGGGCACCTTTTCAATTTGTGCGTAGTCGACCAGTGCGTGGACTTGCTCCACCGTTTCGGGAAAGGCCAACATGTCGGCGGGACCACCCGTTTTGGTAAAGGTATAGTTGGACAAAGGTTCGTCCACCATCACCGGCAGACCGGCGACTGTTTTTGTTGCTACTGACACCATCATCACGTCCGTTTCCAATTTGTTCGTTGGTACACTTTTGCGCACCCATACTGGTAAAATTCTAACATATATAGGCCGCGTGGTGTAGCAACTGGTGGGCCCGTGCAGGCAAAGTGGCGATGGAGTTGCAGCTTTCGTGCCCTACGCCGTGATTGCTACAATAATGGTTGCCGGCAGCGTTGGCCGGGTTGGTGAGCTACGGCTTTCGTGGGCACTCCGCGGCAATCCACTGCTAGGGCGAAACCTACAACTCGCCAAGTGCATGCGAGTTTCCGGTGCGATTCTTAGCCCACCCGGAAAACCACCGGCTGGGCTAAGAACTCGTCGCGTTCTAATGGCTAAAGCCATAAGAACGTTGCACCCCGGCAGTGTTGCCACTCCGGCCCACACGCCTTCACTCACCAACCCGACCGACGCGGCCTCACACTATATTGCATCCACGTCTCCGTGCGCGCCGCGTCCCCACCAAAGACCGTCCGCTAGTTCCCAATAGTGGGAGAAGAAAACGGGGAAGAAAACGAATGAATCTGAAACAATCCGGCCCAGAAAGTTGGTACACAACAAATTTCCCCAACCCGATAGAACCGTTAACGCCAACATATTTATCAATTATTAAACCATTCTCTACGACAAACCCGGGATAATAAGCGAATGATAATGTTCCGTAGTAGCACACATACACCATTTGATGACAACTGCCGTAATAATGAAATACGTTTAAACTGTCCCGCGGCTTTAGAATAACTAGTTCTTGCATATCATAGAATGACTGATAACTCTGAAACTGTATCAACGGTGCACTGCAAAAATCAACACAATTGTTAGTTAACGACAACCACGCTCAACTACCGGTAACTCGTAAGCGAGCTTTGGGACGGCTGTTCCGTACCCAAAGGTGTAACTGCTACCGTAGTGTGAGGCCGCGTCGGTCGGACCGGTGCGCGGAGGCGTGTGGGGTCGGAATGGTTACCACTGCCACTATGCGTCGGGAGCCCGCGGGTGTCCTTTGGGGTGGGGGCGTCGTGTCCAGAGACGTGGTTGCACTAGTAGCGAGACGTCGTGCCGGTCGGAACGGTGAGCGGAGGCATGTGAGGTCGTAATGGTAAGTACTGCCACGACATAACGGGAACCCGTGGGTGACCTTTGGGACGGAGGCGTCGTGCCCGGAGACGTAGTTGCTGCGACCCCAGAGCGCTGTTCGAGCGTAGCGAGTTACAGCGGCAGATTCTGTAGACAAAGCGGTTTCCTTTGTCTACAGAATCCGCGGGAGGCCGGCACGGCCGGAGCGTGCGGGTGTAGCAACCTACGGCGTAGGGCACGTAAGCCGCAGTCCCAAAGGCCACCGCGCGTCGCACCAC
>NZ_BBAI01000012.1 GCF_001311175.1 Lacticaseibacillus pantheris DSM 15945 = JCM 12539 = NBRC 106106 | reverse complement strand
AGACTTTCTCCTTTCATCACTAACCGTATTAACAATCTATACGTTACCGAAATAATACCAAGGCTTTCAATCGATTTCCTTAGTTTTTTTAGTAGCTACAAAACTTTCAATTATAGTTGTGTATCTTGTCTTGAAGCTGATTATCTGATAACCTGATGGCGAGGTGATCAACATGACAGAAACAAAATATTTCGGCCCAAATCTAAAACGGCTCCGTCTTCAAAGTGGCATGTCACAATCAGAACTTGGCGCCGCTTTGGATACGCCAGTCAATGGACAGGCTATCTCAAACTGGGAACGCGAGATGAATCATCCTACTTATGAGAACCTGATTGGTATCGCTAAGTTCTTTAATGTCATGCCGTCAGAGTTGTTGCGGACAGAAAAAGAAGCCGCGGTTGGAGAAACCACGGCCGTTCTTGATCGAATCGATGAATATATGCCAAAGGTTGCGGAGATTCGCAGAGTGATGCACATGATGGGCGACTTCTCACCACGCCAATTAGATGGACTGGCTGAACAACTCAACGAGATTATGCACTACTTTCTCCCTTACACACCAGTTGATGAGGACGGTGTGCCAGATACAGATCAGAATGGTCGCGTAATTACGAAGAAATCGAAGTATCGAGATTTGCCTATTAAGGAAATTCATCAAGCATACCAAGAGTTAAAGGCTATCCATTCATACAAGGATGATAAGCAAAATCTGAATTGAAAAATTCACATCGAAAACAATACCCGGCACAACCTTTACGCTGAAACTCGCGTAGTAGCTGTGCCGGGTATTGTCACTGTTTTGGCTTTGTATCGACATTGCAATGCGGATCTTCCGAATGACTAAATAAGGTAGATGTCGAAGGCAAATCCTAAAATGGCAACCATAGTAAGTGGTCCGCTAGTAGGGCTCGTTGACCAATGCCACGGGAACCGTAAATAACAATCCGGCATCTGACAAGGGTTTGAGCGCCTCCAACACTGTTTGCAGGCTCGCACGATCCACCACCGTTTCGATCACGATTGGTAGGTGGCCACTTTTATGTGTCGTGGTTTCTTCATGTACATGGCGACCGTCGTCATAGCCGGCAATCCCCCGAGTGACACTGACCCAGCGCACATGCATCGCTTGCAACTGCGCCACAATCTTAGTGTAGTGGTCTGGGGCAAAGTGCTTATTGTCTTCTCGGGTAAATAACTTCACGTCATAGTATGCTGCGGTATCGTCCATCTCAATGTCACTCCCAGTCTGTCCTTGAACCGTCGTAATCTGACCGCGATCGTCAACGAGCTGCGTCAGTTCAGCCAAAATTACCTGCAAGTTGTCGCCGCTTTGCACCGTTTCGATGATCACCGGCAAGTCGTTGCCGCGTCTTGGCTTGCGTAGGCTTTGGCGCATCTCGTTATACTTGTTGACGCCCATAATCGTGCGGCGGATCGTGCCGTCGACGATCCCACGCTGCCAGAAATATGCGAAAATCTGCTTCACCAGTTCTTGATGGGTCAGCGTCTGCATGACCTCATCAGTCACCACCCGAATCAAAGTTGCTTCTGTCATCGTTCTCCTCCTACCACGCGTCAGCGGCAATCAAGGCTTGGGCTTTGGCGCCGTAATTATGGGTCATATTTTCTGCGGTCACATCAACGGTACTGTAGCCGAATGCACCGGTGGTCAACGTCCGCGTATACAGCGCCGCATAGGGAAGCTGTTCACGGGTGACTAACCTTAGCTCCTGATCAACGTCGTACGGGAGCACACGAAGCGTCCAGCTGCTGAAACGGCCGGCATCAATAGTCAACAAGCCATACTGGGCGCGCCCGGCGGCTAACTGCGGTTGCAGTGACGTCGCCAAGCCGACGCTACCGGGGTTCATGATGTAGCGGCCATCAGTAGTTTGACGCATCAGCGGCTGGTGGGTGTGTCCATACAGCGCAATGTCTGCGTCACTGCCGGCCAGCAACGCATCGAAGTTCTGTTGCTTAGCCACAGGTTCTGCTTGATGACCACGGCTGGTGGTCGGCGTTGCGTGAAATATGCTCAACTTCACGCCATCGATCACTAATTCTTGATGTAGCGGCCGACTAACCAACCAACGAAACTGTGTCGCGGTGAGATGCTCGCGGTCAAAAGCCGACGTGATGATCGCCACGACTGCTTTTTGGTTCTTCTCAAACGTCACGAACCGGTGGTGCAACAGGCTAGCATAAACTTCTTCGTGGTTGCCGATCACCCACGCCAGCGGTTGGAGTACTTGAAGTGCCTGCACACACGCTGCTGGCTCTGGGCCACGGTTGCCAATGTCGCCAAACACCATGTAATCGGTGGCGTGTTGTTCGTGTGCGTCTTGCAGCACAGCTTGCAGGGCACTGTAATTACCGTGTACGTCGGCGATCACTGCGATCTTATGCATCTACTCACCTCCCGGGTCAGAAAGAAAAAAAACGTCTGCCTCACTACCCCGCTACAGCACAGGGCATTAAGACAGACGTCATCAACAATTAGCTTGTATTAGGGTGAACGTCATCACCATTTCACTTGTTCACCGTCAATATAACATCGTTGCGGACAGAGTTCAAGCGCTTACCCATGCACTGACCCGATCAGCTAATAAGTGACGATCACGCTGTATTCGATCAGCCAGATAAGCCGCAGCCACTTGGTCTTTTTCAGTTGTCGCATCAGCTGTGAGCTGACGGGTATCGCACCAAATTCCCGTCAGCAAAAGCCCTGCTGACAAAGGCGAAAGCATCACGTCACGCTCTTGATAGAGTTCGGTGAGTATCGTGTTGACACTGGCCACAGGTTCGAGACGAATGTATACCGGATGACTAGCACGAAAACCACTCATCCGATGATTATCCACGACCGCTACAACGTTGGCTTCACTAATGTCTGGAGCACTCACTGCCAAGTCGTTATGGCCGACCATCACCACACCGCCCGCGGCCCCAGCAACTGCCTTGACCACTATTGGCGGTGCCACTCCCCAGAATTTCACGATGTCCCGCATGACCGGTGACAGCCGCGTATAAGCACTTGGCGCAGCGTCTTTGCCGAATGCGGAGGCCAGACGCGCGGCGTTGATGACGGCAATGTCAATTCCTACAGTTGATTGCCGCGGGCCGATTGTTAAAATCTGCATTTTATCGTCTCCTTCTCGAAAAAAAGACACCTAGCCCGGACTAAATGCCCGAAACTAGGTGTCATTAGTTGAATAACGGTTATGGCGAACACCTTCGCCTATCATGTTCGAGGCCAATATAACACCATTATCCATGATTGTCTATAGGTGTCATTATCGAGTAAGTGAGTACTGCCTTATCTCACCACAGGCTACCCAGCCACACACCGATGGTCAGGGTGACTATCCCGCTCCCGTCGTGCCAAAATAATACCAAGCAAACGTACGGTAACGCCGGTTGCGCAATAAGATAAACGCGTCAGTCATGAATGTTGAAAAAGTCGTGTACCCACCACACACACCGGTCAAAAGTAGCAGTGACCACGCTTGCGGCAGTGCGCACATCGCCAAAAATCCCGCTACGAAGGCACCACTAGCATTGATCACAAGCGTCGCCAGCGGCACCCCAGGCCACCAGTTCTTGCCTAGCTGCGTCAGCACGTATCGCATCACGCCGCCTACCCCCGCGCCTAAAGCCACTAACATCACCATGTCTGTCGCCGCCTTCCCCAGGTTTCGGCGCATAAATAGCCGCCAAACGACGCGCCTAAACCAACAAGCAGCTCAAGCAAGAAGATCCCGATCGCATACACCGGCGATTCGCCAACGTGTTTGTAGAGGTTCAGCACCATCGTCGAAAATGTCGTGAACGCGCCGACAAAACCAGTCCCTAACGCCAAAATCAGCCAGCTCGGCAAGTCGATGTACACCGCTAGACCGTATGTGACAAACGCCAGTATGAAGCTGCCCACCAGATTCACCGCCGTGGTGCCGAGCATCGTGTCGGCATCATTGAGCCACAAGCCGATTCCCCAACGGGCGACCCCACCGAAGCAGCCGCCGATGAACACCGCTAAAATATCTTGGTATCGCAATCGCTGCATTGAACTTCCCCCTAAAACACGGCTACCAAAATACTGGCAGCCGTGTGGTTACACTCATTAAAATTTAATATAACGCCTAGCATTATAGCAAAACGTACAGCTGTAAGACAAGTCCGCCTTTTGCACGAAAATTTGTCGGTCTGGCTTGCGCAAAATTTCGTAAGGGAGTATGCTTTGAGTGTTAAAAAGTTAATCGGCGATGACGTTCGCCACTAAAACTAATTGGTAAATCAATTTGATGACGTCTACTGCACAGATTTTGCGTGCAGTAGACGTCATCTTTTTTTTACCGGAAGGAGCACAATTATGTCAGTAGTGATTGAATCTGTGAAGGCGCGCGAGATCTTCGATTCGCGCGGCAACCCAACTGTTGAGGCCGATGTTATCCTGTCGGACGGTACGCTCGGCCGCGCGGAGGTACCATCTGGTGCATCGACCGGCGAAAAAGAAGCCGTCGAGTTGCGCGACGGCGGCGACCGGCTCCAAGGCAAAGGCGTCTCAAAGGCCGTGGCCAACGTCAATACCCAGATCAACAAGGCTTTGCACGGTGCCGACCCCTTCAACCAAGCCCACATCGACCAGCTGATGATCGACTTAGACGGCACACCTAACAAGGCACGCCTAGGGGCTAACGCGATCTTAGGGGTGTCAATGGCCACTGCCCGTGCAGCAGCCAACGCCTTGCACACACCGCTGTATCGCTACCTCGGCGGCACTGACTTGGAGCTGCCACAAACGTTCCACAATGTGATCAACGGTGGTGAGCACGCTGACAATGGCATCGATATTCAGGAATTCATGATCACCCCAGTCGATCGTTCCAGCTTCCGTGATGGCTTCGAAAAAAAATCGCCAACACCTACCACACCTTGAAGAAGGTAATCGAAGAAGCCGGCTACACCACGGGCCTCGGCGATGAAGGGGGCTTTGCGCCTGACCTCAAGAACTCCGAAGACGCCTTGCAGATGCTGCATGACGCCATCATCAAGGCAGCTACACGCCTGGCAAGGAAATCGCCATCGCCTTTGACGCGGCGGCATCATACTTCTACAACCGCGACACCAAGAACTATGACTTTGAAGGCAAAACCTACACGCCTGCCGAATTAGGCGAATACTACATTCACCTGCTGGACAAGTTTCCAGAGATCATCTCCATCGAAGATCCTTATGGGGAAGAAGACTGGGGCCACTTCGCTGACTTCACCAAGAAGTACGGCGACCGCGTGCAACTAGTCGCAGACGATCCGGTCTGCACTAACCCAGCCTTGATCAAAGACGCCATCAAACAAGGCATGGCCAACAGTATCTTGATCAAACTCAACCAGATCGGCACGGTCACCGAAACGCTGGAAGCGATCCGCTTAGCACGCAAGAACGGCTACACTACCATGATGTCTCACCGTTCTGGTGAAACCGGCGACACCTTTGTCGCTGACTTTACCGTCGCCACGAACGCTGCGCAACTCAAGTCTGGCGCCCCGGCCCGTTCCGAGCGTGTGGAGAAATACAACCAACTGTTGAGGATCGAAGAAGAACTCGGCGCTGACGGCACGCGCTTAGCCCACTTCCCTGATTCAGTCGACTTCGACTGATCAGCATTGACCAAACGGCCGAGCACGAATCTGTGCGCGGCCGTTTGTTATCTTGCAGAAAGCTAGTGTCTACTATGACCGAAAAAAAACGATCTAAACGGCCTCGCCCAAGCCGAAGCTGACCAGCGACTGGCCCGTAATGGCTTCAACGAAGTGGCCGAACCCCCCTTCAACTTTGCCACGGCCATTATCACTCGCCTGTGGGAGCCTAGCGCGTGGATACTCGAAGCGGCGCTGATCATTGAAATCGTGTTAGGCAAGGGCATCCAAGCCGGGTTCATCGTGCTAATGTTGCTCTTTGCCGCGGTCAATGGCGCGATTCAATCTCGCCGCGCCAACACGGTCTTACGCAGCCTATCACATGACTTATCGCCGACCGCCGCGGTCAGCCGCGATGTCAAGTGGAAACAGGTGTCGGCCAAGCACTTAGTCGTTGATGACCTCATCAGCCTACGCCAAGGAGACATTATCCCCGCCGACGTGCGTCTGCTGACGGACACGCTGGAAGTCAACGAAAGCAGTATCACAGGCGAAGCCAAGGCCGTCAACCGCACCCCTGGTGATACCGCCTATGCCGGCACCGAAGTCCTCTCCGGCAATGCCTTAGCGATCGTCACCGCCACCGGTGCTAATAGCCGCAGCGGCAAAACGATCAGCCTGATCAACCAAAGCTCGGCGCCGGGCCATTTGCAGAAGCTCTTGGGCGAAATCATCGGCTATCTAGCAGCATTCGATGCGGTGTTGGCCGTGCTATCGATCATCGTGGCCATTGTCCGCCATGAAGACTTGGTCGCCATGCTACCGTTTCTGGCAATGCTGTTCATCGCAACGATCCCAATCGCCATGCCATCGAGTTTTGCCGTTGCTAACTCGGTCGAAGCCAAGGTCCTGAGCACCAAGCACGTCTTAGTTTCCGACCTCACCGGGATTCAAGAAGCTGCCAATATGAATGTGCTACTCGTGGATAAAACCGGCACGATTACTGCCAACAAACCCGCTGTGGTGGCCTTCTACAACTGGTCAACGCTCCCAGACGCCGACGTGACCCGACTGGCGATCAGTGCAGCAGATACGCGCAATGCCAGAGTGATCGACGCGGCGCTATTCAACTATGCTCAAGCACACAACATTAAGGCCTGGCCTCAGCATGAATTCACGCCGTTCACCTCCGGTATCGGTTACTCCCAAGCCACTGTGGTCACCGATAGTACCACCGTCAACGTGAAACTCGGCGCACTGAAGAAGTTGACGGCGCTGGCCACCAATCACCCAGACCTAACGGCGGTCAACTTTGCCGAAGGCCGTACGGCAGCCGTGGTCGTTGATTCACAGCTAGTCGGTCTATTCGTACTCCAAGACCAACCTCGGGCAGATTCCGCAACTGCCATCAAGGCTCTGCAGGCACGCGGCGTCAAAGTAATCATGCTGACTGGCGATAACCAAAAAACTGCCGCCGCGATTGCCCAAGCAGTTGGGCTAAACGGTGAGGTGCGCTCGTACACCGAGGTTAATGTCGGGACCAAAATTGCAGGCCTCGCAGGCATCGCCGACGTGACCCCAGAAGACAAATTGGCGATGGCCCAGCGTCTACAAGGTGAAGGCTATGTGGTCGGTATGACCGGCGACGGGGTCAATGACGCACCCGCCTTGAAACAAGCCGATGTTGGTATCGCCGTTGACAATGCCGTTGACCTCGCCAAGCGCTCGGCGCGCATGGTTCTGCTAGCAGACGGCCTGACCCCGATCATCGAGATCCTAGATGCCGGCCACCGCGTCTATCAACGCATGATGACCTGGACAATCACCAAACTTTCACGCACCGCGGAGCTGACACTCCTGCTGACATTAGGTTATCTGATTCTCCACTTCATTCCGCTGACCTTAAACGCGATGATCCTGGTCGCGATCCTGAATGATTGTGTGACCCTTGTGCTCGGCACTGACCGCACGACGATCACCCACCAACCAGAAAGCTGGAACCTGGCCAAACTTAGCAAGATTGCTGGCATCTTGGCCATAGGCTGGTCAACGGTCGGCTACGGTTGGCTGACTTGGTTGCAACGGCTTGGTCTAACGACTGGACAAGTCAGCACTGGCCTTTACGTCTATCTGATTTTTAGCGCGATGCTGACGATCCTGATGACCCGCACCCAAAAGCCGTTCTGGGCTAGCAGACCCAGTCGCGCCGTTGCAGTAGCGATCGGTGGCAACTGTATATTGACCCTAGTTCTGGCACTGACTGGCTGGGGGATCGCTGCAATCAGCCGGCCTTGATCGGCTTAGCAATCGTGATCACTTTATTAACGGGCATTGTGCTGACAGCGATTCGATTTGCGGCACACATCTAGCGAACTCTCACCAGATCCACACTGCTCTTGAATCCATTGGTCAATGTATATTGGCTAATGGTTTTTTTTGCTGTCCTACGATTTTAATTACCTAATTTAACGTTTTGCTTTCACCGCTATGTTCAACCTCGGCCTGTGACCTGCGTAGGTGTAACTAATTATCTGTCAATCTAAGGAGTCTGTATTCATGAGCCGCGAACGTGAGGTCTCTCGAATGTTCATCAGATACATGCAACAAGTCCTTCGTAACGAACGAATCAACCTCTATCGTAAACACTTTAAAGACCTCAAAGAAACTCTACTTGAGGAACGGTTATTGGAAGAAATCGTTGATCCTGGACATCCCGAAGACTTTCTTTTAACTGATGACGAGGTTGAACATCTCGAAACCTTCATCGAAAATGAGCATCTTGCAGCGGCCATTGCAAGCCTTTCAACTGCTGAAAAGACGGTGTTGTATCAATATTACTATTCTGAACTTAACGCCGTGGAAATCGGGAACCGCACCGGCAAAACTAGTCAGGGGGTGAACAAGAGACGGCGACAAGTACTAGCACGAATCAAGAAAGTATACAGAAATATATATAAATAGCTCGCACAACTTACGCAACAACGTAGAAACGAAGAATCCAATAAATTCAGTTTTGCCAACCAATTATGGGCATGTGCGTATTCAAAGTCCAAGTAAATACCCGGGTATTTTTCAACGAAATGTGTGGAAATGTGTGGGCAAAAACGTGGGCAAAATCTGATTTTATTTGCCAAGCATTGCTTAGAATCAGCCTCTACCGATGCCCTGCCGAATCATCCCACGAGTTATCGATAAAACTTGAGAGCAATCAAAAAAGCCCGAATTGACGGGCTTTTTTGCTAATTTTCATTCAGCTTTATCAGAGATCCCATACCCACCATGAGTAGCATTGCCAATCAGCCTTGGTTCAACCAGTTAATGTTTGCCATATATATTTTGTTCTCCTTTGGGTACCGACTGAATTACTGCGTCCCTAATTCTAGCAGAAATCCCGCTATGGTGCTACGCGCACCGAGTTCAGGCAGTCGCTATTGCTCAGCTGAAGATTGCTGAACGCATGAGTTCATCGCCTTCATTTCCACGCGCGTATTGTTAGTTATAATCACCGTTCGGTGGGCTATTGACCACAAAAATTTGCATAAGGTTCTGGGAGGAGTAAGTCTAGCCTTGGCCTTATATAACTAAATGACATGGTTTCCCTTCGCCAATAGGCATTAGACATTAGTGCAAAGTGGCCGTAGACTTGCCTTTTGTAAAGAAACGGAGGTAATTAACATGAAACAGATTCAACTTAACAACGGTGTCTCAATGCCACAACTGGGCTATGGCGTCTTTCAAATCGACGACTTAATGCAGTGTGAACAAGGCGTCAGTGACGCTTTACAAACTGGCTACCGCCTAATCGACACTGCGGCTTGCTACGGAAATGAGTCCGCTGTCGGTCGTGCAATTGCTAAGAGCGGCGTGCCACGGGAAGACATCTTCATTTCTAGCAAGGTTTGGATTCAAGATGCAGGGTATGACAAGACCATGGCTTCATTCCAGAAGACACTGGACAACCTACAGACAGACTATCTCGACTTGTACCTGATTCACATGCCCTACGGTGATTACTTTGGTAGCTGGCGGGCGATGATCGACCTGTATCAAGCTGGGAAGATACGCGCAATCGGCGTTTGCAACTTTTTACCTGATCGCTTGGCAGATTTAATCCAGTCCTTTGAAGTGGTACCAGCAGTTAATCAAATCGAAATCCACCCATTTTCCCAGCGCCGTGAATTGCGCGCACTGATGGCTAAGTATCGCATTACCCCGATGGCTTGGGCACCATTTGCAGAGGGCCAGAACCATTTGTTCACCCACCCTGTCCTCACAGCAATTGGGGATCAGTACGGTAAGACGCCGGCTCAGGTCACTCTGCGGTGGTTACGCCAAAATGACATCGTTGCCATCCCTAAATCTGTTCATCTGGCACGTATTCGTCAGAATTTTGCTGTGGATGACTTCAGCTTGTCAGATGCAGATATGGCGAAGATTAACAAATTGGACACAAATCACCCGTTAATCCTCGATGTTGACACCTATGCAGAAGCCTGCCGCCTGCACAACATCACGTTTGTCCAATAATCACTTGTTATTGGGCAGGATATCACGCATGGCGTCTAAAAACGCCGTTGCCGCGGGGGACATCTGCCCCGCTTTTCGCCAAATTAGGCTGGCGTGTCCTTCTAGTCGTGGTGTGAGCGGGATAAAGCGCAGGTCGGTATTGGTAGTATTGATAATACCGTCAAGACATAATGCGATGCCGACGCCCGCGTTGACCAAAATGCCGGCGTTGTACAACAAATTATATTTGGCCACGATGTTGAACTCCTGCTCACTCGAACCGAGCCAATCATTCAAAACATCGATACTACCGTGCTGCTGGGGCATAATCACCTGCTGACCCCGCAAGTCAGCTACGGTCACACTTGCACGTCGGCCTAGCTGTGAATCACGCTGGGCTAACACCCCCCATCCGGTGGTACCGGGTAAGTTGATAAAGTGATAATCGTCCTTGTCTGTCGGCTCCATCACGACACCGAAGTCAAATAATCCATTCTTCATGCGCGCATGCACATCATCAGCATCAGTACTATAAATATTTGTATTCACCTTGGGGGCAGTTTCCCGCAGCTTGCTAATTGCAGCAGCCACTGTCGCCATCATCGGGGCTTCAGCACTGCCAATCACGATACTGCCGCTGACTTCCTGTGTACGCTGAATGTTAGCCACCGTTTTGTCAGCTAAGGCTACGATCTGACGGGCTTGACTGACAAAATATTCTCCAGAACTGGTCAGATTGATTGTGCGGCTCCCCCGCTCGAACAAAGTCACACCAACCTCATCCTCCAAATCGTGCAATTGACGGGAAATTGTCGGCTGCGAGACGTGTAACTTCTCGGCCGCATGCGAAATATTCCGCTCATCGACCACCGCCAAAAAGTAACGTAAAACCCGTAATTCCATATCCTCATCTCCATACTTATTTAACATAGTATAGCATTCAATAGAGGTATTAGACAGAACTAAAGGTCGTATCTATACTCAATGGTGTAATCAAGCAAGGAGGTTCGTTGTGAATAACCCGTTATCTAAACTAATCAATGCCGGTATCGTCAATTGGACCGGTGATTTGCCAAATAAAGTCAACACAATTGTAGCTCAAACCAACCGTTACTTGATTGATTTCAACCAAGCAACAACCGAAACTAAACGCCGTGGCCTACTCACCCAGATGTTCGGTGCTTCCCTTGACCAGGAAACCATGGTCACTCCACCGTTTCGAACTGACTTTGGACCCCATATATTTCTGGGCAAAAACGTCTTCATCAACCGCGACTGCTTTTTCGTTGATCTCGGCGGCGTCTACATCGAAGACAATGCTCTGATCGGACCACGCACAATGCTCATCTCGGTTGGGCATCGCGAGGATCCGGCCCATCGCCGCGATTTAGTACTGCAATCAGTTCACATCAAACAAGGTGCGTGGCTTGGAGCTAACGTCACTGTGTTACCCGGAGTGACCATTGGTGAGGACGCGATTGTTGGCGCAGGAGCAGTCGTTACCAAAGACGTCCCTGCCAACACCGTCGTTGCCGGCGTTCCTGCAAAAGTCCTACGAACAATTCAACACTAAAGGAGAAAACTATTATGATCGAAAATAAAGTTGTCGTGATTACCGGTGCATCTAGCGGTATCGGTGCCGCCACCGCCAAATTACTGGCCAGTCAAGGGGCGAGTGTTGTCCTCGGCGCCCGGCGCGAAGATAAGCTTGCCGCATTAACTGATGAAATCAATGACGCCGGCGGCCAGGCGGTTTACCGGGTCACCGATGTTACAAAGTCTGTTGACAATGAAAACCTTGTGCAGCTCGCCAAGGACGCTTTTGGTGGCATTGACGTCATGTTCTTAAACGCTGGCTTAATGCCGGTTGCACCAATGTCGGAACTACACGTTGATGAATGAAACCAGATGATCGATGTCAACATCAAAGGGGTGCTCAACGGGATTGCAGCTGCACTACCCACTTTCAAAGATCAAAAATCTGGTCACTTCATTGCCACCAGCTCAGTTGCTGGATTGAAAGCTTATCCCGGTGGTGCCGTATACGGCGCAACTAAGTGGGCTGTCCGTGACTTGATGGAAGTACTGCGAATGGAAGCCGCCCAAGAAGGTAGCCACATTCGTACCGCTACCATTTACCCAGCAGCCATCAAAACGGAACTGCTGAATACAATCACTGATAAGGCAGCCGGTGATGCCATGCAACGGACTTATGACACCTACGAAATTGGCGCGGATCGTATCGCCAAAGTCGTTGCGTTTGCCATCGACATGCCCGATGACACGAACGTTAATGAATTTACCGTTGGTCCGACTGATCAGCCATGGTAATTAAGGAGAAAAATAATATGGACAACTACATCTTCAAACTTAGCCCTCTCGTATCTCGTAAGACTGTCCGTTTCAATAACCGCTACGGTATTGAACTCGCCGCCGACCTCTACACTCCAAAGGATATGGATAATGCAAGTCAGTATTCTGCGTTGGTTATTGGCCCTCCATACAGCGGCGTCAAAGAGCAAGGTCCCGGTATCTATGCGCAGGAGATGGCTAAACGTGGTTACGTTGCGCTCGCCTTTGATCCGTCATTCAACGGCTTCTCCGGCGGAACGCCACGTCATGCTTCCTCGCCAGACATCTTTGTTGAAGACTTTTCGGCAGGTGTGGACTATCTCGGCACTAGGCACTTCGTCGATCGCAATCGCATTGGTGCCATCGGTATCTGCGGTAGTGGTAGCTTTGCTTTGAGCGCAACAGCAGTTGATATGCGAATCAAGGCTGTTGCTACCGCCAGCATGGTTGACATCTCTGGTGCGGCACAGCAAGGCACTAAGGAAGAACGGCAAGCCCGTTTGACGAAACTTGCCGAGCAGCGCTACGTTGACTTTGAAAATGATCAGCCTGCACTTGGCAATCGCGGTGCAGCCTTGGCTGATGAAACCGACGATCCCGTCTTTCGTGAATTCGGTGACTTCTACTTCACTAGCCGCGGCTTCCACCCGAACTCGATCACACAATTCACGGCGACATCTGATATTGCATTCATGAACTTCACATTGTTGGACAAGATCAATGAAATTTCTCCACGGCCAATCATGCTGGTTGCAGGTGAGAACGCCTTCTCTAAGTTTTTCTCTGATAATGCTTATGCAGCGGCCGCTGAACCTAAGGAACTGGTTTTAGTGCCTAATGCCAACCATATTGATCTCTACGATGACATCACCAAGATTCCATTCGACAAGCTACAAGTCTTCTTTGACGACGCGATGTAGCCACACATGGCGCATCGATTATTGATCGATGTGCTTTTTAGGAGGTACTTATGACGCAATACACAAACACCTACCTTGAAGGAGAGCGTGCTCTTTTTGCTGAGCAAGACGCCGTGATCAACGGAACCGTCTTTGATGCCGGCGAATCTCCACTCAAGGAAAGTTCTAATATTCAACTGAATGATTCAATCTTCAAGTGGAAATACCCGCTTTGGTATAGTCAGCACATTCAAGCCAACCAGACGACATTTGAAACGATGGCACGCTCCGGCATCTGGTATACACACGATATTACAATCACCAACAGTGCGCTGCAGGCCCCAAAACTTTTTCGGCGGAATAGCAAAATTCGCCTCAATCACGTTCACTTTGCCGATGCGGAAGAAACAATGTGGAGCTGTGACGACATCCGCCTTACCGATGTGCAGATAAACGGTAATTACTTCGGTAAGGATAGTAGCAACATCTACCTCGACCACGTAGATTTGGTTGGCAATTACTGCTTCGACGGTGCTAAGAACGTTGAAGCACATCATTCAACTTTTGTTTCAAAGGATGCCTTCTGGAACTGCGAGAACGTCACCCTTTACGATTCAACGATTACTGGTGAATACCTAGCATGGAACACCAAGAATTTAACCCTGATCAACTGCACTATCGAAAGCAATCAAGGCCTCTGTTACGTCGAACATTTGACGATGAAGAACTGCCGCCTATTGCATACCGACTTGGCATTTGAATACTGTTCAGAAATTGATGCCGAAATCACATCTGATATTTTAAGTGTCAAGAATCCGCTCAGCGGTCGTATTCATGCTCACGGCATTAAGTCTTTGATTCTTGACGCCTCAAAAATTGACCCGAGTAAGACCCAGATCATCACGCAGTTACCCATCACAGAAAGGAAGTCCGCTTAATGTACGATTTCACCCACGCCCCTGATCGGCAGCTCGCTCCGCAGCGGTCAGCACCATCCCCCACTCTTCTGGCGCAGCCAAGGCCATTGCTGGTGTTGCCAAAACTAAACGGTAAACTGCAGGGTCACGCCCAGCGCGTCCCCGTACCCGACGGCTCACTCACTGAATTAGTCACCGTGCTACAGTCTACAAACCTCACGGCTGATGAAATTAACGCACGGATTAAACCGTACACCGACAACAACGACAGTTTTGGGTGGAATGAGGACCAGATTGTCTCTGCTGACATCGTTAACACCACTTACGGATCCGTTTTTGACCCCACTCAAACTGCGGTGGTGACGGCCGGCGACACACAACTCGTTAAAACAGTTGCGTGGTACGATAACGAGTACGGCTTTACTTGCCAGATGATTCGCACCCTGCTCAAGTTTGCTGAATTAAACTAGGGATTTTAACGGTATACCAATAACCCTTATGCCCAAACAAAAGGCGCCGCAAAGTAGTTACGCTTTGCGGGCGCCTTTTCATTGCTGCCGGCCAGTAGCACGTTAGCTATCTTGACGTGTCGCGGCAATGTCAATTTCACGTACATTGACGGATTGAGGCATCGAGTAAATAAAGTTGACCGCCTCGGCAACGTGTCGTGGATTCAACGTGATACCACCCATCGTTTGCTTCCAACCGTTATAATCGGTGACCGCCTGCTTATCCGTGGTGTGACCCAATAACTCTGTTTCGGCTGCACCTGGGGCCACCATGGCAATCCGGACGTTATGGCCAGAAACCTCTTCACGAATGGTTTCACTCAGACCGTGCACCCCAAACTTAGAGGCAACGTAAGCAGCGTGGTTGACAAACGTTTTCTTACCCGCCAACGAGGAAATGTTAATAATGGTTCCGTGTTCGCGCTCAATCATCCCCGGTAACACTACCTGGATACCATTTAGTACACCCATCACGTTCACGTTCAGCATCTGCTGCCACTGCGAGGAATCCTGCATAGTAACGTTACCCAGCAGCATCACTCCGGCATTATTCACCAATAAGTCCAACGGCCCAAATTCAGCCTCGGCCGCACTAATTGCGGTCCGCAACTCCTCCTGGTTGGTCACGTCTGCACCAGCAACCCGAACATTGGTGAAATCCAACGGCAAGGCTTTAATGCGCTCCGTTCGACGCGCAAGTAGTAGCATTGGGTAACCTTGGTTGTTAAACAATTTGGCCATCTCGGCACCAAAGCCGGACGACGCACCGGTGATAACAATCAAATTCTTAGTCATATTTTTTCTCCTTTACTTTCCTGCCTTGTTGTTTAAAATAAGCATAAATGCTCAAGTATACTTGAGGTCAAGGAGAAATCATGAAAAGTTATTCAATTGGTGAAATTGCCGAGCGTTACCACACGACGGTCGCCACGTTACGGTACTACGACGAGTCCGGGTTATTGCCTTTTGTGAAGCGTAACGCCCAAGGTCAGCGTATTTTTACAGATGATGACCTGGGTTACCTCGAAGTAATCGATTGTCTCAAGCGCTCGGCCATACCTTTGCGGTATATCCGTCAATTTATGCATTGGTGCGTTGAGGGCGACGCCACCCTCCCCCAGCGGGAACAATTCATGATTGACCAGGAACAAGCGCTGGAGGCCCGCATTCAGGTGCTACAAGCAAACCTGGATTTTTTTGCGTTGGAAAAAGTGGTATTACGCACACGCCAACCAGGCAGGAACGGAACAAATATTTTTTATGCCCGGTACCACGCAGGTTGACCCTAAATGGCGTGCGGACTACCTCGCTACCCATCAGCAGTGATACGATCTCAATTCTAACCGCACGCACCACCCATTAAAAAAAACCGCGCTCGGATTATTGCGTTCCGAGCGCGGTTTTTGTGCGGCGCTTGTGCTACCTACCTCACCAAAGAAAACCGCACGGGTCTGTGCGTTTAATTTGTATCCACCAATGGACAACCCCCATGGTCACTCAATATATGTTGGCTGTTTGCTGAACAGTATGGCAACCTGCTCAGGCGTGGTGCGGCTCAGCGATAACGGTGGCAAAGCCGATTGTTCAAACCACCCAGTGGCGACGGTCTCGCTATTTTGAACGAATGAACCGCTCTTAATCTCACACTCAAAAATCATTTTGTAATACTGAAATGCTTGGGGGATATCCGTTCTTTGTGACGTATCAAAAACCGCACGCAAACGCCCTACATCGACCGTCAATCCAGTTTCTTCTTTTACTTCCTTAGCTACGTTTGCTTTAAGTGACCAACCCACTTCAGCAAAGCCACCGGGTAGCGCCCATTCACCGTGATCATTTTCCACCATCAAGAACTGCTTATCTCGGCGAATAAATGCCCGCACATCTACTTTGGGTGTCGGGTAACCCTGCTCATCAGCAAAGTTCGCACGAATTGAACTAACTGGCTGCCCGGTGTACGCAGCCATCTGATCTTCCGCCAAGTCGCGTACGGATTGATACCGTTCCTGGTCAAATTTGTCCTGCGCGTAAGCCAGACCGGCACCACTAATCGCCAATAATCGGCGTAAGAATGTTAGCTCTTCCATAACTACCCCCATAAAGCGTTAGAATGTTGACGTCATTACCGTTGTACAACTTTGCTCGTCTAAAACCACAAGGCTAATATACACCACTGAAAGCCGCGGTGACGGTAAATCAGCCGCAAAAATTATCTAGTAAGCAGCAGCGGGATAGCTTAAATAGTGGGCTAGCCATATTCGCACCAGCAACAATCCAACCACACTACCAAAATTATTGTTGACAAATATTCGCAAGTCTTCATAGTATTCAATATAATTAGCCGGCTAATTGTATTTTAGGAGCGTACTGAATATGGACAAATATAGCTTTAACGACCGTCCTGATGCCGCGCGCATCGCAATGAGCACTAGCGCGGCACAGTCAAACATCGATCCGACCGTCGTGCTAAAATTCCTAGATTTTCAATGGGCGTACCGGCGAATGCAGCGCGAATATGACCATGTCCTGGCCGTCAATAATCTGTCAGAATCGCGCTTTATTATACTGATGTTTCTCTCCCAAGCGCCGCACCAACAGCTCTTACCATCAGCAATTGCCGCAAAGTTAGGTTCTACCCGCGTCACCGTTACTAAGATGATCAAGGGGCTGACCGAAATGCACTGGGTAGAAAAACACCCGTCCACTGAGGACAAGCGCGCTACATTGATTCACCTCACCACTTTGGGCCAGGCAACCCTGCTGGATTACTTGCCCCGTAATTTTGCCGCCATTCAAACATTATTTGGTCAATTAACGGCGGCAGAATTAACCACACTGGACCAGTTACTGTCAAAAATCAACCAGGGCACAGTTGCCCTCAAAAAAAAGAAATGGAGTTTTAAACATGAATACTGAGAAAATCAACTTTTTACAAACTTACCTGAGCCTGTACATCAACCACAGCGAAGTGCTACCAGAAATGCAAAAGCCCAACTCTAACATCGTGGTGCTGGATGTTCGTAATGCCCCTGCCCAAATTAAGCAGGACCAAATCAAGGGCTCCGTCGCCATACCCGCTAAGGACCTGGCTGATCACATTGACGAATTGTACCACGAGAAGACTTACGTCGTTTACGACTGGACCGCGGGTACTACATTGGGTAAGGCCGCTTTGCTGGTGTTACTGACCAATGGTTTCAAAGCATTCGAGCTCTCCTGCGCACTAGATGGCTGGAAGGGTATGCACCTACCAGTTGAGTCAATCGCGTAAATTAAAGTCCTAAGTGTCCCCCAATCAATGGCGAACCGCTATTGACTGGTCACGCCCCACGCTAATCCTGAAGGCAGGACTGACGTGGGGTGTTTTTATAGATGGTTTGGATACGAAAAAAACTCGATTCGCGGCTGACTGCCGCAAATCGAGTTTTTCGTGCTTACTCAGCTGTAAAGCCAAATTACTGCATACCTTCGACCTTCGTCAACGCCGCCTTCATCACGGTGTCGTTGTCGCTGATCTTGGCACTCACTTTGGTGACCAATTCACCAATGGTGTCTTCGTTAGCCTCCCCAGTGGCAGTCAGTCCCGCTTTGCTCTGGAAAGCCTTCACGGCCGCCGTGACGGTGCTACTGTAATAACCGTTGGCGGTACCGGCATCGTACCCCAAAGCGTTCAGCGCCCGCTGGAGTGACTTCACGCTCTTGTTGCGTCTCCCTCCTTCATGCTGGTCACGGTAATGGCCGGAATGTTGGCGTAGCTCGGATTGTCCACCTTCTCGGTTGGCTGGATGCCTTGTGGTTAATCCACGTGCCGTTAGGCGTCAGCCACTTGGCGATGGTCAGCTTAAGTTCATTACCGCCACCCATGTCGGCGACAGTCTGCACGGTGCCCTTACCAAAGCTCTTCTGGCCCAGCAAAGGAACATTGGCCTGCTCGTTCAAAGCCGCCGCGGTAATTTCGGCTGCGGATGCCGAGTCACCGTCAATCAGGACAACTGTTGGTTCGGTAATCTTGAAGCCATCGTCGTACTTCTTGCCGGCCTTGTAAACTTCGGCGGCACCAGTCCGCGACTTCACCTTGAGGATGGTCTGTCCGTTCTTCAGGAACATCGAGTCAATGGCCAGAGCCTGATCGAGCACCCCACCCGGGTTACCACGCAAGTCGAGCACAAACTTCTTCGCACCTTCCTGGCGAAGTTTCTTCACAACCTTCTTCATCTCCTTACCCGAATTATCGGTAAAGGTGGTGAAGGTAATAATGCCCACCTGCTTGTTGGTGCTATCCAACTTGCCAGTGATGCTGGCTACCGTGACCTTGGCACGTTTCATTGTGAACGTCATCGTGTGCCCGCCGCGCTTGACGCCCACCGTCACCTTGGTGCCGATCTTGCCCCGCACTTTCGCCACAATCTTGTTCAGACTTTGCTTGGTGACCGATTTCCCGTCAACACTCACAATCTGGTCGCCGGCCTGGACGCCCGCCTTCTTGGCCGCACTGTCCGCGTTCACAGATTCGACGAAGACGCCGCTGCTGCGTTGTTCCATCGTGGCGCCGATACCCCCAAACGAGCCGGAGATTTCCGTATTCAGACTGGTGGCATCCTGGTTCTGTAGGTAAACCGAGTATGGATCCTTTAGTGAGTTGACCATGCCGCTAATGGCACCGTTAATCAACTTCTGACTGCTGGTCGATTGGTAGTAGTTTTGCGAAATGGTGGCGTACGCTTTGACGACTTTGTTCATCTCCGCCGGAACCGCCGTCGTGGTCGTTGCCTGCTGGGCGTTATGTATGGCGAACGCACCGTACCCGATGCCGCCTCCCAGTACGATCGTAACGGCCATACCTACCGTAGCCGCATACGGGGATTGACTTACGGGTGGGCTTGTCCGATTGTGGTGCCTGTTCCTGCTGGTTCTTAGTTTCGTCTTCGTTACTCACGTTTGCCTCCGGGCCCTAGGAGCGCCGTTCTTCGTACAGCTTATAAGCCGCATCAAACACGTCCATGCTGGGCAGATAATTGCCGTTCAATTCAAGATAATTACTTAATTCATCAAAATCGGTTTCCTGTTGTGGAAATGACTGGTCCAAGAATGCATTTTGGGCAAAGGTGGCCAGCTCCCCATGATCGTTGGGGTTCCGCAAAGTCATCAGAAACCGGTAGAATGGTTCGGTCATTGCTACTCCTTCCAGTGCGCGTCGGTAAATTCTTGGCGCTGTGCGTGTTCTGCCGCATACCGGCGCGGATTTTTTTGCGTAAAATTCTTGGTGTTCGGGCTCAGCGGGGTAGAACGGCTGGGCGTCCTCAATTGTGGTCACAATCGGGTCGCTAAACCTACCGGAAGCAGCCAATGCAGCCTTCGACTTTTCTGCCGCCGCCCGCTGTTCAGGCGAGTTGACGTAGATGACCGGACGGTAGTTTCCGCCACGGTCCTGGAACTGCCCCATCGCGTCGGTTGGGTCAGTTTGCTGCCAATAAATTTCCACTAGGTCGGCATAACTAATAACATCCGGGTCGAAGGTAATCTCAACGGCCTCAGTGTGCCCCGTGGTGTGGCTCTTCACTTGTTCGTAGGTTGGATTCGGTACGTGTCCGCCCGTGTAACCGGACACCACGTTCTGGATACCTGGTTGTTCTTCAAAGGGCTGGACCATGCACCAGAAACATCCGCCCGCAAAAATTGCTGTTGCCATACGCACAACCTCCAGTTTACTGAGCCGCCTTCACGGTGTAACCCGTCGCGTCGATTTCATCGTGCGCCAGGTCAATGCGGTCCGCACGTATGCGGAGGCCGTTACTCAGTTTTATTTTGTTTAATCTTAGCACAATCATCTGGCGCTTGGTATTCACTTGCACCATATCCGGGAGCTTATAATTATTCGCGATGTAACTCATCACGTAGCTTACCGGTACTCCCAATTGACCCACGTTAATTTGCGCCACTTTGAGCAGCACGTTCCCGTTGGTCTGAACGTAAGGATCCAGCACCATGCCAAAGTTGACGTTGGTACCCAAGAACTTAAACTTGCCCTTCAACACCGCGTGGTTCCCCACCGAGAACGTGTACTTGATGTCCCCAGCCTTGAGCTGATGGCTTAGGTAGGTCGCAATCAAACGGTTAACCTCAGTTTTGGTCATGCTAACGTGCATTACGTCACCGGCCGATTTAACCGGCTTCACCTGCGTGGTCGTCTCCACCGGACGAGAGGCTTTGTACACCACCGTACAGCTGGTACCAATCACCAGGCCCAGCAACACGATGAAGGCCCAGAACCACCAGTTAATCCCACGATGGGTTTGTGGCGACTTGGGGGACTGTGGTGTCGACTGCTTCTGCACGCGATTAACGCGGCTTTGCTTTTGTGGTTGCTCCGTATTATTTGCCATTATTGCCATTCATCCTCCGTTGCTGACATCGACGACCATAGTTTGGCCGTCATTTTGACGTAACCCGCGTTGTTGGGGTGGAAATGATCCTTGGTGTAAATCAGGTGGTTGGTCACACTACTCTTACCCGCCTTCATCGAACGTTGGTCGGCCGCCGTACCGTATGACAAGGTCTTGTTCACATCCACAAAGTGCACCCGGTGCAATTGCCCCACGGTCTTCTCCGTGGCCGCATTCCATTCCTTCACGCTAGTTTGCATCTTGGTTAAGTTCGGGAAGTATACGTAGAACGGATTATAGATACTAAACAAATAAATGGGTGCATTCCCGTTGTACTTGCGAATCTGCGCAATCAAAGTCTGGATATGTGTTTGAAACGTATCGATCCCCTGATCAACTTTTTTGAGGTTAATCTTATTCAAATTATTCTGCAGGATGTGCATGAGGTCGTTACCACCAACCGTCAACGTAATGGCATTTGCCTGCTTCAGGTCAGACTGCATGTTTGTATTGGTCCGCACACGCTTGAGAATCTGGAGGGAGGTATCACCCGTCACCCCATAATTACTGGTATTAACGGTGGCACCGGTCTCTACCCGGATATCCTCCGCAATAAGCGGCACGTAGCCCCCCTGGCCGGTCGTATCGCCAACACCATGGGTCAGTGAGTCACCTACTGCGACCACATTCACAGTACCGGTAGTGGAGGTGTCCCCACCAGTCGCTAACGGTCGCGCACTATGCACAAAGATGTTGGTTAACCCGACACCAGCGAGCACGGCCACCACCAGCACAGTGACTAGCCGTATCACACGTTTCGTCATAATAGCTTCATCCCTCGTTCTTGAAAATTCTGTTATTCCGCCTATTAATAGCTATTAATTTATGGTACCACAAAAGCCCGTTCGACTCAGCCAGTCCGGCGCGGCTTAAACATTTTGTCATCCTTCAAGGCGCACTCTGGGTAACGTAAAGGGCCGCTCCCCATAAGGAACGGCCCGCCATGCTCGTTAGTTAATTAGTCTTCATAATACATGATGGCAAAGGCGCCCTTGCAGCGTGGGTAGCCACGATTGGGCCCGTCCGCCGAACCAGTACGTCCACACCAGGGACCGCCGCACGAATCTGATCCGCAATGGCATCCGCACCGGAAGTTTCATCAACGTAGGATACACCCACCGAGTGAATACCCGGCTTCTGACTCATCGTTTGGACAACGTCATCGATAAACCGCTTGATGGTCTTCATTCCCCGTCCCTTTTTCAAGATGCCAAGCTTACCATTCTCCATGGAGAGCGCAATTTTAATGTTAAGCACGGAGGTAATCATCCCCGCTGCCTTGGACAACCGGCCGCCCTTAACCAGGTTGGTCAGGTCAACTACCCCCATACGCAAAGTGGTGTGGTCCTCAACGGTCTTCGCCCGGGCGACGATGGTGTCAACATCAGCCCCCTGTGCCGCCAACTTGGCCGCCTCAATCACCTGGAAGGCCATCGCGCGGTCAGTTAATCCGGAATCAATCACGGTGACGTCACGTCGGCCATCTCGGCAGCCTGACGGGCAGCGTTAACGGTACCGCTGAGGCTTTCTGCCAAGTGAATAGAAATGACCTGGCTACCGTCCGCCGTGAGCTGGTTATACTGTTCCACGAAGGACCCAATCGCCGGCTGACTCGTCTGCGGTAAATCCTTGGCGCTAAACATTTTATTGACAAACTCATCACGCGTAATGGTTTCACCATCAGTATAAACAGTTCCATCAATCATAACGGTCAACGGAATTATGGTTACCTGATACTGAGCGACTTCCTCTGGAGTCATTTGTACTGAGGAGTCGGCCACAATCTTAATATTGGTCATCTGTACGCCACACTTTCTGGTCTCAACTTATTTTGTACCCTGCTAGTATACCGGAACCGTGCTCTGAAATCTAGCATAGATTTAATGGTTTCCGAAACTAGGTGTAACTTAAATGCCAATCGATACTGCCCCGTATTCCTCCTGGTGGCTGGTCCTACTGACGCGGCGGCTCCGCTTGAGCGGCTGGCCCCCGCGACCAACGGTAGATGGTTACCATCAAGTTTACGGGTCAGCTAACACCCTAAATCCTTAATGGAAATTCAATGCCAAACGAAACTGTGTGCTTACTCGTGTGACTAGTAACGTCTACGCCATTCCCAGTTCAGTTTGGTAAAGTTTTAGCCTTTAATCAAAAATGCTGGGATTAGAGTGCACGAACTAGCGGGAAGCTACGGGTGGCCTTTGGGGCGAGGGCATCGTGTCATGAGATGCACGTGCTACAGTAGCGTGAGGCAGCGTCGGTCGGACCGGCGAAAGGAGGCGTGTGGGGTCGGAGTGGTAACCACTGCCAGGGAACGCACGCAGTTTCCGCTTTAGCGCTTACTGCGTGCTTCTCGCAGGAATGGCGCAGCCAGTCCGAGAGTTCCATTGGCTTTAGCCATTACAGCGCGACGAGTTCAGAGACTGGCCGGTGGGCTTTCGGACAGGCTCTGAATCGCGGCGGAAACGCGCCCGCACTTGGCGGGTTGGAGCCGTCGCCCTAGCAGTGGATTACCATGAAGTACCCCACGTAAGCCGTAGCTTACCGGTTCGGCCGACGCTGCCGGCAATCACTACCATATCCCACCAACTGAATACCATATTGGGACGTACTGCGACTAACTAGCATTTAATAGTTTTCAATACCAGGTGTGGTTGACTTTGAAGACGCAACGGACTAGTATGTAGTTATCGATACCAGATGACCTTGGGGGAACATAAATGCAAATGACAAACAACCGTTTAAAAACCCACCGCTACTTAGTCCGTAACGAGGTGTGGAGCGCCATCACTCATGGCATTGGCATTGCATTAGCCATTACCGCACTCGTTCTGTTACTAGTCAAAACTATTCCGACGGGCAACATTTTGCGCATCCTATCCTTTGCGGGCTTTGGCCTGTCCCTAATCGTGCTGTACACGTCGTCAACGCTCTTTCACGCGCTATACTTCACCCGTGCGCGCAAAGTTTTTCAAGCGCTCGATCACTCCAGCATCTACGTACTGATTGCGGGTTCATACTTACCGTACTGCCTCGTTGCCATTGGCGGTAAGCTCGGTATTGGCCTGCTAATCACCATCTGGGTGCTGTGTGCTGCGGGCATCCTTCTCGACTGTTGCGCGGCAAAACAGTTCCGGAAGCTAGAAGTTGCCATATACATCCTGCTGGGCTGGCTCTGCCTGGTAGCGATGGCACCATTGTGGCAACACCTGGGTGTGGTGGGCTTCTGGCTACTGGTTGGTGGCGGCGTTGCCTACACGGTGGGCGCGTTGATTTACACCCAGCGAAACATCCCCTACATTCACGTGGTATGGCACATGTTCGTGATGCTGGGGTCGGCGCTAATGTTCATTTCGATTTACCTATTCGTTTAACAATTTATCTGTAAAAAAGAAGCCTAGACACAAAATGTGTCTAGACCTCTTTTTTTTATGCTCCCTGCCAAAGGGTTAATCCGCAACGTATTCGTCGAGTGCCAAGTAGCGCTCCATCAGCTTCTCTTGTTGGGCATTGAGCTCATCGAGCTGCTGCTGTTGACCACCCAAAGTCTGGTAATCGTACCCATCAGTGGCCGCCATGGCCGCTTCCAGGTCACTAATTTGCTGATCCAGGGCGTCAATTTGCGGCATTAGACCTCGTATTCCTTTTGCTCGGCATAGGTTAATTTAACCTTCTTCTTCGGCGTGGCCGCTTCTGTCGGCGATGCTGTTGATCTCGCTTAGCCAACGGTTGATCGTCAGCAATGGTGGGCGCTTGCGCCTGCTGCGCCAAGTAATCAGTAAAGCGACCAACGGCCCGTTCAATCTGCCCCCCGCCAGCAAAGACGAGTAGCTGATCCGCCACTTTGTCCAAAAAGTAGCGGTCGTGGGATACCGTGATGACGGTGCCCGGAAAGCTATCCAGGTAGTCCTCCAGCACGGTTAACGTAGCAATATCGAGGTCGTTAGTCGGCTCATCGAGCAACAAGACGTTCGGCTGTTGCATCAAAATCTGCAGCAGGTATAGACGACGCCGCTCACCACCCGACAAGCGGTCAATGCGCGTACCATGCATGGCGCGTGGAAACAGGAACGCATCCAGTAGCTGGGTAACGCTCTGGTGCTCACCCTGACTGTTCGTGACCCCCTCGCCGATTGACTGCAGGTAGCTAATGACACGCTCATCGCCGTCCATTGGGGGCATCTGTTGCTGGTAATAACCAAACTTAACGGTCTCACCAATGGCTAGCGTGCCACTATCGAGCGGTACCAAACCGGTAATTACGTTCAGTAGTGATGACTTGCCCGCACCGTTCACACCAGTGATACCAATCCGCTTACCCGGCTGAACCAACCAATCAAAGTCGGACAAAATCACGTGGTCGCCTAACCGCAAGTTCGCGCCAGACATCTCGATGACCTTCTTGCCTAAACGCTGGGTACCGATGTCGATGTCGACCGTGGCGGTTGGACGTTCCTGTTGACCGTTACTCATCGCCTTAAACCGGTTAACGCGCGCATTTTGCTTGGTCGACCGCGCGTGCGCCCCCTCGCGCATCCAGGCTAATTCGTGCTTATACAACTGTGCCTGTTTGTGCGCCATCGCGTCCTCGCGCTCATTTTGCTCGGCTTTCTGCGCGACGTAGTCCTGATAATTACCGTTGAAGGCCTGTAGCTGCCCACGGTCCAACTCCCAAATTTGTTGGCAACCCGGTCGAGGAAATACCGATCATGGGTCACGACTAGCAACGCACCTTTGTACGCAGCCAAATACTTTTCCAACCAGGCTACTGAATCAAAATCTAGGTGGTTCGTGGGTTCGTCCAGCATCAACAAGTCCGGTTGCTCAATTAAAACCTGCGCTAACCCCACACGCTTAGCTTGCCCACCGGACAGCGTGCCTATTTTCTGGGTCAGGTCATCGAGGTGTAGCTGGGTCAAAATGGTTTTGATCTCGGTCTCCGCGTCCCAACCATTCGTCTGGTCCATACGCGCCATTGCTTTGGTATACCGCTCCTGCACAGCGTCGCTCATGGGTGCATCACCGTACGCAGCCAACGCAGCCTCGTACTCCCGGATGGCTGCAAAAACGGGGGCATCCCCGCCGTATACAGCATCCATGATTGTATCGGCCTGCGGCAAAGAGGGCTGCTGCGCTAAGTAAGCAATCCGGTAGTTTTTGGGCGCCTCCACGGACCCGTCGTCAAACGGCGCGGTCCCCGCGAGTCCCTCAAGTAACGTCGTCTTGCCGGTCCCGTTAACCCCAATCAACCCAATCCGGTTTCCCTCGTTAATCAGAAAGTTAACGTATTGTAGTAGTTGTTTATCCCCGTACGCCTTGTTGACGCCCGTAGCGGTTAATGTTTGCACTAAAAAGTTCCCCTCTCGCTATCTCAAAAACTAGACACGCACGTACGCCAGCAACGCATTCTTGGTGTTCGGTACGCTGCCTGCCACCACGGCTTCCTCAGCCCGACGCAGAGCCTGCCCCATCGCCCGGCCCGGTTGCATGCCCGCCTGGATTAAATCACTGCCAGTCAGTGCCAACTCACCTTTGTCATGGATGGCTAACGCATCGTACGCGGCCTGAACCGGTGTGCTGTTAAAGTCCGGGTGCACGTGGACGTACGCCTCAAGCGCGATACGGAGCCCCGTCCGTCCCGCGGTATAGAGCGCCCAATGGTCGGGGATGGTGTCCCCTAGTAGCGGCCAGATTGCCGCAGCAGCGCTAACCGTCGCAATGAGGTCGTTCGACTGCTTCCACGCCCGGAGAAACCGGTTGACGGGTGCGCCAACCAGCACCACCATTAAAGTCCACGCAACGGCAGGATCCTGCAGCTGGGTATCGGGTAACGCTGCTAGGTGGTTCAAAGCAGCCCGCGCATCCGCCAGCTGCGGGCAGTAGCGGTACAGGTCGGTATCAATTAGCGTTTGTAAACCTGCACGCCGATCAATGCCTAGCAGTAATCGGGTAAACTCGGACGCAATGCGCTCGACGGCAATGTGTTGTAGTAGCGGGGCGTTATCACTGATGCCCTGCGCGGTCGCAGGTTCCAAAGCGAACCCCAACTGACTTTGAAAACGGACCGCCCGCATCATGCGGAGGGCATCCTCGCCAAAGCGGTCATCGGGACGCCCCACAGCACGTAAAACGTGATTGTGCAGGTCAGTTAGGCCGTCAAAGTTATCAATAACCGTTCCGTCATGCCGCGCAGCGAGGGCATTCACCGTAAAGTCACGCCGCAACTGGTCCTCTTTGAGGGAGCGCACGAACTGCACGCTGTCTGGGCGACGGAAGTCTTGGTACCCGGACTCAGTGCGAAACGTCGTCACCTCGTAACCAGCACCATGATCAAGCACCGTCACCGTCCCGTGCTGAATGCCGGTGTCCACGGTACGCCGAAAAATGCCCTTCACCTCGGCTGGATACGCAGAAGTGGCAATATCAACGTCGTGGATGGGCAACCCAAGGAGGGCGTCCCGGACACAGCCACCAACAAAATAGGCTTCGAAGCCTGCATCCTCGATGCGGCGCAAAATGGGTACCGCCGCTTGAAATTGTGGGTTACTTAAGTCTACTTGCATGCCAATAACTGCCTCCGTGATTGCTTATATTGTTTTGACGGTAACTGCCGCGCTACGCACCCGCATTCAGATCATCCAACCGTTCCTGTGCGTCCACATCATCGGGCTCCAACTGTACCAAGCGTTGCAACGCCGCGCGTTCTTCCGCCGCGGCCGCAGTCGTGCGGAAAAACTGTGCAATGTCGCGCAAAAAGCTCGGGCGGTCTTGAAAGGTACCGAACGCCAGCAGGTAGTTGGCCCGTGCCGCGTCGTACTCCTCCAACTGCTCCTGGGAACGGGCGAGGTTCCAGTACAACTGTGGATCACTATTGCCATCTTCATCCAGTGCGCCCAAGAAATCAACGTTCTCCTGGTCACGCCCCTCATGGAGCAAGAAGTTACTCCAGTCGAGCCGGTGTGCCTGATTATTAGGGTCAATGGCCAGCGCACTTTGGAAGTACCGCTCGCCCGTTTCCGCATCGTCTAGATCTAATGCCAACGTGCCACCCAAAGCGAACAGGTCGGCGTTCGTGTCGTCCTGGGCAATTCCCGCCTGCACGGTTTGTAATGCGCCCGTGGTGTCCCCCATGGCTTGCTGCGCCTGGGCAAGCGGCAGGTAGGCACTCGTGTAGGTCTCGTCCTGTTCAACCACTCGCTGAAGGGCGTCAGTCGCGTCTTTATATTCCTTCAGCTCAATGTCCATGACACCCAGTTGAAAGGTCTCATCCAAAGTTAACGCGTCAACCCCCACGTCGTCAAATACGGCGACCGCATCTTCGTAACGCCCGAGGTTGCCCAAAGCCTCACCGTAACGGCCGCGGACGTTCACCCCGGCGACAATGTCCTCACCCTGATCCAGAAGCCGCAGGTAGGCCGCAGCAGCGTCCTGCGTGTGCCCCCAAGCACGGTTTAGCTCACCCTGGGCAAAGGTGATGACCGGCTCGTCTGGGGCCAACTGGGCCGCCTCACGTAGCTTTTGTGCGCTCACCTCATATAGGCCCTGCGTTTGGTACAAATCCGCAACTGCTAGTAACGCTTGGACGTATGCCGGATTGTCCGGGTGAATCCGGGATAGGTACTCCAAAGCCGCATCGCTGTCACCATCGGTCACCGCAATATCAGCGAGGGCGGTCAACACATCACCCTCATCGGGATATTTGCCTAACAACGACTCGTACAGTTGCTTGGCCTCCGGTGTGAACCCAATTCCGTACAGTTCCTCGGCCAAATTAAATTGAGTTTCATCATCATCATTGGTCTGCGCCAACTGCAATAGTTCGTGTGCGCGTTCCAGTTGACCACCCTCGATGGCATCAAGCATTTGGGCTGAATAACTACTCATGTTGTTTCCCCCTCATTCACGGAAGTATCTTTTGAAATTAATGACTTTGTGCTGGAGATGGGCGTTGCTGTCCAATATTGAAATGAGCTGCGCAGGCCAGAAGACGCCGCATAAGTAACTCTACCCAAAGAGGCCAATTCCGCTTCACGGCGTCCTCAAGCGTTAAACGCTACAACGCTCTCGCGCTAGTACCCAATATTGAAATGAGCTGCGCAGGCCAGAAGACGCCGCACAAGTAACTCTAACCAAAAGGCCAAAACCGCTCACGGCCTCCTCAAGCGTTAAACGCTACAACGCTCTCGCGCTAGTGCCCAATATTGAAATGAGCTGCGCAGGCCAGAAAGCGACGTATAAGTTACTATCACCAAAAGGCCAAGTGCGGGCCTTTCGGCGATAGTAACTTATACTCTGCTTTCTAAACGGCCTGCTCCGCTCTCTCCAAAAGAAAAGCCGAGCCCAAATCGCTTTGGGCTCAGCCTCTCTAAGTACTATTGCATCTCCGTTAATTACTTAACGGCGTCCTTCAAGGCCTTACCAGGCTTGAATGCTGGTACCTTGGATGCAGGGATCTGGATTTCAGCGCCAGTCTGCGGGTTGCGACCCTTACGGGCAGCACGTGCGCGGACCTCAAAGTTACCGAAACCGATCAACTGGACCTTGTCGCCCTTAGCCAGACTATCCTGGATAGAACCGAACACTGCGTCAACAGCGGCCGTAGCGTCCTTCTTAGTCAAGCCAGTTGCGGATGCAACGCTGTCGATAAGTTCTGCTTTGTTTGCCATGTGTATTTCACCTCCGTGATGCAGTTAGTTATTCTAACTACAAAATCCACCGTATTAGTGGTTTAAGAATGAGGAAATAATGAGCACCTAAGCAACACTATTTCACACGTAAATATAGCATGGAAAAGGCGTTCTGCCAAGCGTTTTCGCGTTTTTAGCTAAAAATTGTTATATTTAACATCCTAGTCATAAAATTATTCACAATAAGGCGTAAGTTCCCGTCAACCAACTGTTATTGACGCCTCCGTGCAATTAAATGAATTGGTGTACCTTCGAAATCAAACGTTTCCCTTAACCGGTTAATGATAAACCGCTGATAGGAAAAATGTAGTAATTCTACGTCATTTACAAACACGATAAACGTTGGTGGCTTGATGGAAACCTGCGTCATGTAGTAAATACGCAACCGCTTGCCGTTAATGGTTGGCGTGGGCGTGACCGTAATGGCCTCATTAATGACGTCATTCAGCACGCTACTTTGAATGCGGCGGGACTGATTTTCAGCCACCTGCATGATTAACCGTGGTAATTGGTCTAGGCGTTGTTTAGTCTTCGCCGATACGAACACAATGGGCGCATAATCCAAATATTGGAACTGGTCGCGGACGTGGTTCTCAAAGTCCTGCATCGTGTGCATATCCTTGTCCAAGGTGTCCCACTTGTTGACCACAATGACAATCCCACGACCGGCCTCGTGCGCGTAGCCCGCCACACGTTTATCCTGCTCGCGGATGCCCTCCTCGGCGTTGAGCACCATCAGAACCACGTCTGACCGATCAATGGCACGCATGGCGCGCAACACGGCGTACTTCTCGGTGTTTTCGTACACCTTGCCACGCTTACGCAAACCGGCAGTGTCAATCATGGTAAATTCGGTCCCGAGTGCCTCAAAGTGGGTATCGATGGCGTCACGGGTGGTCCCCTCAATGTTGGACACAATCACGCGGTTTTCGCCCAAAATGGCGTTCACCAGTGAGGACTTGCCCACGTTGGGCCGCCCAATCAGGGAAAACTTAACGCTATCATCCTCGGCATCCGCCTGGTCATCAGGGAAAGCAGCCAGGACGGCGTCCAAGACGTCCCCCAAGCCCAACCCGTGCGTACCAGACAGCGGCAGTGGTTCGCCAAAGCCGAGACTGTAATAGTCAAAGACGTCGTTGCGCCGTTCGGGGTTGTCGACCTTATTAACCGCTAGAATCACCGGCTTGTCGGCACGATAAAGAATCTGTGCGACCCGTTCGTCGGCATCAGTCACACCATTCTCGACGTTCACCAAGAACAGAATCACGTCCGCTTCATCAATCGCAATTTCGGCCTGCTGGGTGATTTGTTGAACCAAGGGCTCATCGCCCATATCAATACCACCGGTATCGATAACGGCAAATTCACGTGTGAGCCACGTGGCACGCCCATACAGACGGTCCCGCGTAACACCAGGGGTATCCTCAACAATGGCCTGCCTGGTACCCACGATGCGATTAAAAATCGTTGATTTACCCACGTTGGGGCGCCCAACAATTGCTAATGTGGGAATAGTCATGTTGCCCTCCTATCAAAAAACGCTGAGCCGTTGGCCCAACGTTTTCCAGTAACTAATTTGTTGAAAGGAATTACTTGTCGTCCTGACCAGCATCCTTAAGGGCATCACCCAAGATGTCACCCAAAGAGAAGCCAGAGTCGTCCTGCTGGTATTCAGCAGGAATGCTAGTACGACCACCGTTACCGCCGTTACGACGACCACGGTTGTTGCCACCATTGTTGTTGCTACGACGAGGACGACTGTTGTTGCTGTTGTCTTCTTCAGCAGCACCCTCTGGGGCTTCAGTCAGGGCCTTGATGGACAAACCAAGACGGTGTGCTGATGGGTCAACAGACAGAACCTTGACCTGCACTTCTTGGCCTTCCTTCAGCACGTCAGCTGGAGTACCAATGTGTTCGTGGGAAATCTGGGAAATGTGTACCAGACCCTCAACACCAGGCAGCACTTCAACAAATGCACCAAAGTTAGTCAGGCGACGAACAGTACCAGTCAGGACTGCATCGACTGGAGCCTTGTCTTCGATACCATCCCAAGGTTCTGGCAGCGTGTCCTTGATGGACAAGCTGATACGGTTACGTTCTGGGTCCAGGTTCAGCACCTTAACCTTAACGTCCTGGCCGACCTTCAGAACATCACTTGGCTTGTCAACGTGGTCAAAAGAAATCTGGGAAACGTGCACCAGACCATCAACACCACCCAAGTCAACGAAGGCACCAAAGTTCGTCAGACGAGCAACCTTACCGTCGAGGACATCACCAGGCTGAATCTTAGCGAAGATTTCTTCACGAGCTTCGGCCTTCTGTGCTTCAAGTACGGCACGGTGTGACAAAATCAAACGGTTGTCCAGGGGTTCGATTTCAATAATCTTGAATTCGAGTTCCTGACCTTGGTACTGCTTGAGTCTTCGACAAAGTGATCAGCGACCATCGATGCTGGCACAAAGCCACGGACACCGGCGTTAACAACCAGACCACCCTTTACTACAGAAGTAACAGGGGCGGTAATGTTTTCACCTGCGTCAGACTTCGCCTTCAGTTCGTCCCAAACCTTCTTTGATTCGAGGCGACGCTTGGAAAGCAGGAACTGCCCGTTTTCCTTGTCCTTACCAATCTTGCTAATAATAACCAGATCCATCACGTCGCCAACCTGGGCAACTTCGTGGATATCTTCGATTGGCTGGGTACTTAATTCTTTAAGTGGCACAACCCCTTCCACGCCGGTACCTTGGATGCCGACCGTTAGTTGCTTGTCCTCAATTGCCAGGACTTCACCCTTAACGGTATCACCAACATTGACCGTTTGAACGCTGTTCAGGGCGTCCGCCATGGTTTCTGGGTTTACGCTGTTTTCACTCATGCCAAAAAAAATCCTCCTTAACGACTATCATCAAATGCCAGTATACATGATACGCGGCACTTTTGCCAACTTTTCAATCATAGTTTTTCAATTCGCGTTTTTAAACTTGTACAACCTAGTTATTTAGTGGCTGCAGTCTGCTCGCGGTCATCGTGTAGGAGCAAAATCTCGGTCACCACTTCATCAATCGACATATGGGTGGTGTCAATGCGCACAGCATCGTCCGCCTGCTTCAACGGGGACGTTGCTCGCGTTGAATCTTTATGGTCACGCGCGGCTATTTCCTGCTCAAGGACCTCTACGGGCACGTCAATGCCCTTGGCTTGGTTGTCCAAGAAACGACGCCGGGCCCGCTCCTCTACACTGGCGACCATGAACACCTTCAGTTCCGCGTCCGGTAGCACGGTTGTCCCAATGTCCCGGCCGTCCATCACGATGTTTCCTGCGGCGGCAATGTCGCGTTGCCGTTGCGTGAGGTCTGCCCGGACTGCGGGAATAGCGGACACCGCACTCGCATTATTGGTGACATCTTCCTGCCGGATGGCCAAAGAAACGTCGTCACCGTTCATCAGAACTTGTTGCCCATCAGCAGTGGGACGGAAATCAATGCGTAATTCCGGCAACCGCGCCGTAATCGCATCAGCATCGTGAACATCAATTCCCGCACGTAAAGCCATCAATGTCACCGTTCGGTACATTGCCCCCGTGTCACAGTACACGTACCCCAACTTAGTGGCCACTAACTTCGCAATGGTACTCTTACCCGCACTGGCCGGGCCGTCAATCGCAATCTGCATGTATATCCTGATTCTCCTTCAACTGATTTAGCCATATAAATGGGCCGAGGCATCATTGCCACGGCCCAACTGAGCCTCTTTGTGAACTTACAACTACGGGCTACTTTACCTTCAGTGTTTGCCCCGGCGTGACGCTGGTGCTCGAGCCCATCCCGTTCAACTCCTGAATTTCGGATAAGCTCATCCCGTGATTAACCGCGATCCGGTAAAGGTTATCGCCAGATTGAACCGTGTAAGTACCGGCCGCACTGCTAGCACTGCTTGATTCGGCACTACTACTACTGCTTTCAGCGGTACTCGACTCGCTAGCCGATGCACTAGTTGACGAACCCTTTGCCGCCGATTTACTGCTTGCCTTAGCAACACTGGCCTTCTTAGCACTGCTACTCTTTGACGCAGCCTTACTGCTGGCCTTAGCCTCGCTCGCGGCTTTGGCGGAACTACTACGCTTTGCCTTAGCACTGGACGACACGGCCACACTACTAGATTCCTGAGTATCAGCCGAGTTCTGCATGCGTTTATCCACGCTAGCCAGATGATGGGTACCAATAGAATTACAATTAAACCAACGGTAATTGACCACGTTAGAACTGAATTGCCGTGACTGCGCCGGCGTTTTTTTTACGCGCGAGTAGTTACCGTCATCGTCTAAATCGTCGTCAAATTTGGTGTTCCAAGGTTCTTGGGGTTGGTTTTGCTGGTTATCGTGCTCATCCTTTGGGGTCTGGGCCACGGTCACCGCCTCCTCTTTTTATCACTGTTATAGTCATTTTAACACAGTTTATTCGCCCACCTGGCCGTCAACGTTAAAAATGTGCCGAAATACTGCACGCCAATTGGTAATTTGTCGGCTTGTGTTCATTGCGGGTGAACCGTGGCTATCCATTGCTGCGACCACTTGCGCCGTGACCGGGCCACAACACCACATCGCATCGTGCTCGACACCGGGGCTGTCAAAATGCCGGAGCCACACGGATCGGTGACACCGTTGGTCATCAATGAATGCAACCATCGCGCTAAACCCGGCCACGCTTTCGGTCTGCCGATCCCGCAATTGTTGCCAAACCTGCTCAGCCGCAAAGCCGAGGTGCTGGTATGCCAGAATAAGTTGTACCTGGTTGTCATCCATCCCCACGAACGCCTGCGGTTGGGCATAAACACTCTCGATTGTTTCGCGTTCCGGCATAGCCTCAGCGTGTTGGCGAGCCGTCGCCAAATCCTTAGGGGTTAATAGGAGTACGGTGACACTCCGTTGCCCATCCCGACCGGCGCGACCAATCGCCTGTGAGTAATCTTCTAATGACTCCGGCACAAAGAGGTGTACGACGAGCCGTACGTCCGGTTTATCAACACCCATCCCAAAGGCGCTGGTGGCGCAAAGTACGTCTAAATCCCCCTCAATGAATTGGCGCTCGCGGAGCGTCCGGCTGTGGGCGTCCAGACCGGCATGATAGAACGCTGCCGCCCGACCCGTAGCGGTGGTGATGCGACCAGCGACCTCCTCTGCCTGCAACTTTGTACCGCAATAAACCAAAGTCGGCCCGGAGACACTATCTAGGAGCTCAACGAGGCGGGCAAACTTTGCTTGCGGGTTCAGTACCTGCTCCACCCCTAAAAAGAGGTTGGGGCGGTTAACGGAGCCGATATAAGTCCGCGCGCTGGGCATATGTAATTGCTGAACGATATCCTCCTGTACCTGGCGCGGGGCGGTGGCCGTCAATGCCAGTACGGAAGCCGGCTGCACCCGGTCGATGACGGCGCCTAGACGTAAATAGGCAGGTCGAAAGTCTGGGCCCCACTGCGAAATACAGTGCGCCTCATCCACCACAAACAAGCTGATGGCAAGTGCCTGTAGACGTCGCTGTATCTCCGGCCGCTGTAGCATTTCGGGTGCGATAAATAGAAAACGGCACCGGTCTAGGTCGCGGAGCACCTCGTTAAAATCATGCGGGTCCAGGCTGGAGTTCAACGCGACCACGCGCCGTTCACCTGCCGCTTGTAGCCGCGCAACCTGATCGCGCATCAACGCCAGCAACGGTTCAACAACGACCGTTAAACCGCCTAACAGTCTGCCCGGTAGTTGGTAGCACAAAGTTTTTCCGCTACCCGTCGGCAGAACCCCCAGCATATTGTGCCCCGCGACCACGGCACTAATAATCTCCCGCTGTCCGGGACGAAAATCGTCAAAGCCTAAATTGTGTAGCGCCGTCTCAATATCAGCCTGTTCAATCCCCATGTGCCTGTTCCTTCCTAATGCATTCCACTTGCACCAATCGCACTTGCAAAAATGAGGCGTCCGGAACCCGCGCCTGGATGTCCCGGTAATCGCGTAGACCCGCGTCCCAGGCCGCAACCAGCGCACCGTGCATACCCGTGGGTAACAACACGCGCAGATTAACGGGCATACCCCAAATAGCAGCGGCTTGTATGTGTTCGTTAACGGTGCTCTCTTTACGTCGCATCCGCTGCGCGATTTCTGCAACGCTCATGCCTTGATTCACTAATTCTAAACTCTTTTGACCAAGTGCGGGCAATGGATTCACGGGACCACCCCAAAGTTGAAACAACGCCGTCATGGCGGACTCATGGTCGCCGATTACGTGCGCAAGGCTACCCATAGCATCCAATAACTGCCATCCCCACTCGTCAGCCACCAGGTCCACCGAACCGGCATAGCCGTGCCCCACCAACCGGGCCGCTAGAAAATCGGCCGTGTCGGATGGCAAAAAAATTAAAGGCTGTAATCAGGTCTTGCACCACCGCCTGATGGTCGCGACCATGGTGACGATACCACGACTTCACCCAGTGCTGAACGGACCAATCCGCAACCACGGGGACGTATGTATTATTCGCAAAGGTGGCCTCCGAGATCACTTGGACCGCTAAAAATAATCGGGTGCTCAGGCCGCTCGGATTGAGCCGAAAATCGTAATGACGGGGTAACGGATGCGTGGTGCTCACCAGTTCTCGCTGCCTAGTACCAGCCGCAGTCAGCCTAACATCTTTGTCAACCAGCTCAAGCCAACCATGCCGGCGCATTTGGGCCACAGACGTCAAAAAGTCATCGCGCCGTAGTTGCGGCATCAACGCTAGCCACTGCAACTGTTCGGTTTGCAACGCCGCATACAGCGTCGAGATGGTTTTCTTTCCCGTCAGTAACCCCAGCACCGACAGCGGCCGTCGCGGTTCTGGCCCAAAAAAAACTGGATGAGATAATCCGCTAGCATTGCCTTGTCCTCCTCACGTATGCAACCAGTATAACGTAAATGTTGCTTTGCTTCACAGAGTACAGCGGGATGCACCTGCAACACTTGCAACCGCAAAAAAAGGGGCGGCCATGGCCGTCCCTAAGCTTAGTATTAAGATTTTAGAACCTGCTAATTACCTTGTTTGGTCCCGTTTTGACGGTTATGCTGAATCCAACCGCCCAGAGCACGGGCAATAATCGCAGTCAGCACCGCGAGTAGTACCCCCTTAATTAGGTTAAACGGTACTACGCCCGCGACAACGTACTGTGCCAAACTGACACCGAGTTTGAAGTTGAGCACCGCCATGTAAACCGGAATCAACACGAAGTAATTGACCACGGACATCACGATGGTCAGCATGATCACCCCGACACCCAAACCAGCCAAGAGCCGGCGCCAGCTAAACTGCTTTTTAACGGCCAGTCCCACCGGCAGTGCGAGCGAGCAACTGGCCAGAAAAGCGGCAAAGTCACCCACCAAGTTCACCGCACCCCCACCGGTAATCACAAAGTGGACCAGACTACGTAAAAACGCCACCCCGACACCACCTACCGGCCCGTATAATAGCGTGCCGATTAGAACCGGTACGTCACTACCATCGAGCTTTAAAAACGGAAACGCGGGTATGATCGGCACCTCAAAGTTCATCAATACGAACCCAAACGCCGCCAATATGGCAATACCAGCCATACGGTGTACACGCGTACTTGCAACATTAGTCAAAACAATTACCTCCAGGCGGTTCGTCCCGGAGAGACCACCCATCCTGACCAATAAAAAAACCGTCACCACGAGGATGACGGGTCTTTTTGTCAGGACAGCAAAAAGAGTCCCATCTTCTTCCATCTAGACTATACTATCGGCCCTGGAATCTCACCAAGTCGGTCGCCACAAACGTGACGAGTAGCGGGCTATCACCGCCGGTCGGGAATTACACCCTGCCCTGAAGACGAACCAGTTTATTTAATTACTTATTTATAGTAACACGATTGCCCACAAATGCAAGCCTATTCGGCCATTTCTTTGAGCCGAGCCACCTCTTGATGGGTGAGCTTCCGGTAATCACCCGCCGACATACCGTCGAGCGTCAAGGGACCAAACGCTTCACGAGCCAACTTAATCACCGGGAACCCGACCTGCTTGAACATCTTCTTGACTTGGTGGTTCAGTCCTTGATGAATAGTCAGCTCCACAATCGCGGTGCGCTTGCCGCCATTATCGCGGGAAAGCACTTTAACCTTTGCTGGCGCCAACTTGCGTCCGTCGACCCGGACACCCTCACGTAAGGGCTGTAATTGCAAGTTAGTGGGAATTCCTTCCACCTTAGCCACGTACCGCTTATCGATGTGGTACCGCGGATGCATCATCATGTTAGCAAACTCACCGTCGTTGGTCATAATCAAGGCACCGGACGTGTCGTAATCCAACCGGCCCACCGGGTACACGCGTTCACGCACATCCTCGAAGAAATCCGTGACCACTTTGCGGTTCTTATTATCCGTGACGGCAGTAATCACACCGCGAGGCTTATACAGCAAGAAGTATTGTAGTTTCTCCTTGGTCAAAGGCACGCCATTCACTGCCACCTGGTCGCCAGGCTCAACCTGAGTACCAAGTGTCGTGACTACGGACCCGTTCACCGTAACCTGCCCCGCACTAATCAGTTCCTCGGCGTGGCGACGTGACGCCACCCCCGCATGAGCAATTACTTTTTGAAGTCGTTCAGCCATCTATTCATCCTCCGTTGGTTCCGTAGTCAGTGGTGTCGGTTCTGTATCTAGTGCGTCGCCGACACCCTCATCGTCAATGTCAGCCCGGCCAAACAGGTCAAGCGTCTCCGGATCCGGAGTCCCGCTGGTGGGTAGCGGCGGTAAGTCATCCAAGCTACCCAGACCAAAGTAGTCCAAGAAAACCTCCGTCGTGCGGTACATGATGGGTCGTCCAGGAGCATCCTTGCGGCCGGCTTCGGCCACCAGCTGTCGGGTCACTAGGGTCTGTAGCGAGCCGGAACTTTGTACCCCCCGCACCTCATCAATATCGATGCGCGTGACCGGTTGTTGGTACGCGATAATAGCCAGGGATTCCAACGCCGCTTTGGATAGCCCCGTCGCGGGTGGACCCTGGAAGTATTTTTTTAAGTGCCGGCGCGGCTGCGGGCTTGGTGAGCATGTAGAAGCGTTCGCCCGACTGCTGGATAAATAATCCGCGTTGGTCGTCCGTTGCCATCTGGTCTGCCAACGTGGCGACCTGCTGCCGGGTGGCGGCCACACTTACACCCAAAATTTCCGCGAGAGTATGTAAGTCCACGCCGTCCTCACCAGCGGCGTATAATACTGCTTCAATTGTTCCCAGCAAGCTATGCCACCTCCTTTAAGTAAACGTGAATCGGTTCAGTGGGGCCTGCCTGCGTACAAACAACCGTGTCCGTTTTCATCATTTCAAGCAACGCCAAAAAGCTCGTAATGACCGCGGCCACCGTCCGGCCATCAACTAGATTCGTAAAGTCACAGTCACCTAACCGTTGTAACTGACCGAGCATTGCGGCGATGGTGTCCTCAATGGAAGCACTGGCCTCAGCTCAATGTGCCGCACCGCCGTTTCCTGCTGCTGAACGCGATGCACAACGTCCGCCACCGCCCTTTGGAAGTCAATCAGCTTCACGGCTCCCGGGGCAAGTGGAGCCGTAACCTCGGCCGGTGGCAACGAAGCGGGCTTCGCAAAGGAAGCACTCCGCTCAACCTCGAGGTCACGCAACTGGCCAGCAGCTTCCTGAAATACTTGGTAATTAAGGAGCTGTTCGACCAACTCAGCGCGAGGATCTTCAACCAGTTCCTCAGTGCCAGGCTCAGGTTCCGGTTCGGGCAGCAGCATCCGGCTCTTCAGGGCCATCAAACTAGCAGCCATCACAAAGTAATCACCAGCCACATCAAGTGCGTTATCCTGCATTGCCTGCAGGTACTCTAAATATTGGCCGGTAATTTGGGCAATTGGGATGTCGTAAATATCCAGTTTTTCTTGCTTAATGAGGTGCCACAACAAATCTAGTGGCCCCGCAAAGTCTTTCAGTACGATTGTTAACGCCATGCGCTATGGTTCCCTTCTGTGCTCCTCCCAACGCATGATCAGCGGCGTGGTCTCCAATGAACCCATAATTCGCCGTGCGCCGACAATGGACGCTAACTCATCAAGCACCGTATTGATGGTTTCCTGATTGCGCAGTGCGGGAGCCAATTGGAGGTGACGAACCAGCACGTAGCCATCGCCATCCTCAATACCCACTACACCAGAAAAGTCGTTGTCCGCGTCCTTATACAGGTACAACTGGTGCCCTGCATCCTCAGCAAACAGTTTCAACTCAGATTGAAGGTTACTCAACACCTTCAAATCGGGCTCAAACGACAAGAAACCCATCGCAATTTTTTTTGGTAGTCGCGTTTATACTTTACTAACATGATTTCACCTAAACCTTACTGTCATCCAACCACTAACCGCGTGGGTGCGTCGCGTGATAAACTTCCGCGAGGCGCCCGTTCGATAAGTGCGTGTATAACTGCGTGGTACTAATATCGGCGTGACCTAATATCTCTTGAACTACCCGCAAGTCCGCCCCGTTGGCAAGCAAATTGGTCGCAAAACTATGCCGCAGCGTGTGCGGGGTCACATCCTTATCGATCCCCAAATCGACGATGTAGCTCTTGAGGTTTTTCCATATGCCTTGACGGGTCAGCTGCTGCCCGTGGAAGTTCAGAAAAACTACGCGGGGGTCGGACCGTCGCAACAATCGTGGACGCGAATCATCCAGGTACCGTCGCAACCACGACACTGCTTGGCCACTAACCGGCACCAGGCGTTCCTTATCCCCTTTACCAATCACCTGAATCAAGTTCATGTCGAGGTGCAGCTGGTTGAGGCTAAGATTAATGACCTCGGATACCCGCATCCCGGTAGCGTACATTATTTCAAAGATGGCGCGGTCCCGCAAGCCGAGTGGTTTATCCACGTTCGGGGCCGCCATCAGTTGGTCAATCTCGTCCATACTGAGCACAGTGGGCAAATGCCGCCCCGGCTTAGGCGCGTCGATCAGGTCCATGGGGTCGTTGCTCACAACACCCTGGCGTCCCAAAAAGCGGTAAAACTTGCGCAGAGCCGACTGCTCCCGCGCCATGCTGGTTGCGGCCAACGATTCGGACTCAGAGGTCAGAAACTCCACCACTACGATCCGTTCCTCGGGCACCGTATCAATTTGCTGTTGTTTGAGCCAGGACGAATAACGGTGTAAATCGTTACCATAGCTAATCCGCGTATTTGCCGCTAAGCCACGTTCAACTTCGAGGTAATGCAAAAAAATCAGTAATTAAGTCATCCATAGCTATTACTCCGCGTCAGGGGCCTTGTCCTGCGGTAACAACTCAACGTAGCCGTCCATTTCACGCACTAACCGCGCCTTGAGCAGGTGGCCCAACGCACGCTTGAAGGCACCTTTGCTAATATCGAGGTGCTGGCGAATCAAAGCCGGGTCGCTCTTGTCCGTCAGGTTTAGTCGCCCATCGTGACTATGTTGCATCACTGCGAGCAACATTGCGGCGTCGTCGTCAATCGCCTCGTAGGCGCGCGGGTGCAGCGATAGGTTCAAACCACCATCCTGACGAATACCAATCACCCGCGCGTGCACGACCTGACCCAAACGGGGTTCAGCATCACGTTCACTCGGGTGGATAAAGCCCAAGTAGTGGTCATCAGTGAACACCAATGTCCCCGCCAGCTTCAGGCGGTAAACCGTTGCTGTCACATCTTTGTTCTTCATGTCATCATGAGCAATGTGCGCTAATTGCGGGAAGAAGTCCGGCGCAGCTACTTTGCCCCACATGCGGTGCTTGTTGTCCAATTCAAGCCGAATCATCAGGCGGTCGCCACGGGACGGCCACAAGCGGTTCTCAAGTGGCAGATCGTCGAGACTCACCACCACGTCTTTATCCGGCAAGCCCACGTCCACGAAGACGCCCAAATCGCGGCGCACCTGCACCACTGGGCAGAAGGCGTACTGCGACTCACTAATAGCCAGCTGTTTCGTCGTCATTCGCGGCTCACGGTGCTCATTCTCGTAGCAAAGCCGGTGACGCTGCTCCCTAAAGCCGGCATCTCATCAAACTCACTCCGTTGCACCGCCATCGTGGTGCCAGCGTACTGAACGTACACGTAATCCTCGTTACTATCAGTCACCTTACCAGTGACGGTCTGTCCATTAAAATCCATCGTTTTCTCCTTATTTGGCCAGGGCTAGCGGCCACCCTTTTTTTGCGCAACACGCCTATTGCTAGTGTAGCGTAAGGCATTCTTAATAGTTAGTTTACCACCCTGGCTGGCCCTTGACCATGCCCGGCAGTATATGTAACCCAAAGGGGCGCAACACACCAAAGTGTGTCGCACCCCTCGAGTTTGAAAGCAATTAGTTAGATTGACGCACCATTAGATGGCGTTCGTAGCACCCTTGTAGACGATACCACGACGAGAATCAACGGTTACGACCTGGCCATCATTGATGACAGTCGTTGCGTCTTCAGCGCCAACAACCACTGGGATACCCATAGCGATACCCACAACGGCAGCATGGCTAGTCAAACCACCGGCTTCAACAACCACTGCAGCAGCCTTTTCGATGGCTGGCAGGTAGTCCTTGTCGGTCGTCTTGGTAACCAGGATGTCACCCTTCTGCATCTTAGCAACAGCTTCGCTTGCAGTAGTAGCAACAACGGCCTTACCAACAGTAGTCTGGTCGCCAACACCGGAACCCTGAGTCAACTTGGAGCCGATCAGCTGAACCTTCATAACGTTGGTCGTACCAGTTTCACCAACTGGAACACCGGCAGTAATCAGAATCAAGTCGCCTTCTTCAGCAAAGCCCAATTCCTGAGCCTTCTTAGTGGCAACATCGAACATGTCATCAGTTGAAGATGGCTTTTCGATGATTTCTGGGACAACACCCCAGTTGATCATCAAACCGCGCTGAGTCTTTTCACTGAAAGTCAGTGCCAAGATGTCAGCCTTCGGACGGTACTTGCTGATCATACGGGCAGTGTAACCAGAGTTAGTGGCAGCAACGATGGTCTTAACACCCAGGTTGCGCGCGTGTGTGCCACAGCCTGACCAACTGACTCAGTCACGGACTGGTTGGAGTACTGCTTCAAAGCGTAAGCATCCTGGTCAGTCATGGCCTTTTCAGTGTATTCGTCGATGCGAGCCATTGCGGCAACGGATTCTACAGGGTAGTCACCGTTTGCGGATTCACCGGAAAGCATCGTTGCGTCGGTACCGTCGAATACGGCGTTAGCAACGTCGTTAACTTCGGCACGAGTAGGACGAGGGTTTTCCTGCATGGAGTCCAGCATCTGGGTAGCAGTGATAACTGGCTTGCCCAGGGCGTTGCACTTCTTAATCAGGGACTTCTGAACTAATGGCACGTGTTCGAATGGAATTTCGACACCCATGTCACCACGGGCAACCATCAGACCATCAGAAACCTTCAGGATGTCATCAATGTTGTTGATACCTTCCTGGGATTCAATCTTAGGGAAGATTTGAACCTGTTCCTGGTGCTTTTCTTCGAGCAGTTCACGGATGTCCAAAACATCCTGTGGCTTACGAACGAAGGAAGCAGCAATGAAGTTGATACCGTTGTCCAAACCAAAGCGGATGTCACTAGCATCCTTTTCAGTGATACCAGGCAGGTTGATGGAAACACCAGGGGCGTTAACACCCTTACGGCCACCCAAGACACCATCGTTCTGGACCTTGGTAACCAATTCGCGGTGTTCGTCATCCTTTTCGGTAATCAGAACGTCGATCAAACCATCGTCAAAGAGCACGTGACCACCAACGTGGGTGTCATCGTACAGGCCAGGGTAAGTAACAGCAACCTTGTCCTGAGTACCTTCCAGGGAGTCGTCCATGGAGATACGTACCACATCACCGGTGTGGAATTCGATCTTGCCATTAGGCGTGCTCTGAACGGTCGTACGGATTTCGGCACCCTTAGTATCAAGCATGATACCAACAGTCTTGCCAGTAATCTTCTCGCTTCGTGAACCATGGTCATACGGGCCAAGTGTTCCTCGTGGTCACCATGAGAGAAGTTGAAACGGAAAACGTTGGCACCAGCTTCGATCAACTTAACAATGATGTCGGTCGTGTTACTAGCAGGTCCAAGCGTGCTGACGATCTTGGTCTTTTTCATAAATGAAAAATCTCCTTCTTTTGCAAAATGTTTTTAAACAGTGTTACCAGAATTAAGTTAACTAAAATGCGAGCTCTTTTGCAACCTTGTAAACGTCCATTTCGGGCTCGTGCTTTGAGTCAAACAGGTCGAGCATGTTGTGGGTAACCAGTTTGTTGTTCTGGATACCGATGGCCAAACCACCCTTACCCTCCATCAGGAGTTCAACGGCGTAGCTACCCATGCGGGAGGCCAATACGCGGTCAAAGGCGGTCGGCACACCACCACGCTGCACGTGGCCAATAGTGGTGGCGCGAAGCTGGAAGTCACCGAACGGCTTGAGCTTATCGGCAAACTCAGCGGCAGTCATTACGCCTTCAGCCAACACGATAATTGCGTGCTTTTGGCCACGGGCGCGGCTACTCTTCAGCTTTGCCGCTACCTCAGCGACATCAAAATCCTTTTCAGGAATAATGACGTCTTCCGCAGCGCTAGCCACTGCAGCCCACATCGCGATGTCACCAGCGTTACGGCCCATCACTTCCACGACGAAGGTACGTTCGTGGCTTGCGGCGGTGTCGCGCAGGTTATCCATTGCGTGCACGGCAGTGTTCAAAGCAGAGTCAAAGCCGATGGTGAAGTCCGTGTAAGGAATATCGTTGTCGATAGTCCCCGGCAGGCCCATGGCGTTAAAGCCATGCTCGTTCAGGCGCAGTGCACCGTGATAGGAGCCGTCGCCACCGATAACGACAATCGCGTCAATACCGAACTTCTTGAGCTGCTCCACACCCTTCAACTGAACTGGTTCTTCAGCGAATTCAGGGAAACGAGCAGAGTACAGGATAGTCCCACCACGGTTGATAATGTCATCAGCCGTGCGTGAATCGATCCGGAAGATATCACCAGCAAGCAAGCCGGCGAAACCGTAGTTGATACCGTACGCTTCCAGGCCTTCGTGTTCAGCCTTACGCGTCACGGCACGCACCGCGGCGTTCATGCCCGGAGCATCCCCACCGCTGGTCATAATACCAATGCGTTTCATCTTTCCACCTCACGTGAATTTCTGTGGGTCGAATACCTCAACCCCAAACAAAATCAGTCTACCACTTTTCAGAAATAAAGTCGCCAGCAACATGCAGATTTCTCAACAGAATCTTACTTTTGTCGTAATGGCCTGGTCACCACCGCGTCGGGGCCCAGGACCGTGCGTAATTGGTCTAGCACCTGATCTGTCACTGCCAACGATTGCGGCCGTTTGGTTGGCAGGCGATGGCCGTCGGCAACCAGCACCACTGGACTACGTCCGCGGTGCGTTGCCAAGATTTCCGCCACCTCGGAGCGGAGCGCAACATCGGGCTGACTCCCTAAATTGAGGAAGACAACTTTGGGTAATTCGGCCCGAGCCACATCAATTGGTGTGAGCGAATTGGCGATAATTGCCGTGCTGTCGTCGTGCTCACGCCGTTCGCCTTTGCCCCGCAGTAAGTATACGGCATTAACCGTCACGGGCTGCACCTGCTGGTAAGTTCGGGGGAATAGCGTCACGTCCGCTGTCCCCGTCCCGTCCTCGACGGTCAGGAAGGCCATTGTCATGCCCTGCTTAGTTTTAATTTGCCGCACCGCCGTCACGAGTATGACCGTAGCCACGTTCTTGCCGATACCCACGCCATCAAGCCGCACCGCGTGGTTGCCGTCCGCGACATCCGTGTACTGCTCAGTCGGGTGACCATTCAGGTAGTAGCCCAGAACCGTGGCCGCCATCGCATCATCTTCGGCTTGAGAACTAGCGTGAACGTCCGCCTGCTTTGGCCACAGGTTGCGCAACAGATCCGCGTCCCCCGCGGCTAAATCTACCGCCGTCAGGACACTCTCCAGCTGCGCCAACGCTACGGCCCGGTTAGTCACCAACTGGTCCAGCGCACCAACCTGAATGAGCGGCCCCAGCACCTTTGCATCACGCCACTGCGGTGCCAGTCGCAGTAGCAGGTCCGCATACGACTGGAACTGCCCGTTGGCGGAGCGCTCGTCCACCAGTGCGGAGACAAAGTCGCGCCGTAAGCCCTTAACGTTCGCCAGCCCGACACGGATTGCCCCCTTCTTATTGAGGCGAAATCCACGGCCCGACCAGTTGACGTCGGGAGCCAGTACCGGAACCTGCGCCGCGCGGGCCGCCCCAATCAGCGACCGTAGCTTGGTCGTATTCCCCAAATTACGGTTACACTGGGCCGCATAAAACGCTGCAGGAAAATGTACCTTAAGGTAAGCCAACCAAAAGGCGAGCTTTCCGTAGGCGACCGCGTGGCTACGGTTGAATCCGTACCCAGCAAATCGTTCAATATCGGCGTAAACCGACTCGGCATCGGCAGCGCTCAGGCCACGCTCTTGCGCCCCCGCGATAAATTGTGTTCGGCCGGCGTCGATTTTGGCCTTATTCTTCTTGCTCATCGCGCGCCGTAAATCATCGGCAGCGGCCATGTCAAAGCCACCAATTGCGCTGGCAACCTGCATCACCTGTTCCTGATAGACAATGATGCCATAGGTCGAATCCAGGATGGGGGCTAGCAACGGCGTCACGTAGGTCACTTCCTGATCACCGTGCATCCGTGCCGCAAAGTCGCCAATGTATTCCATCGGTCCAGGACGATACAACGCGGTGGTTGCAACGACATCCTCAAAACCACGGGGACGAACTTGGCGCAACACCCGTTGCATGGGCGCACTTTCAAACTGGAAGACGCCCAGCGTATCACCATCTTGGAACAACTTGATGGTATCAGCATCATCCAACGGTATGTTCTCGGGGTCAAAGTCGTCCCCCACTTGCCGCCGGACATAAAACAAAATTTGGGCGAGTAAACCTAGAGTTCGCAAACCTAGTAGATCAATTTTCAGCAGGCCGAGACGTTCAACCACTTCTTTGGTCCCCTGAGTTTGCTCACCATCTCCGGTCGGCATAGTCTGCACCGCAATCGTGTCCACCAGCGGCGGTCGGGACAGCACCACGCCCGCCGCATGGGTAGTGACATTGCGTGGGATGCCCGTCAGCCGCCCCGCAAGGGTCAACACCCTGTTAACGTCACCGCTATCCGACCGCATATTCGCTAATGGCCGTGACGCGGCCAAGGCGTCCGCGATTGTTTCCTCACCACTTGGAACGGCGCCAGCAATCGCGTCTACCTCATGTTGCGGTCGTCCCAGTACGCGCCCAACATCGCGAATGGCCTGCTTAGGCCCTAACGTACCTAATGCCATAATCTGGGCGAAGTGATCGGTACCGTAGCGTTCGCGAACGTAGTCAATCATCTCGTCGCGGCGATCATCCTGGATGTCCAGGTCAATATCGGGCATCTGCCCACGATTCGGGTTCAAGAACCGTTCAAAGAGTAGCTGGTACTGCAACGGGTCCACCGTGTAATACCGAGGGCAAAGGCCACTAGGGAGCCGGCCGCAGAGCCACGGCCCGGTCCGGTGAGGATACCCCGCCGGTGAGCCTCCTGCACGATGTCTCCGACAATTAGAAAGTAGTCGTCAAATCCCATCGAGCCAATGACCGCTAGCTCGTGCTGCAGGCGCTCCTGGTAGTCGGCGGGGACCGCTGCTTGATCGTCCACGGACATCCTGCTGCTAGCCCCGACCACGCGAGGTGCGCCAAATAATCGCCAGCAGACATTCCTTCCGTGTCCGGAAAGGCTGGTAACTGAGTGCGAACAGCCGGAATATCAACCGCACATTCATCAGCCAGTGCAACCGTTGCCCGCACCAAATCATCACGGTGGGCGACAACGTACGGTTCACCGGCATCGGTGGCTGCAGGCAATTCGTAGACCCCCGGAGCGTCGTTGGCGTTTAAATCCAGGCGGTCACCCGTCGCAATTGCCCGCAAAATTTGGGCGGCTACATCATCGGCAGCATCCAGGTAACGGACATCACCGAGCGCCACCGCGCCCAAGTGGTGCACTTGGGCGAACGCGGGCAAATCGGTTGCGAGTGCGGCGGCTGGTACGCCCACCAACACCCGGTCGATGGTGGGACTGCAAAGTAGTCACCAACGCCCAGGCCGAATTACCATCACCAGCGGTTAGAGCAGCCATGAGCCGACCGTTAGCGGTGGTCACCACGACCAAGCCGCTCAGATACCCGATGGCGTCCAGAGCGTCGACTTTGCCCGTCATGACCTGACTGCTGACGCGCATTAATTGCCGGTAGCCGGCCTGTGTATGCACAAGGAGGATGCATTCGGTGCCGTCGTTCAGCCGCAGGGTCATGCCCAGCAAAGGCTTGATTCCGGCGGCTTGGCGGCATCATAAAATGGCGCTAGGTTATACACCACGTTGACGTCGGTCAACGCAAGTGCGTGGTATCCCCGCGCCTTAGCTGCTTCTATGTATGATTGCACCCCAGTCGGGCTTTGCAGGATGCTCCCGCTGGAAATTACCTGTAACTGTACAAAATCCATGCCGCCACCTCACATACCATTATACCTAACCCACGGCATCGCTGCACCGGTCATCCGCACTACCAGTGGCGGTGGCGGCTGGTGGCGGTGCTGGTCGGTGAGGGTGCTGTGGTGTGCTACGACTTTGTGGACCGCTCCACGTAAACGCTGCTATTGGCTGGTCGTACTGGCGTGGTGGCTCCGGTTGAGCAGCTGGTCCCCGCGACCGGTGCTGAGAGCCTCACGCTCACGCCCGTTCCGGGCTACCGCGAATTGCCGTAGCCCGAGAAACCCACTCGGTCTAGCCAATTTGATTCTGTAAATCGTAACTGCCAGTATGTGCTAAAGCACCAACTGGCAGTAACTCTAACAGAACTACGGGCATACAGCCGTCGCGGGGACCAGCCGCTCAACCTCCACCACCACACCAGTACGACCAACGTTAGATGCTGATTCCTATGGTTACGAAGGAGTTTACAGCCCCTCATTGAAATGGTAGAACAGCCCAGACAAATCTGTAGTGCATATTCGCGTGGTGAATGGAGTTTATTCCGGTATGAGTTCGGTCAGGTAACGTATTGGTATTGGATTAGGTTCATGAGATTAGAGACCACGAACTATCGGGAACCCGCGAGTGGGCTTTGGGACGGAGGCGTCGTGCCCGGAGACGTAGTTGCTGCGACCCCGGAGCGCTGTTTGAGCGTAGCGAATTACAGCGGCAGATAATTGAGATTGAGTGGTTTTCTCAAGCTCAATTATCCGTGGAAGCCCGGCACGGGCTGGAGCGTGCGGGTGTAGCAACCTACGGCGTAGGGCACGTAAGCCGCAGTCCAAAAGCCCACCCGCGCGTTCGTCCCCACACATATTTTTCACTTGCACGGACCAGACGGAATGCGTTAAGATAGCGCTAGTTAGAAAAGAGGGATTGACATGCGTTTTGTAACAGCTATTTTTTTTGGGGCGTGATTTACGGTGAAATCACCGGCTTCCTGGCCGCCTCACTGACGAGCTCCACTTTCCAGCCCGTCCAGTCACTGATTATCAGTGCAGTGTTCGTCGTGTTGTTAGTCTTCCTACCACCGTTGATGCAACACTTCTCGGGCACTACTAAGAGCACTAACAAGTAATCAGCACCACCCAACCGGCTCAGGCCGGTTTTAATTTGCCCGATAACATTAAAATGCGGCTCCCACATCGTGATGGGAACCGCATTTTTGTCTACTTAGTGATGTACACGTAGATGTTACTGGTAGAGAACCCGACGTTAAACTTCACACCATTACTCTTAATGGTCTTCATGGTCGTCTGGCTGTCCTTCTGGTCCTTTGTTTCCTTGGCAAATTGCTTCATGACCTTCTTGGCATCAGCACCCGCCGACGTACCGAGAAGCGCGAGCGTAGTCCCAAACTGCTTTGCCTGGGTCTTGTTCTTCATCGCCTTGACCGGAATGATCATCGTGTAGCCCATCAGGTGCTTACCGTCAGCATTGACCCGCACACGGACCACCCCAGTCTTCAGCACCTGGTGCACGCCGTCCTTAACCGTCGCTGGTAACTGCTGGTCCTTGGTGGCATTCGTGGCCTTCGTCATCAAGGATTTGACCGTCGCGGCAGCCTGCATGGTGCTGGCCTGCTCGGCGGGCGTCATCGCAGCCAGGCTGGCCTTAGTTGGGGCCTTGAATGCTGTCACCTGCTTCTGCTCCGCCGCTGTGAGGGTACTCATCGCGACCGCCATATTGTACTTGTTGGCTGCCGTCTGGTAGTCCGCTAACGGAGTAGCGGCACTAACCGTAACGGTCCGCTTCAGATTGCCGGCAGTGATTTTAACGCTTTGCTTACTGGCAGTCACCGGTACGGAGAAAGCAAAGGTGCCACTGTTAACCTTCTTCGTGCCCTGAACGTTAGCGGACTTGTAACGCACCTGCTTGGCCCCACTGGCCTCGCCCTTAATCACAGCCACCATACCATCCTGATGATAAGTGCTCTTGGTAGTAGTCAACTTGTTCCCACACGCAGCCAGCACGAGGCTCAGGGCCAACGCACTAACTGCTGTAATAATTTTCTTCATGAATAAAATCATCCTTCTCTAAAAGTTACGCACCCTAATGTACCCCACCTGACCGAGAACGACAAGTGTAATGTGACTCATTGTCATAATTGGCACGTAATTACTTGGTCTTATCCTTTTTGGTCTTCTTGGTCACTGGCTTTGGCGTCACAATTTCTGTCATGGTTTCGACCAACATTTTTTTTGCAAAACGGCGTTAATGGCCAATTGAACCATCGCGTTTTGAATATTGGTGGTATCTTCCTTATTGACCGCGTTAATGACTACTTCGCCAGTGAAGTCTGAGTTAGCCTGTTGAATGGCACCGGCAAAGTCCAGGATGAACGCATCGTACGCCTGGTTCGCCGTGCGATTAACCAACTGGTACTTGATGCCATCCGCGATGGTGTCTAAAGCAAAGACCGGCTTCAAGATGGCAATCACAATGATATTAGCAATCTGCGTACGACCATACTTTTTTTTGGTGGGCGCACTAATCACACCCTTCTTTACGTAATTATTCACCATGGTCGCAGTAAGCTCGCCCATCCCCGTGGGTGCCGTTAATTCGTTAACGAACTGCAGGACCTGGTCCATGTACAAATCGAATTGTGGTAGATCCGCCCAACGCGGCCAGTTTGCCTGAGCCAATTGGGCCAAATATTCTGAAAATGCCTTATTATCTGTCATTGTGCGCCCTCCAAGTTTTGCAATATACGCAAGTACACCTCGTCCTTAATACTAGCACATATCAACTATGGTTGCGGAAAAATCCGCAACAAAAAAAGCCACACCCAAAGAAGGAATGGCTTGAATGTTTAATTACGCGTTGGCGTCACTCTTGGTATCAACAACCTGCTTACCCTTGTAGTAACCGTTCGGGGAAACATGGTGGGATACACGGTATTCGCCGGTCGTAGCATCAAAGTGCAAGTTAGGAACACTCAACTTGATGTGACCACGACGCATGCGCTTCTTCGTCTTTGAAGTTCTACGTGCAGGAACTGCCATGATTATAAACTCCTTTTTTTATTGGTATTCCAATATACTATACCGGAAAACCATTATTTTGCAAGGCGCAGCGCTCAATTTACGCTGGGTTTGGCGCTGTCGCTGAGTCCTCGAAAGTTAGTTTACCATCTTTTGCACCCACTGTCACCGTGCTTTCAGGAACAATTTCACCGGCAATTAGTTTTCTTGCCAGAGGGGTTTCCACATCGGTCGTAATCAATCGCTGCAACGGCCGTGCCCCAAATGCCGGTTGGTACCCCGACTCGCCAAGCAGATTAATAGCCTCTGGTGTGAGCTGTAACTGCACCTGCTGTTCAGACAGCCGGGAGCGTAGCCCGTCAATATCCTTCACCACGATTCGCTTAATGTCAGCTTTGCTTAGCGGGTTAAACATAATAATATCGTCAATTCGATTTAAGAATTCGGGCTTAAATCGCGACTGAATGAGCTGACGAACGGAAGCACGCGTATCATCGTTAATCCCACCCTGGTTAGCCGCATCCAGCAAGAGCTCACTCCCCAGGTTCGAAGTCATGATAATAATTGTGTTTTTAAAATCGACGGTCCGGCCCTGCCCGTCAGTGAGACGCCCGTCATCGAGGACCTGCAACAAAATATTAAACACATCCGGGTGCGCCTTTTCAATTTCGTCGAGCAACACAATGGTATACGGATTGCGCCGAACAGCTTCCGTCAACTGGCCGCCCTCTTCGTAACCGATATATCCGGGTGCCGCCCCGACTAGACGCGATACGTTGGCTTTCTCCATGTACTCAGACATGTCAATCCGCACCATGTGCTTGTCGGAATCAAAGAGGTTTTCCGCCAACGCTTTGGCCAGCTCCGTTTTACCCACACCGGTCGGCCCGAGGAACAAGAAACTTCCCAGTGGCCGGCTCGGATCCTGCAAGCCAGCGCGCGACCGAATCACTGCATCACTTACAGCCGCAACAGCGTCATCCTGACCGATGACCCGCTCGTGCAAGTTATCCGCCAGGTGTAACAGCTTATCACGGTCCCCCTGCACCAACTTGGCTACCGGAATGCCAGTTTGCCGGCTAATCACCGCCGCAATTTCGTTCGGGGTCACCGACTCTTGTACTAGCCACGTGTCAGGACGTTCTTGCTGTTCCAAATCGGCCAACTCCTTTTCGAGTTGCGGAATGGTGCCGTGCTGTAACCGCGCAGCTTTCTCCAAATCGTATTTGGCCTGGGCGTCCTCCAGTTCACGTTTAGCCTGCTCCACCTCGGTCTTCTTGGCATTCAAAACGGTGATTTCCTGCTTTTCAGCCTGCCACTGGGCGTTGAGTCGGCTGGTCTGTTCCTTGACGTCGGCCAGGTCCTTTTCTGCCTGTGCGAGACGTTGCTGACTGGCCTTGTCGGTTTCCTTCTTCAGGGCCTCCTCCTCAATTTCTAGCTGCATCTGCTTCCGTTCCGCGACGTCCAATTCGTTGGGACGCGAATTCATCTCCACGTTGATGTTCGCGCTGGCCTCATCAACGAGGTCAATGGCCTTATCGGGTAAAAAGCGGTCGGTGATGTAGCGGTTAGACAAAGTTGCAGCCGCCACTAAAGCGGCATCGTGAATCCGGACTCCGTGGAAAATTTCGAATCGTTCCTTAAGCCCACGCAGAATGCTGATGGTGTCTTCAACGCTTGGTTCCTGCACCAGTACGCGCTGGAACCGTCGCTCCAAGGCCTTATCCTTCTCGATGTTTTCACGGTACTCGTCCAAAGTTGTAGCACCAATTAGGTGGAGCTCACCACGGGCTAACATCGGCTTCAGGAGGTTGCCTGCATCCATGGAACCCTCAGTTTTACCCGCACCGACGATGGTGTGAATTTCATCAATGAACAAAATAATTTGACCGTCGGCGCGCTTAACCTCGTTGAGAACCGCTTTGAGCCGTTCTTCAAACTCACCCCGATACTTAGCACCAGCAATCAGGCTCCCCATATCGAGGCTAATGATGGTTTTATCCTTCAGGTTGTCGGGGACGTCCGCCTTGACGATCCGTTGTGCCAGCCCCTCAACAATAGCTGTTTTACCCACGCCGGGTTCCCCAATCAGGACCGGGTTGTTCTTGGTCTTACGGGACAAAATACGAATCACGTTACGAATTTCGTCATCCCGCCCGATGATGGGGTCCATTTTGCCAGTTCGGGCTTCCGCAACGAGATCGGTACCGTATTTTTTTTCAGGCTTTGGTAAGTGTTTTCCGCGCCCTGGCTGTTGACGTGCTGACCACCACGAACGTTTTGGATGACTTCCTGCAGTTTCTTTGCCGTCACCCCATTCCGCGTGAGGTACTCCGTAATGGGCGAGTACTGTTGCCGCATCAACGCCAGCAGTAATGTATCCGTAGCAATATACTGGTCACCCAGAGACTGACGTTCCTTGTCAGCATCCTGCATCAACTGACTTAGGTTCTGACTCATGCTTTGGCCATAATTAGATACGCCCTCAACGACTGACTCATTATCGAGTGCCTGGTCGATTACACTGCTTAGGCCACTAATATCAACACCGGCCTGCTGATAAATTTGGCTGGCCAGTTCGTTTGGCTGCACCAGTACCCGCCACAAATGCGGAATATCAATTTCTTGATGGTGCCGAGTTTGCGCAATCTGTTGCGCTGCTCCCACCGCCTGCGTCACTGCCTCAGTTAATTGTTCTGGATTCAAATTACTCGCCCCTTTCGTTGTGCACATTTTAACACGGGTGGGTTGCTTTGGTCAAAGTTGGTCAAAACGCTGACGACGGCCGATTCAATGAGCTACGGTAGTGGTTAACGGCAGCGTCGGTCAGGCCGACGCTGCCTCCCGCTACATTAAGGGTCGCGACACCCAGTCCAAACCGTAAACACTAAAGCCATTAACCGTTTGTCGGTCCACCAAAGCAGATTAGATCTGCAAAACTGTATCGGTTGAACTAACTTAATTTTATAAAGCTGAATGCTTGCTAGAATTAATTCACAAACGGGGACTAGCTGTTATTACTACATAAAACCGTTCGCAAATGTGGTTCTGGCCGCCGGGGGTGCCGTGGGGTACGGAGACGACTGGACCCGGAACGGTGACCGCTGTTAGGGGCTTGCCGCAGTAGGTTTACTTCCAGTTGGTGCTTTAGCACCTTACTGGGAGTTAATTCGCAGGTCTGGCAAAGCCAGCCCGAGGGCGTAGTGACGTACAGCGCGACGAGTTTAGAGACTGGCTGCCTGCATTTGGCAGGCAGGCTCTAAATCGCACCGGAAACCGCGGTTTTTGCGGTTGGAGGTTTCGCCCTAGCAGCGGTCACCGTGGAGCGGTCCACAAAGTCGCAGTACCCCACGGCACCCCCGGCGGCCAGAACCGCCACTCGGATCCGCCTCGCCAGTACGACCAGCCACCAGCCACCACTAGCGGCAGTCCACAACGACAAACGAAAAGGCGCGGCCGCTACCCGATGGGGTATCTAACCGCGCCTGTCACTTAAGCTCTAAATAATCGAGTAGCCCGGACCGCTACTATTTACGGTTAAAGACCGTAGCCGTCAGCCAATCACCCATCCGCGGAACCAACGGGTAAAGTACCGCACCTAACTGCATGATTGCGGGGGCATTGACCTCACGCACAGGTCTGTGGAACGCGCGTACAATCCTGTCGGCAAGCTTGTCCGCATTGAGGGTAAACGCAGCGATTGCGTCCGCGTAGTCCTGGGCGTGCGCGTGCGTAAAGAAGTCCGTCGCCACGGGACCGGGGTTCACGGTCGTAACGTTAACCCCCGTGTGCCGTAGTTCCAACCGCAGGGCGTTGCTGTAGGCAATCACAGCAGCCTTAGTAGCCGCGTACACCGCAGACTTTGGGGTTGCAATTTTACCGGCCATCGAACCGATGTTGATAATATGACCAGCACCCTGCCGCATCATTTGTGCACCGGCTAGTCGAGTCATGTAAATGAGACCCAACACATTCACCCGGAACATTCGGTTGGTGATTGCCGCATCAGTCTTCAACGCCGGCAGGAATTGACCAAAGCCGGCTGCGTTGACCAAGACGTCCACGTGACCACCAACGTCCGCTAATAACTGCGCCCAAACTGCATCAATTTGCACGGGATCCGACACGTCCAGTTGGTAAGCATACGCGGGGGTCCCCGCCAAGGCACTGGCCTCCGCCCGCGCACTCCGTAAGGCGTTCACGCGGCGAGCCAAAAAGACCACGGTAGCCCCGCGCCGGACCGACGCCATGCCGATTGCCCGACCCAAGCCACCTGAGCCACCGGTCACTACAACAACCTGTCCCCTTAAATCAGTCATGATCAATCAGCTTCCTAAACGGAATATCAATTTCATCAAGATCACTAACTACACGCGTATTACTGAAAACGGTACGGGCCTCTTTTTGCAATTCGCGGGCCGCTTTGCCCACGTACCGCGCAGAAATATGGTTTAACAACAGCTGCCCAGCATGCGCCCGGCGAGCTAGCTTAGCGGCTTCTAGATCCGTCGAATGGAAGTAGCGTCGGGCCAGCTTAGCGTCCGCCCCGTCAAAGGTGCTCTCGTGAACCACCACGTCCGCCCCGTCTGCCAATGGTAACTCGCGGTCAACCTGCCGGGTATCACCAAAAATGGTCACCGTCCGGCCGGGTTGAGCGTCGCCGATAAAGTCCTGCCCATTGAAAGTGCGCCCGTCAGACAAAGTCACAGTCTTACCGGCCTTCAACTGCGCGTACACTGGTCCTGAAGGAATGTCGGCCTCCCGCACCTTATCAATCAGCAGCTCGCCGGGATGTGGCTTCTCGTGAATGCGGTAACCAAAGCAGGTAATCCGGTGATCCAGGTAATCAGCAGTCACGCTGAACGTCGCGTCATCAAACACGGTTCCGGGTTGCACTACCTCAAAGTTAATGCCGTACGACAGGTGTGTCTGCGTCACCCGTAAGCTGGTTTTAACAAAGTCGGCGATTCCTTTCGGTCCATAAATGGTGAGCGGCTCCGTGCCACCCTGGTTGGACCGGCTGGCCAGTAAACCGGGTAACCCAAAAATATGGTCCCCGTGTAAGTGCGTAATAAAAATCTTGCTAATTTTACGTGGGCGAATTGCAGTCCGCAATATTTGGTGCTGGGTGCCCTCCCCACAATCGAATAACCAAACTTCATTGCGTTCATCCAGCAATTTGAGGGCCAGACTACTAACATTACGACTTCGCGAGGGCGAACCGGCCCCCGTACCTAAAAACTGAATCTCCATGCGTGCCATCCATTCTATTTACCAATCTACGTTGTTTCTCCGGCCTGATTGTGACCAAACAACAGCGTCACTTACAAACCTCACCGGATTATTTTAGCATACGTGGCCGTGACTCTCTACGCGCAGATTGGCGGAGGCCGGATACGTGATAACCATAAAATGGGAGCCGCCACCAAGTGACGACTCCCACAACTGTTACTTTTGATCGCGCAATTTATCCACAATAGTCTTGGCAATAAACGCCGCGTACCGCGGATTGCCATCCGGATTCGGGTGCACGTTATCGTCATAGAACCAGTCCGCATGCCCGTTCGAATAGCCGTTCCAATCGATAATGGTGAGGTTACTATACTTTTTAGCTGAATCAGCCAAAGTGGCATTCACCTGATTCTGCCACTGCCGTGTTGGTACGTGGGTGTTAATCCAAAATACTTGTCGCTTCTTACCCACTGTATGCATCAGGTCGTCAATCTGATCGGAGGTCACCGGACCGTTCGTCCCTAGACCCACAAGCACGTTGTTGGCCAGCGTACCGTCCTGCGCGTATTTCTTAACGATACCAATACCATCAGCAGCTTGCCGGCTAACCGCAGCGTCAATAAACGATTGCGGGAAAATCTGTTCTAGCAACGGCTTACCATCGGCCATCACCGAATCGCCGACACCCGTGAGGCCCACATTCGCGGCGTAAGCAAACTCATCATCAGTCAGTCCGTACTGGGCAAAGTCGTTCTTGCCCACCTTTTGGCTACTACTGGAGCTGCTACCACTGCCGGAGGACTTATCCTTCGCCTTCTGGGCACTGAGCGAAGATTTGTACGCGGCGTAGCGCTTCCTCTCCGCCGCCTTTGCTTTAGCAGACTGTGCCAGGTGCTTCTGTAGCGCCGTCTGTTGAACCTTGGCGTGCGGAGCCTGAACGACACCGGTCATCCCCACAGCGAACGTCGCCGTGAGCACCACCGTCACCGCAATCTGTGACGGCTTCAGGTGACCCCACCACGTGCTCATACGCTGTGTAACTGGTACACGCTCACTGCGTGGTTGTGCGGGTTGACCACCAGATAGCTGACGCTTAAACATCCAGTGTGCCGCGGGCTGTTCAACAAAGCGGAACGATAGCTCGGTCAATAGCACGATGATGAGCACTTCAGCAATCGGGTACGCCCACGGATGGTCCGCCACGTGCGTAAACTTTTGCTCAAAGAAAATCATCACGGGGAATTGGTACAGGTACAACCCGTAACTACGGGACCCCACCCACGAGAATACCGGGTTGGATAACCAGCGGTTCAGGTGTGCCGCTGGATGTGCCACTACCGCAACGAGAATTGTCACCAGCACCGAGAAAATGAACATACCGCCCTCATAGAGGAACGGGTCTTGGTCCTGGACCAACACCACCATGGCCAGCATGCCGACGAGGGCTAACAGGCCGACCACATCCAGCATCCTGCGGGCCGCATCCGTAATGTGCCGTGCTAAGTGGGCACTAGGCCAGATGAAGCCAAAGCCGCACCCAGCAAGATGGCAAACACACGCGTGTCGGTTCCGTAATACAAACGGCTGGGGTCAAAATGCGCGCCACCAGCAGTAATTTTGTAGAGTACGCCCATCCAGATTGCGGACGCACCCGCGAGTCCCAACGTGATACCCGCCATTTTACCTTTGCTTAACCGAAAAATACCGAATAATAGCAACACTAGTAATGGAAAAACTAGGTAAAACTGGCCCTCAATCGACAGGGTCCACAGATGGGTAAATGGGCTCTCTCCGTCCGCAAAGCGGGCAAAGTACGACTGACCATTGGCAATCTGCCACCAATTGTACAAGTAAACTAGGTTAGTCGCGATAATCGCGTGCAGGTTATGCAACAATCCCCGCGCGAATAACGTAATGTATGCCGCCGTCCCGAATAAAACCACCAGTAGTGCTGGGTACAAGCGGCGGATACGCTTCAACCAAAAATTCTTGAAATTGAACCGGCCCGTCCGGGTGATTTCCATGACCAAGCCGTCAGTAATTAAATACCCGGAGACCACCATAAATATTGGCACACCCAGGTAACCGCCCTTGAACAACTCTGGACGCAGATGATATAAAATAACACCCAATACCCCGATAGTTCGTAAACCATCAAATCCAGTAATATAGCGACGCCTAGGCGCCTTCTTCTTCACGTCCATCGGTTAACCCCATTCACTAATATGGCAAAAAAATAGTCGCACCGACTTGCAGATACGCAAACCGGCCTTGTACATATACTATAACAAACTGCCGCAAATCAGAACCCCTACTTTGCACAAAAAAAATTGCGAATCAAACAAAAAAAGGAGCAAGTGTCTATTTAAGCAAACCAGGCTGAGCCCGTTGCAAAAATAGACACCACTCCGCTATCAGTACATCGTTAATCTTCGTAAATAAAGGTCAAATCACCAATCGAAACCGCATCGCCCTCTTCGGCCCCAGCGTCACGCAAAGCCGCGTCCACGCCCATGTGGCGCAGTTTGCGCGCAAACCGTAGGACCCCGTCATCGTGATCCAAGTTGGCCATTGCGGCTACTCGTTCCACCCCGGCACCAACCACATGGAAACCATCATCGTCCTCTGTGACCTCAAACTGGTCTTCTGGCTCACCTTGGTACGCGTATTCCGCGTTACCGCCGCTTTCACTGGTGGTTTCCTCAAAGAACGACGGTGCTTCAGCGAGTAACTGGGCCGTCGCGTACAACAACGGCTGCAAGTTCTCATGCGTTACACTTGAAATGGACATGATGTGGTCTGCGGCTACACCCTCATCGAGCAACTGCTGCTTGAAGGTGTCAAACCGTTCCTGAGCTCCCTGCATATCCATCTTGGTTGCCACAACGATTTCCGGACGGGACAACATGTTGTCGTCGTACGTGGTGAGTTCCTTTTGAATCTGGTGGTAGTCGGTCAGCGGGTCACGACCGCTGTCGGGATCCATCTCCACCAAGTGCAAAATTACGCGCGTACGCTCCACGTGACGTAAGAACTGGATTCCCAGCCCCACGCCGTCGGACGCTCCCTCAATCAGGCCGGGTAAATCGGCCATGACAAAGTCAGTACCATTGTCGAGGCGCACCATACCCAGGTTGGGTACCAACGTGGTGAACTGGTACGCCGCAATCTTTGGTTTGGCACTAGTGACCGTCGCTAACAGCGTCGATTTGCCCACCGACGGGAAGCCAACGAGCCCAACATCAGCTAACACCCGCAACTCAAGCTGGACGTTGCGCTCCACGCCTGGTTCACCATTCTCGGCAATCTCCGGCGCGGTGTTCTTGGGGGTCACAAAGTGAATATTGCCACGGCCACCACGGCCTCCCTGCGCTACAACCAGTTCATCTCCAGGATTAACGAGGTCGCCAATCAGGGCCCCAGTATCCGCATCAGTGACGGTTGTGCCGGCGGGTACGGGTACCCGCGTGTCGTCAGCCGCACGACCATACATACCCTTGTTTTGACCATTACTACCGGCTGACGCCTTGAAAACGTGCCGGTAACGAAAATCCATCAGCGTATTCAGCCCGGTATCAACGTAAAAAAATCACGCTTCCACCACGGCCACCGTCACCACCGGCCGGGCCACCAAACGGTACAAACTTTTCATGACGAAAGGCGACGACCCCATCGCCACCCTTGCCGGCCTTCACGGCCACTTTGACTTGATCTACAAACATAAAATCCTCCAGTACCTGCGTGTCGCTCTACCCCTAAGCATACAGGACACGGGGCCTTGATGCTAGGCTAGAGCGATAATTTAATTGTCTGCGCGGTGGTTTTGCTAATCCCCAGTGCTTGCAATTCGTCCACCGTCGCGCCCTTGATGTTGTTTACGGTCTTAAACTCCCGTAACAACTTACCACGCGTCTTTGGCCCCACACCCGGAATGGACTCGAGACGACTGCTCAGGCTGTTCTTGGAATGCATTTGCCGGTGGAAAGTAATGGCAAAGCGGTGCACCTCCTCCTGAATACGCTCCAGGAGGTAGAAACCCTGGCTCCGTGGGTCAAGGTTGATCGGTTCATCGGCGTCACCAAATAGTAAGGCAGCAGTCCGGTGCTTATCATTCTTCACCATTCCCGCTACCGGAATATCCAGGTTGAGTTCGTCAGCCAACACTTCTTTGGCCGCATTCATTTCGATTGCACCCCCATCCATCAAGATCAGGTCTGGCAACGGTTGGTGCTCCTTGAGTAGACGAGTATAACGCCGGCGGATAACCTCACGGGTGTTCGCGTCTTCATTAGCGCTGTGCTGCCCCTCGTCCTGCGCGAGTTTATACTTCCGGTAATTACTCTTTTCTGGTCGCCCATCGACAAACTGAACCATCGCGCTGACCGGCTCGGATCCTTGGATATGGCTATGGTCGAACGCCTCGATGACGTGGCCAGCTGGCGGCAAGTTCAGTGCCGCCATAATCTCTTCCTGGGCACCCGCAGTCTTGCGGTTATCCAGCTCCAACAAACGGAACTTCTGCTCCAAAGTCAACCGGCTGTTCTTAGCCGCCAAATCCATCAGGGCCCGCTTTTCCCCACGCTGAGGAGTGCGGACGGGCACCCCCAAAATGTCGCTCAACACCCGGTTATCCATACCCTCGGGCACTAACACTTCGCGTGGTTTAACGTTGTTCTTACGGTTGTAGAACTGCAAAATGAACGACTCAAATTCCTCACTGGCTGAATTGACAATGGGAAACAAGCGCTTTTCCCGCTTCATCAACCGCGCCTGGCGGATAAAGAAGACCTGAATGGACATCCAGCCCTTATCCCAGTAAAAGTTGAACAGGTCGCGCGTCGTACGGTCATTGGAGATAATTTTTTTTGCTTCTCCACGGTGGCCTCAATGTAGCGAATCTGGTCGCGGATATCCGCAGCCCGCTCAAATTCCATATCCGTGGCTGCTTGTTGCATCCGCTTAGTTAGCTGCGACTTGACCTTGGCGGTGTTACCGTTCAAAAAGCTCTTGATGCGCTTGATTTGGGCATCATACTCTTCTTTGGGCACCTCCTTGAAACACGGTCCCAGACACTGCCCCATGTGGTAATACAGGCACGGACGGCCCTGGTAGCCGTTACAGCGCCGCAAAGGGTAAACCCGCTGGATGAACTGGAGTGTCTCTTCGGCGGCATACACGTTCGGATACGGGCCAAAGTAATAAGCTCCATCCTTCTTCACGTCACCCGTAATCATGATTTTCGGATCCCGCTCGTTGGTGATTTTGATGTAAGGATAGCCAGTACCCTTTTTGAGCTTGATGTTGTAGTACGGCTGATACTTTTGAATGAGGGTAATTTCCAGTAGGAAGGCTTCCTTATCCGTGCTGGTGACGATATAGTCAAAATCCGCAATTTCTGAAACCAATTTAGCCGTCTTACCGTCATGACTGCTCTTGAAGTAGGACCGCACCCGGTTCTTGAGGTTCTTGGCCTTGCCGACGTAGATGATTTTGCCGGTGATATCCTTCATCTGGTAACTGCCTGGTAGGTCTGGCAGTAATGCTAACTTTGCCTCGATGTGTGCCGACGCCATCGTTCGACCTCCTTTAACAAAACGTTTGTTCGCTAAGAATATATTTTAGCCACCTTCAACGCTTTATGCAAGTAACGCCGGCCGGACCGGTTCTTGTCCTACGCTGTGATTGCTACGGTAGTGGTTGGCGACAGCGTTGGTCGTGTCGGTGAGCTGCGGCTTACGTGCCCTACGCCATGATTACTACGGTAGTGGTTAACGGCCGCGTTGGTCGTGTCGGTGAGCTGCTGCTTTCGTGGGGGGCTCCATGGTAATCCACTGCTAGGGCGAAGGCTGGGTGGTTACGAACACGCGGGTGGCCTTTGGGACTGCGGCTTTCGTACCATACGCCGTGGTTGCTATACCCGCACGCTCCGGCCGTTCCGGCCTCCCACGAAGTTTATAGCCCGAGAAAAGCCACTCGGTCTATAAACTTTGCCGCCCTACGTCACTACGTTCCTAGGGCGCTCCGGGGTCACAGCAACCACGTCTCCGTGCACGACGCCTCCGTCCCAAAGCCCACCCGCGGTTCCCGATATTTCGTGGTCTCTAATCTCTTGAGCCTAGTCGTATACCAATACGTTACCTGAAAGAACTCGTACCGGAATAAGCTCCAGTAATCGCGTGAATATGACTACAGATTTGCGCGGGGCTGTTCCACTATTTCAATTAGGACTGTAAACTCCTTCGTAAACATAAAGATCAACTCCTACCGTTGGTCGTACTGGCGTGGTGGCGGAGGTTGAGCGGCTGGTCCTCGCGACGGCTGCATGCCCGTAGTTCTGTTAGAAATTACTGCCAGTTAGTGCGTTAGCACTTACTGGCAGTAATGACTTACAGAATCAAATTGGCTAGACCGAGCGGGTTTTGCTCGGGCTACGGCAATTCGCGGTAGCCCGGCACGGGCGTGAGCGTGAGACACGTAGCCGGTCGCGGGGACCAGCCGCTCAACCGGAGCCATCACGCCAGTACGACCAGCCAC
>NZ_BBAI01000011.1 GCF_001311175.1 Lacticaseibacillus pantheris DSM 15945 = JCM 12539 = NBRC 106106 | reverse complement strand
CACGAGGATAATTCCGCAGGCAGCCGGGCCTGTTTTGCGGTAGCACGTTTATAGGGCACGGGTTGTAAAGGTCTGCGATTCCTTCACGTGCAAAATTGCGTCTGCGGTGTCGATTGCGGTCAACAGCGGCGTGCCGTGTAGCACCGCGGCCTCCCGAATACGGAAGGCATCCGCGGCGGCATCATGATTGGTGCCCACGGTATTAATCACTACCTGAACGTCGCCACGGATAATGCGCGCCAGGATATCGTCCTCACCGGCACCAATTTTTGCAACCGCACCCACGGTTAACCCGTGATCCGCAAAGTAGCGTGCCGTGCCAGCGGTCGCCTGTAAGGAAAATCCGAGTGCGCGGAACCGTCGTGCCAAGTCCAATGCCTCTGACTTTTGTGAATCTGCGATGGTAAACAACACCTGACCGTGATCAGGTATATCCAGTTTAGCCGCAGCAAAGGCCTTATACAGTGCTTTGTCCATCGTCTCGTCACTGCCCATGACCTCACCAGTGGACTTCATCTCCGGTCCCAGCAAGCTGTCCACACCAGCGAGTTTGTTGAACGAAAATACTGGCGCCTTGACGTGCACCAGGCCGGCAGCTGGCTGCAGTCCAGGCTGATACCCTTGATCACGAATACTGGTGCCTAGAATGGCCCGCGTGGCTACTTGTGCCATCGGAATACCGGTCACCTTGCTCAAAAACGGTACAGTGCGGCTAGCCCGCGGATTCACTTCGATGACGTCCACCTCTTCGTCGTGCACGATGAACTGAATGTTCATCATCCCACGGTGTGTAAGCGTTCTGCCAGCTCCGTCCCCCAACGACAAATTTGGTCAATGACCGCGGCACTGAAATTCTGTGGTGGGTACACGGCCATGGAGTCACCTGAGTGCACGCCCGCCCGTTCAATATGTTCCATAATGCCGGGAATTAGGACGTCGTGTCCGTCAGCAATAACGTCGATCTCACATTCCTTCCGGCCTGGTAGTGGTCGACCAGTACCGGGTGGTCGTGCGATACTTGCACCGCCGTCTGCATGTAGCGCGTTAATTCCGCATCGTTATTAACAATTTCCATCGCGCGACCGCCAAGCACGTAGCTTGGTCGAATCAAAGCGGGATAGCCGATGCGGTGCGCAATCGTCAGTGCTTCATCGGCGGTAGTCGCGGTGGCACCCGCGGGCTGGGGAATGCCTAGCGACCGCACAATCTGGTCGAACTCATCCCGATCCTCTGCCCGGTCTAAATCAGCAACCGTTGTGCCCAGAATGCGCACGCCGGCCTTGGCCAAAGGTGCGGCCAGATTAATGGCCGTCTGCCCGCCGAACTGAACGATGACCCCCATAGGTTGTTCCAAATCGACCACGTTGAGGACGTCCTCAACGGTTAACGGCTCAAAGTATAGCTTATCAGCCGTCGAAAAATCGGTGGACACCGTCTCCGGGTTGTTGTTCATGATGATGGCCTCATAACCGGCTTTCTGAATTGCCCGTACCGAGTGCACAGTTGCGTAGTCAAACTCCACCCCTTGGCCGATACGGATGGGCCCGGAGCCCAAGACGAGGACGGATTGACGGCCGTCTGGACGACTTTCGTTCTCATCTTCATAAGTCGAATAAAAGTATGGTGTAGTGGATGCAAACTCCGCCGCACACGTGTCGACCATTTTGTAAACCGGCACGATGCCGGCATCCTGCCGTTGCTGGCGCACGTCTGCGGCATCAATTCCCCATAACTGGCCAATCTCCCAATCGGTGAAACCGTTGCGCTTGGCCGTCCACAACGCGTCTTGGTCACCCTGGTGATCCCGTAGTAAGGTTTCCAGTTCGACAATGTGCGCGACTTTGTCCACGAAAAATTCATCAATGCCCGTTAATTCGCTCAGTTCGGGGATGCTGTAACCGCGGCGCAACGCGGTAGCGAGATAAAACAACCGGTTATCCCGCGCATGAATGAGCTGGTCCGCCAGTTCATCCTCCGCAACGTCGGCAATGGCAGGGTCATTTAAGTGTGGGAGCCCAATTTCTAGCGAACGGACCGATTTAAGGAGGGACTCTTCAAAGTTGCGGCCGATCCCCATGACCTCACCGGTCGCCTTCATCTGCGTCCCTAAACGCCGGTTGGCTTGCGTAAACTTATCGAACGGCCACCGCGGTATTTTAGTCACCACGTAATCCAACGCCGGCTCAAATTCCGCGTAGGTAGTCTCCGTGACGGGATTTTTGATTTCGTCGAGGCAGAGTCCGACCGCAATCTTGGCCGCAATTTTGGCAATGGGGTACCCCGTTGCTTTGGAAGCTAACGCGGATGAACGTGACACACGCGGATTCACCTCGATGATGTTGTACGCCTCACTTTGCGGATCCAACGCCAACTGGACGTTACACCCGCCTTCGATGTGGAGCGCCTGAATAATCCGTAGTGACGCATCCCGGAGCATCTGGTTTTCGCGGTCCGTCAGCGTCTGTACTGGCGCGGTCACAATGGAATCGCCCGTATGGATGCCCACGGGGTCGATATTTTCCATGTTGCAGACCACCAGGGCGTTGCCAGCGTGGTCGCGCATGACCTCGTATTCAATTTCCTTGTGGCCGGCAATACTCTTCTCAATAAGCGCCTGCGTAATCGGTGATAACTTCAACGCGTTCGCGCAGATTTCCGTTAATTGGGCAGGGGTATCGCACATCCCCCCGCCCGTGCCGCCCATCGTGAACGCGGGACGCACAATAACGGGATAACCAATTTGTTGTGCAAAGTCGAGTGCCGCCTGCACCGTCGATACCGTCTGAGACGCGGGGATAGGTTCGCCCAGCTGTTGCATTAACTCTTTGAACTGTTCGCGGTCCTCCGCCTGGTCGATGGCTGCCAACTTTGTGCCCAACAATTCGATGCCCAGTTCATCCAGGATGCCGGATTTGCTCAACTCCATGGCCATGTTGAGACCCTGTTGTCCGCCCAAAGTGGGGAGGATGGCATCGGGCAACTCTTTCCGCAAAATTTGACTCACAAACTCCAGCGTAATCGGCTCGATATAAACGTGATCAGCAACCTCTTTATCCGTCATAATCGTCGCGGGATTGGAGTTCACCAGCACCGTTTCGTACCCTTCCTCCCGCAATGATAAGCAGGCCTGTGTGCCCGAATAATCAAACTCGGCCGCCTGCCCAATGATGATGGGGCCGGAACCGATGACCATAATTTTGTGAATATCTGTACGCTTTGGCATTGGGTAACTCCTTTTCTGTTAAATGGTCTATGGTGCTGTGGGCATTGATAATAGTTAGTGTGGTAACGAGGACGCGCGTACCCGCGCGGCAATGAAAGCCGGGGTGGAGCGAGACCTGATTTGGAAAATGCAGCTACCCTCTCACGCTACCTGTGGTTATTGAAACGGCTGCGCAGGCCAGAAAGATAGGCGTAACCGGGTCTAGTAACAAAGCATTTTGAACGCTACCTGGTTTGGGAATGCTACTACGCTCCCATGCTGCTGTCAGGTATTGAAATGGGCTACACAAGGCAGAAAACGCCGGTTAACCCAGTCCAGTAGCAAAACATTTTGGGGCGCCACCTGATTTGGAAATGCTACTACGCTCCCTCACTACATGTGCTTATTGAAACGGGCTGCGCAGGCCATAAAGCGACGCATAAGGTACTCAAACCCAAAGGCCAAACCCGGGCCTTTCGGTCTGAGTACCTTATGCTCTGCTTTCTAAACGGCCTGCTCCGCCCTCTCCGCCCTCTACCATCCTCTCAAACTCATCAAAACACCCCACCGCATCATGCGGCCCCGGCGTCGCATCTGGGTGAAATTGTACCGAAAACGCCGGCAATTCCCTGTGCCTCAGCCCCTCTACCGTTCCATCATTAATCTCCACGTACGTCTGCAACAACGGTGTCCCCTCTAACGACGCCTTGTCCACCGCATAACCATGGTTCTGCGCCGTAAAGAATGTCTGTCCCGTAGCCACCTCCCGCACCGGATGGTTGAACCCCCGGTGCCCAAACCGTAACTTACTCGTCTTTGCACCATTCGCCAACGCGAACAGTTGGTGCCCCAGACAAATGCCCATCAACGGGACCCGCGCCGCCTGCACCGCCCGAATCATCGGTAACGCATACGGCACATCCTTTGGATCACCAGGGCCGTTCGACAACAACACACCGTCAGGATGTAAGCTCAAAATCATGCCCGCATCCGTTGTCGGTGGCACCACCGTCACCTGCAACTGGCGGGCCGCCAACTCACGGAGAATGCTGTCCTTGAACCCAAAGTCAACCACAACAATCCGCTTACCAGTGTTTGGGCTGTTGTACGCCTGCTTGATTGACACCCGCTGCACCTGATTGCGCGGTAAATCCATCGCTTGGAGGTGGGACACACTGTCCGCATGCACCTCATTCGTCAGCATCCCCTTCATCGCACCCTCTTCACGCAGAATCCGGGTTAACCGCCGCGTATCCACTCCACTGATGCCCGGAATGCCGTGCTGGCGCAGAAAATCATCCAAACTTTGCTCGTTATGCCAGTGACTGGCCCGGCGCGCTACCTCGCGGACAACCACGCCTTGGCAACTCGGACTGATGGCCTCGTTGGTCGCCACGTTCATCCCGTAATTGCCAATCAACGGGTAGGTGAAAGTAATTGACTTTGACCGGCATACGAAGTCGGTAATCGTTTCCTGATAGCCGGTCATCCCCGTGTTAAACACGACCTCACCGGCGGTCGTTGCCTGCGCGCCAAAGGCCTCCCCAGTCAGCACGGTACCATCCTCAAGAATCAAATAACGTTTCAAGATTGTACCCCTTCCTTTATGTACACCACCTTACCGGCAACAATCGTCGCAACGGTGGCGCCGTAAACGTGCCAGCCCACGAACGGCGAGTTATGCCCCTTTGAATAAAAATCGTCCGCGTTAATTACCGCCTCATGTTCCGTATCAAACACCGCGAGGTCTGCCGGTGCCCCGGGCAATAATTGCCCTACCGGCAGGTTAAACGCTGCAGCCGGCGCACTACTCATCCAGTGCACCAGTTGTGCCAAAGTAAACCGCGCATCTTTGCCCCGCACAAAGTGGTATATAGCGTGCTAAACGCCGTTTCACTGCCCACGATACCATTGGGGGCGTCAACCAGCCCCCGGGCCTTCTCCGCTGCAGTGTGCGGCGCGTGGTCGGTCGCGATACAATCAATCGTACCGTCCAGCAACCCGGCAATTAGCGCCTGTCGGTCCCGTTCTGTACGCAAAGGTGGATTCATTTTGTAGTTCACAGCCTCGGGGCCATCCGGAATCATACTATCGGTCAACAGTAGGTGGTGCGGCGTAACTTCTGCGGTCACGTTGACCCCCGCCGCTTTGGCCCGCCGGATTAGGTCGACACTAGTTGCGGTTGATACGTGACACACGTGGTAATGGACGCCGGTAGCCTGAGCCAGAGCTAGGTCACGGGCTAACTGGGCTGTTTCCACCACGTGGTAAACGCCGGGCACGCCCAGCTCCTTGGCCCGGAGCCCCGCATTCAAAATGCCACCGTTTTTCAGGCCATCATCCTCGACGTGCGCTGCTAAGGGCAAGCCCGCTTGTGCCGCGCCACGCATGGCCGCGTACATGGTGGCCGCGTCCTGAACCCCACTCCCGTCGTTAGATACGGCAAAGGCTCCCGCCTGGGCAACCGCCTCAAAGTCGACTAGCTGACCGGCAGTGCGGTTGCGGGTAATGCTAGCGTATTGGTAGACGCGCACGTGCCCCTCGCGACAATTACGTCCGCGAATAGCAGCAATGCCGTCCGCGTCGTCTGGGACTGGCACCACGTTTGGCATCGCACCCACCGTGGTAAAACCACCGTGGGCCGCCGCCATGGTACCGGTGCTGATGGTCTCCTTTTCGGTTTCACCAGGGTCCCTGAGGTGGACGTGAAGGTCTACTAAGCCCGGAGTAACAACTTTGCCCGTGCAGTCCAAAACTTCGTCCGTTGGTCCGACAGGCAGATGGTCGCCCAAAGCAGCGATCCGTCCGCCCTCGATGCGCACATCCACGTTGAGCTCCCTGTCGCCCAAAATTCCGCGGCCGTTCTGTAGTATGTATGCCATTATTCAATTCCTCCCAGCTGGTTTGCCCGCAATACTGACTCAATCATCGCCATCCGCATAAATACACCGTTGCGCATCTGCTGGACGTAACGCGATTGGCGACCCTGCACCAAGTCGCTGGCTAATTCGACGCCGCGGTTTACCGGGCCCGGATGCATAATAATCGCCCGTTGCTGCATTAGCGCGGCGCGCCCATGAGTTAAACCGTAGTGCTCATGGTACGCGTCCGCGCTAAACCCGGTGGTGGCGTGTCGTTCGTGCTGAACGCGGAGCAACATGACCACGTCGACAGTTGGCAGTACAGCGTCCAGATCCGTATAGGTACCCAATCGGTCAAAGTCGTGGCTGTACCAGTCTTCTGGGCCGGCAAAGAATACGTGGGCGCCAAGGCGTTGCAGAATCTCTGCGTTGGAGCGGGCCACCCGTGAGTGGGCGATGTCCCCGCAGATAACGATGCGTAGTCCAGCAAAGTGGCCGAACTCCTCGCTAATCGTCATCAGGTCCAGCAGGCTTTGGGAGGGGTGTTCGCCGGAACCGTCCCCGGCGTTAATCAACGCCAGCCCCAAATCGCCGCCTTCAACTAATGGCTCGTAATAGCGATCTTCCGGGTGCCGAACTACTGCCAGGTCAACACCGAGCGCGTCCAGCGTCAACAGCGTGTCGTGTAACGATTCACCTTTGCTAACGGAACTTGCCGCCGGGTTGAACGCAATTTGTGTCAGACCCAACTTGGTCTCGGCCATCTCAAAACTAGTGTGCGTCCGCGTACTGTTTTCAAAGAAGGCGTTGACGACGTACACCGGTTCGGCCAATCGCAATTGGGCGCCGTGCTTATACTCTTCGGCGCGCTGGATGAGCGCCAACGCCTCGTCCTGGTCGACGTCTAACATGTTGGTAAAGTTGCGCTGTTTGGTCATCATGATATGTGTTCCTCCGTGTGGGTGGCGGTGATTAGCGGGTTCGGGATGAGGTGCTGGGTTAAGCGAGCGTGCAATGCAGAAATCTGCGTGTAACCCGCTGCGGCAAGGAAGCCGTTCCAACCGTTGCCCGGGTGTGGGAATCACGCTACTCGTACTTATTGAAACGGGCTGCGCAAGGCAGAAAGCGACGCATAAGGCACTCAAACCCAAAGGCCAAACCCGGGCCTTTCGGTCTGAGTACCTTATGCTCTGCTTTCTAACCGCCTTGCTCCGCCCTCTGCCTTCTAAACGGCCTGCTCCGCTCTCTAAAAAAAAGGCGCCCCCTCATCTCGAGAGTGCGCCAATGTAGTTCCGGCTGCGCTAAACAGCCACCACCACAATTCTGGCTCTCTCTGGAGTCAATTAAATTGTCTGGATCAACTAAATCTGTTCAATTGTAATGCCGTCGTGCCCGTCCACCTCTTCCACGGCCACCGAAATCTGTTCCTTGGTCGAGGTCGGCACATTCTTACCAACAATATCTGCCCTAATCGGCAATTCCCGGTGTCCGCGGTCAACGAGTACCGCCAACATAATCCGCTGGGGCCGGCCCTGTGCTACCAAGCGTCCATCGCTGCCCGTGCGGTGCGACCCGTGAACAACACGTCATCGATCAGGACCACCGTCTTGTCGTCAATGTTAACCGGCAAATTTGCACCATTCACCGTAGCTTGATCTCGGTGCCCAATTTCGTGGTGATCGTCACGGTACAACGTGATATCCAAAGTTCCCACTGGTACCTTTTGACCCTCAAGTTGCTCAATCCGTTTGGCCACCCGCTGTGCTAAATAGATACCGCGGGTCTTGATTCCAACTAATACGGTGTCCTGCAGGCCCTTATTTTTTTTCGATGATTTCGTAGGTCATGCGCGTCAGCACTCGTTGCATGCCCAACGCGTCAACTAATTGTTTAGTCATCACTACCTCCTCCATTTTTGGTATAAAGCCAAGCCACAAAAAAATACCTACCACCGTGAGGATGATAGGTACTCTGCGTCCAATGTTGACGCCGATTCCTTTGCAGCCTCACGGGACTGTTTTTAAAGGACTTGTTTAATTGAGTTAAGGATAGCGGTTTTACTTGCCAAAAGCAAGGGGCATCACCAGACAATCGATTTTGTCGTTCTAGTAATCTTTTTGCGCAAACATAACAGTTCTCGTTACGGTCACAAGCACTCGTTCCAAACGATTTGAGTGGTTGAATATCATTTGGTATAATCAACCTGTGAAAAAGGAGCCACCGGGATGGACCCCCAGTGACCCCGACACAGTCTGGATGACTTTTGGTGGGCTAACCCTTGTGGTTAGCTTTTTTTTATTTGCTGATATGCACGGGCAAACCAATAGGCTGCTCGTGCCACAATCAGCAAAGCAATGGCCGCTTGGACCATCACGTCCCCTCCAGTCGTTCCAATTTAGCATGGCTACACCTCCAGTCCAAATGATTTGTGAAGGGTGTGTGCCACCTAAAACTGCTAGGCAACGACGAGAGCTACCCGTATGGTGTGACCATAGTTAAGAGTATATCTTATCTCTGTCAGTAAATAAATCTTATTAGTATTGGCTAAAAAAATGGACAGCCGTAGATAGCTGCCCAGTTAAAAGTAACGCTGATAACCATGCTGATGTTTATAGCTTTGCTTCCGAAAGTCCGCGCACTCACAACGCCTATTTTCCGCGTGTATTCTCGTCCTTAACCTTCAAAAGTGACATGAACGCTTCCTGCGGGACATCGACTGAGCCCACGGCCTTCATCCGCTTTTTACCCCGCTTCTGCTTGTCCAGCAACTTGGCGCGCCGGTCGGGGTCACCCGTGTGTATCCGGGCGGTTACGTCCTTGCGGTAAGCCTTGACCGTTGAGCGGGCAATTACCTTTGTTCCGAGCGCCGCCTGAATTGGCACATCAAACATCTGCCGCGGGATTGTTTCCTTGAGTTGGGCAACCACGCCACGGCCACGTTCGTACGCAAAGTCGCGGTGCACAATCGTACTGAGGGCATCAACGGGATCACCATTGAGCAGAATGTCCATTTTAACCAGGTCACTTTCCCGGTAACCAATCAGGTCGTAATCTAAGCTTGCGTAACCCTTGGTGCTACTTTTCAGGTCGTCAAAGAAATCGTAGATAATTTCGGATAATGGCATGTCGTACACCACGCTCACCCGGTACTTATCCAGGTAGTCCATGGTCACAAAGTCGCCCCGCTTGCGTTGGCAAAGTTCCATCACCGGCCCAACGTAATCGTTTGGCACCATGATTTGCGCCTTCACGTAGGGTTCCTGGATTTCTTTGACTTCACTCGCGTCCGGCATAGCCGCCGGATTGTCGATTGTTTCCTCGGAACCATCCGTGCGCATAATGTGATAGTCCACTGATGGTGCGGTCATAATTAGATCAAGGTTAAATTCACGTTCCAGCCGCTCCTGCACCACGTCCATGTGCAACAACCCCAGAAAACCGACACGGAAACCAAATCCGAGCGCCTGACTGTTTTCGGGTTCAAACTCCAAGGACGCGTCATTCAGCTGCAGTTTTTCGAGCGCTTCGCGTAAATCCCCAACTTGGCGTTATCCACCGGGAAGACCCCAGAGTAAACCATCGGCTGAATCTGACGGTATCCTTTGAGGGCGTGCTCGGCCGGTCGGTCCGCCAGCGTCACCGTATCACCAACCCGCGTGTCCTGAATAGTTTTAATTGCAGCCGTAATGTAACCCACGTCCCCTGCCATCAGGGCGTCCCGCTTAACGGACTTTGGCGACATTACACCCACTTCTGTTACTTCGAAGGTTTTGCCATTACTCATCAATTGGATGCGATCGCCCACTTTCACCGATCCGTCGTGCACCCGCACGTTGAGCACCACACCCCGGTAAGCATCATAGACAGAATCAAAAATCAACGCCTTGAGCGGAGCCTCAACGTCACCAGTCGGTGCGGGAATATCCGTCACGATGTGCTCGAGAATATTTTCCACGCCCAGGCCGGTCTTCGCACTCGCCATCAGTGCGTCGTCGCCGTCCAAGCCAATCATCTCTTCCAATTCCTCGCGCACCATGTCGGGCTGCGCACTCGGCAGGTCCACTTTGTTAATAATGGGTACGATCTCCAGGTCGTCGTCCAAAGCCAGGTAAGTGTTCGCCAGCGTTTGGGCCTGAACCCCCTGGGAAGCATCAACCAATAGTAAGGCACCCTCACACGCGGCCAAGCTACGGCTAACTTCGTAGGTGAAGTCCACGTGCCCCGGAGTATCGATGAGGTGAAAAATATAGTCTTCGCCATCCTGAGCATGGTAGGTCAGTTCCACCGCGTTCAGCTTGATGGTAATTCCCCGCTCCCGTTCCAGCGGCATATCATCCAGTACCTGCGCCTGCATATCGCGCTCGGAGACCGTATCCGTTAATTCCAGAATTCGGTCCGCCAACGTACTCTTGCCGTGGTCAATGTGCGCAATAATGGAAAAATTACGAATGTGTTTTTGACGCTCACGCATTTCGTCGAAGTTCATTAATTAGTTCCCGCTTTCTGTTCAAGTACATCACTGATGACCATTATACCAAAGATAGTGCAGCCACGGGTGGTCCGGGGATTAGCCGCGACATACAATGTTAGGTTACCGGGCAAAGTTGTCGCGATATTCTCTAGCAAATTGGCCGGCCAAAACAATCGTCAATCTGATTATACCTAAGTTTTAAGCATTTAAAAACTACAAATTAAAGCAGCACGAGCCGCGCCAGATAGGCAACGATTCGTACTGCTGCTTTGATTAACTTAATTTTCGGCCTGATTAATATCCCGGAGCACTTCATCAGTATTAAACTGCTCTTGACGAAATTGTTCGTTACCCGTAGGCAAATGTAGCTGCAGGTCAGTGAATTCTTGCAAGTACAAAGTCGCCCTGCGTACCTTTGCATCCAATACATGACCGCCAAAGGTCGGCTCGTCGTCTAAGAAATGCAGGTGGAAACCTGGGGACGTAGCCCCACCATAGATTGCCGGGGAATAATATCCCGACAACGTCCCTGCAATGTCCGTAGCGTTAAACACCGACTGGGCTTTAGCAGTCTCGGCCAGGGTGCCAAAAGGCGGCTGCTGGGTACCACGAACAGCTCGCGTCTGTACTTGGTCAAACTCCCCCACCAACCGAACAGCGTAGAACACATTACTCGTGCCCATCACTTGCAGAATCGTCGCCTTGATTCCAGCAAAGTTTTGGTCGGTAATTTTACCAACGGCACGATCGTCCTGGTAGTGAACGTTTGCGAACGGTACCTGCTCTTCTGGACCAACAATCCGGACATGGCCATCCGCATTTACCTGGTAGACCTGACCCGCACGCATGATTAATTCACCATCAAGCCCGGTTAACGTTCCGATACCTGTATCGCCGTGATGCATGAGTTCACCAATGGTCTGCGTACCGGCAAGTAAGCCTGGAACAAGTAAGGCTAAAGTTCCGTGCTGATATAAGGTTTGCGTATTCTTGGACACTGTTGACACTTCTTTCTTTGATGTGGTTGGTATTGGAATGGGTATATTAGGGTACTATTCGCAAAAGGCAAGTGCGAACGGGTTCTGCATGGGGAAAGCCGCTGTCCTCCACGGTACATGTGCTTATTGAGATTAACTGCGCAGGCCAGAAGACGCCACATAAGTTACTACCACTAAAAGGCCAAAAACGAGTTCGTTCCCTTACCGGTAAATACTACGGCGCTCCCGCGTTAGTTGTGCGTTTTAAAACGAGCTGCGCAGGCCAGAAGACGCCGCATAAGCAACTCCAACCAAAAGGCCAAAACCGGGTCCGTTTCTTTGGCGGTAAATGCTACGGTGCTCCCGCGTTAGTCGTACTTATTTAAACGAGCTGCGCAGGCCAGAAAGTGACGCATAAGCTACTAACACCAAAAGGCCAAGTGCGGGCCTTTCGGTGTTAGTAACTTATGCTCTGCTTTCTAAACGGCCTGCTCCGCTCTCTGCCTCTAAAACGAGCTGCGCCCCGCAGAAACTTGCGCGTAACCCGCTACGCAATGAAGCCAAACCCGGGCTTCACCGCCGTAGCAAGTTACGCTCCAGTTTCTAACCGCGGGGCTCCGCTCTCTCTAATACAGCTGATCCTCCAAAATACTCTTACCCAATTCCTCACTATCACTATAATCCACGGGAATATCAACCACAACCGGGCCATCCGTCGCGAACGCCTCATCTAACACCCGCCCCAAATCAGCTGGGTGGTCCACACGCAACCCCTTTGCGCCAAAACTCTCCGCGTACTTCACGAAGTCAACCGGGCCAAAATTGACCCCCGCCGACTGCCCGTACTTCATTTCCTCCTGGAACTTCACCATGTCATAATGGCCATCATTCCAAATGATGTGCACCAAGTTTGAGTGCAGCCGCACCGCCGTCTCCAACTCCTGCCCGGAAAATAGGAAACCACCGTCACCGGACACCGATACTACTTTGTGCTCCGGCCGCAGCAAGCTCGCCGCAATCCCCCATGGCAACGCCACACCCAACGTCTGCATCCCGTTGCTGAACAGTAGGTGACGTGGCTCAAAACTGCGGAAGTGCCGGGCCATCCAAATGTAATGCGTCCCAACGTCGACAGTGACCGTCATATCGTCGCTCACGCGTTCCTGGAGCTCACGAATGATACTGAGTGGGTGCGCCAAAGTCGCGTCAGGCGCGATTGCTGGCGGCTCGTCACGTTGCTGAATTCGCTCCTGCTCGTGGTCCAGAAAGTGCTTGGCCCCCGGCGTAACGTGGTATCCGCGCATCAGTGGAATCAACAAGTCCAAAGTCTGCGCGATATCTCCAATTAGCTCCGTCTCCGGCTGGAAGTGCGTATCAATCTCGGATGGTAATGAATCAATGTTGACGATGCGCGCATCGGCTGCCGCGTTCCAGTTGCGGGGCTCGTATTCAATTGGGTCATAGCCAATAGTAATGATCAGGTCACTCTGCTGAAGCAACTCATCCCCAGGCTGATTGCGGAAGAGCCCCACACGGCCAAAGAAATTATCGATCTGCTCGTGACTGATAATTCCCGCACCCTGGAAGGTTTCAACCACTGGCAGTTCGCTCACTGCCAGCAGATCGCGGATGGCGCGCGTCACGTCTGCGGACGAGGCCCGCATGCCCACCAGTAATACTGGCAGCTCGGCTTCCTTAATCGCCCGGGCCAGGTTGGTCATCTCGCTCAAAGACGCCGGACCGAGTTTCGGGGCCGCTAACCGCTTAATCGGAGCAGTGGTGACGGGACTGTCGGTCACGTCCTGTGGCACGGACACAAAACTAGCACCCTGCTTACCAGACGCTGCGGCCCGGTAGGCGTTCGCAATGGTTTCACTCGTGTTTTCGGGATCCTGCACTTCAACCGAGTATTTCGTAATGGGTTCAAAGACAGGCGCGTTCCGCATGCTTTGATGTGTCAACCTCTGGAGGTCACCACGCTGCACCTGACCAGAAATTGCGAGTACCGGGTCCCCCTCGGCCGTCGCCGTTACCAATCCGGTCGCCAAGTTCGACGCACCAGGGCCCGACGTCGTCAGTACTACCCCTGGTTTGCCCGTAATCCGACCGATTGCAGCCGCCATAAACGCCGCATTTTGTTCGTGGCGCGCCACGATGAGTTGGGGAGCATTAGGATTAACTGGATGTTCCAACCGTTCAAACACCCGGTCAATCTTGGCTCCAGGGATACCAAATACATACTTAACATCATGGTTTGCCAAACTGTCCACGATCATATCCGCACCGTAGCGTTGCGTTGATTTCTTTGTCATGCGTTAACCTCACAATCTTTTCGCTTATCTTTTGTAAGTGGTTCGCTATTCATACTACCACTATTGCCGGTGCAAACGCTACCCGAATTGCCGAAAAAAAAGTGGGCGTGAACAAATTTTTAGCTTTGTCCACGCCCACAATCTACTTACTTATTGAACGCATCACGAATTTTGTCGAACAGACTGCTTTCGTGCGGCTCAACTTTGTCGCCACTAGCCGCGGCGTACGCCATTAATGCGTCCTTCTGCTTCTGGTTAAGTTTCTTTGGCGTCCGAATCTTCACCGTAACAATCTCGTCACCGGTACCACTGCCGTTCAGGTGCGGTGCGCCTTTGCCACGTAAACGAATCTTGGTCTCCGTCTGCGTACCGGCTGGCACCTTCAACTGGACGGGTCCATGAACCGTATCCGCCTTCACTTCGTCACCAAGGGCGGCCTGGGCAAAGGAGATGTCCATATTCATCAAGATATCCGCACCGTCACGCACGTACTTCTTGCTTGGCTGCACGCGGAATACCACGTACAGGTCACCGAACGCCGCACCGTTGGGCCCAGCATCCCCAGCACCATCAAGCCGCATCTGCTGACCATCGTCAACACCAGCAGGCACCTTCACGTCGATACTGTGACGCTCCTGTTCCACACCAGTACCACGACAGTTAGTACACTTGTCCTTGATTTCCTTACCAGTACCGCCACAGACGTCACAGGTTTCGCGGGACTGCATCGTGCCGAGCATGGTCTGCCGCGTTACCGTGATGTAACCGGCACCGTGACACTTGCTACAGGTCTGCGGTTGCGCGCCATCTTTGGCCCCCGTACCCTTGCAGACGTGACAACGGCCCTGACGGTTGTAACTAATATTGTCGGTCTTGCCAAAGACAGCCTCCTCAAACTTGAGGTCCATCCGGTACTGCAGGTCGGCACCCCGGCGTTGACGCGCCTGAGTACCAGCACCCTGCGCGCCACCACCAAAGAAGGAGCTGAAAATGTCGTCGAAACCACCGAAGCCACCGCCGTCGAAGCCACTGTACGTTTGACCGCCAGCACCGCCACCAAATCCCTGCGGACCATCGGCACTGCCGTACTGATCAAAGGCGGCCTTCTTCTGCGGGTCGGACAGCACGGAGTACGCTTCGTTGATTTCCTTGAACTTTTCTTCCGCGCCTGGTTCGTGGTTGATATCTGGGTGGTACTTCTTAGACATCTTGCGGTACGCCTTACGAATTTCGTCCTCGCTCGCGTCCCGGCTAACACCTAAAGTCTCGTAGTAATCTTTATCAGCCATCATGACCTCCCCAAAATCGGGTTTTCAAATTGTTGTAATACATACCTACTTAATTTACCACAGGTAGCTCCATAGCAAAAGGCCAAGGCCCGCCATGAGCGGCCTTGGCCCGTTTGCTAGGAATATTACTTCTTGTCACCGTCATTAGTATCGGTGTATTCACCGTTGATGGTGTCATCGTCCTTGCCGTTGGCACCGTCAGCACTGCTACCAGCATCACTGCCAGCTGCACTGTCTGCGCCCGCAGCACCAGACTGGGCCTCTTGAGCCTGCTGGTACAACTTCACGGTCATGTCTTGGACAATCTTGTTCAGGGCGTCCTTCTTGTCCTTCATGGCGTCAACATCATTCTGTTCCTGGGCCTTCTTCAGCTCATCACGAGCGTCTTCGGCCTTCTTGATGTCAGCGTCATCAACCTTACCCTTAACGTCCTTCAACGTCTTGTCGGTCTGGAACAAGAGTTGGTCAACTTCGTTCTTGAGGTCAACTTCGTCTTTGCGCTTCTTGTCGGCGTCGGCGTTGGCCTCGGCTTCCTTCACCATCCGGTCAATTTCGTCGTCGGACAGGCCTGACGAACTCTTAATCGTGATGTTCTGGGACTTGCCGGTACCCATATCCTTAGCGGAAACCTGGACGATACCGTTCTTATCGATGTCGAACTTAACTTCGATTTGTGGCACGCCACGTGGTGCGGCCGGGATATCTGCCAACTGGAAGCGACCCAAAGTCTTGTTGTCAGCGGCCATTGGGCGTTCACCCTGCAGCACGTGGATATCAACGGCAGACTGGTTATCAGCAGCGGTACTAAATACCTGGGACTTGCTGGTAGGGATAGTCGTGTTGCGGTCGATCAGCTTAGTGAAGACACCACCCATGGTTTCAATCCCCAGGGAAAGTGGCGTAACGTCAAGCAGTACGACGTCCTTCACGTCACCGGAGATAACACCACCCTGGATAGCGGCACCCAAAGCAACGGCTTCATCAGGGTTGATGGAGTGGTCAGGTTCCTTGCCAGTCCAGCTCTTAACGGCGTCCTGAACCGCAGGAATACGGGTAGAACCACCATTCAGGATAACCTTGTCAATGTCACCATTGGAGAGGCCGGCATCCTTCAGTGCGTTCTCAACGGGTACGCGGGTCTTCTCAACCAGGTCAGCAGTCATTTGGTCAAACTGTGCCCGGGTCAAGGTCTTTTCCAAGTGCAGTGGGCCGTTAGCGCCAGCGGAAATAAACGGCAAGGAAATCTGGGTCTGAGAAACACCAGACAGGTCCTTCTTCGCCTTTTCAGCCGCGTCCTTCAACCGTTGCATGGCCATCTTGTCCTTGGACAGGTCAACGCCATTGTCAGCCTTGAAGCCTTCAACCATCCAGTCGATGATCTTGTTATCAAAGTCATCACCACCAAGGTGGGTATCACCGTTCGTGGACAGCACTTCGAAGACACCGTCACCTAATTGCAGGATGGAAACATCAAAGGTACCACCACCAAGGTCGTAAACCAGCACCTTTTCGTCGGCATCACCTTTGTCCAAACCGTATGCCAAAGCGGAAGCAGTTGGTTCGTTGACAATCCGCTTAACGTCCAAACCAGCAATCTTACCGGCATCCTTAGTTGCCTGCCGCTGGCTGTCGTTGAAGTACGCTGGGACGGTAATAACGGCCTCAGTGACGTCTTCGCCCAAGTAGTCTTCAGCGAACTTCTTAATGTACTGCAAAATCATGGCCGAAATTTCCTGCGGCGTGTAGGTCTTGTCGCCAACGGTTACCTTGTAGCCGGCTTCACCCATGTGACGCTTGATGGAAATAATCGTGTCTGGGTTCGTGATAGCCTGACGCTTAGCCACTTCACCGACCTGAATTTCACCATCCTTAAAGGAAACAACGGACGGTGTCGTCCGGTTGCCTTCTGGTTGGTGATAATCTTTGGCTCGCCACCTTCAAGAACGGCGACGGCACTGTTTGTAGTACCCAAGTCAATACCAATAATTTTAGCCATATTGATTTACTCCTTAAATTTGATTAACTGATTTATTTAGCAACAACTACCATGGCGGGACGCAGAATCCGGTCGTGCAAGCGGTAGCCCTTCTGCAGAACCTGCGCCACCGTATCAGCCGGATGCTCGTCGTCCGCGGGGACGGTCTGCACTGCCTGATGGATGGTGGGGTCAAAGGTGGCCCCGGCAGCCTCTACTTCGCTGACACCCGCTTCTTTGAGCGCCTGCTGCAGGTGATTGGCCACCATGGATACCCCCTGCTTCAGCTGCTCGGCGGCGGGGTCGGAAACCTCCGTCGCCAGGGCACGTTCAAGGTTATCCAGTGACGGCAAAATTGCCGTGATGACCTTTTGTCCGTCGTAGCGGGCGAGCTGTTCGCGCTCCTTCTTGAAGCGGGAGCTCATGTTCTTGATTTCCGCCGCAGCGCGCAGGTAATTATCCTCAAGCTCGTCCCGTTCGGCCTGCAACTGCTTAGTTGCCTCCGCTTCGGGACTATCGGCATCAATCAAATGCTCCAAGTCTTCCGCTGAACGTTGCAAATTGTCGTCCGCAACGTCAGCACCTGATTCGGGCTGTTGCCCTTCCTTTTTGGACATTGTGGTGCTCCTTTCCAAACCCACCCTAGTGGTGGTCATAGTAGTTAGTTAAGCGTGATGCTAATTCCGTTCTGAACGCCTCGAGCAAACCGATCATCTTGGAGTACGGCATCGACTTTGGCCCCAGGATGGCAATCATCCCCTGGCCGTGGTCGTTAACCGAATAGCGCGCGGTGATCAGACTTAAATTGCGGAGCGACTGTTCCGACAACTCCGAACCCAGGCGCACCGAGATTGGTCGTTGACCAGAACCATCGGTGTTCGCGTCCAACAACTGGTTTAACTCGTCTTGCCGGTCAATTAAACGGTAGATTTGCTTGAGCTCACCCAGGTTGTCGGACCCAAAGTAGTCCATGAGGTTTAGCCGACCGCAACGTAGAAACGTTCGCTGACCGCCTTTTGCAACACGTCGCCAAACGCATCTAGGAATCCCTTGGGTGTTTGTAACTGTTGCATCAAGATGGCCGGTACGTCGGTCCGCAACTTTTGCGCGACGGTGGTGAGGCTCTGGCCTACCAACTGGTCGTTGATAATCCGAATAGCTTTCTCCACCTGATCCGAATCCAACTCACGGGGCAAAGTAAACACTTGGTTCTGTACGCTACCGTCACTAGCTACGATGATGGCCATCACCTGGTGGTTACCTAGCGGCACTAGCCTGAAGCCTTCAAGGGTCAGGTTAGCCACCTCGGGCCCCAGTGTAATGGCAGTGTAACTAGTCAGGTTGGACAGAATCCGTGCCGATTGCTCGATGATTTCATCGATGCGACCAAAGTCGTTCCCGAAGGACTGACGAATGGTTTGCATCTCCTGCTCGGGAACCCGGGCCGGTGTCAGCATGTTATCGAGATAGTAACGATAACCAGCCGAACTGGGCACACGACCCGAACTGCTATGCGTTTTGCGAATCAACCCGGCATCCTCCAGCGCGGCCATGTCGTTGCGAATGGTTGCCGAACTGACGCGAATCGGTAGCGACGTCATGAGCGTTTTACTGCCCACGGGCTGACCCGTTTCGGTGTATAACTTGATGATATCTTTGAGTACCATCAATTCCCGTTCCGTTAACATGTCCTCACCTCCGGAATTAGCACTCATACTTTCTAAGTGCTAACAACAATAATATACAACCCCGGGTTAGCAATGTCAACGCGCGTTTGCTAATTTGGGTTAATTTCAGCCTTAGGTCTTAGTGGGTTAGTGGGTTAGTGGGTTAGTGGGTTAGTGGGTTAGTGGGTTAGTGGGTTAGTGGGTTAGTGGGTTAGTGGGTTAGTGGGTTAGTGGTAGAAACTGTGTGCGGCGTTTGGGGTTACGGCTTACGCGTCCTGCGCCGTGATTGCTATACCCGCACGCTCCGGCCGTTCCGGCTCCCACGAAGTTTATAGCCCGAGAAAACCACTCGGTCTATAAACTTTGCCGCCCTACGTCGCTGCGCTCCTAGGGCGCTCTGGGGTCACAGCAACCACGTCTCCGGACACGACGCCTCCACCCCAAACGCCACACAGTTTCTAGTTAAATAGTAAAGTAACCATCAATTCTTCGAAAACTCGAAATCTCTAAATGACTTGATTGTAAGGAATGATGAAATTATTTTCCATGCCAAGCAATCCAAATAATCAGTCAAGCAAACCTTGGAACAAGGACTATAAACTACTATCCGTAAATCTACTAGCATTTATAGGGAATTCGGCCGTAACGGTTATTTGATAACCATTTACACGGGCGAGAGCGTGAGGCCTGTAGCCGGTCATGACCAACGCCCACTCCACCTCCGCCATCAGTTCATTCCGACCAGCCACTTGCAATCAAAAACACCCGCCATCATCAGCGGGTGTCCTCTACCTATACTTGTGGATGTTGCGCCAAGTATGTCCGGCTGTTCGCCTCGTCCTGGTGCAACTGCTTAATCAGTCCCGCAGCGCCGTCAAACTTCACCTCGCCGCGTAAACGGTGGTACCACTCAACGGTGACCGTCTCGCCGTACACATCCTGGCTGAAATCGAACAGGTTTATTTCCACCGTCAAGGCACGTCCAGCGCCAAAAGTCACGTTGTAACCGACCGAAGCCATTCCCCCGTACCACTGGCCGCGCACACGGACCCGCGTTACATAAATACCGACCCCGGGGACCCATTCGTGTACGGGTGTCTCGATATTTAGCGTCGGAAAGCCCAACTCACGCCCGCGGGCCTCACCGTGGACCACTTTGCCCGTCGTCTGGTAACCGTAACCCAACAGCTCGTTGGCCGCGTCAATATCGCCGCCAGCCAGCGCCGTGCGGATGCGCGTTGAGCTAATCTTGTTGCCCTGCATTGTCTGCTCAGGAACCGTAATCACGTCGAACCGCCCGCGCGCGTAGCCGGGGAGTAACTCCATGTTGGCCACATCGCGCTTGCCATACGTGTAATCAAAGCCGGCTACGACCACCGCCGCTTTGAGGCGCACCAGGTACTGATCCACAAATGCCTGCGGCCCCAGGCGGGCGAACTCCGGCGTGAAGTGCGCCACGTAGAACAAGTCGACCCCTAAACCTGCTGCCAACTCCTCCTTGCGCGGGAGCGTTGATAAGTATTTAAAGGTCGCCTCGTCGGCATCACCATACACTACTGACGGGTGCACGTTAAACGTCATTAATGCCAACGGTGCGTGCCGCTTATCGGCCTCCTCGCGGGCACGACGAATAACCGCCTGGTGACCCCGGTGTAGGCCATCAAAGAAGCCCAGCACCAGCACAATTGGCTCTCCTGGTATCTCAGCATCGGTTAATGGCCGCGTAATATCAATTCTTTGCACTACAATCCCTCTATTCTTGGTGCCGGCGCCACTGCGAGTCGCGCGTGGCACCGTGTTGCCTAAGTACATCGTTTCGGGTTTGTACGCCCCGTCGACGAACCGGTAAATCCCCTTCATGACGTTATCGCGATACACACGAATACGTGGCGCCGTGGTTTCCTGAGTTAAAAACGAGTGTCCGTGCTGCACAATCTGCCACTGGGCGTCGGTTAAATCAAGTGCTGGTAGCTCACCGTACGCCCAATCCACCCCGTCAATCAAAGTATCCACGGTGCCGTCCGCAGCTGCCTGCGCTAGCTGCTCTAACGTCACGCTGTCGGCCAGAGCAAAACCACCACTTTGTTGCCGCGTCAGTTGGCTCATCACGGCCGCGAAGCCTAGCTTGCGACCTAGATCAACGGATAAAGTGCGGATGTATGTCCCCTTGCTCACCGTTGCCCGAAAAGTAAACGACTGTGTGCCAGCATCGGCATCAAAGCTGGTTGCGGAAGTCCGCACGAACTCGCTAATATGCGCGTGGCGCTCCGGGCGGGCCACCGTTTCGCCAGCCCGCGCGTATTCGTATAGCCGCCGTCCGTTAACGCGGACCGCGGAGTACATCGGTGCGACCTGAATAATGTCGCCGTTAAACGTGGCCATAGCGGTGTCAATCGCATCATCTGCTATCGGAGCCGTCAGCGGTGTGCGCGTCACCACCTCGCCATCCAGATCCTCGGTAGTGGTCGCAAAGCCCAGAGTTACCTCGCCAGTGTATACCTTGCCTCCACTTTGGAGCTGCGTAATCGCCTTGGTGGCCGTCCCAATTGCTAGCGGCAACACGCCGTCAACGTTCGGATCCAACGTGCCACTGTGCCCAATTTTTTTTGATGTGCAAAATTTTCCGTACTTTGTAAACCACGTCCGCACTGGTCATGCCGCGTGGCTTGTTAATTGGTAGTAATCCGTCCATTCGTCTAATCCTTTGTCTGTTGTTGACGCCTCTGCGTGTGGTTGTGCCATAGAATCGTGATGACAAACGCCGCTAACACAAAGACGCTAAACAATACGTTGGGCACCTCTATGTCAATTTGGGGGAGGCTCAGAAATAGTTTGACCGCAATCACCGCGATGAGCACGTAAGCCATGTAAAGTAACTCCGGCACCCGGGCAATGAGCCCAATCATTACCTGCGCAACAAACCGCATCGCGAGAATCCCAATACAGCCGCCCAATAGCACAATCACTGGGTTATTATCGATGGCCAAAGCCGTGAGGATGGAGTCCACCGAGAACACAATGTCCATCAACTCGACCGTCGCTACGGTGCCCCAAAAGGAGCGTTGCTTACGCGGTTGCTTTGCCCCATTCGCGCTTTCAGGATGGTGCTGTTCGTAAAAAAAAGTGCACCGACATGTACAGTAAGTAAACTGCACCTAGTGCCTTAATGCCCCAAAAACGCATCAAGTACGTACCCATACCGATTGCGATAAAGCGGAAAAGGTAGGCACCCCACAATCCGTACACCAGGGCTTCTTTTTCCAATTTCTGGTCGTGGAGCCCCTGCGTTTGGGCGGCCAAAACCACGGCGTTATCGACCGACAGCAAACATTCCATAATGGCCAACATGAGGATTGTCAGTAAGCCGGAGCCGGTCATGACGGCGGCATGCCAGTCACTGGCCGCAAAGAACGGGCCGTATAATTTTTCGATTAAGTGTACCATGCGTCAGGCCCCCGTTTAATTCGTACTAATATGCATTATAGCTTATGCAGTCCCCCACTGGCTATCGCTTTGTGCCGGTAAAAAGAGAGTGGACCACAATGCAGTTAGCTCCCGAGCACTAACGTAATAAGGCAGATATTCCCGAACTTAGGAATATCTGCCTCATTGTGTTAGACACAGGGAGCTGCATTGTGGTCCACGTTTGTAGGTAGCTTCTCACCATAACTCTAATTGGTCAGAAGTCGGCCGGCGTCGATGTTCGTCGTTTTCTCGAAGCAGCGAATTATGGCCGGGCCCCTTCCTAATTAGCGTTAATTAACGGGATGCACTCGTTACCGCAACGTCATCCCAATGGTTATCAGGTTTGAGCGACAAATCCTTCACCCGCGAACTAACCGGCAGCACCGTGACGCCATACGTCAACGGCGCAACGGCAGCTTCATTCAGCATGTACTTTTGCCACCGCTTGAATACGGCCACGCGGTAACCGTCGTTAAACGCTCGCGACCCGTCTATTTCTTCAAGCAGCTGCGTATTGCGCTTTGAAACAAAGCGGCTAAAGTTATACGGCGCTTGGGGGCCGTACAGTGCCATCGGTGACGGTTCAGCCCCCAGCGACCACGAACCCGCGATGATATCGATTGTAGCGGGGTTAGCCGCCACCATCTTATAGAAGGAGTTGAATTCGATTGGTCGCCCGGTAGTGAGGCGCACCCGCAGGCCCACTTTGCGCCACTGTTGCATGAAATCCGCGTACATCGCGTCGCTCGTGTCGTCACCCTGCATGACGGCTAAGTGCACGGTCAATTTGTGTCCGTCAGGATCCGTCCGGTAGCCGTCCTTGCCCTTCCGGTACCCTGCCTCATCCAACAACTTCCGCGCCCGCGTGCGGTTCAGAGTGTACCCGGAAGTCCGGAGGTGATAGCGACCAAAAGCAGTGGGAATGAGCGTGGTGCCTCGCGTCCTGGTGCCCGGATACAGCTTTTTGACCACCGCATCCACATTTAACGCGTACAGCATGGCCTGGCGCAACTTCTGATTAGCCATTTTGGCGTGTTTATTCATCACGTTACGCCCAGTCTTCTGGTCAAAGTGGCCCAGGTTAAATGCCAAATAATCGTATGACATTGACTGATCCGTGAGCATCGTGTACCCCGATGTACGCCGATAGTGCGTGTATTGCGCGCTGGGCATACCGAAAACCACGTCATACTTCTTCGCCTTCAACGCCGCGGTAGCTTTACTACTAGCCAACGTTTCGACGTTCACGTGCTGGAGGTGCGGCATCCCCCGGTAATAGTAACGGTTGCGGGCATACCGCACCGACTGCCCGTTAACCACTTTGGTCATGCGGAACGGGCCAAAGGTCAGCAGTTGACTGCGCATACGGGAACTCTTAGCTAGGTCGGCGAACGGAATGTTCTTCAGGTAGTGGTATGGTTCCGCGTACTCCCAGATGTAACCATTACCGGTCCGCTTCATGCCCGGCTTTAGTGCCTTAAAGTGCAGTATAACGGTACGCCCGTTATCACCTTGGGGTAAATTGATACCGCTGATACTCTTCGCGGCGCCAGCGTGGTAGGCAGCCATCCCCTTAATGTTAGCCAAAGCGTCCGTGTAGCGAGACGAATTTGACGCCTTGTTAGCTAAAATCTCGTAGGCGTACTCGACGTCCTTTGCGACCACTTTGTGCCCATCCGCCCACCGCACATTGCGGCGTAATTTGATGGTCGCCGTACGCGCGTGACGGTTCAGCCGCAGCGTCGCCGCCCCGTTCTGGTTGAACGTGTAGTCCCGGTTGACCCCAAAGAGGGGCTCCAAGCCAAACTGAGCAAAGTTGAGGTCCACGGTAGTCTCAGCAAACTCCGGCGCAAACGTACCCGTGAACGGAGAATTGCTGACCACGGCGGCGTCAAGCGTGCCACCCTTAATCGCGGTGTGATTGTTCGTTGTTCGCACGTGCATTGACGGCGATTTGCCAGCAGCCTGCCTACTCCCACAAGCTGCCAAAAGTAGCGTTAACGATCCCAGCATTATTAATCCCGTTCGTAAACGGTTAGTCATAATTAATTATCGACCCTTCCAGAAATCCAATATATTTTCCCCGCGTGTTCCCTAACGCTCCCCGAACAGTATAGCTCACGGTGTGCGCGGACAACAGTTAAATATCGGTGATAACGCAAACGCCCACCCCGAGATGGGGGTGGGCCGTTACGATCTTGAAAACTGGTAGAGCGGTGGTCACGGTTTAGCGACTAGTGCTAGTAACCGCAACGTCTTGCCATTGTGCATACTCTTTGTCAGCAGGTGAGATTGCATAGTTCTTAACCCGGGTGCTAGTTGGGTAAATCGTGTTGTAATACAGCGTTGGAACAACGGCTGCTTCATTCAGCATGTACTTCTGCCACTTCTTGAATGCCTTAACACGATATGCGGTGTCAAACGACTTCTCACTGTCGATTTCGTCGAGTAACTTAGTGTTTTCCTTAGAGGTAAAGCGACTAAAGTTATATGGGGCATCCTTGGAGTACAGGTCCATCGGCGATGGTTCGGAGCTTAACTGCCATGCCGCTGCGAATACGTCAATGTCGGAAGTATTGTTTTCGACCTTGTTGTAGAAGGCGTTGAATTCGATTGCGCGACCCGTAGTGAGCTTAACGCGCAGACCGACCTTCTTCCACTGCTGGATGAAGTCCTGGTACATTGCGTCACTGGTATCATCATTCTGCATTACAGCAAAGTGAATGGTCAGTTTCTTTCCCTTAGGTCAGTACGGTATCCGTCCTTCCCCTTCTTGTAACCAGCCTTGTCCAGGAGGTTCTTAGCCTTCTTGAGGTTCAAAGCGTAACCCTTGCTGTCAAGGTGGTAAGAGCTAAATGCAGGCGGGATCAGTGTAGTTGCCCGCGTCCGAACCCCAGGATAGAACTTCTTGGCCACTTCATCCAGGTTCAGCGCGTACATCATTGCTTGACGGAGTGAACGGTTGTTCATCTTGGCGTTCTTATTCATAACGTTGGTGCTAGTCTTGGTATCGTATTTGCCCAAGTTAAACCCAATGTACGAGTACTGCAAAGCTTGCTGACCAACCATCTGGTAGCCCTTCGCGTTTTTGTAATTCTTGTATTGTGATGCTGGTGTATCCAACACAATGTCGTACTTCTTTGACTTAATCGCGGTAACCGCCTTTGCAGGAGCCAGCACCTCAACATTAACCGCCTTGAGCTTAGGCGTGCCTTTGTAGTAGTACTTGTTGCGAGTAAACTCGACGGACTGACCACTGACAACCTTACTAAATTTAAATGGTCCAAACGTCACGGGGTCTTTACGAACCTTGTCGCTCTTAGCGAGATCGCTAAACGCAACGTCCTTGAGGTAGTGGTACGGTTCTGCACTTTCCCAAATATAACCATTGCCTGACTGCTTCATCCCGGGCTTCATTTGCTTGAAGTGGAGGACAACAGTCTTACCATTGTCACCATCTGGTTCAGTAATACCAGAAATGTTGTTGGCACTACCCGAATGGTATTCTTCCATACCCTTTATGTTTTGCAGTGAGTCAGTATAGCGCGATGATTTGGAGTTCTTGTTCGCGATAATCTCGTACGCGTACTCCACATCCTTGGCCACAACGGGCTTGCCGTCCGACCAGGTAACGTTTTTCTTAACCTTGATGGTGGCTGTCTTTGCCTTACGGTCCAGCTTCAGGGTTGCGGCGCCTTTATCCGTGTACTTATAGTCCTTGCCAACGCCAAACAGACTTTCAGTGGCAAATTGCATGAACTGGGCGTCAGAAGCGTTATCAGATAACTCTGGAGCAAAGATCCCAGCGATTGGAGAGCTGGATACCTCCGCCACACTCAGCGTGCCACCTTTAATCGCCTTTTTATTGTTGGTGGTAGACGACTTCATTGATGCTACAGCACTCTTCGTACTCGTTGAACTATTTGACCCACACGCCGCCAGGGTCAATGCCAGAACGGCGGTCATCGCACCCGCCATATATTTGGAACGTTTCTTCATTCTCAAATCCCCTTCCCAGAAAAATCCCGAAGTAACTACCCACAAATAATTAATAATTTCTAACTTCAAACTAATTATATACACATTATTAACAAATGCAACCGCAATTTTAATTTTTTTTGCAATTATCCACGCCGCTGCCGTGCGTTAGCTGCACGCTTCAGTGCCTGGCCAACCGCATTAATGGACAACGATAGCGTCAGCAACAGTACCGCTGCCGGCAACCACACCCACCAATAGTCGATGATCGTCACGGGATCATTCGCGTACCCGATCAACGTCCCTAGAGACGGCTGTGAGGCGGGTAGCCCAAAGCCCAGGAAGGACAGCCCGGTCTCAATACCGATGGAACTCGCTACCGTCAGCGTCAGGTCAGTGATGACAAAGGAGCTGATGTTGGGCAACACCTCGCGGAACATAATGACCACGTTCGGCGTCCCCGACGTCTTGGAGGCCATCACGTACTCCCGCTTCGCCTGCGTCAGAATCTGCGAGCGAATTAGTCGTGTGGTGGACGTCCAACTGAACAGGGTCAGAATCCACACCAGCTTCAGCGGGTCCAGATTGTTGACCAATTGGGCCAGGATGATGATGATCAGGAAGTGCGGCAACACCATCCAGAAATCGACGATGCGCATCAGCACGTTATCAATTGCCCCACCAAAGTAGCCCGAGACGGTTCCTAAGACAATCCCGATCAACTCGTTCAGAATCGCGACCGAAACCCCAATGAAGATTGAGTTCCGTGCGGCTACGAACAGGTAGTGGAACATATCCCGACCACTAGCGTCCGTACCCAGTATGTGGCCGTCCACTCCGGGAGCCAGGTACCGGTCGAGCACATTCACCGTCGTGACTTTGTCAGCGGACCAGATGATGCCACCCACAAAGGCGCCCAGGATAATCACCACCGCAATGGAAAACGCGACGATGGCGAATTTGTCCTTCAAAAACTCACGTACCAGCACCCGCATTGCAGAGGGGGTGACCAGCGTATCCGCGTCAACGTTCGCGACGCCCGCAGCGACAACCTGCGGATTTTGCTTCTTGCGTGAAAACATAAACACCCCTCCTATTCAATCCGAATGCGTGGGTCAACGATGCTCATGATGATATCGGAGAGCAGGTTACCCAGCAGCGCCAGCAGGCCAAACAGCAACGTGAGCGCGGTAATGACCGAATAGTCACGACCCGCAATCGAGTTGACGAACAGTTGGCCCATCCCGGGGTAACTGAAGATGGTTTCAACAAAGATGGACCCACCCAGCAGTCCGGTAATGGAATTACCCATGAACGCCGCAATCGGCAGAATGGAGTTGCGCAAAATATGGCGGTTGAAAACCACCTTTTCCGGGACCCCTTTGGAACGCGCCGTCCGGACAAAGTCCTCGGACGTGTTGTCAATCACCCCGGAACGTAAGTACAAAATGATGCTGGACGTGCCCAGCACACCCGCCAAAATGGCTGGCAAAATCATGTGCCGCAGCTGGCTCAGCATGACGGCCAGGCCGCCGTTAGCGCTGAGCGAGACGGATCCGGTCGTCGGGAACCAGTTCAGCACGTAGCCAAACAGCCAAATACCGAACAGGAAGAAGACGAACGACGGTAAAGACAGTCCCACGTATGAGTACAACTGAATCGCCTTGTCGCGCTTCGAGCCTTCATACCGACCGGCAATCACACCCAAAGATGGCAATTGCGTACACAATGATCAGGGTCAGCAGTGACAGCCAGAAGGTGTTAACGGCACGTTCGCCAATCAACCCGGTCACGGCGCGCTTGTAGGAGTAGCTTTGCCCCAAATCACCGTGGAATAGGTTAATCAGCCAGTGCCAATACTGAATCCACCACGGGTCGTTCAGCCCGTACTCTTGGCGCAGGTGGGCAATTTGTGCCGGGTCGGTCTGCGGCGTAATCGCGCCGGTTAGTGGATCGCCGGGCATCATCTTGGCGAGAATGAAGATAATCACACTCAACAAGAAAATTTGCGGAATCATGACCAGGACGCGTTTGAGAATTGTCTTCCACATTACTCGACGCCCCCCTTGTTGGCCGCCAAAGTCGCATCAGGCAGCGCAACGTAATGGGTCGCGGACAACTGTTGCAGGTCCAGCACCCGCCCGTCGGCACCGTAGTAACGCGACTCCTCCTGCTTGAACTCCGCCTCCACGGCCCGCCGGTGTTGGCGGTCGGCCTCGCGTTCATCGGGATTAACCTCCGGAATGGCGGATAACAGACGCTTCGTGTAAATATGTTGTGGGTGCCGGTAAATGTCCTCCCGCGTACCGATTTCAACAAACCGACCGCGGTGCATGATGCTAGGTTCTTACACATGTGCCGCACAACGCCCAGGTCGTGTGAAATGAACAGGTAGGCGATGTTGTATTCCTGCTGGATGCGCTTCATAAAGTTCAGCACCTGCGCCTGCACGGATAGGTCCAGTGCGGACACTGGCTCGTCGGCCACGATCAGCTTCGGGTTGGTCGCCACGGCTCGGGCCACACCGATACGCTGACGTTGACCGCCCGAAAACTCAAAGGGGTACTTGTACATCGCGTCCTGAGGCATCCCCACAATGTCGAGCAGTTCCTTAATGCGGTGCTGTTCCTCGGTGGCGCTCATGTTTTCAAAGTTACGGATGGGTTCCGCAATAATGTCCGCAATTCGTTTACGCGGGTTCAGGCTACTCAGTGAATCCTGAAAAATCATCTGCACATCTTTGTTGTACCGCAGATTGCGACGGGTCTGGGCCTTGGTGATGTCCTGACCTTCATACAGAATCTGCCCACTGGTCACCTTTTCCAGCCCCACAATTGCCTTACCAGTCGTGGATTTGCCGGAGCCAGATTCACCGATGAGGCCGTACGTCTCGCCCGGTTCAATGTCAAAGTTGATGCCATCAACGGCCAGCACGCGGTCCGTCACCCGGTTCCAGAAACCAGAACGGATGGGGTAGTGCACCTTTAAATCCCTAATTTCAATTAGTGCCATTAGCTACACCTCCGGCCGCAACAACGTCGTCATCTTCAAAGTGGAATGTGCGGTAACACGTACATTGAACCAGGTGCCCCGGTGCCACTTCGTGCATTGAGGGGTGCTCTTCGTGAGCAGAGGCCGGTATCCACGGAATTCGTTGGGCAAACCGACAACCGTCAATCTGCATGTGCTTCAAGTCCGGCACCGTTCCCTGGATAACGTGTAATTCATCGTCTTCGGAGTCCGCTTGCGGCATGGACCGCAGCAAACTGCGCGTGTACGGATGCTGCGGGTGGTTAAATACATCCCCCACGGTGCCCTGTTCGACGATTTGCCCAGCGTACATTACTGCCACACGGTCGGCCACTTCGGCCACCACACCCAGGTCATGGGTAATCAAGATAATACCGCTGTGACTTTCCTTCTGAATGTTAGCCAAGAGGTCCAAAATCTGTGCCTGAATCGTCACGTCCAATGCGGTCGTCGGTTCGTCGGCGATGATAATCGGTGGCTTGCAGGCAATCGCAATGGCGATCACGACCCGCTGACGCATACCACCAGATAGTTCGTGCGGGTATTGTCGTGCCACCCGTTTCGGTTCGGGAATGCCCACCTGGTCCAGCAACTCAAGCACCCGCTGTTGCCGCTCGTCTTTGTTCATATCCGTGTGGTAAACCAACGTTTCGGCAATCTGGTCACAAATCCGCATTAGGGGGTTCAAAGCCGCCAGCGGATCCTGGAAAATCATGCCAATGTCCTTGCCCCGAAACTGGTTGTACAGTTTTTCATTAAGATCGACTAAGTTGTAAGTGTTGTACTGAATCGTACCCGTCACGCGGGTGTTATGAGGATCGTGGAGCCCAATAATGCTAGTGGCGAGGGTGCTTTTACCACACCCAGATTCCCCCACGATGGCCAGTACTTCATCGCGGTGCAGCTCCAAACTTACGTCGTTCACGGCATCAAAGTAATCATCACCGTTACGAAAGGCCGTATGTAGGTGCTGAATATCTAGTAATACGTCATCCTTCTCTTCCACGAATATACCCCCTTCATTATTCTGTTGATGCCTAAACATAAAACCAACGGCACAACTTCTTAATTATTAATAATAGTGTGAATTCGATTAAATTTCAATGGACTTTTTGTGCATTTATAACCCATATTCACAGTAATAACAGAAAAAGCGCGGTCACCATAACGGTAACCGCGCTCAACGCGCATTAGCATAACAAACTATTTGTTAATGTTAATGACTATTTAGGTTCATTTTGATCCTGTTCAGCATCAGTCTCGGCGTCCTCCTTGTTGGCCTGCGCCAACAATTCGTCAATCCGGGCACCGTACTGAACCGATGTATCCTGAGCAAAGTGCAAACTCGGCACCTTGAACAACCGGATCCGCCGACCGACTTCACGCCGAATCAGGCCCTTAGCTTTGTTCAGACCCGCCAATACTTCCTCAACGTGCGCTGGTGAATCGTCCAACACGCTAAAGTAGATGGTCGCCTGCTGGAGGTCACCGGTTAACTGTACACCGGTGATGGTCACCCCATCCACACGCGGGTCGTTGACCAACTTCAGCAGAATGTCATCAACCTCCCGCTGAATCTGTTGCTCTACGCGTCCAATGCGATGTTTCATGATGATTGCCTCCTCACTGGTAATTACCGTTTGCTGCGGCTGATTGCCACAGCGTGACTACTTAACTGGCACCTGCTCCATCGTGTAGGCTTCAATTTGGTCGTCAACCTTAACGTCGTTGTAGTTTTCGATGGTGAGCCCACATTCAAACCCACTCTTAACTTCCTTGACGTCATCCTTGAAGCGACGTAGACTCGCTAGCTTGCCTTCGTAAATGACGATACCGTCACGAACCAGGCGTACGCCGGAGTCACGCGTAATGCGGCCACTATCAACCAAACAACCGGCAACCGTACCAATCTTCGAGACCTTGATGGTTTCGCGGACGGTTAGGGAACCAATCACCTTTTCCTCGTAAACAGGATCCAGCTGGCCCTTCATGGCTGCTTCAATTTCGTCGATGGCCTTGTAAATGACACTGTGCAGACGAATGTCGACATCCTCCTGCTCGGCCTGAGCCCGGGCTTGTGCGGTTGGCCGCACGTTAAACCCGATGATGATGGCGTTGGAAGCACTAGCCAGGGTCACGTCGCTTTCGTTAATGGCACCCACGGATTCGTGAATGATGTTAACGCGGACACCCTCGACCTCAATCTTCTTCAGCGAACCATCAATGGCTTCAACAGAACCCTGAACGTCGGCCTTGATGATGACGTCAACTTCCTTCATCTGGCCTTCCTTCATCGTTTCGAAGAGGTTGTCCAGAGTGACGTGTGAGCCTGCACGCCGTTCCTTATCCAGGGCACGGCTGGCACGCTCTTCACCAGCGGCACGAGCGGTCTTTTCGTCTTCAAAGACGATCAGCTTATCGGCAGATTGTGGCACGTCGTTCAAACCGGTAATTTCAACTGGCGTGCTTGGCGTTGCTTCCTTGACCCGGCGACCATGATCGTTGGTCATGACACGCACGCGACCGTACGTGTTACCAACAACGATTGGGTCACCCACACGCAGCGTACCCTGCTGAACCAGCACGGTCGCAACTGGGCCTTTGCCCTTGTCCAAACGGGCTTCGATAACGGTACCAACGGCCTTCTGGTCAGGGTTAGCCTTCAGCTCCAACACGTCAGCTTCGAGAAGAATCATTTCCAGCAGTTCGTCGATGTTCTTACCGAACTTGGCGGAAATGTTGACGAAGATGGTGTCGCCACCCCATGATTCTGGAATCAGTTCGTATTCGGCCAATTCTTCAATTACACGGTTCGGGTTAGCACCCGGCTTGTCAATCTTGTTCACCGCCACGATAATTGGTGCGTTGGCGGCCTTGGCGTGGTTGATGGCTTCAACGGTTTGTGGCATCACGCCATCGTCCGCAGCCACGACCAGCACCACGATGTCGGTGATATCGGCACCACGAGCACGCATGTTTGTGAAGGCCGCGTGTCCTGGCGTGTCCAGGAAGGTAATCAGACGGTCATTCAACTTAACCTGGTAAGCACCAATATGCTGGGTAATCCCACCGGCTTCGTCTTCAGTCACGTGCGTGTGACGCAGCTTGTCCAACAGCGTCGTCTTACCATGGTCAACGTGACCCATGATGGTAATAACTGGTGGCCGTGCCTGCAGGTTTTCCGTAGAAGTAGTTTCGGCTTCAAAGACCTTGTCCAGGTCGGTGATGTCTTCCTCAACCTTTTCCTCAGACTTAATACCGTAGTCTTCAGCAATCAACTCAATGGTTTCCTTGTCGAGACTCTGGTTTTGGTTAACCATAATCCCCAACATGAAGAGCTTCTTGATGATTTCAGCTGGTTCACGGTGCAGGATCTTACCCAGTTCCTGCGCGTTCATACCCTCACTGAAGACCAAAGTTTCTGGTAACGGCCGGTCTTTACGCTGTGGCATTGGCTTCTTTGGTTCAGTCCGCTGCTGACGGCGCTTCTTGTTCTTCCGCTTGCCCTTATATGGCGTCTCACGGCCAGTACCATAGTTACGCTGACGCGTTGGCTTTGGCCGGGACGACGTGGACGCAGCTGGCTTGCTGGCAGCCGAACGTGCGGGTGCGGCTGACTTAGCTGCTGGCTTGGCAGCCGATAGCGCCTGACGGGACTGTGATGTAGCTGCCGCGGACTTAGCCGCTGCACTCGACGGCTGAGCCGGGCGCTGTGGCTTTGGTTCCTCAAAGCGGCCAATCGGTGCGTTAGTAGCACGGAACTCCGTCTGCTGGTGCTGACGAAGACGCGCTGCCGCCGCCGCCGCGCGCGAAACACGTGGCATTGGTGCTGAAGCCTGGTTGTTGTTACCGCGACGGTTATCGTTGCGCCGGTTGTCATTGCGGTTGTTGTTGCCGCTACGACGGTTGTCGTTACGAGTAGCATTGCCGTTGTTCCCACCACGATTACCACCGTTTTGGTTACGGTTGCGGTTATCGTTCTGGGTACGGTTACCGTTACTACCCTGGTTCCGGTTACCATTACTCTGGTTCCGGTTGCCACTGTTGTTATTGCCGTTATGGTTACGGGTCGCATTGTGGTTGTTCTGCGTACCCGGGCGGCGAATAGCGCTGCGACTAATCAAAGTCTTACCATCAGCGCTCTTGTGCTGCGCGTGGCTAGTGCCCGGCTTTTTGGCCTCAGCACTAGCGGCGCTAGCTGGCTGTGCCTCTTTAGCGGGCGCGGCCTTAACTGGTGCTGCGCTGGCTGCAGAACTAGTTGGTGCCTTTGGGGCCGCCGTCGTTGCGGACGCACCCTTCAGTGCAGCACTCACCTTGCTAGCATCACCATCATCAATGGAATTCATGCTGGACTTAATACCGGTCAGGCCGGCCTTGTTTGCGGCTTCAATAACTTCTTTACTCGTGACGTTGTTCTCCTTAGCAAATTCGTAGATACGCTTTTTGCCCATCTCTTCACGCTCCGATCTTTTAGGTCAGTAGCTTACTTAGCGCTTGGGCGAATCCCGCATCGGCCACTGCAACAACACTGCGTTGGTGGCCGATGGCGGCGCTGAGCTCTGCGACGCTGAGTGGACTGGCCACCGGTACGTCGTAATAGCTACCCTTATCATTTATCTTCTTGGTGAGGTTGGCACTAGCATCACTGCCCAGTAGGACTAACCGCGCACGGTGATCAGCAATGGCGGCAAGCACAAAGTCCGTGCCCGTAACCAGTTGCCCCGCACGCTGAGCCAAGCCCACCATGTTGGTTACTCGTTCTTGGTTCATCCTGCTGGCCAAACAGCTCTTGGCGAGCCTTCTGGTGGTCAACGTAGGCAAATAACTCGTCATAAAACGCCGGGTCAATTTTCATGCTGAAGGCACCCTCGATGACGTGCTTAGCCTGAGCCGCTTTGACGGCTTCCGGGTTCAAAGCAACGTAGGCACCGCGCCCCGACTGCTTACCCGTGGGGTCGATGGCCACGGTTTGGTCATCAACCTTCACGATGCGCACCATCGACTTCTTTGGCTGCATGGTGCCAGTCAGTAGGTCTTTACGCATGGGAACTTTACGTGGCTTCATTAGCCCACCCCCTAATCGTCGGTTGGCGTAGCGTCTGCTGTCGCTTCCGCGTCATCAGTATCATCAACATCCGGTGTTACGTCTGCCGCCACATCATCAGTTGCCACCGCGTCATCCGCCGCAACGTCAGTTTCTTCGGCCACGTCTTCCGCAGTTAACTCGTCGTCATCAACGAATTCAACTTCAGACTCAGGCTTAATGTCAATCTTGAACCCAGTCAACTTTGCGGCTAACCGGGCGTTTTGACCCTTCTTACCAATTGCCAATGACAGCTGGTAATCAGGCACGATGACCGTTGCACTACGTTCGTTGTCCTCATCGTTAAATTGCACGGCGATAACCTCAGCGGGGTTCAACGCGTTAGCAATGTAGTCCGACGCGTCATCTTCCCACTGCACAATGTCCATGTTCTCGCCGGCCAGCTCGTTAACAACGGCCTGCACACGGGCACCACGGGGGCCAACGGTGGTCCCAACGGCATCAACGTTTTCGTTGGTGCTACGAACGGCTACCTTTGAACGGTCACCGGCTTCACGGGCAACGCCCACAATCTCAACAGTACCATCATAAATCTCTGGGACCTCTTGTTCAAACAGGCGCTTCACCATACCGGGGTTAGTCCGGCTAACGAAAACCTGCGGACCTTAGTGGCGTTCTCGACTTTGGATACGTAGACCTTGATGCGGTCGTGCATCTTGTAGTCTTCACGCTGCATCTGGTCGGAGCGTGGCATCACGGCCTCGACTTTGCCCAAAGACACGTAGACAAACTTGTTGTCTTTGCGTTCAACCGTCCCCTGCATGATCTCGTTCTCATACTGAGAGTACTCGTCGTACACGTTAGCGCGCTCGGCCTCGCGGACCCGCTGCATGATGACCTGCTTGGCCGTCTGCGCTGCAATGCGCCCGAAGTCCTTTGGCGTCACCTCAAACTTGATGTGGTCACCAATTTCGTAAGCCTTGTTAATCGCCATGGCGTCCTTCAGGCTAACCTCTAGACGGGAATCAAACACCTCACCCGTGACTTCCTTGACGGCGTACACCTTGATGTCGCCCTTCTTGGCGTCAAAGGTCACCTCAACGTTTTGGGCCTGGTTGTAGTTCCGCTTGTATGCGGTCTGCAAAGCCGTTTCCAGCGCGTCGATGACGATTTCCTTCTTAACGCCCTTTTCGGTCTCCAGAGCGTCGAGTGTTCAATCATTTCTTTTGACATGCTAATCCTTCCTTTACCTAGAACTCGATGGCCAGACGTGCATTGGCCAGGTTATCCCGCGCAACGGTTACCGTGCGTGGCCGTCCCTTGACTTTGTAAGCCAACGTTAACTCGGTATCCGTGAGGTCCGTTAACGTACCTTCAAAGACCTTCTGCCCATCCTGTTTTTGGAACAGGCTGATGTGGATGAACTCACCCACAGCGTTGGTCAGGTCTTCCGCCGTTTTCAGCGGACGTTCTGCACCCGGGCTTGAGACCTCCAGGAAGTAGGCCTGCGGGATTGGGTCAGGTTCGATTGCATCCAACTGTTCGCTCAGCTCGTCGTTCACCAGCACACAATCATCTAGGGTGATGCCACCCTGCTTGTCGATGTATACACGCAGGTACCAACCCGCGCCCTCCTTCACAAACTCAATGTCGGTGAGGAAAAAGTTGTGTCGGTCAACAATCGGCTGAACAATTGCTGTCACCGTATCAACCACCGTACTCATTACTGTGCCCCCTTTCGGTCGTGACACCCGGCAATAAAAAGAGTGAGCATCGCTGCTCACTCGACCGAGGTCTTAAAATCAATTATTATTTTAGCACAGGAAATGCTTAGTGGCAAGCAAATTCACTTGTCAGCGCCGGTGAGTTGCGGCCTCAAGCTAATTTCGCAATAACATTTTCTGATCGGACGACACTAGTACAAACTTCCCCATGCATTTGCTGCTTAGACAGTACCAGTTGTTTCTTTATTGCTACAATCACGCACCTTGGTTACAACGATAGATTTTAACTGACATGCATTGACGTCACTCCGCTACTATCGCCACAGGCCAGGCATATCATTCTGTCGCTAGTCCTGAGAGTTTAATCCCGGTTAGCGCTGTTAACACCACCCTTGAATTGGGGCTTATACCGGCGCGTTGGTGCGTTAATTGTTTCCGTATCTTCAGCAGGTGGCACCTCGTTCAGCTGGCTTTGTCGGTCTTCTGGGCTCGGCAGTAACCTCATCATACGCTCAAAAGCAGTAGATTTTTCTTCCGCATTGTTAGCCACATAGTATCGCATCAAGGCAATTGTAAAATCAGCTCGGTCGAGATCGTTGAACGGAAGCACTAAATAATTTCCGCTGGCAAGTGTTCCGGCCGCAGCGTTTGCGGCAATGAGGGCAGTACGTTTATTACCATCTTGAAATGGTTGCAGTGCCGCCAAATCGGCAAATACGCGCCAAGCATCACGCTCAGTCCGACCGGAATTATTGAAACGCCCCACAATTCCATCAATATCAGCAGCCGTCACTACCTCAGGCGGAATATAGCTTTGTCTATGGTTCTGACCAAGAATAATCGCAATCCGGTCATCTTCATTGTAATAGGAGTTACGTAGATGACCTGGCATCCGTGGCTGATCAGCCGAGGGCGAATCAAATTGTTTGTTAATTGCGATAATACCGGCAGTACTGAATCCGACCGCTTTAATTGCAGCAATACCCTTTAATGCGTCACTGAATATAGCAATATCGTCAGCGTTTTGCCTGAGGGGCGCAGTGGTGCCCGCATCAAGTGCTTGCTTAGTTTGTAGAACTGTACTCCCGTAATTGTTTAGGCTTCCTAAAGAAGTGATGAAGCGTGCTAAAGCGGTATTATTTTCCATTACGGCCCCCCTTTTCGACGATAACAACAATACATAAATTATTACAACGTCCGTAGTCTTCATACTTTTGATTTATATCGTTACTTTCGCGTATACCAGAATCATTGTCAAGCGCCCCGCTTGTCAGCCGCGCAACCGGAACCACCACGCCAGTACGACCAGCCACATCCACCAATAAACTTTGCTTGCCAAAGCCAAGCAAAAAAAACCGGCCCGCCACAACGTGACGAGCCGGTCCCCAAGTATTCTGAATTAGTCGTTGTACTGGAAATGGGTCAACGGAGCGTGCTTGACGTCCTCAATCGTCTTTGTGCCGGCCAACTGCATCGTAATTTCGAGCTCGTGGTCAATGGCTTCAAAGACGCTCTGGACACCCTCAGCACCGCCCAATGCCAGGCCGTAAATAACGGGACGACCAAATGCTACCAGGTCAGCGCCTGATGCCAACGCCTTGAACACGTGCTTCCACGGCGAACACCAGAATCAAAGATAATTGGTACCTGGTGGTTAACCGCTTTAGCAATGTCGGCCAACACGTCGAAGGATGCTGGTCCACCGTTAAGCTGACGGCCACCATGGTTGGATACGTAGATACCGGCCGCGCCAGCGCCAATCGCGCGCAAAGCGTCCTCTGGGGACTGAATGCCCTTAACGATTACCGGCAGGTCGGTGTACTCGGCAATCCGACGCACATCGTCCGGACCAATCTTCTGGGCCGCAGCGGCGTAAATCTCACCGATACCCTGGCCCTTACCGTCACCAGAAGCGAACTTTTCAAGGTTAGCCATCGGAATTGGGAACTGGAAGTTGTTGATGATATCCTCCTCGCGGTAACCATCAACCGTGGCGTCAACCGTTAGAATGATTGCCTTAACGCCCGCCTTCTTGGCCTCGTCCAGCAAACTTTCGTTGAACGTCCAATCCTTGCTCATGTACAGCTGGAAGAACTGTGGAGCGCCATTCCCAGCCGCGGCCGTGTCGGCAATTGACGTCGAGCTGTACGTGCTCTGAGCCATCAGCCCGCCAACAGCAGCCACACCTTTGGCAGTATCAGTTTCGCCCTTCGCGTGAGCTAGACCCTGCGCCGCCGTTGGAGCCATCATTACCGGTGTCTTGAGGTGCAGGCCAAATACGTCGGTGCTCAGGTCCGGATGATCAATGTTCGATAGCGCCCGGGGAACGATCTGCGCGTGGTTGAAAGCCTGCGTGTTTTCCTTGAGCGTCCATTCGTCTTCAGCACCACCAAAGATATAACCGAAGCCGCCGGTAGGAATAATCTTCTTCGCCTCGCCCTCGAGGGATGGCAAGTTCAGAATGTTCAGCTTTTCTTCGCGGTCACTTTGTTCGTATCCATTTGTTAAAGTCATAATTGATCACCTTTCCCGTTGCAAGTTGTTTTGTTTACGAGATTTATTGTAGCACTTACTTTTTATAAGTAAACAGAAAACACCAAATTTCCGCCATAATTTGCATTAATAGCTGATGGTGGCGGCAAAAAAATGCATCAGCGAGTCGCAAAATGCACCCACACACCGCGCCCGAAAATCATCAAGTAAACATAGCAAACAAGCGTGGGCCACCGGCATCCAACTGCCGGTGATCCACGCTTGTGGTTGCAAACCAAAAAGTCTGCGACTCTCACACATTCTTATCTAAAACAGATTATCAAATAAACTGAGCTGATTTTCATCCGGCAACTCGTCCAGGACATGCTGCGTGGTCATGTAGTCAATCAAAGTTTGCGAGACCTTGGCCCGCTTAGCCAGATCCTCTTTGGAGAGGAATGGCGTTTCTTCGCGCGCCGACACAATTTGCTTGGCCACGTTCTCACCTAGACCAGGAACTGCACGGAATGGTGCTAGTAGCGTGTGGTCGTCCACAATCTGGAAATCGTGCGCATCACTACGCTCAATGTCCACCATGTTGATTTTAAAGCCACGCTCCAGACACTCGTTAGCAATCTCCAGGATGGTTTGCAGGTTCTTTTCCTTGGCGGACGCATCCCGGCCCTTATCGCTAATTTCCTTGATGGCAGCCTTCACCGCGTCTTTGCCCCGACACATTGCTACCAGGTCGAAGTCCTCCGCACGGACGGAGAAGTATGCTGCGTAGTACACCAGCGGGTAGTAAACCTTGAACCAGGCAATCCGCAGCGCCATCATAACGTACGCCGTCGCGTGGGCCTTCGGGAACATGTACTTAATCTTCAGGCACGAATCAATATACCAATCAGGCACGCTGTCATTATCCCGCATGGCCTGCTGCCACTCGTCAGGAATACCGCGACCCTTACGCACGTGTTCCATGATGTTGAACGCCATCGAGTCGTCCATCCCCCAGTGAATCAAGTCCATCATGATGTTATCACGACAACCAATGACGTCCTTCAGGGTGATGGTACCGTTCTGCACGAGTTCCTCGGCGTTGCCCAACCAAACGTCAGTCCCGTGGGAAAGACCAGAAATCTGCAGCAGCTCGGCAAAGGTGGACGGCTTGGTTTCCTCCAACATCCCCCGTACAAAGCGTGTCCCAAATTCCGGGATGCCCAGGGTACCCATCTTGGTGCCAATCTGCTCAGGCGTAACCTCAAGTGACTCCGTTCCGGAAAACAACTTCATCACGCCCGGGTCGTCGGTCGGAATTGACTTAGGGTTAACCCCGGACAAGTCCTGGAGCATACGGATCATCGTCGGTCATCATGACCCAGCACATCCATTTTCAGAATGTTGTCGTGGATGGAGTGGAAATCAAAGTGGGTCGTACGCCAAGCCGCACTTTGATCGTCGGCTGGGTACTGGATTGGGGAGAAGTCAAAGATATCCATATTGGACGGCACAATCAGAATCCCGGCCGGATGCTGACCAGTTGTGCGCTTCACGCCTGTAGCCCCTTTGGCTAGCCGGTCCTCCTCCGCCCCACGGAAAACCTTTCCCGTATCGCGTTCGTAGGCCTTGACGTAACCATACGCGGTTTTATCCGCGACCGTGCCGATAGTGCCGGCTCGGAAGGCGTGGTCCTCACCAAACAAAATCTTGATGTAGTTGTGGGCCACTGGCTGGTAGTCACCCGAGAAGTTCAAATCGATATCGGGGACCTTATCACCGTGGAAGCCCAGGAAGGTTTCAAAGGGAATGTCGTGCCCGTCCTTGATGAGCTCAGCCCCACATTGCGGACACTTTTTGTCGGGCAAGTCAAAGCCGGAACCATACTCACCTTTGGTATAAAACTCACTGTACTGGCACTCCGGGCAACGGTAGTGCGGCGGCAACGGGTTAACCTCGGTAATCCCCGACAGCGTGGCTGCCAGACTAGACCCAACGGACCCACGGGAACCAACCAAGTATCCGTCCTTGTTACTCTTTAATACCAGCCGTTGCGCGATATTGTAAATCACCGCGAACCCGTTGCCAATAATGCTCTTGAGTTCCTTATCAATCCGGTTGGCAACAATCTCGGGTAATTCTTCACCGTACCACTGGTGGGCGGTGACCATAACGTCCTTTTCAAAGTTCTCGTTCACCCCAGGAATTTCAGGGGTGTACAACTTATCCTTGACGGGCGTGATATCGGCATCCACCCAATCTGCCACCACGTGCGTATTCGTCACAACGAGTTCCCGTGCAGTGTCGGCACCCATCCAGGCGAATTCGTGCAACATTTCGTCCGTAGTCCGGAAATGTACGTCGGGTAGCGGGTAACGGTTAAGGGGGTTAGCACCACCCTGACTGTTAATCAAAATGTGACGGTAAATAGCATCGTGATCGTCCAAGTAGTGGGGGTCACCGGTTGCCACCACCGGCTTGTCCAAGTCGTGCCCAATCTGCACAATTTTGCCGATGATATCCTTCAGGTGCGCCGGCCCAGAGACTAACTGACCCTCCAGCAACTGGGAGTAGTTAGGGAGTGGCTGTACTTCTAGGTAGTCATAGTACTTAGCCTTATCCGCGGCCTCAGCCGTCCCCTTTTGCATCATGGCCGTAAAGACTTCACCACGATCACAGGCCGATCCGACGATGAGCCTTCACGCAACGCGTTCAGACGACTGCGTGGCACGCGCGGAACCCGGTAATAATACTGGGTCATGGATTCGCTGGCTAGTTTGAAGAGGTTCTTCAGACCCGCCTGCGTCTTTGCAATGACGATTGCGTGGGTCGGACGGGCGCGCTTGTACGCGTCACCCTGACCGACCAGCGCGTTCAGTTCGTTCAGTTTAGTCCAACCGTGAAGCTCGTTAGCCTCCTTGAACATCGCGTACATTACGTAGCCAGTAGCTTCGGCATCCGCGTTCGCTCGGTGATGGTTTTCCAGCGAAATGTTGTACCGCTTGCTCAATGCATCCAGTTTGTGGTTCGACAACTCAGGGTGTAGCGAACGCGATAGTTCCAATGTGTCAATGACAGGTTGGTCAATTGCTGGCGCCCCCATCCGGTCGTACGCCGCGTTGAGGAAGCCCACATCAAACGTGACGTTATGGCCGACCAGAATGCTATCCTGGCTAAACTCGATAAACTTTTGCATCACGTCGGCTTCCTGACCACCCTGCTGAACCATCTCGTTAGTGATGTGGGTCAGGTTAATGGTGAAGTCCGATAACGCAAAGCCGGGATTGATCATCTCTTCAAATTCATCAATCACGGCACCGTCGCGCATCTTAACCGCAGCCAGTTCAATGACCTTGTCGTAGACCGCCGACAACCCGGTAGTTTCAACGTCAAAGACAACGTACGTCTGGTCATTCAGTACGGCTGGCTTGTCCGCTCGGTACGCAACCGGCGTCCCGTCGTCGACCAGGTTAATTTCCACCCCGTAGAGCATTTTTAGGCCGGCCTTACTTGCGGCCGTGTGGGCTTCAGGGTACGCCTGCAAAACGGCGTGGTCGGTGACAGCGATGGCTTCATGGCCCCACTCGGCTGCCCGGTTCACGTACTCCGAAATGCTGGGAATGGCGTCCATCTGGCTCATGTTGGTGTGCAGATGAAGCTCAATCCGCTTTTCACCCTCGGCCGTGTCTTCGCGGTCCGCGTGGCTCACCTCAACCACATCCTGTGCGTTAACAGTCAGCTCGCGGCTGTAGCTGTCTTCCTGGACACTACCACGCACGCGCAACCACATACCCTTATGGATTTGGTCAAAGACGGCCTCGTCGTTCGCGTTGTTACTAAATTTCTTGACCAAAAAGCTGCTGGAGTAATCCGTCATCTTAAAGGTAAGCAGCTTGCGTTTGCTCCGCAGTTCGCGCACCTCAGCGTCGAAAACGTATCCCTCAATGAGTACGCGTCGTTCCTCTTCGTTGATGGTCACCATCTGTTGCGGTTCATCATCGGCTTTGATATTACGACCTAGCTGTACCTTGACGTTCTGCTGCCGATCAGCATTCGCTGCCTTGGACTGCTGGATGGTCGCTGCCGCACGTTCCGCCAGGGCAGCGGTTTCCTCCGCTTTCTTAGCGTTAAAGGCCTCTAGGCTAGCGGCTTCTGCGGCCTGATCAACCACTGCGCGCATGTGTAGGCCACCAAAGCCGACATCGTGGTACGCATCCTCAAGCGCAGGAATTCCTTGATCCGAAAAGAAGCGGGCCACCACGTCGTTTTCAACGCTAATGGTAACGTCGTGACCTTGGATGGTCGGGACAACGCGGTCACACTGCTGCCGCACTAATGGTGAGGCCACGGTCGCGTGCTGCACGACGTACTCCCAATAACCGCGCACAAGGCCCTCGTCATACTGGGGATGGGCGACCTCAATGTGTACGGTGACGGACGCAATATCCTTAAACGCGGCCGCTAGTGTGTTACCGAACTCCTTAAAGAGTGCAAAGGGTAGTATTTCACCCATCGTAAAGGTGAACTCGTACCGCCGCGACTCTTTGTGCACTACAACCTGGTCGACGGTCGCGCTATTGAACGCCGGGGCGTTGGTGATTCCCGGGTCCAGGTCGATCTGCTCGACCAGTTTTTCAAACATCTCGCGCTTACTGAGCATGGCAAAAATCCTTCCGTTGGTTGGCAAATAACTAACCATCATTGTAACGCAAAGTCGGTTGGTAAATCGACCGTCACCTGACAACTAAATTGGGGCCCGTGCTGACAAAGTGGCGGCGGGGTTGCAGCTTACGGGCCTGCGGCGTGGATTGCTGCAGTAGTGGTTATCGGCGGCGTTGGCCGGGTTGGTGAGTTACGGCTTTCGTGGGCGCTCCGCGGTAATCCACTGCTAGGGCGAAACCTCCAACTCACCAAGACCCGGTGAGTTTCCGGTGCGATTTCAAGCCTGCCCGGAAAACCACCGGTCAGTCTCGAAATTCGTCGCGTTCTAATGGCTAAAGCCATAGAGCTCTCGGACTGGCTGCGCCATTCCTGCGAGAAGCACGCAGTAAGCGCTAAAGCGCAAACTGCGTGCGTTCCCTTGCAGTGGTTACCATTCCGACCCCACACGCCTCCGCCCACCGTTCCGACCGACGCGGCCTCGGACTACTGTAGCATTCACGCCTCCGGACGCGACGCCTACACGTCACCACCACTTTGCCAGAACCCGCTAGTTCGAGCGCCCAATGACATTTACGCAATTTTACAGGTACAATCCATGGCCTTGTTAAACTCCCTGGCTATCCTTCAAATGCTTTAGAAAGAGCACTCGGACAAGTCAGGGTACTAAGCTATCGAGATTATCTTGTTGGGCTAGGTCTTGGTTTGAGGCTCCATAATCTCCATCACTAGACACATTGGTATGAAAAAGATGGTTGACCAACTCGCTCATAAATCCATTCCCAAGCGGGTTCTAGCCGGTGGGGGTGCCGTGGGGTGAGGAGACGACTGGAACCCTAACGGTGAACATCTACAGTTGGTCGTACTGGCGTGGTGGCGGAGGTTGAGCGGCTGGTCCCCGTGACGGCTGCATGCCCGTAGTTCTGTCGGTTTACTTCCAGTTGACGCTTTAGCGTCTTACTAGGAGTTAACTCGCCGGTCTGGCAAGGCCAGCCCTAGAGCAGATCGACGTACAGAATCAAATTGGCTAGATCGAGCGGGTTTTGCTCGGGCCACGGCAATTCGCGGTAGCCCGGCACGGGCGTGAGCGTGAGGCACGTAGCCGGTCGCGGGGACCAGCCGTTCAACCGGAACCACCACACCAGTACGACCAGCCACCGCAGCGGTCCACCAAGTCGCAGTCCCCCACAGCACCCCCACTGGCGAGAACCACCACCCAAACAAATAGCGGAGCACCGATGCTGTGACCGGTACCCCGCTAGCTTATTTGTACACTCTAGTCGTTACTTTCGTCTTCACCCTTCAGCAAGATGGCAATCGAGTTCACGAGCTCTTCTTGTTTCACCTCAATGGCGTCCCCGTGCGCACGCAGCTTCACTTCGACGATTCCGTCATCAGCTTTCTTACCCACGGTCACCCGCACCGGCAAGCCAATCAGGTCCGCATCCGCAAACTTAACGCCCGGACGCTCCTTGCGGTCATCCATCAGCACACTGTAGCCTGCGTCCTCGAGTTGCTTGGTCACGTCCTCGGCCAACTGCACCTGAGCCGCCTGCTTCACGTTCATTGGCAGCACGTGTACATCGAATGGCGCAATGTTTTGCGGCCACACAATGCCCTGGTCGTCGGAATGCTGCTCCACGATGGCGGACAATAGGCGGGAAACCCCAATACCGTACGAACCCATGATGATTGGTTTATTACGACCGTTCTCGTCCAGGAAGTTGGCACCCATCGACTCGCTGTAACGCGTACCCAGCTTGAAGATGTGACCAATCTCAATACCGCGGGTAAACTGCAGTACTCCCTGGCCATCTGGCGACATTTCACCAGCAGTCACAAAGCGAATGTCGGCGACCTGTGTGGCTTCAAAGTCACGCCCGGGATTAACGTTCTGGTAGTGCTGGCCCGGCTGGTTAGCACCAGCAAAGGCGTTGACCATCTCGCTCACACTTTGATCCTGAATGACCCGCACCGTCTCATCGACGTTCAGGGGTCCGACGTTACCAGGTTCGGCGTGCATGTACTGTTCGACCTGTTCAGCTGTCGCCATCTCCAGGAAGTCGGCCCCCAACAGGTTCTTGAGCTTAACGTCGTTGATTTCATAGTTGCCCCGCACAATGGCCAAAACGGGTTCTTCGTCAGCAATGAACAACACGGCCTTGATAATCTGGTCAGCGTTTACGCCCAGCTTTGCCGCAACCTCGTCGACCGTCTTAGCGTCGCCGGTATCAACCAGACCCAGCTCGCTCTGTTCCTCATGACTAACAGTTGGTACCGTCATGGACGTGGCCATTTCAAGGTTAGCAGCGTAAGTGGAGCCGTCCGAGTACACAATCGTGTCCTCACCAATTGGGGCAATGGCGGAAAATTCCTTGGAATCCTGACCACCCATCGCACCACCATCACCGATGATAACGCGGTAGTTTAAGCCCAAAGCATTGAAGACGTTGATGTACGCCCGTTCCATGTCGTGGTAAACGGTGTCCAGGTCCTGCTCGTTACTCGTGAACGAGTAGGCATCCTGCATCACAAACTCACGGCCACGCAACAAGCCGTAACGTGGGCGGTCTTCATCGCGAAACTTAGTCTGAATTTGGTAGAGTACCAGTGGCATCCGCTTGTAACTGGTCAGCTGGTTCCGGACCATGGCGGTAAAGGTTTCTTCGTGGGTTGGTCCAAGAATCATCCCCCGTTCATGCCGGTCAGATAGTTGGTAGAGGTTAGGCCCGTAAGTTGACAAACGGCCCGATTCCTCCCACAGTTCGGATGGTAGCAGGTGCGGCTGGGTCATCTTGACCGCCTCAATCCGCTCCATTTCGTGGTCAATGATGGCCTCAATTTTGTCCAGAACGCGTTGTGCCAACGGCAGGTAGGCGTACACCCCGGCAGCCACCTGGTTGATATACCCCGCACGGAGCATCAACTGGTGTGACTTGGCCTCGGCGTTGGCCGGGACTTCTTTGGTAGTAGGAATAAACATCCGACTCTGTTTCATTAAGTGGTTCCTCCTCAAAATCTATGTAGGGACGCAAAGTTGCGCCCGCCTATGGTAACTAAAAAAATTCGTAATATATCGTTGATGGTAACGGCCACCATCAGCGCAATCAGTAGACCGGCAAACACTAAGGTGACCATGGCCTCATGCTCGCGCTTCACGCTTTGCCCCGGACAAGTTCAATTAGGTTAAACAGAATCTTACCCCCGTCCAGCATTGGAATCGGTAGTAGGTTCATGATACCTAGGTTGATGGAGAGCGACGCCATAAAGTAGAGGATTGTGTAGATGCCTCGTGCGATACCTGACTCGTCATGGTGTAGATGCCGACCGGACCAGCTAGTTTATTCAGTGAAAAGCCGCCAAAAACTAGTGATCGTAACGCCTTGAAAATCTGCTGGGTAATGGCCCACGGCTGGGTAAATCCGTACTTAACGGCGTTCACTACCCCAGTGTCCCGCGAACTATATACACCGAGCACACCCTTCTTAACGTGTACCCGCAACCGATTGGTCGTATCCCCGCGGCGAACGGTCACGGCGACGGTCTGGTCCTTGTCGCCCTTAATGGCCGTCGCGATATCGCTAAAACTGGCTACTTCGTGCTGACCAATCCGCACAATTTTATCGTTCGACTTCAGACCCGCAACGGCCGCGCCCGAGTTGCTTTCAACACCGCCAATGACGTTGCTATTCGACGGCGTCCCCCCAAAGGCCAATGCAAGCACAAAGAAAGTGACAACCGCTAACAGAAAGTTGTTCAGGGGGCCGGCAAAGTTGATGAGGATCCGTTGCCAAAGCGGTGCACTCTGGAACTGTACGTCCTCGGGTGCAATTTGGACTTCAACCCCGTCCTCTTCAATAATCGTGGCGTCGTGCGCAACCGTGAATGTCCGCGCGTCCTCTTCATCCCCGTTAACGTAACCGGAAATGGTCAGCGCGTTCACCAGGTCAACTTTGTCCACCACCAGCGGAATTCCCCCCGTTAGCGTCAGCCGGTCGCTAGTATTGATACGAACCACCTGGCCGTCGTCACCGATAGTAACCGTGACCTGCGTGCCCGGTTTGATGTCAGCCTCTTCATCCTGCCATCCAGCCATACGGACGTAACCACCGAGCGGTAGCAAACGTAGGGTGTACGTGGTGTGATTATGGTGGGTGCTTAGTAGTTTCGGCCCCATCCCCACAGAAAATTCACGCACTAACACGCCGGAGCGCTTCGCAAAGAAGAAGTGGCCGAACTCGTGCACGATTACGATGGTACCGAAAATAATAATGAACCAAATAATTGTCGCCAGCATGAAACCCCTCCTCGGGAATGGCCGACACCAGCTCTACGTTAAACGAAGCCGAGCCAGTGTAGCATTGGTAGGACAAACAGCATACTGTCAAAACGATCGAGAATACCGCCGTGCCCCGGCAAAATTTGCCCGAATCCTTGACGCCATAATAACGCTTGAGCGCCGACTCGACTAGGTCGCCCAACTGACCCCAGATGGATAGGAACAGCGCAATGAGAATCAATACTGGCAGGCTGTAGCCAAAATCGAAGAACTGGCCGTAAATAGCGGCGAAGATCATCGCGATAACCACGCCACCGATTGAACCCTCCCAGGTTTTGTTCGGGCTGATTGCTGGCCACAACTTGTGCTTACCAAATGCCCGACCAAAGATGTACGCACCGGAATCGGTCAACCACACAATCAACATCCCAAACATCAGCAGGGCTAAACTCCCCTGGTTACGGGCCATATCAAAGTAGTGGAAACCAGTCCCCACGTAGAGAATGCCCAGCATCGTAACGCTCACGTTATCGAAGTTGGTTTTATTCTTGCTGGTAACCGTTAGGAGCAGCAGCACCATCATGAAAATCCCCAGTAAATCAATCCGACTTAACCCCGTTTGGAGAATCCACTTGAGGTACTGGTCGGGTAACACTACTGCCAGTGTGCCGAGAGCGGCCACCAGGGCCTCCACCGAAACAATGATCTTCTTGCGCATGATGAATATTTCGCTAATACCTACCAGCGCCAGAACGGCGGCAGCAAGGTCTACCCACGGGCCACCAACAATCAGGATGGGAATAAAAATGATTAGAGCGACAACCGCCGTAATTACACGTTGCTTCATTGTATGAAAAGCTCCTTCTTCTACTTAACTTTACCAAATCGCCGGTTGCGGCTCTGAAAATCCCGAATGGCTGATTCAAGGTCAGCGGGGGCAAAGTCCGGCCACAACTGGTCAGTGAAGACCATTTCGGAATACGCCAGCTGCCAAAGGAGGAAGTTGGAAATCCGTTCCTCACCACTGGTACGAATCAGCAAGTCGGGATCCGCCAGCTCACCTAATGGAGCCGTCATGAGCTGCCCACTGATGGTGTCCATGTCAATAGCGGATGGGTCTAGTTCACCCGCTGCAGCAGCAGTAGCAATGGCGCGCGTTGCTTGCACCAACTCGTCCCGACCACCATAGTTCAACGCAAAGTTGAGCACCATGCCGGTATTATCCGCCGTATCTTTAACCGCGTTGAGCGTGGCCGTCCTGGTGGATTCAGGCAGCTGATCGACGTTTCCCATCACCATGACACGGACGTTTTGCTCAATCAGCTCAGGAACAAATTTATTGAAAAAAAAGTGACCGGCAGACTCATGAGGTAAGACACCTCTTTTTGCGGACGGCCCCAGTTTTCGGTTGAAAAAGCATACAGCGTCAGCACCTTTACGCCCAAATCACTCGCGGCGCGCGTAATGGTCCGCACGTTTTCCATACCCTGCTTGTGACCGGCTATGCGTGGCAAGTGCGCTTTTGTGCCCAGCGCCCGTTACCATCCATAATAATGGCGACATGCCGCGGGATCCGGTCCGGATCCAGTGCGGTCACCGCCGCGTCTTTGGCTTTAAACAAAAGAACGCCTCCAATTTATTTTTCAGGTTTAATTCTAGCAAAGTCGCCGGCGAACACCAACCTTAAACCGCGCCGCGTCACAATCATTACTAAAAACACGATGACCCTAAAGGCACCAATGGCACTTTAGTCATCTAGATGGTTATTCCTGACGCGAAATCCACGATAACCACCGGCTAATTCACGTTCGCATTGCCCGTCAAGTCGGCGGCAATTAACCCTCGGTGATTTCCTTTTCCTTAGCGGCAGCCATGTCGTCGGCAGCCTTAGTGGCGTCATCCGTCACCTTCTGAACGTCCTTTTCAAAACGGCGGAGTTCATCTTCACTAATTTCACCGTCTTTTTCCTGCTTCTTCAGGTGGTCCATGGCCTCACGACGCACGTTACGAATGGCAACTTTGCCCTGTTCAGCATGCTTGCCGACCTCTTTGGCCAGTTCCTGACGGGTTTCCGTCGTTAATTGCGGAATCACTAACCGAATCACGGAACCATCGTTTTGTGGGTTAATCCCCAAATCGGACTTCAGCAGGGCCGTCTCGATGTCCTTCAAACTGGACTCATCGTACGGGCTCACCTGCAGTACCCGGGGTTCAGGAATCGTGATGGCGGACATCTGGTTCAGCGGTGTTGGCGCCCCGTAATAGTCCACATTGATGCCAGTCAACAGGCTAGCATTCGCGCGGCCGGCCCGAATTGAGCCCAAGTCGCGTTCCAAAGCCTTCAGGGATTTATCCATCCGGTCCTTGGCATCATTAATCGCTGCGTTAGCCATTATTCTTCTCCTCCTTCAATCGTGGTCCCGACATCTTCGCCTTTGACCACGCGCTCAATGTTACCTGGTTCATTCATATTAAACACAACCAACGGGATGTCATTATCCATGGATAGCGAGCTGGCCGTCGTGTCCATCACGTTCAACCCCTTCGCAATAATGTCCATGTGCGTGAGGTGGTCGAACTTAACGGCGCTGTCGTCCTTGGCCGGGTCAGCGGAGTAGACACCGTCCACACCGTTCTTCCCCATCAGGATAACGTCAGCATTAATCTCTGCCGCCCGCAAAGCCGCGGTAGTATCCGTGCTGAAGTACGGGTTACCGGTACCAGCAGAGAAAATCACTACGCGGCCCTTTTCCAGATGACGCACGGCCTTCCGGCGAATGTAAGGTTCAGCAATCTGCCGCATTTCAATGGAGGTTTGTACGCGTGTTGGTACGTCAATCTGTTCAAGTGCATCTTGCAAAGCCAGGCCGTTCATGACCGTGCCGAGCATGCCGATGTAATCAGCCTGTGCCCGCTCAATGCCCATCGCGGCACCAGCTTCACCGCGCCACATGTTACCACCACCACAAACGATGCTACCTGAACGCCTAAATCGTGAACCGCTTTGATTTCCTTGGCAATTTTGCCAATGACTGGTGGCTGAATACCGAAGCCAGCATCCCCGGCCAAGGCCTCACCACTAATTTTCAACACAATACGCTTGTACTTAACCATGAATATTACTCCTCTATGTTTGCTACCCACTAGTTTACCATAGTCGCGGCGGTCCGTCCTAGTGATTCCCACTCCCAAAACCGGCTTTTGCCGGTTCATCTATCCGTGCAAAGTTGGCGTCGGCCTTGGCCTGCTCGCGGGCAAACGCCACACAAAAAGCCGCAGCAGATGCCGCGGCCTTGCCGACTATTGCTAGTCCTTGATCTGACCCATAACTTCTTCGGCGAAGTCATTGGCCTTCTTTTCGATACCTTCACCAACTTCGTAGCGGGTAAAGGCTTCGACAGTACCACCCTTGGAGGCAACAAACTTGCCCACGGTCTGATCGGAATCCTTCACGAATTCCTGGTCAACCAATGAGATTTCGGACAACCACTTGTTGACACGACCCTCAACGATCCGTGGAACGATCTTTTCTGGCTTGCCTTCGTTCTTGGTCTCTTCAGTGAAGACGTCAGTTTCGTGCTGCAATTCGTCAGCAGGAACGTCATCGCGAGTCAGGTACTTAGGGTTAATGGCAGCTACGTGCATCGCAACGTCGCGCGCAGTATCTGCATCAGCACCCTTCAAAGTTACAACAACAGCAATCTGGGCACCGTTGTGCAAGTATGAACCGAACTCTTCGTCGTCACCCTTCTTGATGATGTTGAAACGACGAAGCTTGATGTTTTCACCAATCACGGCCGTCAATGACTTAGCAGCCATGTCAATGGTGTCACCACTAGCCATCTTCAGGTTCAAAGCAGCATCCATGTCGGCAGGTTCGTTGTCAGCAATCACCTGAGCAACTTCCTTTACGTAGTCAGTAAACTTTTCGTTGGAAGCAACGTAGTCAGTTTCAGAGTTAACTTCGATAATTGCGGCCGTGTTGCCCTTAACGGCAACGGCAGCCAAACCTTCAGCGGCGGTGTTGCCACTCTTCTTAGCAGCCTTAACCAGACCACGTTCACGTAAAACGTCAACGGCCTTGTCCATGTCACCATCGGCCTCAACCAACGCCTTCTTGGCGTCCATCATACCGGCCTGAGTCTTGTCACGCAATTCCTTCACTTGTGCTGCAGTAATCTTAGCCATAGCTGGCAATCCTCCTTAATTTGAAAAAAAGCTGCCCGGAGCACCAGGCCCAGACAGCTTATTTAATTACAATGGTTAAATATTAGTCCTGAGCTTCGGCAGTGTCAGTTGCTTCGGCTTCAGTGGCTGCGTCTGCGGATGCATCGTCAGCGCCCTGTTCTTCACCCTGCTTACCTTCGATAATGGCATCAGCATCGTGGAAGTAATCAGGCGAACGGCACGGATTGCATCATCGTTAGACGGGATGATAACGTCGATGTCATCTGGGTCAGTGTTCGTGTCAACCATGGCAACGATTGGGATGTTCAGCTTGTGGGCTTCGGCAACCGCAATCTTTTCCTTGCGTGGGTCAACGATGAACATTACGTCTGGGATGCGAGGCATGTCTTCGATACCGCCAAGGAACTTCTCAAGCTTAGCCTGCTGCTTCTTCAACAGGGCAACTTCCTTCTTTGGCAGACGGTCGAAAGTACCATCCTCAGCCATCTTCTTGATGCTCTTCAGACGACGGATACGGGTCTGAATCGTAGTCCAGTTGGTCAAAGTACCACCAAGCCAACGGTGGTTAACGAAGAACTGGCCGGCACGAGCTGCTTCTTCAGCGATGGAATCCTGAGCCTGCTTCTTAGTACCAACAAACAAGAAAACACCGTTGTCTGCGGCAACATCCTTAACGAAGTTGTAGGCGTCATCAATCATCTTGACCGTCTTCTGCAGGTCGATGATGTAGATACCGTTACGTTCCGTAAAGATGAATGGCTTCATCTTAGGTTCCAACGACGGGTCTGGTGACCAAAGTGGACACCAGCTTCAAGCAACTGCTTCATGCTTAATACTGACATGATAAATCCTCCATAATGTGGTTTGACTTCTTGAAGCCATCAACTCACAGGAAGACGCTCGCGCGCACCGATCCTGCAATCCGGCTCCAATGTAAGCTTGTGTTTTGCACACGCATGATAGTATACCCGATAATACTGGTCGACGCAACCAAAACGCACAATTAGTATGCTAGGACGGGTGTGAACGCGCGGGTGACCTTTGGGACTGCGGCTTACGTGGGGTGCTCCATGGTAACCACTGCTAGGGCGAAGCTCCAACCCGCCAAGTCCGGGCGGGTTTCCGCCGCGATTTCAAGCCTGCCCGGAAAACCACCGGTCAGTCTCGAAATTCGTCGCGTTCTAATGGCTAAAGCCATAAGAACATTACACCCTGGCGGTGGTTACCATTCCGACCCCACACGCCTCCGCCCACCGGCCCGACCGACGCGGCCTCCCGATATTGTGTCAATTATGTCTCCGAGCGCAGCACCTCCGTTACCAAGGTCCACCCACGGTTCCCGATAGATTGATGACGGCATACGTTACCATTGAAAAAGTACAATGGTCTTTACACGACAAATGCGAGCTCGTGAAAATTACGTCGAATAGAATGTTAAATCTTTCCGTGAGTTGAAGATCATTGGTAAACCCTAGATAGTTGTTTTCGCTGCTCTAGTACGCCCAGCCACTAGCAACGAATAATCAATGCTGCTGTATCACTGCCCCGCGCCGCCAATGCGCACCGTGCGCCCGTAAAAACCGTTCTTTGTCCGCTCGGGGCTGGTGCTTAAAGTGCCACTCCGCGGATAGAGCGTCATGTTGGCTAGCAAATCCCTCGCTGTACACGAGTTCAACGGGTAAACGCCGCTTGGTGTACTTTGCACCTTTGCCCGCGTTGTGGGTCGCCACCCGGGCAGCCACGTCCGTCGAGTAACCACCATAAAAAGTGTTATCTGCACACTGCACCACGTAAAAAAAAGTATTTGGCTGGTTCCTCAGTCATTGAAAATCGCCGCCATTTCGGGAGTGTATTGACCGTCTTCACCGTAGACCACGAACGGTGGCATAATCCGTACACCATCCGGGCGACCGGTGCGAATTGCTTCAATCAACACCATATTGGCTTCCTTACCGGCTTTGGGGTGCACAAAGCGAATCCGCTTCGGCGCGAGGTCCGCGTCCGCTAACGTCGATAGCAATTCCACCAGGCGGTCGGGCCGGTGGACAAAGAAGGCCTTACCACCAGTTTTCAACAAACCGGCCGTAATGCGAGCAACAGTCGCAAAATCAGTGGTCAGTTCGTGACGTGCCAACGCCAGCGCCGTATTGGGGTTCTGAACACTCCCGGGCTGAACCTTGAAGTACGGCGGATTACACATCACCACGTCGACTGAGTCCTTTGCCACGTGGTCCCAAGTCTTTGCCAGGTCCCCTTCAACTACACGGACGCGGTCGTCAAAGTGGTTGAGCGCCACGCTGCGCCGGGCCATGGCCGCCAACTGCGGTTGCAACTCCACCATCGTCACGTGTACCCCAGGGACCCGTCCCGCGACAAACAATCCCACTGCGCCATTACCCGCCGCGAGGTCCACCACTTGATCCTGGCGCCGCACGCGTGCAAAATCGGCCAACAACACTGCGTCTAACGAGAATGCAAAGACGTCAGGACTCTGAATAATCTTGGTCCCATCCCGGCGTAACTCATCAATCCGTTCATTTGCTGCTAAATCCATCGTTTACTCCTGTCACCCATGCCTACAGACTCAATCATCAATGATATAATAATTCTTAACAAGGCCTTTGCGCCTGAATTGACGTAGAAATGAGGCGTTTCCCGTGTTTTATTCCATCGCCCGCGGCATCGTCCGCGCACTGATATGGCTCCTTAATGGTAATACCCATTATGAAAATAAAGACGCGTTACCCGATGGGGCGTACGTGTTAGTTGGCCCACACCGCACTTGGTGGGACCCCATCCTCTTTGCCCTCGCCGGCGCACCGCGTAAGTTTATGTTTATGGCTAAGGAAGAATTATTTCATAATCCGATTTTACGCTGGATTCTAGTCCATGCCAATGGGTTCCCTGTGAATCGCGCCCATCCTGGCCCGAGCGCCATCAAGACACCCGTGAAGAAACTCCGCCAGGGCAATTTGTCCCTAATTATGTTCCCGAGCGGTTCACGATACTCCAACGAGCTGAAGGGTGGTGCGGTCCTCATTGCAAAGATGGCCCGGGTGCCGTTAGTGCCGGCCGTTTACCAAGGACCCGTTCGCTTTAGGGACTTATTGCTGCGTAAACGAATTACCATCCGCTTTGGCGCCCCCATTGAGATTCCGGCCGGCAAATTGACCGACGAAACCCAGAAAGCACTAGGCGAGCAGATGCAGGACGCTTTTGACCAACTCGACGTCGAAATTAATCCTAACTTCAAGTACGTTGCGAACGATAAAAAGTACGAAGAAGAAAAAGAACACGGTCAGGTTTAAAATACCAATATTGGGAGTCACCATCGCTAGCTTTGTTGATGGTGACTTTTTTGGCTTTTCTTATATGGCGGTACGTTTATCCCACATTGAACGGTCAGCTTTCCTACCCCGTGCTATAATTAAACGCGATTGTCGTCGCTTAATTACGACACCACGATACTTATTCATTAGCTTGGAGGCCCACAATGTCTTTCTGGTCCAAAATTTTTCGCAAGCAGGACGTACAAACGGCCGTGCTGGCGGATCACCAACTTGCTCTCACCATGACCACCCGTGACCTCATCGCGCTGGGAATTGGCGCGGTCATCGGTACGGGTATTTTCATCCTGCCCGGCACCGTGGCCGCCACTACGGCCGGTCCGGGGATCGCCATTTCCTTCATCTTGGCGGCGGTGGTTTGTAGCTTGGCCGCGATGTGTTACGCCGAGTTCTCGTCCGCCCTACCCGTTGCGGGTTCGGCGTACGCGTACGGCAACATCGTTTTTGGCCAAATCATTGGCTGGATCATTGGTTGGGCACTGATCCTGGAATACATGTTAGCCGTAGCGTCGGTCTCCACCGGCTTTGCGGGCTACTTCAGCAGCCTCCTATCAGGCTTTGGTGTGCACCTGCCGCGCGCAATCAGCGGCTCCTTTGATCCCGGCCACGGCACCTACATCAACCTGGTTGCCGTACTGGTCGTGCTGCTGGTCGGCGCGATGCTCAGTCGCGGAATGCGCACATCCATGGTGGTCTCGCGGACCATGGTACTCATCAAAATAGCCATCATTATTCTGTTTGTCGGTGTGGGTGTTTTCTTCATTAAACCCATTAACTGGCACCCGTACATGCCATTTGGGTTCAAAGGGATCCTGGGTGGGGCATCAACCGTCTTCTTTGCTTACCTCGGTTTTGACGCCGTATCAGCCAGTGCGCCGGAGGTTAAAAAGCCGCAGCGAACACTACCACGCGGAATCATTGGCACGCTCATTATTGCCACCATCCTCTACGTCGCCGTAGCGGTTGTCCTCACCGGGATGGTGAAGTACACCCGCCTGGACGTGGCCAACCCCGTTTCCTTTGCCCTACAGGTGGTTCACCAACCACAACTCGCGGGTATCATTGCGATTGGGCCATGGCCGGGATGTTTACCATGATGCTCACGATGGTCTACAGCTCCAGCCGCCTGGTCTACGCTATCGGGCGTGACGGGCTGTTGCCAAAGTGGTTCGGTCACGTGCGGCACCAGTTGCCAAATAATTCTCTCTGGGTGGTCACCATCATTGTCGCCGTCATGGGCGGCTTGATTCCCCTCAATCAGCTAGTTAACCTGGTTAACATTGGTACGCTCATTGCCTTTGCCTTTGTCTCCATCGGCATTATTCCGCTTCGTCGGCATGAAGACATTAACAATTCAGGTTTCCGGGTTCCCGGCTACCCCGTGGTCCCGATCCTGTCGTTCATCTTCTGCCTCGTGTTTATGAGTCAGTTGAGCAAAGAAACGTGGTTAATGAGCGGCGTGTGGTTTGCTGTTGGGCTCATCATCTACTTCACTTACGGTTATCGTCACGGCCATTCAACGGCCAAGCAGCCAAAGCAATCTTAGGAGAGAGCGCAGCAGGCCGTTTAGAAAGCAGAGAGCGCAGCCCCGCGGTTAGAAACCAGAGTATAAGTAAGACCGGGCGAGAATCCCGCACTTGGATTCTTGTTCGGTCTTGCTTATACGTCGGTTTCTGGCCTGCGGAGCTCGTTTAGAAACCAGAGAGCGCAGCAGGCCGTTTAGAAAGCAAAGTATAAGCATACCCGGGCGAGAATCCCGCACTTGGATTCTTGTTCGGGTATGTTTATACGTCGGTTTCTGGCCTGCGGAGCTCGTTTTAATAAGCACGAATAACGCGGGAACGCCGAATCATTCACAAAAATTTATTTTAAAGTGCGATTAGCCTTTATGTAATGGTACCTGCCCGTCGCGTTCTTGTGCATGCAGTATCATTTTCCACGACAAAGGTTGGAGGGGCTGGCATTCAAGTCGACCTTTTGCTTGCGTGACCACCAGCGCGTTCTCCCCCCAAAAACCCCACAATTATGATCCTTGTTGTTTAAGCCACAAAAGGAGTAAGATTGAGGTACAACATTTTTGGGGGTGCCGCAACATGAAAAACGCAAACGACCGGCGAGTAATCCGAACCCAGCACGCCATTAAGCAGGCCTTCGAAGAGATGGTGCTGGCCGACCACGACGGGCACGGAATCACCGTCTCGCAACTTGCCGCACACGCCGGCATTAACCGTAAAACTTTCTACCTGCACTACGACTCAATTGTGGACCTCGCTGACTCTTACGTTGACGACATCGCCCAGGACCTCATCGCCCGGCTTGGCGCCCACACCATGGAGGAATACCAAAACAACTGGGAACTCTTCATGCACGTCTTTGACGAGTTCTTTACCAGCAACCGTGAATTCTACACTTACGTGATGACGAGCGGTGAGTATAGTTTCCTCGCACGCCGCGTGCAGTTGGAATTAACGCAATTCCTTCAGGCCGAGTTAGTCAGCCAGGTGCACCAGGAAGATGGTGCCGCCACCATTATTGCCAACTTTATCGTGACCAACATGATGATGATGGTTCGCCTCCACGCGGCCGGAACCACCGGGATGGATGTCACCCAGATTCGCGACCAGTTAATGAAGCTGACGGTTGGCGGACTCGCTGGGATGGGGCTGGTCAAAGACGATTCTCCATCCACGTCGCTAGCAACCAATTAACTCATCAGCCATCAAATTGGATACTAAAGGGGCTTGGCCCTCAGCACTAGTAACGGTGCTGAGGGCCAAGGCCCCTTTGATTTATCCGCGTTTAGTCCAACTCGTCATGGCCCGTCTGCAGTTCATACATATCGTAGTATCGGCTTCTGCGCCAATAGCTCATCGTGCGTGCCCCGCTCGACGATGCGGCCCGCATCCAATACCAGAATGAGGTTAGCATCCTTAATCGTCGAAAGCCGGTGCGCAATGGCAATGGTCGTCCGCCCCTGACGAAGCCGCCGTAAACCTTCCTGAATGAGGTTCTCAGTCTCCGTGTCGATGTTGGCCGTAGCCTCGTCCAGCACTAGGACTTTGGGATCAGTGACGACGGTGCGGGCAAAGGAGATCAGTTGCCGCTGTCCTGAGCTAAATTGGCTACCACCCTCGATGACCTTCGCCTGGTAGTCGCCGGGCAGCTGTTCAATGAACCGGTCCGCCTGGACGAATTTGGCTGCCGCCATAACCTGTTCATCAGTAATACTGTCATTGTACAGACGAATATTGCTACTAATATCGCCGTAGAACATGAACGAGTCCTGCAAGACCAGGCCAATTTTGCGACGCAGTTCCTCAGCGGGATAATCGCGAATATCCACGTCATCAATCAGCACCTGACCCTCGCCAAATTTATAAAACCGCATCATGACGTTGATAATCGAGCTTTTGCCACTCCCGGTATGCCCAACCAGCGCAACGGTTTCGCCCGGATTCGCGACAAAGCTAATGTCGTGGAGAATCTCGTGCTCACCGTCGTAGGCAAAGCTGACGTGGCGGAATTCAATTTTTCCCTGCTGCATGACTGCGTGCGCTCCAGGATTTTGTGCCGGCGCGTACTCCTCACTATCGAGGATCCGGAAAATACGGCTGCCAGCCACGACCCCGTCTTGCAAGAACGTCAGGTTGTCCATCATGTTGGTCATGGGGTTGAAGAAGTTTTGTACGTACGTGGTGAACGCGTAGACCATCCCCGCCGCCACGAAGCTGTGTAATGACGTGACCCCAAAGGCGGCCAGCACGACCACCAGAGCCAGACTGTACAGAAAGCTAATCATTGAGCCCAGAAAGATGCTGTTGGTGCGAATCATCATCCGCCGGGAGCGGAGGTAATCGTCGTTGATTTCCTCAAACTCGTCACTAATCCGATGCTCCTGACGAAATTGCTGGATAATCTGGATACCCTCGATGGATTCGTTCAGCTTGGTGTTCAGCTCTGACAGCCGTTCACGCATGTGCCGGTAAACTTTACTTGCAAAGTGGTTGTAGTACCAAACCACGAACATAAGGATGGGTAGAAACAGCAGCACCAACCCCGCGACTTTGGGCGCCATAATCAGCATCGTCACGAAGGACGTCACGATACTGGTCAGTCCCACCAAGATGGTAAGCCAAACGTTCGCAAAGTCGGCGAAGGTCATCGTGTCGTTCGTGACCCGCGAAACGATTGAGCCGGCCGGCGTTTGATCAAAATAGCGCATCCCCAATTTGTGCAACTTGGCAAACAATTGACGACGTGCATCCTCCAACCCGCGCTCACTGCCCATCTGGAAGAGGAACGACTGGAAAAATTGGGTAAACGCCTTGATAATTGTCCCCATCGCGTACAAGCTAGCAACACCCAAAATGACTGCGGTTGTCGCCGACAGGTTCCGCAAATAACGGTCCATGTATTCCTGCAGAATGAATGGTAACGCAATGTTCATGGCGGACATGCCAATGACTCCGACAATGGCCCAACCAAACTGGCGCTTATACGGCTTTGCGTACGTAAAAAGTCGCCGAATAATTTTGAGCTGTTCGCGCGCAGGAATGCTTTGTGCCCACGCAGATTGATACTGATTCTTATCAGCCATGACTGTCACCGCCTTCCACCCGACTTGCCAGCTGCTGCAGTGCCCACATTTCGGCGTACCACCCGTGGCCCGCCAAAAGTTGGTCATGAGTACCCCGCTCGATGATTCGACCACCATCCACAACGATTATTTGGTCCGCGTGCATCACGGAACTGAGTCGGTGTGCAGCTATAATGGTGGTTTTGTTGGCGCGATCGGTCTGCATGTGCTCCAGAATTTCTTCCTCGGTACGGGCATCAACCGCTGACAAGGCATCATCCAGTATTAGCAGCTCAGGGCCGCCAATAACCGCACGTGCGATGGCTAACCGTTGCTTTTGTCCACCAGACAGGCTCACCCCGTGCTCACCAACCACGGTATGGTAACCCTCAGGAAAACCTAAAATATCGTCGTGTACAGCACTAGTACGGGCCGCGGCCTCAACTGCCGCCGCATTTTCGTTGTACGCGCTAAAGCGAATATTATTTCCCACCGTGGTTGAAAATAGAAAGTTATCTTGTGGTACGTAACCGATGGCATCCAGCAGGGCATCCAGCGAATATTTACGAATGTCGTGACCACCAAACTCAATCACACCATCATAGTTGTCAAACTCGCGCATCAGCAGCTTAAAGATGGTACTTTTGCCCGCACCCACGCGGCCAACAATGCCCAAAGTTTGCCCTGCGTGGAGGGTAAAGTGTACGTCCACGAGTGCGGCGTGGTCATCACCAGGATACGTAAACTGGTTAATCGCGTAACGAATATCCCGGTCGCCGGCGTCTTAATCGCTTCCGGTGCTTCAACCACGGCGCTTTTTTTTCGGCCAGTAGTTTTTCCACCCGGTCATAGCTGGCATTCCCACGTTCCAGGATGTTAAACAGCCGGCCAATCGCAAACATGGGCCACACTAGGGCGGCCACGTACGCCACAAAGGAAACCAGCTGACCAATTGTAATCTGATGTTGCATGACCAGATAGCCACCAAAAACAATGGTGATGAGGTACGTAATCCCCATAATCAAAGTAGTAGTCGGATCGAACAGCGAGTCAATCATGTTCACACGCCGGTTAATCTTAATGGTCCGGTCAACAATCTGGTCAAAATCGGCCGTATCCTCTTTTTCCTGCCCAAACGTTTTAATGACCTTAATACCAGTCACCGACTCCTGCGTCTTATCGTTCAGGCGTGAAAAGGCGGCCTGGGATTCAATAAAGGAATCGTGCAACCGCGTCCCCAATTTGCGGGCCATGACGGCTAAGAGTGGCATGGGTAAAATGGCCACCAACGTCAACCGCCAGTCGACCACCAGGACCATAGCAATGAGCGTAGTACCCCCAGTAAGGATGGAATCAAAGAGGGTCAGGATACCGCCGCCCGCCACGTTCTGAATGGCGTTGAGGTCGTTGGTAGCGTGCGCCATCAAGTCCCCCGTACGGTGCCGCTGATAGAACGTGGTATCCATCCGCATGAAGTGCCAGAAGAGTCGCGTCCGTAACGTGCGTTCCAAAGTTGCGGCACCACCCAGATGTGGATACGCCAACCATACCGGAACAAAAACTGGAGAATTGCCGCAACCAGTAGTAGTCCAAGCCATAAAATGAGCTTACGGGCCGTCATGGCGTGATCATTCATTGCATCAACCATGCTCCCAATAACCTTTGGTGGTACCAAGTTCATCAATGAGGTCATGAACAGCGCCAGAATGCCCACGGCGTAATTGCGCCGCTGTTCGCGGAAAAACCACGCTAACCGCTTAAAGATACCCAACTGTATCAACCCCCTCCGTTTATTAAACGTCAATTATGCAAGTGTAAAACTGGTTAAAAATAAATTCAAGACTTAAAGCAAAATTAAATTGTCATGAGTGTTTGTTTAGGCGGAATAACGAGTATGGTAATCGCCAAAATAAGTGGGTACCGTCGGGAGAAGCTGGTACGGCATTATTCACGGCGGTAGTATACTGTGGTTAGTCACAACCACAAATCCAAGAGGAGGTAATTATGATGTTTGACCTACAAAGTGCCCTTAATCAGTCCGAATTCGTTTGCTTTTTAACGGGAGCCGGCGTGTCGACGGCGTCTGGTATTCCCGGCTTTCGTTCCGCAACCGGCGTCTACAGCGATCATCCCGAGTACTCGTTATCCGTAGATAATCTGCGGGCACACCCCGCCGCGTTCCACGATTTTATGGTCAACAACATGTATTACCCTGATGCTCGCCCGAACGTAATCCATCAACGCATGGCCACCATCGCTAATCGTAAAGGCACGGTGGTGACCCAAAATATCGACGGACTTGATCGCCAGGCGGGCACCAACCACCTCGTAGAATTTCACGGCAACGAATATGACCTGTACTGCGAGCAGTGTGGTCAACAATTCACTTTGCCCGAATACAAACAAAGCTACACCCACCAAAACGACGGCGGGAATATCCGTCCACGGATTGTGCTATATGGTGAACCCATCCCTACCACCACCGTACAGGCTGCGATAACGGCCGTCACCAGAGCTGATTTGCTCGTTGTAGTGGGGACCAGCTTGGTCGTGTACCCCTTTGCCGGCTTACTCAAGTATGCCTCACATACTGCTAGTATCGTTGCTGTCAACAAAACACCACTCCCGCTACCTGCGGGCGCACACATGGTGACGGGTGACGCCACGGCGGTATTCGCCCAGTTACATTAGTCTAGGCCAATATGTACGTTTCGGCAGCGTTAGCGGGTTGTACGGGCCATAAAGCGACGGATAAGCGTACCCGAGCAAGAATCCAAGTACGGAATTCTCGTCCGGGTACGCTTATCCGTCGCTTTCTAAACGGCTTGTTCCGCCCTCTAAAAAAAACGCCCCGCCTCCCCTATTCGGGACTGGCGGAGCGTTTTGCGATCGTGATGATATCAGGCTACTTGTTGTTACGCTTCTGTGCCTGCTTCATCTGGCTCATCATCTGATTGAGCTTCTTAGCGGATGGCTTCTGCCCCATCTGCATCATCATCGTACGCATCATTTCTTCGTTAATTGGCGGGTTGTCCTGGAAGTACTTCTTCATGTACGCACGCGCACCGAAGAAACCACCAATTAAACCAATAATTGCACCAATTACGATCCCTAAGATCAACATACCAATCATGCCGGTAAATCCTCCCCAAAGTCGTTGAATACCTTAACTGTAACACAGTCAGGCCGCCACACGTCCAAAAAAAAGGCGACCGGAACGGTCGCCTCGAAACAGCTTTAACGACGCTTTTCGCGAATACGAGCTGCCTTCCCACGCAGTGCACGCAGGTAGTAAAGCTTGGCGCGACGAACGGCACCGTGACGAACAACCTCAATCTTCTCAACACGTGGTGAGTGGACTGGGAAAGTACGTTCAACACCGACACCGTTGGAAATCTTACGTACAGTGTAAGTAGCGGAGATGCCAACGCCGTGGCGCTTAATTACGACACCTTCAAACAGTTGCACACGTTCGCGGTCGCCTTCGACGATGCGGGCGTGCACACGCAGAGTGTCACCAGGGCGGAAGTCAGGAACATCATCGCGCAACTGGGACTTGGTAATATCATTAATCAATTGATTCATAGATCTTTCTCCTTTGCCGACATTCAATAACCACCCTCTGTGACCAGCGGAATATCGTTGCTAGTGGTTTACCACAATTAGTAAGTTTACCATCCGGCCCCATACCTGTAAAGGGGTAGGCCTTGGCAAATTTACGGAATAGTTTGTCGAAGCTCGTCCCAATGTAGAGATCGGCAGCGTCGGTCGGACCGGTGAGCTACGGCTTTCGTGGGGCACT
>NZ_BBAI01000010.1 GCF_001311175.1 Lacticaseibacillus pantheris DSM 15945 = JCM 12539 = NBRC 106106 | reverse complement strand
CTAAGCCACTGTCAACAACTTTTTAATTGATAAATTGTTTGCGTAACCCGCGTCGCTCTTGGCGAACGCCGTATCACTTGACGACTTAAACAGTTTACCAACTTGCCCAGAAACCGTCAAGACGAATTTTCGGCGGATTGTACTCCTTCCAGGGTGCGTTATCGCTATTTTGCGAACTTTTGTCAAGTTACCAACCTTCTTGTTCGCTTTTATAGAAACACGCGTCCCCAATAGCCCGTCAATGTCCCCAAAAACCCCTCAAAAAAAACACCGCAATATTTTTGCGATGTTTTACTGACACTTTGAAATTTGCGTTGATTACTAAAAGTCTAGACTACGGACGTAACGTTGGGAATAGCAACACATCCCTAATTGAAGCGGCATCCGTTAACAACATCACTAGTCGGTCAATCCCAATACCAAGGCCCCCAGTTGGCGGCATGCCGTATTCCAGAGCCTCCACGAAGTCGTCATCAATTGGTTGTGCCTCGTCATTACCGGCAGTCTTTTCGGCCGCCTGTGCCTCGAAGCGTTCCCGCTGATCAATGGGATCGTTCAGCTCCGTAAAGGCATTACCATACTCGTTACCATCAATGAAGAGCTCAAACCGCTGCGTGAAACGCGGATCCTTTTCATCCTTCTTGGCCAGTGGCGATATTTCAATTGGGTGACCATAGATAAAGGTCGGCTGAACCAACGTATCCTCAACAAATTCTTCAAAGAACGCGTTGATGATGTGACCTACTTGCCAGTACGACTCAACCTTAACGTGCTTGTCCTGAGCCAACTGCTGGGCCTCAGCCTGCGTCATTGGCTTCCAGAAATCAACACCAGTCCGTTCCTTAATGGCGTCGACCATGTGCACACGCGCAAACGGGGCATCTAAATCAATGTCCTGACCCTGATAAGTAATCTTGCCGGTGCCCAGAACCTTCTGCGACACGTAGCGGAAGATACCCTCAGTCTCATCCATCACGTCGCCCAGATCCCAGTACGCGGCGTATGTTTCTAGCTCGGTGAACTCAGGATTATGCTTTGTGTCCACACCCTCGTTACGGAAGACGCGACCAATTTCGTAGACACGCTCCATGCCACCAACAATCAGACGCTTCAGGTGTAATTCCAGCGCAATGCGCATGTACAAATCAATATCCAAAGCGTTATGGTGCGTCACGAACGGCCGTGCATTGGCACCACCGGCCTGGTTATGCAAGACGGGTGTCTCCACTTCTAAGAAGCCATTCTGGTCTAAGTACTCGCGCACAGCGCTGACAATCTTAGTCCGTTGCACGAACCGGTCAAAGCTGTCGCGGTTGGCAATCAGGTCCAAGTAACGTTGACGGTACTTTGCTTCCACATCGTTTAAACCGTGATACTTGTCAGGCATGGGCGCAGTGCCTTGGTCAAAAACGTGACGTGGTTTGCCCGCACGGTGAGCTCGCCCATGTCGGTCTTAATGACGTCACCGGCGATACCCAGGATATCGCCCAAGTCAGCCTTCTTGAAAATCTTATAGTTATCTTCACCCACAACGTCTTTGCGGACGTATATTTGCGCCTTGCCAGTACGGTCATGAATATCCGCAAAGCCGACTTTGCCCTTGCCCCGCTTGGACATCATCCGCCCAGCAATGACTACCTCGGCGTGCTTGTCGTTGAGTTCATCCTTATCAAACGCACCAAACTGTTCCTGTAAATCAGCAGCCGTGTGGGTCCGGTCAAAGCGGTGGCCAAACGGATCAATTCCTTCGTCCCGTAAGGCCTGCATCTTTTCCCGGCGCACCCGCATCTGGTCGTTCATGGACGGCTGCTGCTTCGGTTGCTTGTTTTGCTTATCTGCCAACGCTATTTCCTCCGTTCAATTCACATACCCTTGTATCTTGCCAATTTTACAGCAAAAAAAGCAACCCGACCGGAGTCAAGTTGCATCTACCTCAAACACTATCTGAGTACGGGGTGTGCCTCTAGACCATCAACGAACTCATCCAAAATGGCGTCCACCTCAGCCTCGGTGTTCACGGACATCACGGCAGCTTAGTGCGCGATGAACGTGGGATGCCCTTCAGAAAGTATGCTGCCTGCTTACGGAATTCCGGCACCGCCACCTTCTCGGTCTTCAACAAAACCAGTCGGTGCAATTCCTTTTCCGCAATCCGAATTTTCTCGGTTGGCGTTGGCTCCGAGATTAGTTCTCCCGTCTCCAAGTACGTTTTGACCTGACCCAACAGCCACGGGTTGCCCAAAGCAGCACGGCCAATCATCACCGCGTCCGCGCCGACTTCATCAAGCATACGCTTGGCGTCCTGCGGCGTGCGCACATCACCATTCCCCATGAACGGAATGTCCAGAACACTTGCAACTTTGGCGAGAATGTCCCAGTCTGCGTGCCCCGAGTAGAGTTGCTTACGCGTCCGGCCGTGCATCGCGAGTGCCGAAACCCCGGCCGCCTGCGCCGCCTTTGCGTTCTCCACAGCGAATACGTGGTCCTTGTCCCAACCGGTACGCATCTTCACCGTCACTGGTTTGTGGACGTTCTGCACCACGGCGTCCAGCATCTCGTATACTTTGTCCGGATCTAACAACCAGTGAGCACCGGCATCAGTCTTAGTGACTTTCGGCACGGGGCAACCCATGTTGATGTCAATGATATCCGCACTCGTATTTTCATCAATAAACTTGGCCGCGTTCACCAAAGTGTCCTTGGTGCCGCCAAACACCTGGATAGAAACCGGGTGTTCGTGCGGATCAACAAACATCATGTTCAGCGTCTTTTTGTTATGGTACTGGATTCCCCGGTCGCTAATCATTTCGCACACAACCAGCCCGGCACCAAACTCCTTGGCGGTTACGCGGAAAGCCGCGTTAGTAATCCCGGCCATGGGCGCAACCACAACCTGATTGGGAATCTCGATATCCCCGATAAACCAACTACTCACTGTCATTCACCTCAACTAATCCACTAACTTTTTGTCTGACGCATAGTGTAACACGCCCACAAAGCTCACCACAAGCTACGGCAACATTGCCGTCAGTTCGGCCGCGCTAAACTGGTAATGCTGTCCACAAAACTTGCAGACGGTCTCTGCACCATCGTTTTCAGCAATCATCGCCTTAATCTCGGTGGGTTTCAGCGTGCTCAGCGCCTTACCAAACCGTTCCTTGCTGCAATTACACTTAAACGCAAAATCGTCCTGGCCCAACACCATGAGTTTACGGCCATTCACAATCCGGTCCAAAATCTCCTCAGGCGTCAGTCCCGATTTCAGCATCTCGGATACCAGTGGGAGCGTTTTGATGTTCGTTTCCAGATCAGCTAGCGCTTGGTCCGTGGCACCCGGCAAAGCTTCGACCAGGAAGCCACCGGCAACGGCAATCGAATTGTCCGCATTCACAAAGACGGAAACGCCCACGGACGCAGGTATCTGCTCCGACTTTGCAAGGTAGTAGGTGAAATCAGCACCTAGCTCCCCAGACGTCAACGGAACTTGGCCGGTGAAGGGGGCGCCGCCATCTAGGTACTTGGTCACCGCGAGCACGCCGCGTTTACCCACTGCACGAGCGACATCAATCTTGCCCACCACGTTTAGCGGCAGGTGGACGTGCGGTTCCTGAATGTAACCCCGCACCGTGCCGTGACTCGTGCCATCAACGACAATGCTACCAGCCGGGCCATCACCCTTGATGCGCACCGTCATCAGGTCTCGATCATTTTTCAGTTCGGCTGCCGACAATAGGCCGGTACCAATTAGGGCCCGACCCAAAGCCGCCGAAGACGCGCTCCACGTATCGTGCCGCCGCTGCGCCTCGCTCACCGTGTCTGTAGCATCAACCGCAAAGAGGCGGAACATGCCATCCGCAGTTACTGCACGCACTAAATAGTCGCTCATGATGATTACTCCTTGTTGTTTTTTTTCTGCTTACCAGCATAACACAAGTACCCTGGTGGTGCTGGGTTCCGGTGGCTGGTCGTACTGGCGTGATGGTTCCGGTTGAGCGGCTGGTCCCCACGACCGGTGCTCCTCGTGGCGGTTCTGGCCGGTGGGGGCCGTGGGGTACTGCGACTTGGTGGACCGCTCCACGGTGACCGCTGCTAGGGCGAAACCTCCAACCGCCAAAACCGCGGTTTCCGGTGCGACTTAGAGCCTGCCTGCCAAGTTCGGGCAGTCAGTCTCTAAGTTCGTCGCGCCGTAACTCGCTTCGCTTCGAACGGCGGCAAGCCCCAACAGCGGTCACCGTTCCGGGTCCACTCGTCTCCGCACCCCACGGCCCCCCCACCGGTCAGAACCACAGTTGCAGAAATTTATGAAAAGTCTGGACTACCACGAGATTCATACCAGTGCACCCAAAGTTAGATGGTGGCTACCAAGTTTGTTGAACAACTCACAACTCAAACCTGAGATGGACAAAAGCCTAACCGAAAAAAAATACTGTGTGCTTGTGTGACTAGTGCCACCTGTGCCAGGGACCAGATCAGAAGGATAACGTATTAATAAAGAATCGAGGTATCTTTGATTAGAGTCACCGAAGTATCTGGAACCCCCGTCCGCGAGTTCGTAACCACCCCGCCCTGGCAGTGGATTACCACGGAGTACCCACATAAGCTACAGCTCACCGAGTCGACCGGCGCTGCAGCCTAAACGCACAAAAGGGCCGGACATCCGTCCGACCCTCGTTACTGATTATGCTGTTGGTGGCTCATCATCATCTGACGATGACGATGCTGCACTACTACTTGGTGCACTCGACGCAGCACTGGAAGGTGCCGCCTCCGACGGTGCACTTGCCTCGCTACTGTCTGCCGCCACGCTTGTATCCTCAGCTGCACTACTGTGTGCCGCCTCTTCGGATTCCTGACGTGATGCTTCCTTTTGCTCCAAAGCCTTCTTTGCTTCCTCATAGGTCGCAGCCTTTTCGCTTGGGAATTCAGACTTAGTTTCTGGCATCTTACCCGTATTGAAGAGACTCAAAATCTGTTCTTCATTCAGCGTCTCGTACTTCAACAGCTTCAGCAATCACCTTGTGCTGTTCACGGTGTGCCTCAATGATATCGTGTGCCTGCTGGTGGGCTTCATCAATAATCCGCCGTACCTCAGCATCAATATCGTTGGCCGTCTGCCCGGAGTAACCCGCACCAGCGCCATAAGCCGCCTGCTGGCTTTCCTTCTCCAGAGCAACCGTGCCCAACTTGTCGGACATCCCGTACTTCGTCACCATGGCCCGAGCAATATCCGTTGCCTGCTCAAAGTCGTTCGAAGCACCGGTACTCTCCGTGTTAAAGATAATTTCTTCAGCCGTCCGGCCACCCATCAAGCCGACAATCTGCTCGTTGAGTTCCTTCTTGCTCAGTAAGAACTGGTCATCCTTCGGTAGCATGATGGCATAGCCACCCGCCTGCCCACGAGGGATAATCGTAACCTTCCGCACAGTCCGTGAGTCCGATAGCACCAGACCAATAATCGCGTGCCCAGCTTCGTGGTACGCAACCTGCGTGCGTTCCTTCGGCTGGATAACGCGGTCACGCTTAGCCGGCCCCGCAATTACTCGGTCCTCAGCTTCGTCCAGATCGCTGGCATCAATCTTGGTCTTCCCACGACGAGCGGCAACCAGTGCCCCTTCATTCAGCAGGTTTTCCAAATCGGCACCCACGAACCCAGGCGTCTGCTTGGCGATGGTCTTCAAATCAACGTCATCGGCAAACGGCTTGTTCTTGGCGTGCACCTTCAGGATAGCCTCGCGACCCTTAACGTCGGGCTGGCCAACCAGAATCTTACGGTCAAAACGACCAGGACGAAGCAAAGCCGGATCCAGAACGTCTGCCCGGTTCGTAGCGGCCATAACGATGACGCCCTCGTTACCAGTAAACCCGTCCATCTCGACCAGCAACTGGTTCAAAGTTTGTTCACGTTCGTCGTGACCGCCGCCCATACCAGCGCCACGCTGGCGACCAACGGCATCAATTTCATCAATAAAGATGATGGCTGGTGCCTTCTTCTTGGCCTCGTCAAAGAGGTCACGAACACGGGAAGCACCAACACCGACAAACATTTCCACGAAGTCAGAACCGGAGATGGAGAAGAACGGTACACCCGCTTCACCAGCAACGGCTTTGGCCAGTAAGGTTTTACCAGTACCTGGCGGGCCCTCGAGGAGCACACCTGATGGAATACGGGCACCCAACTTCAGAAACTTCTTGGGGTCCTTCAGGAACTCAACAACTTCAACCAGCTCCTGCTTCTCTTCCTCGGCACCAGCAACGTCAGAGAAACGTACCTTGTTGGCCGTCTTGTCCGACTGCTTTGCCCGTGACTTACCGAAGCTCATCATGCGGTTGCCACCGCCCTGTGCGCCCTGATTCATCATCATGTAGAAGATCACCATCATCAGAACCAACGGCACCACGGTAATCAACAGGCTGACCCACGCGCTAGTCTGCGACTCCTCAGCAGTTGAGTTCTTAATGTTATGCTTAGCGGCCAACGTGTCGATCTTCTTGATCGTACTATCGTTGTCAGGAATGCGGGTAGTAAATCCGGTCACCGACTGTGTCTTTGACTCCCCAAGTAAACCAGTGCTCTTTTGCTTGGTGGTCTTCGACTTACGGTACTCACCACTGACCTTGTAAACCCCGCCGCTTGGCTGAATGGAGAATTCCTTCACCTTGTTCGTTTTCAGCGCGGTCACAAACTGACTCGTCGTCAGTGACTTTGTGGTACCCCCGCTGTCGCCACGCATATAGTATCCGAATCCCGCAACCAGCAGCAAGAATAACACGATGTACGTGAGTGTGCTGCTGAACAGGCCGGTCTTATTATTTTTCATGCACAACCTCCAGCAAAAACTTCATTAAAAAGCTAATTCAAAGCTATATACGAGAATACCACACAATGCATGGCACTGCCCATCATTACTTATATACTTCTGGTTTTAGTACGCCAACATACGGTAGGTTCCGGTACAGTCCCTTGTAGTCCAAGCCGTAGCCCACTAAGAACTCGCCCGGCACCGTTTCCCCGACATAATCGGCCTGCACATCCACCGTACGGCCCGCCGGTTTATCCAGTAGCGCCACGATTTTAACTGAGCGTGCACCGCGATGCGCAAACAAAGCTTTCAGGGCTTTGAGTGTCGTACCCGTATCCACGATGTCCTCGACAATCAGAACGTCGCGTCCCTTGACGCTGGTATCCAAATCCTTATCAATTCGGACATCCCCCGTCGACTCGGTACCACCGTAATAGCTGGAAACATCCATAAAGTCAATTTCCAAATAATCGTCGTACGCGCGGATAAAGTCGGTCATGAAGACAACCGCGCCCTTCAAAACGCAGACACACAGCGGCTTAGCGTCAGCATAATCATCGTGGACGGTTGCCGCTAACCGGCGTACCGTTGCGTCAATGTCTTGTGCTGAATACAAAACTTTCAATATATCAGAATTCATCCCTGTTATTACCCCCGTCGTCCGGTCGGAAAACTAACTGTGCCTTGATTTTAGCAGTTTGCTCGCCCGTAAACAATTGCCCCGGGCGGGCATTTTCAGCCCACAAAACCTGATGGCCGGAAGCAGCCACCCATAGTTGGTCGCGGTCAGTGCCCGGCACGTGCATGTTGGTGAGAAAACGGCCTAGCTTTTGGTGCTCGCCGTGGGCCAACTGCAACCAATCGCCTGGTTGCCGGTGCCGGATGGTCACTGGTAGCTGCCAAACCATGGGCGCGGACATTACCCGGTAACCATTGGGCACATTGTCACTGGCCAGCAGCCACACGCCGCCCGCTCCGCTTGCCGGTGCATTCAGGCCACCAAGAGTACAAGTGGAGTCCGCCACGACCACGGGTGAACGCAGGCGCACGTGCCGACGTTGAATGTATAAGGCCTGTGCCGCACTCAAAGCCACGATTCGCTCACGCCCATCGTTAACGTTAAGGGCGGAATAAACCGCCAGTACCTGCCGATGACTAACTGCCGGGTGCCACTGGGATAAAAGGTGTTGTAATAATAGTTTTTGAACAGCTGTGGACTCATTCTGGACATCTTGCCAGGTAAACTCATCAGACTTTAGTCTGACTTTTCCTGACAAATGACGTAATGTCACATCGGCGAGCGTCTGCAAGCCCGTTAATTCCTCGGCAAAGCGTGCGAGGTGCTGTTCAGTATCGGGCCAACGTGAACTCAGGGTTGGCAAAACTTCGTGCCGTAAAAAGTTGCGGTCGTACGCGGTATCGTCGTTACTTTGATCGTGTACGTAGGGGACGCCTGTGCGATCGCAATAATCCTGGAGGCTTTGCTTCGGCACCCCCAAAAGCGGCCGCACCACCCGTAGCCCCCGTTGTTCGGTATCAGCGTGGATGCCAGTCGCACCAGCGACGCTACCTGCCCGTGCCAACCGAAACAGGACGGTTTCCGCCTGATCCCCCAGATTGTGGGCCGTCATCAACACGTCGTAGTGCTCCCGCTGGGCCAGCTGGGTAAAGACGGCGTAACGAAACTGACGGGCCGCTGCTTCAACACCACTGCGGGGATGCTCGTCCCGGGGCCAGTCAACAACACGACAAGTGACACCCAGTCGTTCAGCATAGTCACGCACCAACTGGGCCTCCTGATCCGCTACATCGCGCAGTTGGTGGTTAACGTGCACGACCCCGAGTTCCAAATTCGTGGTACCAGCACTGCCAGCTAGCAACGTCAGTAGAGCCATCGAATCGGATCCACCAGACACCGCAATCAGGACCCGTGTTTCAGCCGGCAACGCGTATTCAGCTAATATCCGCTCCATTCCCGCCGGACTCAGTTCCACCATCGAATACCCCCTTTGCAAAACAAAGGCCCGACTGCGTCAACCGCACTAAGGGTTGCAACAATCAGACCTATCATTACCATCTCGAGCCAACGGAACTAGCTCCGACGACCGCCGCGACCGCCACGCTTACCCTCGGTGTTATGCCGAATGGTGGACAGACGCTGCTCGCTTTCCTTCAAAAAGTCGGACAGCAGGTCGTCAAAGCCTTCCTTGCCACCGTGCTCCTTGCGGTTTGCCGGGCGGGCACTGCGCCCGGCCGCGTTGTGCCCACCGTTACGGGGCGCACCGTGACCAGTGTGTGGCCGCGCGCTATCAGTACGACCAGCGTGACCATGATCTGTACGCTGGTCGCCGTGGTGCTCCGCTTCCTTCTTGATGGTATCGGCGTGTTCTGTCGCCAGCGCTTCATTACCGCTGGCCTTACGAATTGACAGGCCAACCTTGCTACCATCGACGGACAGCACGACCACGTTCACTGCATCGCCGACGCTCACAAAGTCATGAACATCCTGGACAAAGGCATCCGCTACTTCGGAAATGTGCACCAGCCCTGTTTGACCATCGCCAAGATCAACGAACGCCCCAAACTTGGTAATTCCAGTGACCTTACCGCTTAATTGTGCACCAACTGCAACTGACATAAAAAAAATAATTTCCTCCTCGGAATAACCCGTTTTACTTATCGCCCGGAATGCTGTCATCGCTGTCCGGAATGTTAAAAATGGTTTCGCCCGACTTCGACATGTAGTACTTGGCCCGAATCAACTTTTCTAGGTAATCGGCGTTGTTTAGTTCGTTCACCTGAATTTGTAGATTCTTTTGCTTGGTGGTCACCTTGTGTAACTGCTTTTTGGCCGTGGCCACGCGTGCGGTCGCCTGTACTTGTGCTTGGTGTACGCGCCAAAGTTGGACGCCACCGCCCACCAGCACGAGAACCAGAACCGCCACTAAAATAACACGACGCCGCCGGTGAATCTGCCGACGCCGGTTACGCGCTGCTTGCTGGTCACGTTCAACCTGCTGCGCACGCGTATACGCATTATCCAAATGGCTAATCTGGGCCTTGGCCATCGCGGTTTCCTCCCCACAACTGTACTATCATACTAATCATCTACATCATGCTTCGATGACTTGAGTATAACAAATCTGGCGGTCAAGCGCACCGCTAGTTTGTCGACGATTGTTGGTCAATAACCGTGTACATGCTCTCCGCATCGTTTTTCTTAGTGGTGTCAACCAGTTCATCCACACGCACAACCAACGTCTTGTTACCAAAGCCAATGGTTAACGTGTCGCCTACCGCCACGTCGGTGCTGGACTTGGCCACGCGGTCGTTCACCTGAATGCGCCCCTTATCGGCAATTTCCTTTGCAACCGTCCGCCGCTTGATGATGCGCGACACCTTTAAAAATTTATCTAATCGCATATTATTCCCCTTTACGTAAATGCTTCGTCATGCGTAAAATCCGTGCGCCCACGGGGAGTGCTAGCACCTCGCGCCGGGTAAACAGTCCCGTCCACGCTGCCAGCGCTACCGCTACAATAAGGCCCACTATGGCCCAAAGGATTGCCCAAATAACAGCGCTTACGCGACCCACGGTACCGGTCAACGTCACGCCCGTCCAAACAACGGCGCCCATGCCCGCGGCCACGACCAGCAGTCGCCAGCCAAAGCCGCCGGACCAAATACGCCGGCGAATCAGCGGATCCAGGGCTAGGTAAATGACCATCATGGTCACGCCCAATCCTAGTACCGTCGCCCAGGAGGCCCCGGCAGTCTGCCAATGGTGCACAAAGTAGCTGTTAACTAACGCTTTGACCAGTACACCCGCAAGAATTGCGATTGTGGGCACCCGCACCAAATCCTGACTCTGTAAGATGCTGGCACAGGCATTAATCGCCGCAGTCACCGCAATAATGAGCATGTAGACCTGCAACACCAACGTGCCATCCGTGTCACCGAATAACCCCCGATTTAACAACGGCATTTCGGCACATAGTCCCACCGTCGCCAGCAAAGAAACGGCAACGCTGAGGTGCACCAGCACGGTTCCCGTACGGGTAAAGGTGTGGTCAGCGTGTTGTTGATGTGCCCCACTTAACGGTGGCAGCAGGCTTTGCGTCAGCGCGGTCGCCACGACCAACCCCAACTGTACCATGGGCTGACCGCGGTCATAAATTCCCTTCAGGTTTTCGGCCGCGCTCATCGTCATTCCGGATTCCACCAGCGACTTTGCCACCGTAAAACTGTCAACGAGTTGCAAAATCAATAGGATGGCGGCGTACAGGACCAACGCACCGCCCTCGCTAAAGGTCTGCCACATTAGGTGTGACCACGACGGTACCTGCGTCCGCGCCTGCCCAGCCCCGAAGTCAGTCAGCCGCGGACGTTTAGCGCGTTGCCGCAACCAGCTGATGGCTAATACTGCAGCGGCGGCTAGCGCGCCCAGCACGCCACCGGTCATCGCCCAAGTACCAGTGAGGTAATGAGACCACGATGCGTGGACCGCAATGACGGCGACGGTCAGAATCACACCAACGCGCACTACCTGCTCCACCACTTGGCTCCATGCGGTTTCGGTCATGCTGTACTGGGCCTGAAAGTAGCCCCGCCCCATCGCTAACAGCGGTAACGTGAGGCCCATGCAACCGACCACACGGACCAGCGGTGCGAGTCGTGCATCGCCCATCCAACTGGCGATGATGCCCGCACCAGCAAAGCCGCCGATAAACACGACCCCGCCCCAAATGGCCAGCACTCCGGCCAGGCGCTTCAAGGTACGCTGTCGGGTAACCAGGTCCGGAGTAGTCACCGCTACTTTGGCAACGAACACCGGCCCCGCGGTTAGCGCCATGGTCATAATAATTCCGTACAACGGGTAAATCTGCTGGTAAACGTAGAACCCCGTATTGCCGACTAGGTTTTGGTACGGCACGCGGTACACCGCACTGAGTAATTTGGCAATTAATCCCGCCACGCTGAGAATCCAGGCCCCCCGCATGAGGCGCTTACTGTGCGCGGCGTTCATTTGACCGTCCTCATGTCGGCCAGTTTGGTCACGAAGCCCTCCAGTTCGGTCAGCCAGTCGTCGGTCGCCATCCCCCGAGGGATTGCCAACGTCACCACCAACCGTCCATCCGACTCTGCGACGGTGGCGCGCAGCTTAGTCGCACCTAGAGCCGCAAAGATGGGCTCGCCAGCAAGCTGTTCCGTGGCGACTTTGCTAATCGTCACAAAGAGTTTCTGCTCCTGCTGGTGAATCTTGTCCACCAAAGCAGCATCGGCCGTCCGCTTTAACCGGGCAATGCGTAACAGGTCAGTCACGGGCTGCGGGTAATCGCCAAAGCGGTCAATCAAATCGTCCTCAAGCTCGCGTTCCTGCTCCTCGTTTTCGGTTTCACGGACCCGCTTGTACAGCTCAACCTTCTGCCGGTTGTCCTCGATATAATCGCCGGGAAGGTACGCTTCAACGCTCAACGTCACCTCAGCGTCCGTATGCCGGTCCGCTGGTGCCTGGCCGCGCTTCCGGTCCACCGCCTCTTTAAGCATCTGGGTGTACAGATCATAGCCGACCGAATCGATAAACCCGTGCTGTTGTGCGCCCAGGAGGTTCCCGGCGCCACGAATGGATAGGTCACGCATCGCAATTTTAAAGCCACTGCCCAGCTCGGTAAAGTCGCGGATGGCTGACAAACGCTTTTCGGCGACTTCAGTCAACACCTTGTTGCGCCGGTACATAAAGTACGCGTACGCCACGCGGCTAGACCGACCAACGCGACCACGTAACTGGTAAAGTTGCGCCAGTCCGTAGTGGTCAGCGTCCTCAATGATCAGCGTGTTCACGTTTGGCATGTCGACCCCGGTTTCAATAATGGTCGTCGTGACCAAAATGTCACCCTCACCGCGCATAAAGTCGTAAATCACCGATTCCAACTGTGATTCACTCATCTGGCCGTGAGCATAGACAATCCGCGCCTCTGGGACCAGCGTCTCCAAGTCAGCAACCGTCCGTTCGATATCCTCCACGCGGTTATGCAGGTAGAACACCTGCCCCCCGCGCTCCAGTTCACGCGTAATGGCGCTTCGCACTGCGCCCGCATCCTGCTCCATCACGAAGGTCTGGATGGGGTAACGGTTCGTTGGTGGTGTCTCAATCACGGACAGGTCGCGTACCCCAAGCATCGACATGTTGAGCGTCCGCGGAATCGGCGTGGCCGTGAGCGTCAGGACGTCGATACTGGAACGTAACTGCTTGATCCGCTCCTTGTGCTTCACGCCAAAACGTTGTTCCTCATCGACAATGAGTAAACCTAAGCTCTTGTAGTGCACGTCTTTGCTTAGGAGTCGGTGCGTACCCACGACAATGTCAACGGTCCCATCCTCCAGGCCAGCGATTGTGGCCCGGTTCTGTGCGGCCGTCCGAAAACGTGACAGCATGCCGATGCTGATGGGAAAGTCGCTGAAGCGGTCGGTCATGGTATCGAAATGTTGCTGAGCCAAAATGGTGGTCGGTACCAGCAACGCAACTTGCTTACCGGCCGTGATTGCCTTGAACGCCGCCCGTAGCGCCACCTCGGTTTTACCAAAGCCGACATCCCCGACCAGCAGGCGGTCCATCGGGCGGTCCCGCTCCATATCCCGCTTGATTTCCTTCACGCTCCGAGTTTGGTCCGGTGTTTCGGGGTACGGGAATTCGGCTTCAAAGTCGCTTTGGAGGTCATCATCAGGTGGAAAGGCATACCCCTTTTCCGCCTGCCGCGCCGCGTACAGCTCAATCAGGTCATCCGCAATGTCCTCAATCTTAGCGGCAACCTTCCGTTTGGTCTTAGCCCACTCGGAGCCGCCCAGTTTGTTAACGTGCGGCTTTTTGCCCTCCGCCGAAACGTACTTTTGCACCAGGTTTAACTGGTCAACGGGGATAAACAGCTGCCCGTTATCACGATAGTTGATGGTCAGATAGTCACGGTGCACGCCGTCAACGGTGAGTGTTTGTAGTCCCTGATACTGACCAATCCCGTGGTTCACGTGCACCACGTAGTCCCCGGGTTTAAGCTCGTTATAACTCTTCAGTCGCTCGGCGTTAGCCAGGGTCTGGTGCCGCGCCTTCCGCACCCGCTTTGCGTTGAATAAATCGTGCTCGCTGATGACCACCAGGTGTTGGCTGGGTAGTTCAAAGCCGGCCTCTAAGTTGCCCACGATGACCTGTAATCGTCCCAGCAGTATTCGCTTAGGGCTGGCAATGCTAGCGTCGATTTCAAAGTCGTGCATGGTCTCGGCGGTTTTCTCCGCCCGCCGCTGGTCGTTCACCAATACCACCACGGTCTGCCCCTGCTTTGCCCAGCGGTCCGCCTCCGTTTTGAAGAGCGGCATCTGGCTAAAGAACTGTTGCACGTTACGTGTGGCCACGTTGGTGATGCTGGTCAGGCGGAGATTACCCATCCCCTTTTGGAACAGCGAAATCAGCACGTGTGGGTGCTTGTCCGCCTTCTCCAATTCGGGTAACGGTTGTAACGTGGGCATCAACTCGCCGCCAGGAACATCGCGACTTTGGCCGTCAACGCTGGTTGCGTCCGTATCCAGAAGGCGCGGGTAGTCGTCAAAAAAACACCACCGCACCCGCCGGCAGGTAATCCGTGATGGTGGTTTGCTCGGGGTACAGCGCCGCAGCATAGTTAGCGAGGTTGCCATCAACAATCCCCTCGCGCAGATCGGCCACTAGCCGGCTGGCCCGTTGGACAAAGGCGGCGTTCGCATCGAGCGCATCCGCTCCGTCAGCGTGTGCTTTGGTTCCGGCAGCGCGCGCAGCGTCCGTTAGGTCAACGGCGCGCTGAATCCGGTCAGCCGTAGCGTTCAACCTTTGCTCATCGGCTAACATGTCGTTAGCCGGTGGTAGCGTCACGCTATCGACACTGTCCAAACTGCGCTGATTATCGGCGTCGAATTCGCGAATCGAATCGACCTCCGTGTCAAACAGCTCGATACGCACCGGATTATCACGGTCGAGTGGATAAACGTCAATAATGCCACCACGGATAGCAAACTGCCCGGGTGCGCTCACTAACGAGTCGCGCCGGTAACCGCTGGCCACTAACTGTGCACCCAAAGCCGCGGGGTCAACCTCGCTGTCCGGACCAATCGTTAGTCCAGCATGACGCCAGTCAGCCACCGGCGGTAAAAGTCGCCGCAATCCGGCTAACGTGGTCACAACCACACCCTGCTGGTCACTCAGCAGAAAGTTCAGCGCGCCAATACGGTCGTTCCGCTCATCAAGTGAAGTGTTGGCCGCCTCCAGGCTCAATACGTCATCAACGGCAAACTGGTACAACAAAGAAGCCGCGAGACGGTTACCTAAATCGGCAACCAATTCCTCGGCATGATTGCGGTCACTTGCAACCACTAAGAGCGGGTGACCCACCCGCGTAATTGCGGCCTCAATTAGCAGCGTTTTAGCGGATCCGGTCAACCCCGTGAGCAGGTGGCGACCATAATCTAGCTGTGGCCATAATGGTCGCAGTTCTGGCGCATCCGCAAATAGAGCGGTGAAACTAGTTTTTTTCCATAGTAAAAGTCTAACCTCAGCCACGATGTCCCGTGGCGTTCAATCATGCATAGCCATCATCACGACTATGCCCCTTAATTGTATTTATTCATTAACTCGGGTAAGTCTTCCCCTTGCAGCCAGTCAAACAGCAGTGAAACGGCCAAGTCTTGCGCCTCACCAACCACAATCGCGTTGTCGCCTTTGAATGGCGTCAATACCCAATCAACAACCGTGGTTTGCGTAGGGTGGGCAATGCCAATCTTGACGCGCGCAAAGTCGTTGGTGCCGATGTTGTTAATGATGTCCTTGATGCCATTATGGCCACCGGCAGAGCCCCGCGCCCGCAGACGCAGCTTACCTACCGGCATATCCAAATCATCCTGAACCACAATGATATCCTCGGGAGCTAGCTTGTAGAAATGCATCAGTTGCTTGACGGCACGCCCCGATTCGTTCATGTAGGTTTGTGGCTCGACCAACAACACCTTCTCACCATCAATCCGTGTGCTGGCGGTAACCGCGTCATGCTCCAATTTAGTCAGGTGCACGTTCAGGTGCTGGGCTAACGAGTCCACCACCATAAAGCCCACGTTGTGTTTGGTGCCAGCATACTTTTTGCCCGGATTGCCCAGGCCGATGACCATCTTCATTACTTTTTGCCCCCATCGCTACTATCAATATTGTCGCGGTCCGTTTAAGGGCCACACGCAAAAACGGGCAGTTTCAGCTCCCCGCAGTCGTACCGCAATTGTACCACATACGGTCGTCGGTGTGGGTCGCTCCCAGGCCAGTACGGAGGGTGTAAATGTCGGTCTCAGCACCACAATATGTGTTCACGCGTCCCGGTAGGTATGCTATAATCGGAATCGTATTGTATAAGGTTATTTCAGAAAGGATGATACTACCGTGGCAGAAGCTGCTAAGCACCAGAAAGTTATTCTGATTGGTGACGGGGCCGTTGGTTCCAGTTACGCATTCGCAATGGTCCAGCAGGGCGTTGCACAAGAACTTGGGATTATTGATATTGTGAAGGACAAGACGAAGGGTGACGCAATTGACCTTTCCGATGCCCTCCCATACACGGCACCGAAGAAGGTTTACTCCGCTGACTACAGCGACTGCAAAGACGCAGACATCGTTGTAATCACTTCCGGTGCCCCACAGAAGCCGGGCGAAACTCGTCTGGACCTGGTTAACAAGAACTTGGGTATCATCAACGCCGTTGTTGAACCAGTTGTTGAATCAGGCTTTAACGGTATCTTCCTGGTCGTTGCCAACCCAGTTGACATCTTGACTTACGCTACTTGGAAGATTTCCGGCTTCCCTAAGGACAAGGTTATCGGTTCCGGTACTTCCCTGGACACTGCTCGTTTCCGTCAGGCTTTGGCTGATGAAGCTAAGATTGACGCACGCAACGTCCACGGCTTTATCTTGGGCGAACACGGTGACACTGAATTCGCTGCATGGAGCCACACCACTATCGGTGGTTTGACCATTGCCGAATACACGAAGGCACACCCAGAATTGACTCAGGACAAGCTGAACAAGCTGTTCGAGAGCGTTCGTGACGCTGCCTACACCATCATCAACTTGAAGGGTGCTACTTACTACGGTGTCGGTACTGCCGCTACCCGTATCACTAAGCCATCCTGAACGACGAGAGTGCAGTATTGCCATTGTCCGTATACATGGACGGTCAGTACGGCATCAACGATGTCTTCATCGGTACGCCAGCCGTTATCGGCCGCAACGGTATCGAGCAGATTATCGAACTGCCTCTGTCCGACGACGAAGCAAAGTCCATGAAGGCTTCTTCAGACGAACTGAAGAAGATCATCGATGGTGCTTTCTCCAAGTCCGACATCAAGTTCCGTCAGTAATTTTAAACCTGACGCAGAACGTAAGGAAGTCCCCCCGAGCTGGGCTCGAGGGGGACTTTTTTGCGCGGGCTCTTAGCGCTTTAGCGCTTAGAGCCCGCCACTCGGAGGCTGTGCGCAAGCACCGCCGAGAGACTGTAGCGTGAACTGTTTTAACCGTAGCCAGACCGAGAATTGTGGCGTGTCCGGCAGGCGGCCCCCTACCTGCCTTTTTAGAGTCGCTTATGCGGCGTCTTCTTGCCTGCACAGCTCGTTTCCATAACCACGAGTACCGGGAGAGCGTTGCAACGCTTTCCACCAGCAACCTTCCAACCACCCAGCATAGTCCCCTTCAATCGGTACCCTTATACTATCCTTCCCCCGAACCCATCCCCCAATTAAACGTCAGCCCCAAGTTATTAAAGATACGTCTGCGTATTGAAATACGCGCAAAAACCGGTATACTGGAGACTGTAATATTTTTGTAACAATGGCTTTTGATAACGATTTTTGTTATCATGGTGCAAACATTTATAGTATACGTGCGTGTGGTCGCCGGCGCGGTCCGGCACACGTGGAAGGAGTTTCCCCGGTGAATTCGAAGAATAAGTTAACCATTGGCATCGCGGCCGTAGCGGTTGTGCTCGTCGGCATTTATAGCGGCGTGGCAATACACTACGGACAACGCTACCTACCGCACACCACCGTTCTGGGGGTCAAGATTAGCGGTCAGACCCAATCCGAAGCCAACCAAACACTGAAGAAGCGTTTTAGCTCCCTCAAGTACCAGATTAAGGACGGTAAGAAAACCGTCGCCACCACTAGTGGGACAAAGTTAGGGATTCGTCGGTCATTTACTAAGACCTTGTCCACTTTGGCAAAGCAACAGAACCAGTGGGCCTGGTTGGGACACGCTTTGGGTTTGAGTGGCAGTAGCGCCAAAGTTGACCCGGTCATCAACACCAAACAGTTACATGCTTACACCAAAGCACTAACCACCAAGGTAAACGCGAAGCGGAAGGCCTCCAAGGACGCCAACATGTCGTTCAACAAGTCTGGTCTCCAGGTCACCAAAGAAGTGTACGGTAACCAACTTGACGTAGATAAACTAAACCAGACGATTGTATCCGCTATTCGCGACGATCAACAGACGGTTCAGGTTAACCAAACCTACATCAAACCTGCCGTAACCACCAAATCGGACAAGTTTATTCAGGCTAAAACCAAGCTACAGCAGTTGGCTAAGGAAAGCGGCAAGGTCACCGTTGAAAACCACAGTGAGAACATCACTAAGTCTGATCTGTACCAATGGCTGGGTTACAACAATGGCGAAATCACCGTTGATGAGACGGGCGTAAAAAAAACTTCGTCAAGGCTATGGGTGACAAGTACGATACGAACGGCAAGGAACGGACGTTCAACTCCACCAAACGTGGTACGGTCAAAGTTCCGGGTGGTACGTACGGTTGGTCAATTCAGCAAAACGCTACCACTCAAGACGTCATCAGCCGCATTAAGGCGGGCAAAGACTTCACCGTCAAGGCCACTACGGCTGGTTCTGGCTACCACGCTGATGGGACTGATATCGGTAATACGTACGTAGAGGTAGACCTTCAAAACCAGCACGAGTACTACTACAAAGACGGCAAGTTGACGTTGGACTCCGACATTGTCTCGGGTAAGCCTAGCGCCGGGGATTCTACACCAGTGGGCGTTGACTTCGTCTGGTCGAAGCAACAAGACGCCACTTTGCGGGGAATTGGTCAAACGGGTAAGGACTACGCTACCAAGGTGAAGTACTGGATGCCGATTGACTACACCGGTGTGGGCCTCCACGACGCCTCCTGGCAGCCTAAATTCGGGGGCGACTGGTACCTATCCCACGGTAGTAACGGTTGTATCAACAACCCACCAGACTTCATGACGAAGTTGTACGCGGCCGTAGATTTGGGGACACCAGTCATCGTCTTCTAAACCCGTCACTTATCTGTAACCAAACAAATGGCGTCAACTATCGCGGTAAGCGGTAATTGGCGCCATTTTTGTGGCTATAAACAAGTTGAAGTACTACTCGCCTTCATCAACCCGCATGAGTTGCCCACTCTGGAGGTTATCGATTTCCACAACTTTGAAGTGCTTACGTTCCAATCGCTGAACAATTTCGTTCACCGTGGTTTCGTCCGTACCTGCTGGCAAAGTAAACAACGTCCGCCGCACGTATTCGCCGCGCTTAGCATCCAGCGTCAGGCAACCAGCAATGGAGGCATACTTGGAAATGATCTTGCTCATCACGGCCAGATCACCACGTTCATCCGAACTAGCAACCGTCAGCACGTATGAACCACGCTGATGTTCCAAGCGTCGGACAGCATGTTCAGTAAAGCAGTATGTGTGAGGATACCGTAGAAGTTGGCCGATTCATCGAGTACCGCGATGTAAGGCAAATCCTTAATGTTAAAGAACACCTTGAAAAACGGCGCGCTGACCGGAATGGTCTTGGTTGCGTTCTTCAGCAGGTGGGTCACGGGCAAAGTCATGTCGCCACCCTGGCTCTTGTGGCGGTAAATATGCATTTTGTAGATATTACCACGGAAAATGGTACCCGTTTCGTCAAGGATTGGCACACACCGAAAACCGGAGTCCTCCAGTACCTTCAGGGCCTCTTCCAAAGTGACGGTTTCCTTGACGGTCGTCAAAAATTCCTTCTTACGCACTAATGACTTAATCAGCATAACAAACCTCCCGGGATCACTTGCGTTCCCTTTTTCTAAGCGAAATCTAATCGGTTTCTATCATACCATACATACCCAGGCGTAAGCACTACCGACCGGGGCAAATCTACCGACAATTAAGTTCACGCGCCTATCCGTTGCCTAGGCGTACTAAAAAAACCGGCAACAAATGCTACCGGCTCGCTGGTGCTTATGTAATATGTAGAACCACAACGCTACTTTGAGGACTTGGTACTATGGGTATTGCGCCGTTTGCCGTTGCCCGTCGGGTGCATCGGCCGTAACGCAACCGACACGCCTAGGGCCTCATCGACCTGCACCATCTTATCGTCAGGTAGCGTGGCGATGCGGTCCCGCAAACGCTGCTTATCGATTGTCCTAATCTGCTCCAGCAGCACCACGGAATCGCGTTCAATACCGTCCTTGCCCCCGACTAAACCAACGTGGGTCGGCATCTTGGGTTTCGAGATGCGGCTCGTAATGGCGGCCACAATGACCGTCGGGCTGTAGTGGTTCCCAACATTATTCTGAATAATTAATACGGGACGCATTCCGCCTTGTTCTGAACCCACAACGGGCGACAAGTCAGCGAAGAAGACGTCCCCGCGCTTTACTTTTTCTGCCATACCTCACCCCAACATTAACAAAAGTGTGAGTACGCCTCCGCTTCGCAAGCGGTAAACTCGTCACAAATCTCTTCATTCAAGTTACCCATCGCCCGGTAGCCCGCAATTAACTGGGCAATCTCTTCGCCGTGCATGTTAATGAACTCATTCAACGCCTCTTGGACCGCCGTCTGCATGTCCACATCATTCAGCTCACAGTACGCCTCGATTTTTTTCCTCAACCGACGCGTCCATGCTGACAGAAAGCTTATCCTGATAATCACTCATGGTGTAACTCCCCCAGTCGCTTTTTCCTCGTAACCATAACGCTAGCACAATTTACACAGAAAATCATTAGTATTTGGTGCTTTTACCATCAATTAATTACAAATTGGGGTCTAAGCACCAACCGGATTGATTGACTCCCGTGGTATTCGTTCGCTCATGGCACAGGCAATCTCGTAGTGGATGGTACCGGCATAATCGGCCACGTCCTGCAACGAAATAACGTTATTGCCATCCTGACCTACCAGTGTGACTTTGGTTCCCGCTGGGTACGCCCGTGGCATTCTGATCATCAATTGGTCCATGCAGACCCGCCCCACGATGGTACACTCCTGACCGTCGACCAGGCCGTGAAAGCCTTGCATCCGCCGGGGGTAGCCGTCAGCGTAACCGATGGGCACCGTGCCGATCCATTCATCCCCGCTAGCTCGATACGTGGCGCCGTAAGAAACTGCATCGCCAGCGTGAATCTGCTTGCACTGCACTAGTGCCGATACCACGCTCATAGCCGGTTGCAACTCGTAGGGTGTCTGCTCAATCGCCCGTCCTGAGGGGTTCAAGCCGTAAATGCCCACACCAAAGCGAATCATGTTGCCGTTGCAGGCCGCGTGCCATAGACTCGTCGCGGTGTTTGAGACGTGCACGTACCGCGGCCGCTCAGGGAATGCTGCAACCAGTTGCTTAAACTTAGCTACCTGCTCCTGGAAATAGCTGGTATCCGGATCGTCCGCCGTGGCAAAGTGGGTGAAGACGCCCTCAATTTGCAGTCCATCTAGGCCCGTAATTGTATCCAACACTGCCCGCAAATCGTCCAGATTGCGGAACCCAATGCGCCCCATCCCCGTATCCAAGGCCACGTGCACCGCGAGTGGATGATCCGCGGCGAGGTACGGCCGGGCCGACTCCAGCCACTCCGCATCAACCAGCGGCACGGCAACGTGGTTAATGGCGGCCAGTTGAACGTACTCGGGAGATACCACCCCAAGAACCAAGATTGGTTGCTCAAAACCAGCTTCACGCAGCGCCAAAGCCTCGTCCAAAATGGCAACGCAAAAGCCACGCGCCCCAGCTGCGAGCGCCACGCGGGCGACGCGCAACAAGCCGTGACCATAAGCATCAGCTTTGATGACCGCAAAAAGCTCCGTCTGGTCGTCCAGGCGTGCCACTTCGCCACTAACGTTGTGCTTGATTGCCGCCTCATCAACTAATACTCGCGTCGGACGGTGCGTACCAATTACTGTCATTAGTTCTCTTCCTCCAGTATGACCTCGGTCATAACTAAATCATCCGTGTGACTAATCGATACGTGCGCGTGGCCGCTAAACGGTCCCGAGACGTGCGGTTGCCCCTGCCCACCATCGATAATTTCAATGTCTTGCCAGCCAACTGCTCCAATCCCCGTGCCGTAAGCCTTACTGTACGATTCCTTGGCGGAAAAACGGCCAGCCAAATACTCCCAGGCCCGGCGCCCGGAGTACGCATTAAATTGACGCAACTCAGCGTCCGTCAACACTTTGGCCGCAAAGTGTGCGTTACGCTCCTGCGCGTGCTGAATCCGTGCAATCTCCGTGATGTCGACGCCTAAACCGTGAATCATGTAGTACCTCCACAAACCTGCTCAGTAATAATCTACCCCTAATTTTACCAGTTTTCCCGCAATAATAACGTGAAAACAATTCAAAGTGAGGTGAAAACACACGTATCTACCCAGGGCGCGTGTTTCATAACCAGGTAGAGGTGTCTGTAGTCTGCAAAAGCCCCAAAGCCCATGTGCGGGTACAACAACGCAAAAAGACGACCGCAATCTGCAGTCGTCCTATATACTGATGGACGCGTCTTCCTTTAAGAATCAGCGTTCACCTCAAGTCGTTCTCTAGCCAGCTGACACTCCCCGCGGCAATGGCTTGTTGAAACGAGTTCCGCCCCGCAGAAAGCGACGTATAAGCAAACCCAGCCAAGAATCCAAGTGCGGGATTCTCGCCCGGGCTTACTTATACTCTGCTTTCTAACCGCGGGGCTCCACTCTCTAAAACGAGTTGCACAGGCCAGAAGCCGCCACATAACGCATTCCAACCAAAAGACCAAAACCGGGTCTTTCGGTTGGAACGCCTTATGCTCTGTCTTCTAAGCGGCCTGCTCCACTCTCTAAATACCCTGAATCAAAACCATAATAATCGGAATCACGATCACGAACAGCACGGTCGAAGTCGTCACCACGTTGGTAGCATACTTCACGTCCCCATGTGCCTGTTCCGCCAGGATTGGCAGAACGGCAAGGCCAGGTGCGGAGGCCTGCACAATCAGTGTCTGGGCTCCATGCTTGGCATCCCGCCAACCATGCCGCTACCAATCATAATGATGGCGAACATAACGGCCGGGGCCAGCACGAACCGGCCGAGCAACGCTACGATACTATCACGGTCAAAGTGGATACTACCCAAACCAGCTTTGGCCAACACAATCCCGATGTAAATCAGGGACAATGGCGTAACCAGGTTACCAACGTAATCCAACGTGTTGGTTGCAAAGCTGAGCCAGCCAATGTTTGGCACGTCAATCCGGAGCAACAGGAAGACCAATGCGACCAAGAAACCAACTAGTGGTGCTGGCAACAGCTTCTTCCAGTTAAAGCTACCCTTTTCGGCGCTACCCTTGACGCGCGTGGGGTCATCCTGAGCATCAGGAAGGCACCCAGCGTCCACGTGGAGACGGTGTTGACCACGTAGTAAATCAGGAAATAGGCCATGGACTTGTTACCAAAGAGGGCCAAGTTCAGTGGTAAACCGATAAAAATGGTGTTGGCGTTCACAAACATGTTGATGAACGTCCCCCGACGACCCGGACGCACCTTGAGAATCTTCACGAGTGCAAAGGCGACGAGGTAGCCGATAGCAACGGCGATGAAGCCGTATACCAAACCACTGGCTAAGCTGACCAATTTATCTAACGTCAACCGTTCCAACACCGAAATGAAGATGGATGCTGGCAGGGCGACTTTCATTAATAAGTTCGAAACGGTGCCACCAAATGAATCCGGGAACCACCCTTTGCGTTGAAGCATGTATCCCAAAGCGATAATCAACAGAATCGTCAGGACACTTTGAATTGATGTTGCTAATGCTGTCATGTTGTTTCCTCCCTCAATCAGTGACTAATTACAGGTTGAGTGGCTTGTACTCTGGCGTCCACTTGGTGTCCGCAACTGCCTGCTTAGCATCAGTAATCGGGTCTTCATTCAGACCTTCGTCCAACGCTTCCTGTGCTACGGCGTTCGCAACCGTCTGGCTGAATTTCGCCAGCTGCTTAACTGGTGGCAACACTGCGGCACCAGCCTGATCAGGGTCAACGATACCACCCAGGCTGTGGGCTGCAGCCGAAATCATGCCGTCAGTCAATAGCTTGCTGGTAGCGGCGATGGTACCTAGACCGAGCCAGGGTAAACCAACGCGTTGTTAGCCTGGCCAATGGCGTAGGTTACACCTTTGTACTCAACGTCAGCCGCCGGAATCCCCGTAGCAACCAGCGCACGGCCATCGGTCCACTTAATCAGGTCCTCAGCCTTAGCTTCAGCCAACTTGGTCGGGTTGCTCAACGGGAAGATGATTGGCCGGTCGGTGTGAGCAGCCATCTCAGTCACTACTTCCTCAGTGAAAGTACCCGGAACGGTACTCGTACCCACCAAGATGGTTGGGTGCACGGCCTTAACCGCTGCCGCCAAGCTGGTCAGTTCGTCAGCGTTAGTAAACTCACTGCGGCTACGAGCAAACGGCTTTTGCTGTGGCGTCAAGTCAGGCATGTCGTCAAACAACAGACCCTGCTTGTCCACCAGGTAAAAGTGCTTGCGTGCTTCTTCCGGTGCCATCCCCTGCTGCAAGTATTCTTCGTAAATACGCTGGGTAATTCCGGCACCGGCAGTACCAGCACCAAAGCTCATGTACACCTGGTCGGTCATCTTCTGCTTGGAAATGTTCAGCGCACCCAGAATACCGGCAAGTACGATAATCCCAGTGCCCTGTATGTCATCGTTAAACGTCGTCAGCTGATCCTTGTACTGGTCCAGGATGTCAGCAGCGTTGCTACGACCAAAGTCTTCAAAGTGGAGGTAGAGCTTCGGGAACAGGCTCCGCGCACTAGCAACGAACTTGTCCACAAAGGCATGGTATTCTTCACCGTACACGCGCTGCTTCCGCAGACCGAGGTAAAGGTCATCGTTCAGCAACGACTCATTGTTGGTCCCAGAGTCCAACACAACCGGCAGCACTTGGCTAGGGTCAATCCCTGCGGCGGCCGTGTACACCATCAGCTTGCCGACAGCGATATCGACACCCTGCGTACCCCAGTCACCGATACCGAGGATACCTTCCGCATCGGTTACCACAATCAAACGAATATCACGGCCATCGGCGCTAGCTTCAGGGCGTCCTCAATGTGGTCCTGGTCCTCAATCGACAGGTACGTTGCGTTCTGTGGGTCAATGAACAGCGCGCTGTAGTTCTCGATGGTGTCAGCGATGGTTGGATCGTACACAATTGGCATGAATTCAGCGACGTGCTGGCCAAACAAGGCGTAGAACAAAACGTGGTTGTGGTTGAAAATGTCCATCAAGAAGATCCGCTTTTCCAGTGCGGATGGCTTCTGTAGGTACTGTGCGTACGTCTGGGCTACCTGCTGGTCCAAAGTCTGGACGGCTGGCGGTAACACACCGTTCAAACCGTATTGGTCGCGTTCTTCCTTAGTAAAGGCTGTACCTTTGTTTAAAAATGGGTTATTGATAATTTGCTGTGCTGTGAGTTGCATAAGCGATTCCTCCTCATCAATTTGCTGATATATTGTGGCGAGATTGTTGCTCTTTCGTCTTAACGAGGTACAGCATAAATCACAGAAAAATTTATAGTCAAACGTGCCAGTTGTGATAAAATCTTTTTATATGAACGGCCACACACCAGAAAGGACGGCGTTTTGTGATGAACACACGCGACTTTGAATACTTTGTCCAACTTGTAGATTTAAAAAGTTTTTCCGCCGTCGCCAAAGTTTTTCGGGTGAGCCAGCCCACGGTATCGTTATCCCTCAAACGATTAGAGGAACAATACGGCATTGAATTAATTCACCGCGACCGCAGTCACAACACGCTCACCGTCACCGCTGCCGGCGAGCAACTCGCGACGCACGCCCGGAGCATTCTGAGCGAATTACGCCAAACACAACAGGATCTCGACGCCCTGCAGGTGACCACGGTACGGTTGGGATTACCACCCATTATTGGTAATTACTATTTTCCAAAGTTAATTCCCCACCTGGTTAATAACGGCAGCATGGACCATCTGCAGACTATCGAGGGAGGTTCTGGCAACCTGCTTAAACGTCTCCGCGCTGGCGAACTCGACATGGCCCTGCTTGGGAGTGTGGGTCCGCTGGTCGCCGACGATTTGCAGGTTGAGCAGCTCTTTGCCCGCCCGTTCGCCATTATCGCCGCCCCACAACGCAAAGTCGGGCAGGACGGTGCCGTCGCCTTTGCCCAACTCGTAGGCGAACCATTTGTGGCCTTGGGTGAGCAGTACGTTCACGCCCAGCTTTCCGCGCATTGAATCATAGTGCGGGCGTACGCCAGCGTGTGGTATTCCGTAGCGACGATGTTAGCCTCATCAAAACTATGGTGCACCAGGACGTCGGCATCGCGCTGCTCACGGACCTCGCGGTGACGCCGGAGGACCACCTCCAGCTGATTCGCCTCACCGACCCCGGCCAACCGCTGTTTACGGTATCGCTGGTGCGGCGCCAGAACCAATTAACCACACCCATGCAGCGCAAAGTTATGCGGGCGCTGATTCAGGCGGAATAGTGAATATGCACCTTGCGCCAAAAAGCGCGTCACATTTGCGTTTAATCGCCAACGTTACGCGCTTTTTGCATGCTACCAATGAATAGCGAACGGAACGACACCGGTGTCCAGCATGGCTCCGACGCCAGTCTCCCGCGTGCATTAACATCTTTATTATGGTAATCTAACGCTAATGCCATTATGTGGTAGCTTTACTTATCCCATTGTGGGCGGTAGTGTAGTTTTGGGGTGATGAATAATGACAATCAAACTGGAACGTATTTACGAACATCCTGGGACACCCGGCTTCCGTATTCTGACGGACCGCTTGTGGCCCCGTGGCATTAAAAAGGTGGACGCACACATTGACCTGTGGGCCAAGGACATTGCGCCCACCACCGAACTGCGTAAGTGGTTCAACCACGACCCAGAAAAGTTTACTGAGTTTAAGAGTCGATACCAGGACGAATTAGCACAAAATCCGGCCACAACCGAGTTAATTGACACGGTGAACGCGCAACTACAAGAGGGCAATACCGTTGTGCTTCTGTTCGGAGCCAAAGACACTACTAACAACCAGGCCGTCGTGCTCAACGAATGGCTGGCCGCCCACGGGGTACACGATGACAACTAATAAACGTGACGCACGTCAACAACAAATTGCCGCCCTGCGTGCATTGCCAGCTGAGCAACGCCAAACCGAAACCGAGGCGCTCTTGGCGCAACTACGGGCACTGCCCGAGTGGCAAGCGGCTCGCACCATCGCCACGACAATCAGCGGTGGCTTTGAAGTCGACACTAGCGGTGTGATTGCGGCGGCCGTCGCGGATGGCAAAGACGTGGTGGTACCCAAGACCATGCCGCACCGACAGATGGCTTTCCTACCGTTTACCAGCCGCGAAGCATTGGTCAAAAGCGACTTTGGTCTACTGGAACCGCCCTACCAACCTGAACTGGTCAACAATGCACCCGACCTGGTTGTAGTCCCGGGCTTAGCGTACACGCGTACATCGCGTTACCGTCTCGGCTTTGGCGGTGGTTACTACGACCGCTTTCTGGCCGGATACCATGGCACCACGGTTGCGCTAGCCCTGTCTGTACAGATACGGCCAGAAAACGCCTGGCCACATGACACCTTCGACGTGCCTTTGCAACATATTATTACCGCGAAATAAGTAACCGAAGGGGTCTAGATTATTGCAAGCATTTATCTCTAGTGTTTTCGGCGTGGCCGAAATTATTATTTTAATTGCCGTTGGGTACTGGTTATCAGCACGCCACTGGCTCAGCGCCCAAAGTGGCAAAATTATTGCCAAAATCATCACGCAGGTCGCCTTACCCGCGTATATGGTGGTCACCGTCAGCGAAAAGTTTACCGCCAACGAGTTGATTCGCTTGTTACCCGACCTACGCTACCCGCTGATTTCGATGGCCATTTTAGGCGTGCTGTCTGCAGTGGTAGCCCTCTTCCTGCGCGTTGACCGTAGCCGCATCGGACTGTTTTGTTCGATGTTCCTCAATTCCAACACCGTCTTTATCGGTTTGCCGTTGAACATGGCCCTCTTTGGCGCCCGTAGCGTCCCGTACGTGTTGGTGTACTACATGGCTAACACCACCGTTTTCTGGACGGTTGGGGTCTACCTCATCCAACGTGATGGCCCCGGCGATGCCGAATTTGATTTCAAACGGGCTTTGGGTAAGATCTTTTCGCCACCACTGTTAGGTTTTATCGTTGGGATTATCATCGTCATGATGCACATCCAGCTACCTAACTTCCTTGCTGCAGACTTGGAGTACATAGGTGACCTCACCGTGCCTGGATCAATGTTTTTCATCGGTATCACGATTCAGCAGTCGGGTATTCGTAACGCGCTACGTTTGGATAAAGACTTCTTAGGGGTCCTGTTGGGCCGCTTCGTCTTTGCCCCGCTAATTATGTCCCTGCTCCTGGCTGGGGCGGACATGCCGGCACTGATGAAGACCGTGTTCATTATTCAGTCTTGCATGCCGGTGATGACCAACGCGCCGGTGGTCGCCCGGCTGTACGACGCGGACAGTGAATTTGCCGCTGTCGGTGTAGCGGGTTCGACGGTGTTGGCAATGATTGCTATCCCCATCGTCATGACGCTGATCCGCTAGCCAACAAAATGAGGCTCAATCATAAATAGCAACTTCGCAAAATCGATGAGCATCGACGCGGCCTACAAACGTGGACCACAATGCAGCTCCCTGTTCCAAACACAATAATGCCGATATTCCGCGGTTCTGGAATATCGGCATTATTACGTTATTGCTGGGGAGCTAACCGCATTGTGGTCCGCTCTCATTTATTGACAGGTTAAAAATTTACTGTACCTGCTGAATCTCGACCGGTACGTTATCAGGCACCATTTGCCGAATCTTGACGGTCAGGGCTTCAAGCGGCTGACGGAAAGTCATGCGCACGTATCGACGCGGATTAAAGGCAAAGACGACGATGACAAGCTGCCGACCACGGACTGTCTGCACGGGCAGAATGGTAACACCTGCCAGGGTGGACAGGCGCAACACCCGCTGAAACATGCCGTAACCGACGATACGGTCGCTGGCGATGCCGCCGTAACCCGCGGAGACGTTCAACAGGACGAACAGTGCGAGGAAGACGACGTACGCCCAGCTGGCGGTGTACGTGGAAGCAATCAAGATGGCGAACACGACGCCCCAAAACATCTGCATGTACGCATAGTTAGCGCGCACTTCGATTTGCGACTGCCAGTACACGTTGTAGCCCACGCAGCCGAGGAGCACTACGTCTAAAACCGTTAATAATAATTCCATTGATTGACACCACCTTTACTAATACCACTTACGCTCTAGGTACATGATAACAGATTGAGGCAGAGAGTGGAGCAGCCCGCTTAGAAAGCAGAGCATAAGTTATGAAAATCTGAAGGCCCGCTGTTGGCCTTTAGATTTTTATGGCTTATGTGGCGCTTTCTGGGCTGCGGAGCTCGTTTAGAGAGCGGAGCCCCGCGGTTAGAAACCAGAGTATAAGTAGTCCCAATTGGGAATCCCGCCCTTGGATTCCTGATTGGGACTGCTTATACGGCGGGTTCTGCGGGGCGCAACTCGTTTAGGCAGAGAGTGGAGCAGCCCGCTTAGAAAGCAGAGCATAAGTTATAAGAATCTGAAGGCCCGCTTTTGGCCTTTGGATTTTTATGGCTTATGTGCCGCTTTCTGGGCTGTGCAACTCGTTTAGAGAGTGGAGCCCCGCGGTTAGAAACCAGAGCATAAGTAGTCCCAATTGGGAATCCCGCCCTTGGATTCCTGATTGGGACTGCTTATACGGCGGGTTCTGCGGGGCGCAACTCGTTTACAGAGTAGAGCAACTCGGTTAAAAAGCAGAGCATAAGTAGTCCCCACTTGTTCAGTTTGTGTAGGAGGACTAAGCTAGACCGTTTACCAAGATTACCACCAAATTGACGAGAACCCGCGAATGGCCTTTGGGACGGAGGGCACGTAAGCCGCATTCCCAAAGGCCACCCGCGTGTTCGTAACCACCTACTCCTTCACCCTAGTCCCCCACCTATGCCGAAGCTCATCTATCCAGCCGACGCCGTAGACAACCAAATTGGGCCAAGCATCGCCTAGCGAACAAATTATCACCATTAATAACCTTAAATCCGCCGAAAATGTTGCTATACCGCTTGCAAACACGTGTTCGTCATGCTATCTTGGAGACAAGAAACAAACAGGGGGACACATAAATATGGCTGAGCAGACCGTCAAGAAACGGTGGGTACAAATACTCACGAGCATCAACGACTCTATTTCTAACCGTGGCTACCCACCGACCGTTCGTGAAATCGGTGAGGCGGTTGGTTTGAGTTCCTCATCAACCGTTGCGGCCTACCTCCAAAAATTACTGGCAGCTCAACTCATTGCCAAGGATCCATCTAAGCCCCGCACTTTGGAGCTCACTCCCGCCGGTTACGACTACATTGGTATGTCCCCAGAAAAGGGTATCCCCCTCGTTGGTACCGTTGCGGCTGGTGTGCCCATCACCGCCACGCAAAACATTGAGGATTACTTCCCCATCCCCACAGGACTGAACTACGCCGAGGATGAGCTGTTCATGTTGCGCGTCCAGGGTGAATCCATGATCAAGATGGGCATTCTCAATGGTGATAAGCTCATTGTGCGTAAGCAAAGTGAAGCTGAAAACGGTCAAGTGGTGGTCGCAATGACCGAAGATGATGAGGCCACCGTTAAGCGTTTCTACCGTGAATCTGGTCGGGTACGACTCCACCCTGAAAATGATACTATGGCCGATATGTACTTCGACACGGTGACCATTTTGGGACTGGTCGTAGGGCTTTATCGCGATGAACTAGAATAACTTTCTCAACCGTAGTGGCGCGCAGACAACGCGTCACTTTTTGGTCCCTGCTTGCGCCTTCAAGGACCGCGTCCAAGCGGCAAGCCTCTGCGCTAATTAGCATCAATGAGATTTTGCTACACACAATATTAAAAAAAAGATGTTGACACAGTCCCCGCGACGTTATAACCTAGGTTCAACAAGTTGTTACCCGCTACCCGTTCAGGAGGTCACATTATGCATCAACATACACAGACACAACTGAATAACTTTTTCTTCGGCTTTTTCGGATAGCGGTTCACACGTTGATGTGAACCGCGCCTGGTTCACATCCATGAGGCCGAAGTTCTTAAGCACGTCATCGACTCGCCACATGGATTAACATTCATCCATGTGGCGATTTTGTTTTCCGGAAACTAATGGCCAGCCACATGGATGAAAATCGTCCTGTGGCTGGCCATTTTCTGTTAATGGGTTCAACAACCCGTACCAAACATTCTGGAGGAATACATGATGAAGAAGTTAACCAAAGTAATTAGTACTGCCGTTGCGGTTGCGTCAATTGCCCTGCTGGCTGCTTGCGGCAAGAGCACAGCCAAGGCCGCGACCACCGATAAAACGATTAAAATTGGAATTTTGCAGCAGATTAATCAAACAGCTTTGGACGATGCCCGCAAAGGGTTCGTCGCCGAATTGGCTAAGCACGGATACAAAGAGGGCAAAAACCTCAAGCTAGATTACCTCAACGCTCAGGGCGACCAGAGTAACTTGAAAACCATGTCGCAGCGGTTGGCCAAAGATAAGAACACTTTGAACCTAGCTATTGCGACCTCGGCCGCACAGTCCATGCAGCAGGCCGACAGCAAGACACCGCTCCTGTTCACCGCCATCACTGATCCTAAGTCCGCTGGCCTGGCCACTAACTTGAAACACCCCGACAAGAATGCCACTGGTGTCACCGACATGGTTAACGTAGCCGGGCAAATTAAATTGCTGAAGAAGCTGGTTCCAAAGGCCAAAACTGTGGGCCTGCTCTACAACGCCGCTGAGGCCAACTCCGTGATGCAAATTAAACTCGCTAAGACTGCGCTGAAGGCTCAAGGCTCAAGGTGGTCACCAAGACAGTCGCGTCCACCAACGACGTTTCCCAGACGACACAGGTACTCGCCAAGCAAGTCGACGCCATCTACGTACCCGCTGATAACACGGTAGCCGCAGCCATGGCTACCGTGGGTAAAGTCTCGGTTGCTACCAAGACCCCTGTAGTTGCCGCTGCTAGCACGATGGTCCAAGCTGGTGGTACCGCCACAAACGGTATCAGCTACAAGGAACTCGGTCGCCAAACTGCCAAGATGGCACTCAAAATCATTAAGGGCAAGACGCCTAAGCAACTAGCCGTTGAGTCTCCAGACAAGGTGAGCGTCGTGGTTAACCGGAACATGATGAAAAAAATTGAACATTCCTGTAAGCCGCGTCAAATAAGGCGCGTCACCGGTTACAGCCGACCAAATTACCACTGACCGATCAAAAACATGTTGACTTTAAAATCCAATGAGGATATTCTTAGCCCTGTAATAAAAACTGCTATCAAGGAGTGTCGCTTATGTCTAACATTCGACGCATCAACTTGAATAACGCGTATTACTACGGCTATTACAGTTAGCGGTTTGCATCATGGATGCAAACCAGCTGGTTTGTATCCATGATGGCCGTAGCAATTTATAATGCTTACAACCGCCACATGGATCGAAGCAATTCGAACACGTGGCGTTTTCTATCTTCCGGAAGAGATAACTGGCCGGCCACGTGGACGCATTGCACCACGTGACCGGTCATTTTACTTTCCTGGGAGGGAATCAACATGAAGAAGTTCAAACAAATTATCGCCGTCGCCGCCACTTTGACCGCAGTTACCCTGCTGGCCGCCTGTGGCAAGAATAGTAGTTCCAGTAGCAGTGACAAAACCGTGAAAATCGGTGTCCTGCAGCTGGTTAGCCAAAGCGCGCTGGATGATGCGCGCAAGGGTTTTGAGCAGGAACTAGCCAAGGAAGGCTACAAGGATGGCAAGAACCTGAAGATTGACTACGTTAACGCTCAGGGCGACCAAAGTAATCTGAAAACCATGAGTCAGCAGTTGCAGAAGGACAAAAACGTGCTAAACCTAGCCATTGCCACCCCGGCTGCTCAGGCACTGCAAAAGCAGGATAGCAAAACGCCAATGCTCTTCACGGCCGTCACCGACCCTAAGTCGGCGGCTTGGTCACCAACGTCACCCATCCCGATACCAACGCTACCGGGGTGACCGATAAGGTTGACACCGCCGCGCAAATTAAACTGCTACACAAAATGTTCCCGAAGGCCAAGAAGATTGGTCTGCTCTACAACGCGGCCGAGGAAAACTCCGTCGTACAGATTAAAACCGCTAAGAAGGTCATTAAGTCTCTGGGCCTGACGCCCGTTGAAAAGACGGTCGCCACTACCAACGACGTTCAGCAGACGGCTGCGGCTTTGGCCAAGCAATCCGACGCCATGTACATCCCCACCGATAACGTTTGTGCCGCGGCTATGAACACTATCGGCAAAGTCACTGAATCCGCCAAGGTACCGGTTGTAACCGCCGACGCAACGATGATCAAAAAGGCTGGGGTTGCCACCCGCGGGATTAGCTACAAGGAATTAGGCCGCCAGACCGCCAAGATGGCCGTCAAGATTATCAAGGGCAAGAAGGTCAAGGACCTGGCAGTAGAAAAGCCAGCCAAAACTGAACTCGTCACTGACGCTAAGCGCATGAAACTCTTCAACATTGATGCATCAACGCTGAAGTAATCCGTTCCACCAATTCGCACCAACAGAGAGAGGTTAATCATTATGGACATCGATATTCTGACATCAAGTGTGGCGCAGGGCTTCCTGTGGGCCATCATGGCAATTGGGGTGTACCTAACATTCCGCATTCTGGATATTGCCGACATGACCGCCGAGGGTAGTTTCCCTTTGGGGGCCGCAATCACCGCCCACGCCATCACGCAGGGCACTAATCCCGTCGTGGCAACGCTTATGGGCGCTGCCGGCGGGGCACTCGCCGGGTGGGTCTCAGGTATCATGACCACAAAGTTGCACATTCCCGACCTGCTATCAGGGATTTTAACCATGACCGGGTTGTACTCGGTTAACCTCTTCGTCATGGGCATGGCCAACGTTCCCTTGACTGGGGCCATGAAGACCGTCTTTAGCATGATCAGTATTGGCGATAGCACGACCACCACCATCGTAGTCGGCGGTGTCGTTATTGCCATTGTAATTATCCTGCTGGTGGCATTCTTCAACACCGAAATGGGGTTGGCTGCTCGTGCCGTGGGTAACAACGAGGACATGTCCGCCGCCAACGGTATTAACGCCGACGCCATGAAGATTATTGTCTACATGATTAGTAACGGTCTGATTGCCCTATCTGGTTCCCTCATGGCCCAAACTAACGGCTATGCGGATGTGTCCATGGGGATTGGTACCATTGTTATTGCCCTGGCTGGTATCATCATTGCCGAAATCCTGTTGCGTAACATCAGCTTTGGCAAACGTCTGCTGACCATCATTGTCGGTGCCATCATTTACCGACTTATTATCGCCATCGTGTTGGAGCTGGGTGTTGACGCCAACGCCCTCCGCCTGTTCTACGCATTGATGCTGACGCTCTTCCTGTCCCTGCCTTTGGTCCAAAAGAAAGTCGGCCAAATGCAGCAACGGCGGAAGAACAGTAAGTCCATGAAGGAGGATGATTAATATGAGCAAGGCAGTTTTAGAGGTCAAGCACCTACACCAGTACTTTGAAAAGGGTACGCCAAACGAAAACCACGCGCTCAAGGACATCAACCTCACACTGAACCAAGGCGACTTTGTGGCCATCATTGGTGGTAACGGGGCCGGTAAGTCCACACTGTTGAACAGCGTAGCGGGGTCACTCCCCGTGAATTACGGGCAGGTTAAGATTGACGGCCAGGACGTCACCTACCAGAACGTGAACAAGCGCGCAAAACTCATCAGCCGGGTATTCCAGGACCCCAAGCAGGGTACGGCCACGCTGCTAACGGTGGAGGAGAACCTCTCCCTCGCCCTCAAGCGCGGTAGTTGGCGCAACTTCTGGACGCGCGGTGTGAAGCACAACGAGCGCCAGTTGTTCAAAGCAAAGCTGACCAGCCTCGGCCTGGGCCTTGAAGACCGGCTGGGTGCGGAAATTGGTCTACTATCCGGTGGGCAACGGCAAGCAGTCACGCTGTTAATGGCGACCATCCTGCAGCCTTCCCTCCTACTACTGGATGAGCATACGGCGGCTTTGGACCCGCAGACCAGTGCCACCGTTATGGAACTAACCGACAAAATCGTGCAGGAGCAGCACCTGACCACCCTGATGATTACCCACAACATGGCCGACGCCTCAAGTACGGCAACCGGTTGGTCATGTTGGATCACGGGCGCATCGTGGTGGATATTCAAGGAGATGAAAAGGCCGGCCTGACGGTGCCAGACTTGCTCGAGCTGTTCAAACAGCAGAGCGGCACCGAGCTCACCGATGACGCAGTATTGTTGAGCTAACGCCGTTTGTGCCTGACTTGGCGTACTACGTTGGAGGCGGCGAACGGTGGCCGCTGCCAGGGCGAAGACTACAACCGCATAACCCCCGCGGTTTCCGGCGCGAATTCAAGCCCCAAACAGCGGCCACCGTTCACCCCCTCCAACTACGTCCACCCAGTCATGCACAAACTAGTTACTGAAACGTATTAACTGATTAAAGTCTTGCCCACATCCACATCAACCAAAACAAAAATGGTGTCCTCGTGCTAACCAGATTCCACCGGTTAGGGTGAGGACACCATTTTCTGTTTATGCAGTTAACTTTGGCTAAATCAATCTACTGAATCACGTCACCGTCGTGCTTCTGGACTAGCCACCACTGGACGACGCCGTCAATAGCCGCCTTAATTTGATCGTACGGCAACGTTTTATTACACATAACAACGACCGCATTCTTACCATCTGGCGTGATCCGAACAAATGCTTCAAAACCATATCCGTACCCATTAGCGTACAGATAATTCGTGCCGTCATGATAGTAGCCACCGCTATACATCACGCTATCACGAGGACCGTACAATGCTTGCGATTCGCCTGCACTAAGCAACTTACCATTTAACAGACTACTCTCGATACGGTATAAGTCACCAGGTGTCATGAATATTTGACCTGTGCCTAATTCACTTTGTATCTGCCCCTTTAACATTTTATATGGCTTAGAATAGTCTTCTGGACTGGACGTATTATAACCTTGTGCACTACTTTGCCCCGTTAAGGTCGCATCGGCCATGTGTGTGCCTTTTAACCCCAACGGCCGCGCTATTGTTTGCATAAACAAATCAGCATAACTTTTTCGCGTTACCCTTTCAATAATGCCTGCCAGCAACGTAAAGTTGACCGGCTGATACGACCATTTGCCATGCTGCATAGCATTATATTTTAGGCTCTCAATCGCACTTTGAACCACCTCTGCGTCACTCATATCTTTATTCGGAGTGTGTAACGAGTCCGGTGCACTCAGCCCCGACGTCATGTCCAACATCTGCCGAATCGTAATGTCCTGACTACCAGGAATCTGCGGGTAAAAGTCGCTCAGGTGACTGTTAAACGACAGCTTGCCCGAACGAATCGTGCGCATCACTAACGCCGCCGTCAGATTCTTCTGCACCGAATCAATTTCATAACTGACGTTGGGACTGTTCTTCACACCCTTACCATCATCGGCCATCCCGTGACTGTACTGACCAACCACGTGGCCATTCTGCACAATAATGGCGGTGCCAGAAAAGGACATTGGTTTCAGCTTGGCAACCAACAATTGGTTGGCGGCAGCCGACTGCGTGTAGCCGTACAGACGGCTGGCTGTCGGTTGCGCGCCGGCTTTGCTTTTACTCCGCTGACTGGTGCGTAGGTCATGATGAACTAACTGGTGCCGAATTATCAGTGCGCCGTCAATGGCCAGCAGCACTACAATAATGCTCCACAGGGTAATAAACCACCGTTTACTGCCGCCCATTTACGCCCACCCCCGTCGGTGACAGCGTCTGCTGCCAGGTCTTCGTCAGGAAGCGATTTTGAATGTTGTATTGCGGCTCAACCTGTTTCTGTTCCAAGAACGGTTTCACCGCCCCATCCACTGCCAGCCAGCCGCGCCAACCTAAGTGAATCGTGTCCTGCATAAAGTATTGCTCATCACCATCACGGCTCAAATCGAGTACGTGATTGAAACCTTGGGAAGACAATTGGTACTTAATCTTAGCCACGGTCTGCTGCATCATGCTTTGGGATAGTCCCGTGTACCGCGCCCAGCGGCCGTTAACCGGCGGAATGACAAACAGAACCTGGGTGTTATGCTCGGCAAACTGGTTTAGCACAAGTTCGAGGTCACTATACTCCGGCGACTGCCGGTAATCGTAGCCGCTCTGGCTCCCACGTAGTCTGCCCAACTGACCGTGCCCCAAGCGCTCACGGAAAAAGTGGCTGTCGATGCCCAACTCGTTGCCCCGAGTACCGGCCTTGCCCAGCTCGTTGGCCCGCTGCGTTAACTCCTGCACGTTATCGTGAGCGGGTAACTGCTTGGCAGCCTTATCAATCCGCGGCAAGTTATTCCGCAGCTGGAACCGCGAGAATAGTGCATCCTCATTGGTTAATATTTGTCGGCGGATAGCAGTAACCGCCGCTGGTTCGTGGTCAACTTTTGCCCAGCCGCAATACGCAGTAGCGCATCTGCAATCACCCCGCCGTTCTTACCGGAGGGCATACTCAAGATGCGTTGAGCCGCATAACGGTTTGCAGCGGTGTTGTGTGCATGCTGTAACCAAACAATCGTATCCAAAGGTGAATAATAGTAGTCAAACGCGGATGCCTGTTGTCCCTTGGGCGTGAACCACTGTGGGGACACGATAAACACCACTTTGCTGGGGGCCTTATGCGCTAACAGAGTCTGGCTGCTCAAAAACTGGGTCAACGACTGCGTACCTGGTGCCCCCATGAGGAGCGGCCGGTAATTACGCTTGTACTTCGTCGCCAACACGGACGGGTGCAACGGATCCATGCGGGATAACTCTGAGGACCCCATAAACGGTACGTACCCCTCGCTCACTGCCTGCCGTTTGATGCGTTCACCCAAGAACACGTCGGGCGACATCGACACGGCGGCGCGATTAACCGTGGACTGGCTCAAGGGACCATAATGCCACGGTATGACGAGGCCACCCGCCAGCAAGGCACCGGCAATAATGACCGGGCCGAGAATGTGCCATAACTTGCGCCGGCTACTCATTGTAGCTTGGCCTCAACCTGGTCAACAATCTTCTGTGGCGTGTCCCACTGTGACCGGTCGAATTCAGAAACGGGAATATCGATATCCAGCTGGTTGGTTAGTTCCAACACCAGTTGGACGGTGTCCATGGAGTCCATCAACGCCGTATCAAAGAGGTTAACGTTCATGTCACCACTCACGTCTTCACCCGTTAAGTCCTCTAAAATTGCTAAAACTGTTGCCTTTGCATCCATTATTATTTACCTCATTCCGTGTGTAAACCAAAGTGTATTTAAGAATCCTGAGAATATTAAGAAGCTGAAGCAGACGACGTTAAACGTCACCACGATGGCTAAAGCCTGGGTCCAGCGGTTGTGCGGTAGTTGCTTGCGATGTCGTTTCTTGTACCGCAGCCAGATATCGTTAATGATAATCGCGCCGGCATGGAACAGGCCGTACACGATGTAATACCAAGTCACACCGTGCCAGAAGCCCATGATCAGAAAGTTCACCAGGTAAGCAACCTGTGACACGTGCACGCGGTTCTTCACCAACTTATGCTTCATGATGAAGAAGGTTGTCCGCATAAACACAAAGTCGCGGAACCAGAACGATAGGGTCATGTGCCAACGGTTCCAAAAGTCCTTGATGTTCAGGGCCCTAAACGGCTGGTTAAAGTTCACCGGCGTGTCGATGCCCATAAGGTTGCTGACCCCGACGGCGAACAGGCTGTAGCCCGCAAAGTCGAAGAACAAATACATGCTGTACACATACATATAACCGACGAGCGGCCACGATAATCCGAGGCCAAAGAATGCACCTCGCTGCGCCAGTGCCGCTTGCGCCACGGACGGCAGCATGACCGAACCAAAGAGGTAGCCAAGCACAAACTTGTACAGCAGGCCCAAGAAGATGCTGTGCACCCCTTTGCCCACCATATACAGGTAGTCGGACTGGCTCGGCGCCTCGGTGTAATCCTTCTGGAAGCGGCGGAATCGGTCAATCGGTCCCGACGAAACTGTAGGGAAGAACAACAGGAACCGCACAAAGTCCCAAATAGGCATCGTTTTAATGGTTGCGTCACGTAATTCCATAATGACCTGGACGGCCTTAAACGATAGGTAACTGACACCCAGGAAGCCCCACCACGAGTTGTGCCCTCCAGTAATCGCTGGGGTTAACTTGACCAGCACCAACGGGATGATGCTGACGATTACGGTAACGATAAACACCCACGTAGCGTTATGCTGCCGACGATAACGCGCATATACCTGCACCAGGACGACCTGCCAGATCATGTACACAATCAAGGCCACGCCCTGGTGCCACTTGTTGCCGCCAAAGATGAGCACGAGCACCGCCGCACTCAAAATGGCTTCGTATATTTGCAAACGCCGGCCGTAGAACAGGCCCACCATGAGCGGAATCAGCGCCAGGACGAGCCAAACAAAGTACATGGGGTTGGCGTATGGCTGTACGTTAATCATGATGGGTTCGCCTCACCAATTAGTTGCTTAATGGCCACCTTCCCGTTAGCGGTCATTGGTAACTCGTCGCGGTATACAAACCGCTGCGGTAACATGTAGCTCATCATACGGCTACCTAAGTACTCCTTGGTCGCCTTAGTAGCGCTGATGTGGTCCTCAAACTGCCCCTCATCCAACACTACGTACGCCAGGAGTTGCCGGACCTTGTGGTTGCGGTCGTACTGTGGCACCGCCACCCCGTGCTCAATCCACGGCACCTGGTTGAGGAAGTGGTTCACCTCTTCCAACTCGATACGGTAACCGTTGAGTTTAATCTGAAAGTCGGTGCGCCCGCGGTAGAACACTAGACCGTCCTCCGCAATAAAGCCCAAGTCCCCCGTATGGTAGGACTGCTGGCCGTTACTTTGCTCAAACACCGCCGCGGTTTTGTCGGGACGGTTGAGGTATCCGCGCGAAACGCTGGGACCCGTAAGCAGTAGCTCGCCCTCAGTCTGGCCGTTAACCGTCCGCTCCGTGCCCGGAACGAGTGTAATCTGCGTATCCGCTTTGGCGTAACCAATCGGCAACCGGTCGTATTGATCCAAAACGGCCTGAGTAACCTGAATTGCGGATACCGCTACGGTCGCTTCGGTGGGCCCGTACGTGTTAAACAGCCGCACATCGGGGAAGCGTGCTAGCACCTTGGCCGCGGTCTGGTGGGTCAGCTCCTCCCCACAGAAGAAGATGTGGGTCAGGTCGGGATAGTGCGCCGCGTCAAACTTGGGTTCCATCAAGCAAATGTCCATGAACGATGGTGTGGAAACCCACACGTTGACGGGTACCTGTGGCAAAGCCATGAATAAGTCCTTCAAGTTTTCCGTCGTTTCGCGTGGCAGCACGCGCACCGTGCCGCCGGCCAATAACGTCGGGTACAAGTCCATCACGGACAGGTCAAATGAATACGGCGCCTGCGAGAGGCTGATGGGCGTATCGGGGAGCTCAAAGGTAGCCATCCAGTCAGTGAAACTTTGTAGGTTATCGTGACTAATCTGTACACCCTTGGGCTGACCCGTCGTCCCGGACGTAAAGATGATGTAGAACGTCTCATCACCAGCCACGTATTGTGGTCGTACCTGGGTGTCGGGCGTATTCAAAATGAGCTTCAAAGCTACAGCGCTGACGGTATCCACGTCTAGATCGATCGGCAGATCTTGCACCGCAATCACCAGACTGGGCTGCGCGATCGCGTTAATCATGGTCAGCCGGTCGTTGGGCGAGTGGGTATCCACGGGAATGTACGGGTGCCCGGATTTCACGCACCCGAGAAATGTGGCTACGCTGGTAAAGGTTTGGTCACAGTACACCATGATGGGTGACTGGGCCGGTAAGTTGCGGGCCATAATGTAGTCCGCCAATGCATCACTATACTGCTTCAGCTCGCCATACGTGTTAATGTGACCCAGGTTGTCATAGGCAATCCGGTTAGGATACTTGGCCGCCAGTTGGTCAATGGTCGCTACAATGTTTGTCATTGTGCCGCTCCTTTTTCGTTAGGTAAAATTACTGTGTGCGTTGCTGCAACCACCATCGACATCGGTGGCGGGGCCGTCACACACTAAAATTCGTTATAAATAAAATGGCTATTACTAATCCCCCGGTAGCTGTACAAGTACACCAGCAACAGCATGATGAGTAAGTACAGAACCGTGCGGGCTATAAACGAAACGGTTGGTCGTGCCAACCACTGCCGAATACGTTGCGTTGTCGTCACCCTCTTCACGCGTCATGTTAAATGCGTCGCTCTAGTTTTGGCGCCAAATAAATAGGCTCCGAGCTTACCTCCATTGTAAGGAGATACTCTCGAAGCCCGCTACCTATAAGTTCTAAACTTAAGATGAGAATTTCTCAGATAACGTTTTCGTTTTTACCAGGTAACGTCACCACAAACCGCGTGCCCCGTGGCTTGTTATCTGCAATCGTAACGTCGCCGTCATTAAGCTCCACAATCTTCTGTACGATTGCCAAACCCAGACCGGTGCCCGCCACCTTCTTTGACCGCGAGGAATCCACCCGGTAGAACCGGTCGAACACCTTGGGCTTCTCGTCGTCGGGGATACCCACACCGTTATCACTCACCATCAACGTCACGCGAGGTCCCGTTTCAAGTAGCACCACGTCAATCACGGAGTCAGCAGCCGAGTACTTGTGCGCGTTCATGACCAATGCTGACAAAATCTGGTCAACGCTGTCGGCATTGACGTACGCTTCCGCGTGGGCCGGAACCTGTAGCCGGATGGTCTGCGACACCTGCGGCTGCAGTTGCGCCACACCTTTGCTAATCACGGAGACCAAATCGACGTTGCTCCGCTGCAACTCTGCCTGATCCATCCGGGACAGCTGCAACAAACTCTCAATCAAGTGCTGCATCTTGAGTGATTCCCCGTCAATCGCAGTCAGTGAGTCGGGAATAATCTCCGGATGGTCCCGTCCATGCCGTTGCACCAGCGCCACGTGCCCGCGAATGCCCGCAATCGGGGTGCGCAGCTCGTGCGACGCGTCAGACACAAACTGGCGGTTACGCAACACTTGTTGGTTCAACGACTGGAGTAGCCGGTTAAACTCAATGCTGAGATTATGCACTTCATCCGGCGTGTCCGGAACCGGCAGCGTTTCCTGATAATTAGTCTGATCGGCATTAACAATGTTTTGCGCGGCCGTGGTCAGCCCCAACAACGGTTCGTTGAGTTTGCGGGCCAGTACGTAAATTACGGGGATCCCAATCGCCAGCCCCATAATGGTGATACCCACAATGGTCACAAACAGCGTTCGGAACAGTGCCAACACGTTATTCAGGCTGACCCAAATCTCGTAATGCACGTCCTCACCATCACGTTGATTCCAGGATGACGCCCGGTAATACACACCCACTTTGCTCTGGTAACGGATGTTGATGTTCTTCAGTAGCCGGGCACTCCGCCAATCGTCACGCAAAAACCTACGTGTATGCCGGGAGTAGAAGGTCCGGACGTGCTTATCACCGCGGTAGGCCCGCACGCGGACAAACGTTGTGCTGGTATTGAGCGAGCTGGTGGCCGTCCAATAATCCCAATCGGGTTTATCGTCCGCCGCGAAGGAGCGCTTCAGGGCCGTCATGGTGTTGGCCGTATTCTCGTAACGGCTGTGGACCATGTTAATACCAACCACCGTAATGGTCGCAAATCCGACCACCACCATCAGGGAGATGAGCAAAGTGGCGTATGCCCGCGCCATCCGCCCCGAACTAGTCGTCGGCCGTGCGCGGCGCCTCACGCGGTCACCTCGCTCGGCAACGTGTAGCCCACACCACGGATGGTCTGAATCCGCGGCACGTCCGCGAAGTCCTTCATCTTGGTGCGCAGGTAACGAATGTACACATCTACAATGTTAACCTGACCCTCAAAGCTGTCACCCCAAACCGCGTCCAAGAGTTCGTCGCGCGTCATGGTCTCACCGACTTTGCGCATCAGCACCGCCAGCAGTGCCGCCTCACGTTGGGTCAGCTGCACGCTCACACCGTCCGCGGTTGCCTGCCGGGATTTCGTATCCAGCACCAAGTTAGCCACCTGCAACTGGCGTTTGCCACCCCGCCGGTCCTCGCGCCGCAAAATGACGCGGATACGGGCTAACAACTCCTCAATCTCAAACGGTTTGGTGATGTAGTCGTCGGCGCCGTTATCCAGGCCGGCGACCCGGTCGCCCACATAATCACGGGCAGTCATCATGATGATGGGAATATCGCTCACTTTGCGAATACGCCGCATCACCTCGAGGCCGTCCAGTCGCGGTAACATCCAGTCCAAGATGATCAGGTCGATACTCGATTGATCGTGGTTGAACGTATCCCACGCCGTTAACCCGTCGTTGGCAACTTCCACGGCGTAACCTTCAAATTGTAATTCGGGACGCAAAAAGGTAATCATGCTGTCCTCATCGTCCACCAATAAAATTTTTTTTCAAAACACTGCCCCCAGATAGCTAGCGTGTCATCGATATTATTACCTACATATAACAGCATACCGAATTTACGGCTAAACTCATCATACTTGAGGCGTAATTTGGCGATTCTCAACGCAAAATTTAGCATTTTGTTGTCTAATAGTGGTAAGCGTTGATTCGCTTTTGGTCACGCTTATTGTGGTAGGTCGAAACCCTGAGCCCGTAAAATTGCCCCAATGTCGTCGCGGTGGTGCATACTATCGACCAGGTGCTGCTGAATGTATTGCGTGTAGGTATTATCCTTCGCGTTCGTGGCCCGGCCAGCGTAGTACTTTTTGATAGTGGTATCATAGTCGCGTAGTGCCTCTGCATCAATATGTGGGTACTTGTCCACCCCAACCACGGCGCTCCGGGGCCACCGGGGCTTGATTGCCGGGACGTCGGCGGGCACCCCCACTTTGAGTCCCAACAACGGGAACGTGTAGCGGGGCAGGTGCAACAACTCGATCATCCGCCGCGGGTCGTTCAGCACGCTCCCCAGGTAGACCGTGCCCAGCCCGCTGCGTTCGGCCGCGGCCACCATATTTTGGGCGGCCAAAGTCGCATCGAAAACGCAGCCCAGCAGCGCGTCCCAGTTGGTTAACTGGTGCAAGTCACCATGAACAGACTCAACGAGCCGCACGTTACGAGCTTGGTCCAGCACGAAGACGTATAGCTGACCCGGACCAGCCACGTAGTCATACGTGGTTACGGCCGCAATTTGCCGTTTTAATTCCGGGTCACTGACCCGAATCAGGCTAAACTGCTGCATAAATTTACTGGTAGCCGTTGCCTGGGCAATGGCCTCGAGGGTCCGTAGTTGCTCCTCACTGAGGGCAACGTCCGCAAACTGGCGGACGGAACGGTGTTGCAAAGCCGCTGATTCGATTTTACTCAAAGTTACTCACACTCTTTCATATAGTTAGAAGGTTTATCTATGCATCATAACACGATTCCCCAAAACATCACCGTGCGTGGGGCCCACGTCAATAACCTCAAAAACGTTGACGTTGACATCCCCCTCCACCAACTAGTCGCCATAACCGGCCGTAGCGGTTCGGGTAAATCATCTTTGGCTATGGGCGTCCTCTACGCTGAGGGGATGCGGCGTTACGTCAGCGCGTTGTCGACGTACACCCGGCGGCGTCTCGGGCAGACAAGTCGTGCGGCGGTGGACACAATCGAGCATATTCCTAGCGCCATTGCTTTGCGTCAACGGCCAGTGGTGCCAGGAATCCGTTCGACCGTGGGGACCACAACTGAGGCACTCAACGTGGTGCGCCTCATGTTCTCCCGTCTAGGTTCACCCCGCTGTCCGAACGGCCACCAGGTGCCGCCAACACTGGGCATTGCGCAAAGTATGGACCGGCCCAATGACGGCGTCAGCCACATGGGCGAGATTATTTGCCCCGTATGTGGTGTCCACTTCCAGGCGTACTCCGCGGAGGACTTTGCTTTTAATTCCGCGGGCGCTGCCCCACATGTGGTGGAACCGGCCAGGCAAAGACTTTGGCGACCAACCGCCTCATCCCCGACCCCACGAAAACTATTCGTGAGGGCGCGGTGGCGTCGTGGCGGTTACCCGGACGGAACTTCATGCACATCGTGGCTGAGCAAATTGGCATTAATATTGACGTACCGTTTCAAGACCTTCCCAAAGAACAACAGGACATGGTGTGGCACGGGCCACGGAAAAAGTACGCCATCAACATCCCGAGCAAAACCGGCAAGATTTTCCACATGGACAACGCGCAGTTCGAGAACGCCTTTAACGCCGTTGAGGACAGCATGGCCACCACTACCAACGAGCGGGCAATTGCGCGCCTTAACCGTTTCTATGAATTTGGCACGTGTCCCACCTGTCACGGGGCACGGTTCAAAGTCGAGTTGTTGACGCAACAGCTGGCCGGTAAGAACATCGCGGAGGTCAGCGACCTCACTCTCACGGAGCTACGGAAATTCATCCCCACCGTGTACGCATGGTTACCCGCGGACATGCAATCGCTCGCTGAGGACATCATTAGTGAATTGGACCAAATTATGCGTCCTCTCACTGAACTGGGGTTAGGCTACTTAACGCTAGCGCGGGTCGGTGCCTCTTTATCCACTGGGGAACTGCAACGCATTCAACTTTCCCGGACCCTGCGCACCCAGACAACCGGCGTCCTGTACGTTCTCGATGAGCCATCAATTGGTTTGCACCCCGCCAACGTCAAGGGGTTAATCGACGTGATGCACAGTCTAGTTGACCAGGGCAACTCGGTGATTGTCGTGGACCACGACACCGCCATTATCAATGCTGCCGATACAGTCTTGGAGATTGGACCAGCGGCAGGTGCGGAAGGTGGACGGTTGATCAATCAGGGCACACCGGACGCAGTTGCTGCTGCGCCCCACTCACTCATTGGCCCGTTTCTTAATGGCAGTGCCCAGCTAGTCGTGCGGCCCACGGCGCTCAACCATGAGGACGACTTCCACAAACACTTTGGGCTCACCGTCACGGATCGCTTCAACCTGCACAACGTTCACGCCGACTTTCCGGTTAACCAATTCTCCGTCGTGAGCGGCTTCTCGGGCGCGGGCAAGTCTACTTTGGTCTTCGACGCCCTTGTACCCGCACTAACGGCCACGAAGGCGCACCCCGCACCCAGCTTTGTACGCGATGTTCAACGGGGCGGCGTACGGCGGGTCGTAGCCATTGACGCCACGCCGGTCGGCAAGAACATTCGCTCGACGGTTGCTACCTACACTAACATTCTCGACAACCTCCGGGTTCTGTATGCAGACCAACCGGCGGCCAAAGAACGGCAGTATACCGCGAGCCACTTTTCTTACAACGTAAAGGCCGGGGCGTGCCCCACCTGTGGCGGTACCGGCGTCATCAGTTTGGACATTCAGTACCTGCCGGACATGCAGCAAACCTGCCCCACTTGTGGCGGGCGACGCTTCAACCCTGACGTCCTCACCGTCAAGTGGCACAGCTACAGCATTGCTGACCTCCTCGACCTGTCCGTGGATGACGCCATGACGACGTTGGCGGACATCCCCGCGGTTGCCAAGACGTTACAGACATTGCACGACATGGGGTTAGGCTACTTACATTTGGGTGAAAGTACGCCCACCCTGTCTGGTGGTGAGGCGCAGCGCCTCAAGCTCACAGCGCACATGGGTCGGAGTCAGCAAGGTACCCTCTTCGTCTTTGACGAACCGTCAGTTGGTTTGCACCCGTTAGACGTGCAGGTGTTGCTCGGCGTGTTCCAGCGGCTCCTTGACCAGGGGGGCACCGTACTGGCCATCGAACACGACCTCGACGTGTTAGCGAACGCCGACTACGTTTTGGATCTGGGGCCAGGTGGTGGCAGCGAAGGTGGACAAATTGTTGCGAGTGGTACACCATACCAGGTAGCCATGAGCACTGGTGGCCATACCGGGCAGTACCTGGCGGCCCACAGACAGCACTTCCACGTGCACTAAAAAGGACGCCCATTGGTACGGGCGTCCGGCAATTCAATTATTCTGCGTCTTCAAATTCACGCTTGATGGCGAGTGGTTTGAGGCTCCAGGCGGCAATCAAGGCCAGGATGGCGATTGCTAGGGTGCCGTAGCCGAGGAACTTCCATTCCCAGGTGATGCCAATCATGTAAACATGCGCTAACACCAGCAAGACGGTGCCACCGACCCAGTCGACGAGGAAGCGTACGCCACGGGAGCGGGCACGGCCATCGAGGACGGTCAGGACCATGATGCTAAAGGTAAAGATGACGCCGAAGCTGATGGTGCTCCACTTTTCCATGAAGGTGCTAGGGGTGGTGGCGTACCAGCAACCGGTGATGACAATCAGGGCCACGACGATCATGGCGATGACAATATTCCGGGCGCTCTTTTTAGTGTTATTGACAGTTGTATGTGCAGCGTGTTTACTCATTTGTTTCACCTCGTTAAGGCAAAGTGTACCAAACATTGGGGTGACACGCACGGCTTGGGGGAGTTTGTAATGAGTTTTAAATATTTGGAGAGAGCGGAGCCCCGCGTTCAGAAACTGGAGTGTAACTTGCTACGGCGGTGAAGCCCGGGCTTGGCTTCATTGCCGTAGCGGGTTACGCGCAAGTTTCTGCGGGGCGGAGCTCGTTTCAATAAGCACGACTAACGTGGAAGCGCCGCAGCATTCCCCCACCAAGTTGATTACACCCTGCACTTGGCCTTTTGGTGATAGTACCTTATGCGTCGCTTTCTGCCTTGCGCAACCCATTTCAGTAATCACGACTAACGCAGGCGCACGGCAGCATTCCCCACCAAGCTAATTAAGATAGCCACAATCAAAGTTTTTGCCCACAAAATTCAGCAATCCAGCATCCGTTTCAGACCACCGTAAACAACACTTCTCACCAAGCAAAGGAGAGCACCATGACAAAAAAACATCGGTATCGGCTTCTACGCCGGACTTCCACTCACTGACCCAGACGCATTGCAGTATGTAGACTTGCCCATGCCGACCGCCGGCCCCATGGACTTAGTGGTCGCAGTGCAGGCGGTCAGCGTCAACCCTATTGATACTAAGCTACGCGTCAACATATCCGAGTCCGAGGAACCGACCATTCAGGGCTACGACGCTACCGGAACCATCGTTGCAACAGGTCATCAGGTCACGGGCTTTCACGTGGGCGACCGGGTGCTCTACGCCGGTACAACCACGCGCCCCGGTGCCAATCAGCGTTACCACGTGGTGGATGCGCGCATCGCGGCCAAAGCGCCGGCGGGTCCTGACGATGCGGCCCTCGCGGCTTTGCCACTGGTGGGGCTCACGGCCTGGGAACTCCTCTTTGAACGGATGGGCTTCCTCCCCGATGCCGGTGCTAACGCGGGGCAAAGTCTGCTCATCATTAACGGGGCGGGCGGTGTCGGATCCATGATGGCCCAGCTAGCGCACTGGGCCGGGCTCAAAGTCATCGCGACGGCCAGCCCACGCCACTTTGACTGGCTACAACAACACCACGTGGACGTGGCGGTTGATTATCATGACAACCTCATCGAGAGCGTCCAGCGGGCCGGCTTTGCCACCGTGGACGGCGTGGCCATCCTCCACCAGACTGAACCCTACATTATGCCGGCGACCAAACTGGTTGCACCTTTGGGACACGTCGGTGCGCTAGTGACTCCGACCGCACCACTGGACGTCACGTTGCTCAAGAACAAGGCCGCCAGCCTCGACTTTGAGTACATGTTCGCCAAGACTGACAACCAGGTAGACCTCGATTCCCAGGGAGCCATCCTGTTGCGGCTGGCCGGATTACTGGCGGCGGGCACGATTACCAGCGACGTCACCACGAACCTGACACCCATTACCGTTGACAACCTCCGCGAGGCTACTGCCGCGGTGGAAACCGGCCATACCGCCGGCAAAGTAGTGGTCAGTGGTGGCTGGGAGTAATAGTGGTTGAGAGCAAAACAAAGGGACTGACCCACACCCTCCGTACACGGAAGATGTGCGTCAGTCCCTTTTTCGCATGTCAATCTAGGTTGCCTTTATGCGTTAAAAATCAGTTTCAACGAGCTGTTTAGGCCGAATAAGGCACGGGCTCTTTTCATCGCCGGCACGAAACCCGTTGTCTTGCAGTAGACGGTTCAAGTGATCGTCATGACCAACCGCCACGATGCTTTCTACCTGCCGGAAGTACTCGATCATTTCCTGTAGCAAGTGGGCATCAACACCATCTTCCTGGTATTCAGGCAGAACGACCAGTTGATCCAGCAGCAACACGGTGTGCATGTCGGAGACGCCACGCACCATCCCACAAGCCGACCGTTGTCACGCGCGGTCATCACCGTTGAGTTAGCCAACCCTTCGGCCAAAGTCGCGGCGTTGTCCGCCTCCGCTTGCCAACCAGCACCGCCATACAGTGCCTTAATTTCATGGATGTTCAACCCACGCTCAAACATATACTCAACCATCAAAACGGCCTCCGAAATTATTAGTCGTCATGATTCTACCGCACAAGCGCACAAAGTCCACCCTAATTAATATTTTCATTAGAAAATTACTTACGTTCGTTAGTAATAAAGTCGATGAAATGCACATCATCGTCAAGAACGCCGACGTCGCCATGGAGCGACCAGCTACCATCACTAGCGTTATTGTGCAGTGACAGGTGTGGGTCCAGATAGTCAGAGGAGTACCCTTTGACCAAGACGGGACCGAGGTTACTGTTGATGGTGAGATCGTAATCGCTAGTATCCGCATCGGGTTTGACGATGTTAACGGTAAATTGGGTCTGCATGTGCATCATGGCATGTTGAGAGTAAGGCCCAACACCGTCTTCAAAGGTCAGCAATAGCTTGTTGTCACCCAGGCGGTCTTGAATAAACTTGCTAGTAGCGTCATCAAAACGAATTTCCATATTAATCACCTCTTGCCAAAAGAATAGCGGAAAGCGGTTCCAAAAGCAACACTTATAGTAAACCCACAGGATTATTTGCGCGTCTTTACATTCTTTTAAAATGTCTGTGTTGTTTTCGTCACACTTTCTTCACAATTAGCCGCTAATATAGGGACCATCGAGATGAGGCAATACTTATCCCGATACCCAACCCAACTTTTTTTCATTTTACTCCTCCAAAGTAAAATAGTTGGCCGGTTTACCCGCCGGTCAACAGACCCTTACTCCATGGACTGTCGGCTCAACCCCCGGCAGTCTTTTTGAGTAGTCCCTTAGCGCTTTAGCGCTTAGGGACTGCCACTCGGAGGCTGTGCAAAGCACCGCCGAGAGACTGTGGCGTTTACTGGTTTGACAGCAGTCAAATCCCACAAGGCAGAGTGCCCAGTCATGTAAAGACGACTTCGAGGGTAAATACGAACAAATCATCTTTCTCTACTTAGCCAAAAATCCAGAAAGAAAATAGCACCATCTCCTAACTAATCAGGAAAATTTCCCCGCTACCCCTCAAGCGGTATAAATCTGCAATTATTCCTTGCATATTTTGTCCAACAACGATATTTATCGCAAATTAACAAAAAAACCACCGCAAAATCTTCACAATTAGCGACTAGTATAATGAGTGTAGAGATGAGGAACCCAGAACCTCATCTGCTACCTCTTCTTCATAACTGTGGAATTCCCAGATTCCACACCTCCCTCATTTGAGGCCCCGTTCGGACGACGGGGCCTATTTTTTTTCTACGCAGTCCCTTTGCGCTTTAGCGCTTAGGGAGTGCTACTCGGAGGCTGTGCGTAAGCACCGCCGAGAGACTGTAGCGTTTACTGACTTGATAGTGGTCAGACCCCAGTCAGTTGTGTGCCCCATCGCTTAGGGTCTGCTAATTGCAAGGCCAGTGTGCAAAGCACAGCCGAGAGACTGGAGCGTTTACTGATTTGACCGCAGTCAGACCTCGCATAGTAGCACACTCCACTGGTACTCTCAACTACCAATGCTCAACAGAAAAAAAAGCAAAAACGCCCGCCGCAAAGTCAAACAACCTTGCAGTGGGCGTTACCTTTATCCATTGTGCTATAAACCGTTAGTTTCATCTACAACTGATCAACAAACCGCCCAAACGCCTTACGTCCCTTGTCCGTCCGCTTGAACACGCCGGCATCCGCCAATACGCGCGCAAACACGTGCCCGATGGCCTGCTGCAATTGGGTCTCAGCGTTATCGGCAGTCCACGTGTACTGTTCCCGTAGCTGGTCCGCCCACTCTTGGTGCATTACCGCCATGTGGTTCGGTTCACCCAACAGGTATTTGCGCACCTCATCCATCTCGGACAACAAACGGCTGGTAAAATAGCCAGTCCCATCACTTCGATCAGGCCGATATTTTCCCTTTTGATGTGCTGAACATCCTGGTGTGGGTGGAAAATACCATCCGGATATTTCGCTGACGTCTGATTATCGCGCAAGACAATATCCAGCTGGTAATCATCCCCCATACGCCGCGCAATCGGAGTCACGGTGTGATGTTTAGTGCCGTCGTCAGTCACAGCGAGAATATCCACGGCGGGATCAGAATATTCGGCCCACACCGCGCGAATATGTTCCGCGGCAGCAGCAATACTGCTCCGATTGGCTGACGTCAGGCGAATCACACTCATCGGCCAATTTAAAATTCCCGCTTGTACGTCGGCATAATCCGGCAGGTCGATTACCCGCTCAACTTTGGCCACCGCATGGGCATCGTATGGCGCCCGCCCTGATAATGTTCGTGTGCCAACATTGAGCCACCGACAATCGGGAGGTCAGCGTTGGACCCCGCAAAGTAGTGTGGCAACCACGTCACAATATCGAGCAAATTCGTAAACGTGCGCGCGTTGATATGCATGGGCTCGTGGACTGCATCCAGAAAAATGGCGTGCTCACTGAAATAGGCGTACGGCGAATACTGCAGCCCCCACGTTTGCCCGCCCAATTCAAAACGCACAATACGGTGATTCGACCGGGCAGGAAAATCAGCCCGCCCAGCATAGCCCTCATTTTCAAGGCAAAGTTGGCACGCCGGGTAACCACTTTGCTGTTGCCGGGCCGCGGCCGCAATATCGCGGGGATCCTTTTCCGGCTTGGACAGGTTAATGGTGATTTCCAAATCGCCAAACTCCGTCGGTGTACGGAATGCAACGTTTTGCGCGATTGCCCGCGTCTGAATATAATTATTGGCCCGTGATAAACTGTAGAACCAATCCGTTGCGGCTTGGGGACTATCCTGATATTTATCATTAAAGGTACTGTTCACTCCGCTTGGCGTTGGCGTAGCAAGGTCCATCAGTCTAGAGCCCAAAATAGCCCGTGCCGATTGCGCATCATCAATGACGCCATTAACAACCGCCGCGTCGATGAGCGCATCCAAATTAGCGAGCGCGTCGTCTTTACCAGGCACATCCGCCGCAGCATCACCAACCATCCCGAGAATACGATTCGTTAAATACACACGATCCATCTCCGTGTACTGCGGGTTGGTTGCCAAAATATATTCACCATGCCGGTCAACTGCAGTTCTCAATTCGCACATCCTTCCACCGTGTGGACCTTTACCAATCTGGTCCGGGAATGCTACCACATTTCCCCGTTATTCGTGCTTATGAAAACGAGCTCCACAGGCCAGAAAGCGACGTCTAAACGGCCTGCTGCGCTCTCTCCCTTAAACGAGCTCCATAGCCCAGAAGACGCCGCATAAGCAACTCTAACCAAAAGGCCAAACCCGGGCCTTTACCAACCTGGTCCGGGAATGCTACCACATTTCCCCGTTATTCGTGCTTATGAAAACGAGCTCCACAGGCCAGAAAGCGACGTCTAAGTAACTATCACCAAAAGGCCAGACCCGGGCCTTTCGGCGATAGTTACTTAGACTCTGCTTTCTAAACGGCCTGCTGCGCTCTCTCCGGCCCGTTCCCAATCTCCGCCACATAAAAGTCCGCGTCATACCCCACTACATCGCGATAATGGTCCCCGACGGCCTGCTTGACGTCCGCAACCGCATCCTTATTGACAATTGCAATTGCACAGCCGCCAAAACCGGCGCCCGTCATCCGCGCTCCCAATACTCCCGGCTGCTGCAAAGCCGTCGTGACCAACGTATCCAACTCAACGCCAGTGACCTCAAAATCATACGCTAAGCTGACGCCAGAGGCCGAAACTAACCGACTAAACCGCTCTAGGTCACCCGCCTTAAGCGCCGTCGCCGCCCAAATCGTACGTTGGTTTTCTACAACCGCGTGGCGCGCCCGCTTAATCAACGTGGCATCGTAAATCAAGTAGCTATACTCGTCAAACGTGTTTTCATCCAGGTCGCCCAAACTTTGTATATCCAATTGCCGCTGCAACCGGGCTAAAGCTTCCTCACATTCACTCCGGCGCTCGTTATATTTGGAATCGGTCAGTTCCCGACGCTTGTTGGTGTTCATAATTAAAATGACATTGTCCTGCAAATCCAAAGGTACGGATTCATACTCCAGCGTGTTCGTATCCATAAACGTTGCGTGCTGGGCGCGACCCATCTCTACCGCAAACTGGTCCATGATGCCCGAGTTCACACCAATGTAATTATTCTCCACTAGCTGACCCATCTTGACCAGCTCAACGGGTTCAAAGCTGAGGCCGAACTCCGCCTGGAGAATCGTCCCGGTCAGCATCTCCAACGACGCGGATGAGGACAGCCCCGCACCATTCGGCAAGTTGCCCTGTATGTATATGTCCAATCCGTGAGTTAACTTAGCACCATGCGCCAGGAGTTCGCGCGCCATCCCCTTCACGTAGTCGGTCCACTGCCCTTCTTTGGGTGTGTCAATCTGGGTCAACGGAATCTCAATCACACCCCGCTCCGCAAAGTTGGCGGAGTAAAGGCGCAGCGCATCCTGGTCATTGGCACCCACCGTAGCGTAGGTCCCTAAACTGATTGCACACGGGAACACGTGACCACCGTTGAAATCCGTATACTCACCAATTAAATTAATCCGGCCCGGCGCAAAGTACGTCGCGTCCGCGCTGTGGCCAAATTGCTGCTGAAAACCTTCAACCAGTTCATTTGTGTCCATAATCGATTCCCCTTATCGTGTGTTTTATCTAACTCTGCCGATTAACGAGCGTACTAGCCAGCGTCGTGCGGGTGGGCGTTTGTATTTGGTCACCAATTAGTGAGTGCAAAGCTTGCACCCCAATGCGCCCCATTTCCTGAGTTGCGACGTGCACGGTACTGAGGGCCGGCGTCAGGTAGCGACCAATGGCCAGGTCATCAAAACCGACCACCGTCACGTCACCCGGCACCTCCAGGTCGGCTTCTTGCAACGCCTTAATTGCCCCAATCGCCATGGTGTCGTTGGCAACAAAGAAGGCGGTGGGCACCTGCGCTCTGGGCGTACTTTGCAACAACGCCCGCATTGTTGCGTACCCGCTTTCGGTTGAAAATTCCCCGGTAGCCACTAACGGCTGGGCACGACTCCCGTCCGTAACCGCCCTAACGAATAAATCGGGCCGCGGGTCGTGCAAAGTCACATGGTCAGTGGTCTGCTCCTGCCCGGCAATCATCCCCATCAGTTGGTGGCCTGCCCCGATAAATCTTTGTGCCACTTGTTTCACCGCAGTGGCGAAGTCCGGGACCACGCAAGTAATACCAGCAGCTAAGACGTCCTGATCAACGACCACTAGGGGCACTGAATGATGCCGTATAGACTCCAATTGCTCATCGCTATACTTGCCCACCGCAATTATCCCGGTAATGTCATGATCCGCCGGTAATGCCTCCCCCGGAAACACTCGCGTTAACTGGTAACCCAGCCGAGCGAGCTCGTTCTCGACGCCCCAGCGAATGGAACGGTAATACAAGTCCCCGTCCTCCTGTGCCTCGGTATACCACAGCATGAGAGCAACAGTACCGCGACTTTGCGACTGCCGGCGTTTATGTTTCGTGTAGTTTAAAGCTTCAGCCGCGGCAAAAATTCGCTGCCTGGTGGACGCCCCGACGGATAGCGTCGTGTCGCCGCTTAATACCCGTGAGACGGTCGCTACAGAAACCGACGCCCGCTCAGCAATGTCCTTCAAAGTTGCGATGGCGCTCCCCCCCTAACATGATTTCACTGTAAACTGATTGAAGTAAAATGTAAACCTTTTCTTTACTAAAATTCAGTAAACTTTTACCACAGTCAACAAAAAAATCCGCTACCGCAACAATGCGGCAACGGACACTCTTTGTTTGTTTTAAAATGCGGGATCGTTAGCCCAGTGGTTAATCGGACCAAACTTGTGTCCCACAGCAATCTCATGACCGATTGCGTTAGTGACGAACGCGCGGGCAATCCGAATAGCGCTTTCTACGTCCGTGCCCTTCGCCAACTCGGCCGCAATAACAGCACTGACGGTGTCGCCGGTACCGTTACGCCGGTCGGTGTCAAAGAACTCGGCCGGTAGCCAGAATGACTTGCCGTCTTCGAGCAGAACAAAGTCGTCCACCGTGGTTTGGTCACCGCCGACCCGCTCACCTTTGAGCAGCACGTTCTTGGCGCCCATCGCCTGCAGTTCGTGTGCAGCCTGTTCAATTTCAGCCTTACTGGTTAGCTTGCGGCCAACCAAATGTTCAGCCTCATAGAAGTTAGGGGTCATGACGTCGGCCAGCGGGATCAACCGGGACTTCAGCGTTTCGAATGCGTCAGCCTCCAACAGCAGGTTACCGTGCTTTGTAACAATGACGGGATCCAACACCAGCTGGCCAAAATCATACTTTTCCCAGTTGTCGGCGACCGTATTAATTAAATCGGCATCAGCCAGCATCCCCGTTTTGGCGGCCCGGACGTGCAAGTCATCGGCCAACACCTTAAATTCAGTACTAATAAATGGTAGCGGCATTGTCACACTATCGTGAATACCGTACGAATTGCCTGCCACCGCGGCGGTCAGTACAACTGTGCCGTACACACCGCGCATGAAGAAGCTGTGCAAATCCGCTTCAATTCCGGCGGAACCGTCACTATCGGAACCACCAATTACCATTACCTGTGGGTACTCATTTGCCATCTAGTGCAGCCTCCTCAAAATTAACTGAAATATTGTTACTGAAAAGATGGTGCTTTGATCGTCGAGCTCCCCAAGGCAGAAAGCTGCATGTAACCCGCTCCCACCAAAAGGCCAAACCCGGGCCTTTCGGTGCGAGCACGTTACACTCCGCTTTCTAACCGCCTTGCTCCGCTCTGGTATCAAAAAAAGCAGGACTCACGTAGATAATACCCCGTCCTGCCATGAAAAGATAGTCATGTTCGTGTCATTCTGCATGAAATCCACTCACGCTACCATTAATATTCGTTATTAGTTAAAAGCTGGCCGCTTTGGTAGCACTCCCCGTAACCACGTGCCCAAGAACGCGTAGTTGTGAACCAGCTCAACGACCTGTACCGTCGCGTCCGGGTAGCCCAACGAAATGTTACCCTGCTCGGCATCAACCGTCACGGTCAAATCGTTGTGGTCCGGCAGCGCTAGCACGTACTGGCCCTCACGCGTTGTTTCCCGCATGAGGATGGCGTTGTTCGCCGCCGTCACAAACAGCTCGTCCAGCGCCGGGACGTTCTGGTCGCTGTGCACGTTAACGGATAGGGTCAAATTACTCCCCACCAACTCATCCGGAATGGTCGTCGATTCCCACGCCAACCCGTCACCAGGTTCCGACGCCGCACCGAGGTCCATCCAGTCGTGGCCCTCATCGTCATAAACGTGGAAGCTCGCAACCGGATCGTCCGTTTCCACAAAGAGACGAACATTGCCGGGCTCCGTGATGGTGGCACTATTAGTCAGCGGCTTGTCGTTATCAAACTTGGTGCCAAAGGTCAGGCCCGCAACCGGCTGCAGCACGGTTTCATCCACACTACGGAACTGGTATCCCGTCGCGTACAACGCCTTAGTCAACGCACTCAGGGCCTTCATTTCGGATTCGCTATAGTCAATCTGGGGGCCATCCTGGGCCGTAATCTGCAGCAAAGTCGGCAGGTTAGTGGCGACCATATAGCCATCGGTGCTGAGCGGGTCAATAATGCTCATCAGCTCGTGGTTATCACCGTCACTGGCCAAGAACGCCGTAATGGTTGAATGTTCGGAGTCCGTTGCGGTACTTTGCAACCAGAAACGGTCCATAAAGTCGGTTTCGTGCAGGCCCTGGGTCGCGTTAAAGGACTGGACCAGCTTGTTAGCTAGTAACTCCGTGAATTCGTGGATGAGGTTCGTATGCGCCGTATCGTTAGCAGACCAGACCGGGCTACTAGAGAACTGGTTGACCCGTTCCTCGTACTTGAGCGTGGTCCGTGTCCGCGCAGTGGCGGCCTCCATCTGGGTCGTAATGATATCAAGTGTTTCTTTGTCGTTGAGATTAAGCATCGTGACGTCCCCCTTCCCGTGCCTTCAGCGCCTGCATGTAGTCGTCCGGCATGTTGGTGAGGACGTTCGCAAAGTCGGCAACCGTGTCGTACTGCTTCGTGAGCGCCTGGTACTCGTAGTTAGTAACCGCCGCAGCAACCTGTAACTGCCGCTTTTGACTGTCAAATTCCTTGTCAGCCTCGGCTTTGGCCTGATCAAACTGACGCCGCACGCGGTTGATATCCAACCCATTGCCACGACGTTGTGGCTGCCGGGCCGGGCGTGCGGGTGCCGGTTCATCATCGTCCCCGTCTTCATCAGGATCAATGAAGTTCCGCAAGAGTCCCCGTAGGCCGCTACCCGTAGCGCCACTGCTAGCAGCATTGCTGGCAACGCGGCCGCCGGTGCTGGCCTCGCTTTCGCCCGCCTGGTCCGCTTCCAGCATCTCCAACTGGTTGTGAAGGTCCGTGGCGTTCTGGTATACCTGCCGCCGCATGTCCTCCAATTGGTCGTCCAGGTAGGTCGCCTGGTGGTCCGCAAAGCTGGATAGCTGTGGCATGATAGCCCGCTGTTCATCCGTCTGGTGCAAAATGGTGCGGTTAATCACATCCAGACGGCCAAACTGACGGCGGTGGTACCAGTCACCAAAGAAGACCCGCCCATCATCAGTGACGTCAAAGAACGGTACGTGCTCACGCAGCCAGCTTACCAGGCCACTTTGGAGAAAATCCATCAGTTCCTGTTCGGCCTGCTTGTCGTACGCCAATATGTATCCTGGGACGTCGTGTGCATCCAGTCGCAAGTTAGCGGCGGTATCATCAATGCCCTGGTAGATACGGAACGTTGATTGGTCGGCCCACGCCGAGGCAAAATGATCAAAAAAAATTCTGTTGGTATTTGAGGCTCGTTTCTACTGACATGTTTTATACCCCATTATTCTTATTGTTCTAATAACACCATTTTACCGCATCTAGACGTGATGACAAGCCCAAACTGCCCGTAACGACGCGGTTTTTCCGGAAAGCTAATTTTTGAGCATGCGCGGTGCCATAACTAAGACGCGGGTAGTGGGTCGCCCGCACCCCGCCCCAACCAAAATTTGCACCCACAAATTACTGGTGAACACTAACAACGGTTGCTGGCAACGGCTTTGCACCCGCGCGAAATGAGCAAAGTGCCCATATGTTGCCCATCATTTGCTCATCTTGCTAGCCAAAGGCGTAAACGCAAATATATACTAGCCTACGGAGCAAGAAACGAAAGGGAGTGTCGGTAGTGTCAACGCAACGTGAGCTCAAACTCAAGTGGTTATTTCTCGGATACCTAATTACCAATACGGGGGCCAGCTTTATATGGCCGTTAACCACCATATACATGCACCAGTACCTGGGCGAAACGTTGACGACAGCCGGCATCGTGCTTTTCTTCAACTCAATGGCGCAGGTGGTGGGCAACATCATCGGTGGCCGCTTATTCGATAAGTGGCGCGAAGACCGCACCATGCTGATTGGGGTCATCCTGGTTAGTACCGCCACCGGGTTGCTGGTGCCGTTCCACGGCTGGCCAGCCTATCCTATTTTTTTTGGTCATCAGTGGGTTCGGCAGCGGTATCGTGATGACCGCCATCAACGGCTTTGCTACGCGGATTCAAAACCGACCGGCCAGCTATGTTTTTAACGTGCTGTACTTCACCAGCAACCTCGGCCTGGTCTTCGGGACCTTGGCGGTGGGCTTCGTTCTGCCGCTGGGTATCACCATCGTCTTCGCGCTAGCCTTCGCCATGTACCTATTGTTATTTGCCATCTGGCTGGGCGAATACCGCGGTCGGTCCCAAGTCCGCCACGCGGTTCCCGGTGACGCACCGAAGTCGCGCGTGCACTTCGCCATGCCCGTCATTACCGTTTTAATTACTCTCATTATTGTGTGGGTTTTCTACGAACAGTGGAACAGCAACATCTCCGCCTACATGCTCGGTATGGGGCTCAAAGTCCGCGACTACAGTTTTCTCTGGACCATTAACGCCGTCATCATCGTCACCTTCCAACCCGTCCTCACGTTCTTTGACGACTGGCTATCCAAACACCTCAACGGACGCATCTACAGTGGCATCGCCCTACTCGCTGTGAGTTTCCCACTACTGATTGTGGCGCACCACTACAGTATCTTTATCGCCTCCATGGCCATCCTGACGCTGGGCGAAATCACGGCACTCCCCGCCATTTCGACGTACGTTGACCGCTTTGCACCCGAATCGCAAAAGGGTCGCTACCAAGCTTCGTCCAGGGGTGTGCTGCTAGTGGTCGTGCTCTGGGACCACTCGTTGGTGCCCTGATTATTGACGGCAGTTCGTACCGAATTCTCTTCATGGCCGCAACCATCATCATTGTGCTCGTAGCGGGTGTGCACGCATTCATCAACCGTACTTGGACCCGTAGTCACACGGTTGATGAATAAGCCGACCAACAACCGTGGACCACAATGCAACTTCCTGTACCTAACGTAATAAGGACGATATTCCTAAGTTCGGGAATATCGTCCTTATTACGTTAGTGCTTGGGAGCTAACCACACTGTGGTCAACCCTCTTTATTCCCGCTAAACTTTTGATAATCGTTAAATTATAAAGAGTTTATAATTTTGCCGACGGACCCCCTGCAGAACGCGCCCAGATGCGTTACCTTGACGGTAGGAAAACGTAAGGGACGGGGAGCGGAACCCAATGAAGAAGATTTTAAACGGCCTAATCGTCCTCGGGGTCGTTATTCTGGCTGTATTCGGGGCGTACAAACTGGATGTCTACCAGCGGCTGCTAAACGCTGGCATTGTGCCCGTGCAGGAGCACGTGCAACTTGATGTACCTTATTGCGCAAAGACACACCGCCAGCACTGGGCAATGGTAGTGAAGTCACCGCGATGGCAATGCTGCTACAGTATTATGGGTACCACGAGACCAAGAATAACTTATCTGCGAACCTACCACGCGTGCCGTGGACCTTTCCAGACGGCGAGCACGGCAACCCGAACGTGGGCTTCGTCGGCTCAGTCACCGGAGAAAGTTACGGTTTAGGCGCCTACCACCAACCGATGATCCGGCTGGCGCACCACTACACGAATCACGCCAGTGACGTTTCAGGGAGTAGTTTTGACCAAATCGTGCGGATTCTGGCGACGGGACATCCAGTGTGGACGATTACCACCACCACCTTTGCCCCCGTCCATGATTGGCAGCGGTGGGATACGCCGCAGGGCCGCATCAAAATCACCTACTCAATGAACGGGGTCGTCATCACGGGGTACGACCGCGCCCAGAAGCTTATCTACGTCAACGATCCGTATGGTCACAAAAACAAAGCCGTCAACTGGGACAAGTTCCAGGCCGCCTATAACCAGATGGGCCAACAGGCGATTTACATCAAGTAGCAATGGTTAACGAAAGTAACTAATTATGAAAATAGTGTGAATCTAACGCCCCATATGCAATTGTGGGACGTTTTTGTGTTAACGTTGAACCTATCTCATTAAGAACGAGGCAATTCAATGAAACATCCCGTACGTTTGATGGTGACGTTAATCATCACGTTACTAGCCGTGGCGGGGCTACTTTTCTATCGCCAGCAACAAGACAACACTGCGCAAAACAATACCAATCGGGAAAACCAGGCAACGCAACAGAACGCTCCGGTGAAGGGTCACGTCAAGTACAACGTCCCGTTGATTGACCAAATGTCGTCTCCAGCGTTGTACAACGGCTGCGAAGTCACCTCGCTAGCCATGCTGCTACAGTACTACGGTAAAGACGTGTCTAAAAACGACCTGGCGGACGCGATCAAGACGGTGCCGCTCACGTACGACGACGGCGATCACGGCAATCCAAACGTTGGATTTGTGGGTTCGGTCAGCGGTGATACACCGGGGCTGGGCGTTTACCACGGGCCCATCCGTAAGTTAGCCAAGCACTACATCGGCAACGTCACCGACATTTCTGGCAGTAACTTTAGTGCCGTCATCCGCGCGCTCTCATCCGGCCACCCGGTGTGGACCATTACCACCGCCACCTTTGCTAAGGTTGAGGACTTTGAAGAGTGGTCGACGCCACAAGGTGACATTAAGGTGACCTACTCCCAGCACAGCGTCGTGATTACTGGCTACAACAAAGCCAAGCGACTGATTTACATCAACAATCCGTACGGCCAGAAAAACGAGGCCGTAGACTGGGACGACTTTGCGGCCGCCTACAAGCAGATGGGGCAACAGGCCATCTATATTAATCAGGATAAGTAGAAATAAATGCCCGCTACATCAACCGTAGCGGGCATTTTGTGTCACTATTTAACCGCGGCGCAGGCGGAACCAATCCACACATTCCAGGATGGCCATCACCACGAGGTAGCCACCAAAGATACGGAAGGCGACCATCGCCGTACCAAACGGATTGAACAGTAACACGGCTCCCGCAATGATGGTCAACACGCCGTACACAACGGATGGCCAGGCCGGCACGTTCACGTATTCCCGGTCAGCCGTAGCGTTGCGAATTTTGTTCACCCCAAACAGTACCAGCATAACGCCGAGGAAAAAGGGTAACATGCTAATGATAATAGTCGCTAACCCCTCTGCCAGTAACGACAGTACAATCAAAACAATCCCACCGTACAGGCTTCCGCCCCGGTGGCGAATCGCCATGATAAGCTGGTAGATACCCAGAATCAGCAGCAGTAGACCAATAATCGCCACGCTACTGTTAAATACCAGCTTGGGCGCGGCCGCAATGACCACTCCCAGCACGAGCATAACTACCGCGACGCCCATGTTCGGGCCGATTCCGACCCACCGTGAATTGTTTTGCATAAACAACCTCCATCAATACAAATCTGTTTTTTTTAGTTTACCACTGTTCGTGATCCCAGGTCCGCCCATCAACCTCGCCATGCGCAACCGTCAACTCGTGGTCCTGTTGGCGGACAAAATCGGCACAGGCGGCCCAAAACAGCTGCTCCTGATACTTTGACGCCTGTTGCTGGTTGGTCCGGACCCGCGTCAACAACCAGGTCGTCCGCTCCGCCTGTGCTTGATTCTCGACATCGTCCATCAGTCATCACTCCCCCGTCGTAAATCCCCGACCACACCACGTAGTTGCCCCAAGTCATCGTCGCGATCCGTCAGCTCAGTAGCGATTAGTTCGTCGCCCAGGGCCGCTGCTCGTTGCGCGAACCACGCGGCCATTTCCTCGGGTGCCCCGGGGTGACGCATACTGAGCAATTGCCGGTAACGAATATACGTCTGCGTACGTTCCTGGTCGTCCTGGTGTGCAAAGTCGTTGATGTACACCGCCGGCACGACCACCATGCCGGCTTTGCGTGCTAACGCCCAGAATGGTGCCATCAGTTCATCTAGTGAGACCTTTTCCAGACCACCGACACGAAACGCCGCATCGGGGTGACCAGTTGTCACAACCAACGCCAGATCCTTGCCGCTCAAGGTTGCATCACGCCCAACACTGACGTGACGGTCGGTCCACTCCTCATCGAGCCACGCCCATAAGCTAGCAGGCGCGCTATACCAGTAGAGCGGAAACTGCAGGATGATGCGGTCCGCCGTCACAACTTTGTCCCAGAGCTCGTGACGGCCAGCAGCGGGCAGCTCGTCAAGGGCCACCAACTCGTTGTCAGACTCCAGTGCGGCAGTGGCGGCCAGGAAGCTCTGCGTGCTGCTGGCCGCAATGTCCGGATGACTCACGATGATTAAAGTACGCATAACAACCCCCTGTTATAAAAACACTATGCACATTGTAGCATTAGCATGGGTGCGTAAACTAGTCGTAAGTAACGCAAAGGCGCCGCTGCTAGTCGCCCCCAATGGGTAACTAACAACGACGCTATTTGTGTGGAGTAAACGACTAATCTTCGTCGTCGCGGCGTTTCTTGTAACCAACCAGTCCGAGCAACATGCCCAGAACGGTCAGACCAATCCACGAAGCCGCAGACTCGTGGTCGTCACCGGTTTGTGGTAACGAGCGCGCAGCCTTAGTTGGTGCAGGTGTAGTTGTACCGCCAGTTTGTGGCAAGCTCCGTGCCGTCGTCGTGGCCACACTGCCGCCTGTCTGTGGTAGTACGTGCCGCGGCGTCGTGTGGTAAACCACCGTCACGGACATATCACTGGCAGCTTGCTAAACGTCATGGCCTCCACGATGGTACGGTCAGGTGTCATCCCGGCAATAGTAGGTACACCGACAGCTGCAAAGCCGTTGGTACCAACCGCAATCCAAGCTCCGTACGTCACTTGTGGGTTGTCGGGGTTCGTAAAGTCGACTTTGGCCGTCCGTTCGTAGTGGATGCTTTCCACCGCGTCGGGCGCAACCGTCCGCCCGAAGCCATCAACGAAGTGCACCGTCCGGGTCGCAGTCATTTGCAAATCACCAGCGGTCAAACCGCCTGGATAGCGCGGACTGTCTGGGTTATCCGGATTGAGCAGGTCACCGGTTGTCTTGGTGTTCGTCAGGTCAATATTCTGAACGGTTGGAAAGTAAGTCACAACCAGGCTGATTGGGAACGGTCCTGCATCAGCCATAACACCGGTTGCTGACCGGTCAGGTGTCAGCCCCTTAACAGTTGGACTAGCAACCGATGCAAAGGTGCCATCGCCAGTCGCCGGTGTCCACGCTCCGTAACGTACGGTTGGCGTTGCGGTACTAATATCAACCGTTGCCGTCCGTACAAAGTGAATTGTCTGCCGACTGCTGGTAGCCACCGTTTGGCCATTCTGGTCCACATAACGCACAGTTTCCGTGGCCGTCCGGTTCAGGCTGTCCTGGTCCACCCCTGCGGGGTACTTTGGCCCGTCGGGGTTTTTCGGGTCAACTGGTGTGTCCGGATTCTTTGGATTCCCTGGCGTTACCGTTTGATCAGTTGGGTAGTAGTAAACGACTAAGCCACATCGGCTGCCGTGTCATCCTTAAAGCTTGGCACCGTGACCTGGTCTGGCGTGTAATCCGTCACTGTTGGACTATCCAAGGCTGGGAAGGTATCGCTACCGTCCGCAACCCAGGCGCCGTAGGTGACTTCGCCCG
>NZ_BBAI01000009.1 GCF_001311175.1 Lacticaseibacillus pantheris DSM 15945 = JCM 12539 = NBRC 106106 | reverse complement strand
TGTTACACCCCGGCAGTGGTTACCATTCCGACCCCACACGCCTCCGCTCCCCGGTCCGACCGACGCGGCCTAACACTACTAGCAAAGCCACACTTTCGGCAAATAACTTCCGTCCCAAACCACACCCTTGGAGTTCACAATAATCAGTGCTGATATTGTAACTAACATTCAACGGGGCGATTGTGGGTTAAGTGAACCCTAACGATAAAAGTACATACCAAATGGGGAAATGATTACCGTTGACCGAGATTAGGCCTTGAAATTACCCGTCATTTTTAGATCATAGGCACGAGCAGTATATACTCCATACGCCCTGCCATACGGATACGCTATTGTTATCAACCAATACAGGAATCATTTCGGCAATGGTTTCTGATCGAACCACTCGTAAATCCGTCCGCACGTGTGGTTCTGGCCGGTGGGGGTGCCGTGGAGTGCGGAGACGACTGGACCCGGAACGGTGACCGCTGTTAGGGGGTACCGCTGTAGGAGCCGCAGGCGACGTACAGCGCGACGAGATTAAAGACTGACGACGGTTTTTGTCGGCAGGCTTTAATTCGCACCGGAAACCGGCGTACTTTGCCGGTTGGAGGTTTCGCCCTAGCAGCGGTCACCGTGGAGCGGTCCACAAAGTCGCAGCACCCCACGGCACCCGCACCAGCCAGAACCGCCACTGAGTGAACAAACGCATGAAAAAAAAGTGGCCCTCTTCAGGCCACTGATTGTTGACGCTATCAACCAGCGTCAGGGTTAGAACTTGTCTTCTTTGTCACTCGACTGCAACTCCGTGATCTTCCCCGTCTTCAGGTAAACGATCCACTCACAGATGTTCGTGACGTAATCGCCAATCCGTTCGAGGTACGACGCTACCAGCATGTAGTCCATGCCGCCGACAACCGTCTCGGCGTCCGCCTGCATCTCCGCGATACATTCCTGGTAAATGTTATAGGAAAAGTCGTTGATTCCGTGGTCCTGCCCCGCAATCCAACGGGCGCGGTCCTCATCTTCCTTAACGTAGGCGTCCAGGACTTCGGAAACCATTTCCTTGACGGCGTCGGCCATCGCGGCCAACATTTCTTCAATCGCGGGCACGCGGGTATTGCCCTTCACCCTGATGGTGGACTTAGCAATCGAAACGGCGTGATCACCCATCCGCTCCAAGTCGTTCACGGCCTTCATCACCGTGACCACCATCCGCAACTCACTTGCCACCGGCTGCTGGAGAGCAATCATTTCAAAGCTGCGTTTTTCCAGGTCGACTTCACGTTCGTTAATCTGATCGTCTTCCTCGATCACCTGGCGCGCCAAAGCCTTATCGTGATTGATAAATGCTCGCACCGATTTGGAGATGGCCTCGTTGACCATCATCCCCATTTCTGAAAACCGTACGTGCAGCTCGTTCAGCTCGTCGGTAAATTCCTCACGCATAAATTTTGTCCCCCGTTTTTTTTAACCAAAGCGGCCGGAAATATAATCTTCGGTTTCCTTGTGTTGTGGATTCATAAATATTTGCTTAGTGGGACCGACCTCAACAATGTCCCCCTGTAAGAAGAACGCCGTCCGGTCGGAGATACGTGACGCCTGGTGCATGTTGTGCGTCACGATAATGATTGTATACTGGTCCCGCAATTCAAGCAACGTATTCTCAATCTGCGTGGATGAGATGGGGTCTAGCGCACTCGTGGGCTCATCAAGCAAAATCACTTCCGGTTGCACGGCCAGCACCCGCGCCATCACGACACGCTGTTGTTGCCCGCCAGAGAGGCCCAAAGCCGAGTCGTGCAACTTGTCTTTGACCTCATCCCAAATTGCCGCCTGCTGGAGGCTCCGCTCACACGCTGCGTCCAAAGTAGCGCGGTCCCGCACACCCGCTAACCGCAAACCATAGACAACATTGTCGTAAATACTAAACGGAAAGGGATTAGGCTGCTGAAACACCATGCCCACCCGCTTACGCAACTGTACCACGTCCGTTGTCGGTGCGTAAATGTCCTCGCCATCCAGTTTGATGGCCCCGGTCGTCCGCGCACCCGGTACCAGGTCGTTCATGCGGTCCAGCGTACGCAGGTACGTGGATTTACCACACCCGCTGGGGCCAATGAGCGCCGTGATTTCGTGTTCCGGAAAGTCGATGGAAACACCCTTGATGGCCTCAAAGTCACCGTAGTAAATGTGGACGTCCTTACTGGTAATGATATTCTTGTTGGCCATGAATTGTCCTCCGTACCTAAGTTGCCAAGCAGTAAATTAACCAAAATTTCCCGACACGTAATCGTCAGTCGCCTGAATCTTCGGCCGCGTAAAGATTTTGCGCGTCTCATCAAATTCAAGGCACTGACCGTTATAGAAGAACGCCGTGTAATCACTCACCCGAGCCGCCTGCTGCATGTTGTGCGTCACGATAATGATGGTCAGCTGGTCCTTGAGCGCCATCATGGTGTCCTCTAACGTTGCAGTCGAGATTGGGTCCAGAGCCGACGCGGGTTCGTCCATCAACAGAATGTCCGGCTTCATGGCAATTGCGCGTGCAATACACAAACGCTGTTGTTGCCCACCAGATAAGGCCAGTGCACTCTTGTGGAGTTGGTCCTTGACCTGGTCCCACAACGCCGCCTGCTTGAGCGTGGTCTCGACAATCTCATCCAGTTCTGCTTTGCTCTTCGTGCCAAAACGCTTCAGGGCAAAGGTGATGTTGTCGTAAATGGACTTAGCAAAGGGGTTGGGGCGCTGGAACACCATACCGATGTGCTTACGCATCTCGTACACGTCCACCGCGTTGCTGTTGATGTCCAGCCCCCGATACATAATGTTGCCCGTAACCCGGCTCCCATAAATATTATCGTTCATCCGGTTAATTGACCGAAGATAGGTCGATTTACCAGAACCACTGGGACCGATGAGCGCTGTGATTTTGTAGCGTTCGAACGGCAACGATACTCCGTGAATGGCTTCGTGCTCACCATAGAACACCCGTAGATCATCGGTGGAAACCGCCACTTCTGCATCACCGGGTAGTTCGCGGATAAAACGGTCATCTAATGAATAATTGGCCATGTGCGACCACTCCTCTCTCGCTATGCGGCGGTCATTTTACGGTAAATAAAGGTACCCACGCGGCGTGCCAGGAAGTTGAATAGCAACACCACAATAATCAATACCGCCGACGCTCCGGCGGAAACGGCGGACGCGTCGGGCTGAATCCCCTCGGCATTGATCTTCCAGATGTGCACGGCCAAAGTTTCGGCCGGACGCATCGGGCTGAGTGGGCTCTGAATATCAAAGGGATTCCAGTCCGCAAAGTTCAGTGCGGGTGCACTTTGCCCGGCTGTGTAAATCAGAGCGGCGGCTTCACCGAAGACACGCCCCGCACCGAGAATCATCCCCGAGATAATTCCTGGTAGCGCCTCGGGAATGACCACGTGGATCACGGTCTCCCAGCGGGATAGTCCTAGCGACAGCCCGGCCTCACGCTGGCTAAACGCAACCTGTTCCAAGGAATCCTCAATGCTCCGCGTCAGCAACGGTAGGTTGAACATGGTCAACGCGAGCGCGCCACTAATGATTGAGAACCCAAACTTAAACTGAATTACAAACAGCAGAAAACCGAACAACCCCACGACCACAGAGGGTAAACTACTCAAAATTTCGATGGCCGTCCGGACAATTTCAACTATCCGCCCTTTGCCGGCATACTCCGATAGGTAAATGCCCGCACCGAGTGAAATCGGTACCGATATCAGCATCGCCAACACCAACAGGTAGAAGGAGTTGAACAGTTGAATTCCAATCCCCCCGCCGGCCTGGAACGCCTTTGCCGGGCTCGTCAGGAAGTGCCAAGAGATGTGCGGGACCCCGCGCACCAGGATGTAACCCAGTAGTCCCGCCAGGATGAGCACAATGATTCCCGCAATGACGTTGATGACGCCAGTGGCAATTTTGTCCACACGTTTTGCGTTCATTTCAGGGCACCCCGCTTTCCAATCCAGCGAATGACCAGGTTAAAGGCCAACGACATGAGTAATAGTATCAACGCCAATGACCACAGCGCGTTATTCTCCAGGCTGCCCATGACCGTGTTACCAATACCGCTGGTCAAGACGGAGGTCAAGGTGCTGGCTGGACTAATCAAGTCCTTTGGCAACATGGCCGCGTTACCAATCACCATTTGTACCGCTAGGGCTTCACCAAACGCGCGGGCCATCCCGAACACGATCCCGGTCAGAATACCCGGCACCGCAGCCCGTAACACTACGCGCGAAGTTGTCTGCCACCGGGTTGCGCCCAAAGCCGCAGAGGCCGAACGGTAATAGCTTGGTACGGCGTGAATTGCGTCCACGGTCATGGAGGTAACGGTCGGCAAAATCATGATAAACAGCACAAACGTCCCGGCCAGAATACCGAACCCAGTCCCACCAAAGACGTTACGAATGGCCGGCACCACGACGCTCAGGCCAATGAACCCGTACACAACGGATGGGATCCCCACCAAAAGGTCAATGACCGGTTGGAGTATCTTTGCACCCCACTTAGTCGCGATTTCGGTCATAAACAAGGCCGCCCCGATGGCAAAGGGGGTAGCAACAATCGCCGCCAAGAAGGTTACGCCGAAACTACCAATAATCATCGGCAGGGCGCCAACTTCGGGTTTACCGTGGGGTCCGGTGGTACTCGGCGACCAGCTAGTTTTGCTCAAAAAGTCCCAGAGGTTCACCTTGTTTTGGTAGAAAGTCGCTAGCCCTTTAGACGCAACAAAGTAAAAGATTGCCACGACGACCAGGACAATCAGCGCGATGCACGCAAAACTAATCGCCCGACCCCGCTGTTCAATGCGGGCCGCACGCGATTTGCGTAACATGGCTGCGCGAATCTTGTCTTCTTCCATCATGTCCTCCTACTGGCGCGTAACGCGACCGTTAACGTCACGTACAATCTGCATGTCGTTAATAGGGATGTACCCCATCTGCTTCACGAGCGTCTGTTGCACCTGGTCGCTCATAACGTAATCAATGAAACGTTTAGTGAGTCCCTTCGCAGCACCGCGGGTATACATATGCTCGTACGCCCAGATATGCCAACGGTTCGAGTGCACGTTGGCCTCGGTCGGAGCCACCCCGTCAACCTTGACCGTCTTCACGTCTTTGTTTACGTACGAAAAGGCCATGTACGAAATCGCGCCCGGTGTGCTGGCGACAATTTGCCGCACCATCCCGGTGGAATCCTGTTCCTGCGCCGTCATGGTTGGGACGTCCCCCATCACCCAGCGTTCAAAGGTCGCCCGGGTACCGGAACCCTGCGCCCGGTTCACCAGCACGATGGTAGGTTCTTACCGCCAACCTGCTTCCAGTTGGTCACCTTACCGGCAAAGATGTTACGTAACTGCTGCGTGGTTAGGTTAGTCACGTCCACCTGCTTGTTCACCACGGGGGTGATACCAACCACCGCCACTTTGTGATCCACGAGGGCTTTGCTATTGATGCCCTTCTTCTCGCTGGCAAAGAGGTCGGAGTTACCGATGGAAACTGCGCCTTGCTGAATCTGGGATAGCCCGGTGCCGGACCCACCACCCTGAACGTTCACGAAAACGCCGTAGTGGTCGCTGGCGTACTGCTCGCCGGCCGCTTCCACAAGCGGCTGAAGCGCAGAACTACCCACTACGGTAATTGATTCGCCGCTCCCGCTGGATTTGCAGGCGGTCAAACCAACCAGCATGAGTATTAATACTGTGAATAGGCCTAGCTTCTTCACGGTGCTACCTCCACACATTCTGTCTATTATCAGTGTACTGTTCGTTGGTAAATGCCACAGTCACGTTACTGTAATGGTTGTGTAAATCCTCGTTGCGATTGGGGGGGTTGTGAGTGCCGCCGGTCCGTTTGGCGGTAATCAAGCTCCGGTGCTGGGGTGGTGGTTGGTCGCTGAAAGGGTGAAAGCTTCAGCCTGCTCCGCAGTCTTCCGCTGCCACTCAGAGCCTACGGGCAAAACCCGCCCGCAGTCTCTGAGCTGGTCTCGCCGTACGGCACTTCGTTTCTACGGCGCTGCTATCGCAGCCCCATACAGCGACCAACCACCACCCCCGCACCTCCACTTGATTACCGCCAAGCGGACCTACATGGGGTGCACCCAAACCTAAAATAAATTGGCGTCAGCACAATAACTTTTTTTAACATTGACACAATCTGTATATACACATCAATAAAGAACCGTCACCACCAAGCGCCTGAAGCTTCAGTGGTGACGGTTCTAATGTAAAAGGCGGTGTTGCCACCACATAAATTTCTAACGGAAGTTATTACCGCTACAGCTAACAAATAACTAACTACTTAAACTACCCAGTCTGGCTCTGGTGTGTGCGACAACGTTCCCGAAAGGTCAAGTGCCGCCAAACAATTGTATCGACTTTTACTTTGTGGGGGTCGCGTTCGGTAAAGCAACCGTAAACGTGCTACCCACGCCCAGTTGGCTAGCCAAGTGGATGGATCCACCCAAAGCTTCCACCAGTTCGGAGACAATCGCCAGTCCTAAACCAGTACCGCCACTATTCCGTGACCGTGCTTTATCCACACGGTAGAACCGCTCAAAAATCCGTTGCTGTTCGTCGTCGGCGATACCGACACCGGTATCCGAAACCTGTAGCCGAATGCCACCGTTAGTTCGCACGCCGACGATTGATAACGTACCCCCATCTTTATTGTAAAAGACGGCGTTATTGACTAGGTTACGCACAATTTGACTCAACTTGCTCTTGTTAGTTTCCAACGCCAGGTCGGCATCTAGCTCAACATTCACGTGTAATTTCCGGTCGGCAATCGGCTGCTGAATACTATTCAGCGCGTTTTGGACTAGCGGCGCAATCGTGACCTTCTCAATATGGTCGTTGCTTTCACCAACGCGCGACAGCGCCAGCGTATCCTGAATCAACTGGGATAGCCGCTGGGATTCGCTTTGAATGATGTGCAAAAAGTTGTCCAGCGCCTCGGGATCATCTTTAGCCCCCGCCAGTAGTGTTTCCGCAAAGCCGGCGATGGCGGTTACCGGCGTCTTCAACTCGTGGCTCACATTCTGGACAAAGTCGGACTGCATCTGTTCGACTTTGCGCATGAACGTCACGTCGTACAGAATCACCAGCACCTGGAGTTCATCTGGGCCCTTCCGAATGGCCACCGTCGTCGCATCAACGTCAACCGTACCATCCTGAATCTGGATTTCCTCGTGCCGACTTTCACCATCACGCGCCGTGTGTTCAATCATTCTGCTCAAGGCAAAGGTCTGGATATCATCAACGTACGGGTGGCGTTGCCGACTAATTTCGTGGCCCAGCAAAGTCGCCATGGCAGTGTTCACAATGGTTACTTGACGCTGACCGTTAATCAACATGACCCCTTGCGCAGGTGATCCACTAACTGCACGAACCGTTCCGAACGCACCGTCAGCTTCCGGCGCCAGTGCGTAACGTCACCCTCCAAGCCCTGAATTTGGTAGGCCAGCGGGTAAACTCGTGAGCTCGGTGGCACCAGTAACGGATGGGCGTGGTGGTCATACCGCACGCGGTGGATGTTATCCGCCAACGCGTTAATTTCGGATTTCAAATGCCGGTCGTCCCGGGCGCTCCAGACCAGTAGGAGGGCCACCAACGCCCAGTAAATAACGGCGTAAATGATACCTTGCTTCACGCCAACAGTGCCGACGTTCCAGCTCGGCCAACAAACCCCAGTTACCGTCTTTGCCTGAAGAAATGTACACAAACTGCCGCTTACCGTTGAGGTGAATGTACACGTGGCTATGATTGCGCAGGTCATCCCCACTCCGAATACGGTCCTGCACCACCGCCGCAATGTGGGATTTACCGTCCAAATTGACTTCCGTTATCCGCCCCAATTCTTGCTCCTGGTGACCGCCAGCCTTGGCGACCACCGCCATTTGCTGGTAAGTATCGTACTGTTTTTGCGCCAGAATCGTATTTTGCAGGGTGATAAGGGCAAAAAAGCCCGCTATCGCTAGCAGGGCTATCACTATAAAACGTCGACGCGCATGTTTAAGCATTGGGATCCTCCAATTGGTAACCAAAGCCACGGACGGTCTGTAAATATTCCGCGTGCTTAGGGTCACGCTCAATTTTTTTTCCCGTAAATGACTCACCTGAATGTCCACCATCCGGGTCTCACCAGGGTAATCGTACCCCCACACCCCGTTCAGTAGCACGTCACGGGACAAAATCTTCCCGTGGTGAGTAGCAAAGTATTGCAGTAACTCAAATTCTTTGGGCGTCAGGTGCAGACGTTCACCCCGCATCGTGGCCCGGTGGTTCAACGGCTCAATGGTTAACTCGCCAACTTTCAATACCTTGGCCCCATCGTCCTTGGCGTTACCCACCCGGCGCTCGATGGCCTTGATACGCGCGATGATTTCGCGGGGTGAAAACGGTTTGGTGACGTAATCATCTGCCCCCAGTTCCAAACCAATAATTTTGTCGGCCTCAGAATCCTTGGCGGTCAAAATCATGATGGGCGTGGTCACGTCGGCTTTGCGTAACTCCTTCGTGACGTCAATGCCATCCATTCCGGGTAGCATGAGGTCCAAAATAATAAAATCAAACTCATTATTCAGCGCTAGAGCCACGGCGTCCTGGCCGTCGCCGGTCGAGGTCACCGCGTAGTGCTCGGCCTCGAGGTTGTATTTAAGCAAAGTAACGATTGCTGGTTCGTCGTCCACTACCAGAATTTTCTTCATCATTAATCCTCCGGAAAGGTGATAATGCCCAAAAGGTGCGGCGTGCCCGTGTAAATAGCGGTCTCCACCAGCCGAAATTCGCCGGCCGTATCCTGCACTCGCAGCCGGCAAAAGGTACCCAGATGTTGTGACGCGTTATAAAGTGATGCGGTGTCCGTCACGTCCGCCCCGTTACACTGTAACACGACGTCGCCCGGGACTAAACCCATGCGCGCAGCCGGCGTATCAGCCACCACCCCCACCACGCGGACGCCAGGACGCACCAGCGTGACTTCGGGGTGCGACCGCCGTAGTACCCACAAAGTAACGAGGGCACCCAAGCTCAGCAGCGCGACGCCCAAAATTACTGGTGTCGCCTTAACCACATCGGCGTACACAAACGCAGCGGCTATCACCGTAACGAGCCCCACCACGCCCTCAACCCACGCGGTGCAAACAAGCGCCGGCCGCGACTTTGCCTGTTGGTGGGTAAAACCGAAACCGAGGAATAGCGGCAAGGCCAGTAGGGCAAAGTGGCCCTGGCTGAGTCCCAGACCTAGGTGCGGCCACCACGGCAACGCCGCCAGCCACGTGCCGGGCACCGGCAGTATGAGCGGTAACCACAGTAGCTGACGCACCCGGTACCGCGCCCAAGTCTGCCCGCCACGACTAACCACGCGGGGTGAGGAGACAGGTCGGTGCCCCCGCCAGGCCGTATAGGCGTTGACTAGCAAGGCTAGGCCCACAATCAGTAGCGTGCCGGGGGCCCACTTTGCCGGGGTGCCGCTGGGTAACCCGATTGCCGACCACCATCCATGCGGAATGGCCCAGACAATGGCACCAACCAGCCCTAGATATAGTGGCGAAAATCCGGGCATCACCAGCGCCATGATCAACGCGAGTGCGGCAAAGGTGATGCCAACCGCGGTGGGTATTGTGACGCCGAGTACGATTAACAGGACGGACATCAATATCCCCGGCAACAGGGTCGCCAACCAGTAGTACCCTTCTTCGAGGAGGTCGCGGGTCACCGCCAGCCGCACAGCTGCGCGCTCGTGCTGCAGCCGCCGCCCCGCACGAATGCGGACAACGAGGGCAATCAAGATGGTGCTCACCAAAAATAATAGGTCAAACTGGATCACTCCCACTGCAATGACACCTCCACTTGTTTACTGCAAGTATACCAAACTACACTGGGGGACAGGGCAACGATTCATGACAAAGTGGCGGCTTAATTATACCTAGCGCTGAAATTTATCCTCAATAATCTTTTGCATATAACCAATCAAAAACCGCGACCCAACCGGCCGCGGTTTCATGGATATCACTTTAAACTTTGAGGTAACGACGCATCGACAGCCCGGCCCCGGCGGCACCAATCACAATTCCGATACCGGCAAGTAATAGGTCCAACCAGAACAGGAACGGCATCGTGTTAAAGAACGCGTAACCGTTGGCCGCGACGCTCAGGCCACTGTGGCTCACAACGGCCCCGTAACCCATGTCGACAATGATAATTGGGATAAGCGAGCCGAACAGCCCCGTCCATGCGCCTTCTAGTAGGAAAGGCCAGCGGATGTAGCCGTTAGTCGCCCCGACCAAGCGCATAACCGCAATCTCTTCGCGTCGGGACATAATCGTGATACGGATAGTGTTGCTGATCAGGAATACCGCTACCAGTAACAACAGCACCGTGAAAGCAACGCCCCAGTTGCGCACCTTAGCCGCTACTCTGAACAGCTTGCGGGCCGTATCACCACCATAACTAGCTGATGCCACGTTAGCCAACTTGCGGGCTTTCTTCGTGACCGCCATCGTGCTGGCCGAGTTCTTCGTCTTCAGAATGTAAACGTCGTTCAGTGGGTTATCGTCACCTTTGAACATGTTCCATTCTGAACCGTAACCACTCACAATGGAATTTAACTCGGCATTACGGGAACGGTACGTCACCTTCTGAACGTGCGGAATCTTCTTGAGCTGCTTAGACAATTTGTCCTTGGCGGCCTGCGGGGTCTTCCGCTCAACGTACACGCGGACCCGGACGTCGTTTTCGACCTGACGGCTGACGTGGTTCACGTTAAACAAGACGGCCAGAAAAATACCGACCATGAACAAAGTCACCGTGACGGCCGAGATGGATGCGACGGACATCCAGCCGTTCCGGCGTAGGCTCTTTAAGCTGTCGCGGACGTGCCGCTTAATCACGTTAGTTTTCAACTTCGTAAGCCCCCTCTGCTTCGTCACGAACAATGGCACCACCGGCAATCTCAATTACTCGGTGCTTACGCGAATTAACAATATCCCGGTTATGCGTCGCCATGATGACCGTCGTCCCGGCGCCGTGAACGCGGTCCAGGATATCCATGATTTCTTCACTCGTATCCGGATCCAGGTTCCCGGTCGGCTCGTCAGCGATGACCACCGTGGGCTTGTTCACAATCGCCCGGGCGATGGACACACGTTGCTGTTCACCACCAGACAATTCATTCGGGAAACGCCGAATTTTTTTGCTCCAAGCCAACTTGCTTGAGCACATCCAGCACACGGGGCTTGATGTCATCCTCGGGCGTCTCAATAACCTGCATGGCGTACGCAACGTTTTCAAAGACGGTCATCCGGGGCAGCAACTTGAAGTCCTGGAACACGACCCCCATCGACCGGCGGAGCATTGGTACGTCCTGCGGCTTCATCGTGCCAAAGTCAAAGTCGTTAATCGTAATCTGTCCACTGGTTGGTACCAACTGGTGGTACAACATCTTAATCAGGGTCGACTTCCCGGCCCCACTTTGCCCAACGATATAAACAAACTCACCCTGCTGAACCTTTAGGGACAGGTTTTTGACCCCGGTCACGCCGTTGTCATAGGTCTTAGTGACCTTATCAAACACAATCATTTTGCGGAACCTTCCTTCCTCAATCGGGATTCTTCTGTGCTAATTGCCACTGTAAGTACGCGTAGATAAACGGATTCAAGTCGCCGTCCATCACTGCCTGGCCGTTGCCAGTTTCATAATCGGTACGGTGATCCTTCACCATCGTATACGGGTGGAACACGTACGACCGAATTTGCGAACCAAAGGCGGTGTCGAGTTGCACACCACGAATCTCCGCTTCCCGCCGTTCCTGCTCTTCCTGTTCCTTCTGGTAGAGCTTGGCCTTCAACATGTTATAAGCCGTTTCTTTGTTCTGAAACTGTGACCGCTCGGCCTGCGAACTGGTGACCAAGCCGGTAGGAATATGAATTAACCGGACGGCGGAACTGGTTTTGTTAATATGCTGCCCACCGGCCCCGCTACTGCGGAATACTTCCATCTTGATGTCATCCCACCGCAAGTCAACGTAGATGTCCTTATTGAGTTCCGGCATCACGTCAACCGAAGCAAAGCTGGTGTGGCGGCGTGACGCGGAATCAAACGGTGAGATTCGAACCAGCCGGTGTACACCCTTCTCGCCGCGCAGCATTCCGTAGGCGTTGGTACCCTTAATCAGCAAGGTAACGCTCTTTAACCCCGCCTCGTCGCCGGCTAGATAATCCGCCACTTCAACGCTATAGCCGTTTTGATCCGCCCAGCGTTGGTACATCCGCAACAGCATACTGCCCCAATCCTGCGCCTCAGTCCCACCAGCGCCCGGATGGATTTCCAAGATGGCGTTGCTATCATCGTACGGCCCATCCAGCAGCAAGTTCAGCTCGTACTTCTGCATGGCTTCCTGCAGCTGACTCAACTGCTGCTCAGTCTCTGCCTGTAGCTCCGCGTCGGGCTCTTCCTGCAGTAACTCGTACGCAGCCTGGAGGTCATCCACCGCGTCACTCAGACGGTAAAAAGCATCATGCTTGCTCTTCATCACGTTGGTGGCATCAATCACGGCCTGCGCGGACTCCGCGTCGTCCCAAAAGCCGGGCGCGGCCATTTGGGCTTCATTCACACTGATATTTTCGTTCAGCGCATCGAGGTCAAAGCGACCCCCTAAACTGGGCAATCTTTGCGCCCAAATCAGTTAACGCATTACGAATTTGGCTTAATTCCATGTTGATAATCCTCACTCATAACTATTATGTACAAAGTTATGTTGCCAATCAGACGAAGCCTGTGACAACATAACTATTTCCATACTGCCCCTGACACGCGTTCAGCCAGCAAGTCCAAGGACCGGCTGGCTGCAACACGCCACAGAACGTGTGGTTTAACGTTCAATATTTTGACGAATCTGCGCCTTCATGAACAGACGGGTCGTGTTCTCATCAACGGCGCCAACCATCTCTTCGAACATCCGGAACCCTTCTTCCTGGTATTCAACCAGTGGGTTCATCTGCCCATAACCACGCAGGCCGATTGCCTGACGGAGCTGATCCATCGCGTCAATGTGGTCGGGCCACAGAGAATCAACCACGCGCAGGATAACCACCTTTTCAAATTCCAGCATCTGTGCCTTATCGGGAATCTGCTCGGCTTTGTCCTGGTAGTTGGCCTCAACTAGCGACATCAACTTCGCCTTAATTTCATCAGCGGAGTGTCCATCGATATCCTTCTGGGTGAAAGCCTCATCGGGCACCATGTTGGCGTGAACCCAGTCAAGCAAAGCCTCACTGTCCCACTTAGAAGCATCCGTCCCCTGAATGTGGGTGTCCACAATGCGGTTGACGGTCCGTTCAATCATCGCCATCAGCACAGGCTTCAGGGTGGTTGTTTCGTCAATCACCTGTTGCCGCTGCTTGTAGATGACCTCGCGTTGCTCACGCATCACGTCGTCGTACTGCAGAGTCTGCTTACGGGTATCGTAGTTGTTACCTTCAACCCGCTTTTGTGCTGATTCAACCTGACGGCTAACCATCCGGGACTTGATTACCTGGTCGTCATCCGCAACCTGTAACGACTGCAGGACAGCTTTGATCCGGTCCGAACCAAAGCGCTTCATCAGGTCATCCTCAAGGGACAAGTAGAACTGGGTAATCCCCGGGTCACCCTGACGACCAGAACGGCCACGCAGTTGGTTATCAATCCGCCGCGATTCGTGCCGCTCAGTACCCAACACGGCGAGGCCACCCAAAGCCTTCACGCCGGGTCCCAGCTTGATATCCGTACCACGACCAGCCATGTTGGTGGCAATCGTGACGGCACCGCGCTGGCCCGCGTTCATAACAATTTCGGCTTCCTTCAAGTGGTTCTTGGCGTTCAAGACGGTATGCGGAATGTTCATCTGGTCCAACAGGTCACTCAAGCGCTCACTGGATTCGATGGCCACAGTACCAACCAACACGGGCTGGCCCTTCTTGTGGCGGCGCTCAATATCCGCAGCAACGGCACTGAACTTACTATCTAATGACGGGTATAACACGTCCGCTTCGTCCAAACGAATAACGGGCTTGTTGGTCGGGATGGTAATAACCAACATGTTGTAAATTTCGCGGAATTCCTCGGCTTCGGTCTTCGCCGTACCAGTCATCCCGGACAGCTTGGTGTACATCCGGAACAGGTTTTGGTACGTGATGTTGGCCATGGTCTGGTTTTCATCCTGAATTTCCACGCCTTCTTTGGCCTCAATTGCCTGGTGCAGGCCATCAGAGAAACGCCGACCCTCCATGGCACGACCGGTAAAGGAATCAACAATCAAAACCTCACCGTCTTTGACCATGTAATCAATGTCGCGCTGCATGATGAAGTTGGCGCGCAACGCCTGGTCCAAGTGGTGGGTCAGGGCCGTGTTTTCGGTGTCGTAAAGGTTATCCAAACCGAAGTGTGATTCGGCCTTAATAATCCCGGACTCCGTCAACCCAATGGTCTTGGTTGACCAGTCAATTTTGAAATCTTCAGTTTCTTTGAGTGTCTTCACAAAGGCGTCTGCGCGGACGTACAGGCCGGTCGACTTAGTGGCACCACCGGAAATAATCAGTGGCGTCCGGGCTTCATCAATCAGGATTGAATCCACTTCATCGACAACGGCAAAGTTTAACCCGCGTTGAACCATCTGTTCCTTGTAGGCCACCATGTTATCACGGAGGTAGTCGAAACCGAGTTCACTGTTGGTTGAGTACGTGATGTCGGAGTTGTAAGCCTCACGCTTCTCTTCGGGGGACTTGTCGCTCAGGTTCAGGCCAACGGACAGGCCCAACCAGTTGTACAGTTCACCCATTTCGGTGGCGTCACGTTCACTCAGGTATTCGTTGACCGTGATAACGTGCACACCCAACCCAGAGAGGGCGTTGAGGTACACCGGCATCGTGGCAGTCAGCGTCTTACCTTCACCGGTTTTCATTTCGGCAATGTTACCCTCATGCAGGGTAATACCACCAATGATTTGCACGCGGTAAGGGTACAGTCCCAGAACCCGACGCGCACCTTCACGGGCAACCGCAAAGGCCTCCGGCAAAATATCATCCAGGGTTTCCCCTTTAGCTAGGCGCTCCTTAAATGCGGGCGTCTTAGCTTGAATTTCCTCATCGGACAGCTTGGCAAATTCATCAGCGTAGCTCATGACTTGGTCGGCAATCTTGCCGATTCTTTTCACTTCACGGGCATCACTTTCAACCCATTTACGAATCATATTTGGCATTAGTAAATCCTCTCCCACACTAGAAGTGCGTACAGCATCTTGCTAATTGTAACATTGATACCATTGCATTTGTACTAATGGAAGGTAACATTTTTGTAACGTGCGTATCCACTGGCATGGTTGTGCAAGCAAAGTGGCGGTGGGGTTGCGGCTTACGTGCCCTGCGCCGTGATTGCTACGGTAGTGGTCGGCGGCAGCGTAGGCCGGGCTGGTGAGTTACGGCTTTCGTGGGCACTCCGCGGTAATCCACTGCTAGGGCGAAACCTCCAACTCGCTAAGTGCATGCGAGTTGGAGGTGCGATTCTGAGCCTGCCCGGAAACCCGCCGGCCGGTCTCAGAATTCGTCGCGCCGTACGTCACTACGTTCCTACGGCGTTACACCCCGGCAGTGGCCACCGCTCCGACCCACACGTCTCCACTCACCAACCCGACCGACGCGGCCTCACACTACTTTTGTAGCAACCACAACTATGGAAACGACACCTCCACCCCGCCACCGCTTTGCCGGCACCCGTCACTACGCGGATGTAAGACCATTACCGGTGTTAGACCTCCATAATAAACTAGCCGGGACTGTCATTCGTCATGTCAGAAGCACATACCGCTCAAATATAATTCAGCAGCTGTTACAGAATACTGTTTGACCTGAATGGGTACCCCTTGACGCGCCGATTATGCCGACTTCCACCTCCCCACGTTTTATTCCTAGGGTGGGAGGACGCCTAGGCCTGACAGCCTAGCATTTGCACTCGGAAGAAGAGTAACCACCACGACGTATCGGGAACCGCGGGCGGGGTTTGGGGTGGAGGCATCGTGCCCGGAGACGTGGCTGCTGCAACCCCAAAGCGCTGTGCGTTTACTTCCAGTTGGTGCTTTAGCACCTTACTGGGAGTTAATTCGACGGTCTGGCGGAGCCAGCCCTAGGAGCGCAGCGAGTTACAGCGGCAAATCTTGGAGACAAAGTGGGCTCCTTTGGCTCCAAGATTCGTGGGAAGCCCGGCACGGGCTGGAGCGTGCGGGTGTAGCAATCACGGCGGAGGGTACGTAAGCCGCAACCCCAAACTCCACCCGCGTGTTCACACCGAACATAAGCCGCAGTTCACCAGCCCGGCCTACGCTGCCGCCATACCACACCAAAAAGCGGGCTCCCCGCAAAGGGAGTCCGCCCGTAAAATGTTCAATTATTCGTCGGTTTCGATTAAACCGTACCGGCCATCGCGGCGCTTGTACACGATGCTCGTGCCGTTCGTTTCCGCATCCTCGAAGATGAAGAAGTTGTGGCCCAACATGTCCATTTGCAAGATGGCTTCCTGGGAGTCCATCGGCTTCAACGCTACCCGCTTTGTCCGGACACGTTCAGGTCGGCCGCGTCCGTTGAATCATCGTCGGCCTCTTCCAAATCTGGTTCCTCAGGCGTTTCCACCAAGTCGGCAAAGCCCTTTTCGCGGGACTTCCGGTTAATCTTGGTCTTAAACTTACGGATCTGGCGTTCCAACTTATCCGTCACCAGGTCAATCGACGCGTACAGGTCTGGGTTCGTTTCCTCAGCGCGCAACGTTAGGTACGGCATGGGAATCGTTACCTCGACCTTGGCCTGCTTGTTGGAGTAGACCTTCAGGTTCACATGCGCAATCGCCTGTGCACCCTCGTTGAAGTACTTATTCAACTTGTTGATACGCTTTTCCACGTAGTTCCGAATCGCCTCGGTAACCTCGATGTTCTCACCACGTACATTGTAAGTAAGCATAAAACCTCTCCCCTTTCGGTCACCGTTACTCAACGGTGACGGGTAAATGCGGAAGCGCTTAACTTCCTTAAATTCATTATACCGTTACCCGGCTAGTGAAACAATTATCTTTTTCACAAAGTTGTTACCGAATTAATGTTCTGGAAGTAATCTGCCCGCGGTAACCCGCGTCACGTAGCGCTGCGGCGGCGTGATGGAGGGTTGTACCTGTCGTGTACAAATCGTCGACTAAACAAATATGTTTCACCCGTTGTAATTCACTCAAGGTCGCCGTGCATGTAAAGCTCTGCGGTGTCCGCAAGCGTGCCCCCCGTTTTTTGCGGGCCTGGGGTTGGTCGGTGTTGCCCTTTGCCAAGCACGGCCACAGTGGTAGGTGACCGAACAATCCCAACACCGGGTCGAACCCCCGGCGCGCAAAATGCTCCGGCTCGGTTGTGAGTGGCACTAACCGCCCAACCCGCCGACACAGGCCCATGAGGTCAGACTGAAAGGCCACGTGCAACCGGTAATCACCCACAGCTTTGTATTGGTGCATCAAGTCCTTCAGATTGTCGTTATAGTGATACACGGCCCGATTATGCAGGCTAATGCCGTCACGTTGTTGCCAATACTGACAATCACTGCATAAACGGTCCACCAGCGGCCGTCCACACCCCGCACAAATATTTTCCTGATCGATGACGGTGAAGCCCCCGCGACACTCACTACACAAGCTCGGTGGAACCAGCGGCTCAGCGCTCAGCAATAACTTTAACGACCAGCTTTGAGTTAACGGACGCTGACACAAGCAGCACCTCATTTGTCCGCACCACGCGCATTGAGGTGCTTAATCTGCCGCAACGCGCCCCGAATGTTCACCGTATAGTGCGTACATACGTACCACACCGAATTATCGGGGTGGTCCCGGTCGCGTCCAGCCCGTCCGGCCATCTGCACCAGAGCGGATACGCCAAACAAAGCAGTATCGGCGTGCAGAACCATGACGGCACAATTGTAGATGGTGACGCCCCGCTCCAGAATGGTGGTCGTCACAAGTACCCGCGGTTGCCCTTTGCGGAATGCCTGGACCTTCTCTGCACGCCGGGGGTCGCCGGCATAGACGGTCTCCGCGGGGATATCGCGGTTAGCCAGCGCCGTTTGCACGCGCTGCAGCTGTCGAATCGCCGGCACAAAGATCATGACTTGCGAACCGTCTTTGCTCATCACCTCCCGCACCAAACGCACTAACCGGCCGGGCATCCCCACCCCACCGTCCGGCGCGAGGGTGACCCGTGGTTCAGGCAAAGGCGCCCCGTGAAATCGCCGTGGCAGGTAGCTAACGGCGAGTTGATGGCGGCGCACCTGTCGCAGCAAGTCCGCTCCAGGTGTCGCCGTTAGGTAGAGCACGGCACCGGCCGCGGCCTGGTCAACCGCGCGCGCCAGCATCGGTTCCGTTGTGTAGGGGAAGGCATCCACCTCGTCGACGACCACTAGTGCAAAGGCCGCCCGGTACCGCAGCAACTGGTGCGTCGTCGCCAGCACTAGGGGGACGGAGGCCGCGGGGCCGGTACCGCCGTAGCGCACAACCTGCTCAACATCCGCGAATGCTTGTTGCAGACGCGGGGCCAGTTCCAGAATCACGTCAACCCGCGGGGACACGATGGCCACCCGCCCGCCCGTGCGTAATGCGTGCTCAATGACGGGAAAGAGCATTTCCGTTTTGCCAGCGCCAGTTACCGCCCACAATAATCGGCGTTCTCCAGCTTTAAACGCTCCAATCAGCTCCCGCGCCACACGGTCCTGCTCCGGGGTTAGCTGTCCCGACCACGTCATTGTAAGATTTGGCTGTTCGGGCTTCGAATCGGGCGGGAACCGGTACAGTTTGTCCTGACTCGTTAGCCTACCGAGCACGATACACTCCGCGCAGTAACCCCATCCTGCTGGCAAAGTAGACACCTTTGCCGGCGACCATGCCTGACAACGAGCACATTGCCAGCCATGCTTGTCTGCCTCAACAGCGGACACGGCGGGTACTTGTGCTAAACTATTGGCGGGAATGCCCGCATTAATGGCCTCACGTTCAGTTAGTTGTTGTCCAGCCAGTGCGGGCCATAAATCCGTTTCAACCATTCTGTATCACCTCAAAAGGAGATTTAGCCGAAATGGTCGCAAAAACTATCGCCAAAAATGGCAGTGCCGAAATTATAATCAAAAAAATCGCGGTTCATCACGACCATTCGCCGCGTACATAACCAAGACGAATTCGACGACTTTGTGGCCGAGGCGCGCACAGCCAACAAAAAGGCTAACCACAACGTCAGCGCAGCCCGTTTCGGGGACGCACCGCTGATTGAACGCGCTAGCGACGACGGTGAGCCCTCCGGCACGTCCGGTGCACCCACTTTGCGAGGCCTTCAAGTACACAATTTGACCGATACGGCTGCCGTGACCACCCGCTACTTTGGCGGCGTTAAGTTGGGGGCTTCCGGACTAATTCGGGCGTACACCCAAGCGGTCACAACCGCGATTCAGGCTCTGGGCATCGTCGCGCTCGAGCCACGCATCGCGTTGCACATTACGGTTGATTACGCTACCTATCAGCCACTAACAGCGTTCTTGGCCGAACATGGCTGGGCCGAGGAGGAACCCACATTCTTGGCGGACGTGACCACCACCGTCTACGTACCGGCGGCAGACATTACGGCGGTGACCGCGCAGCTCACGGAACTAACGAACGGCCGTGCAACCATCGTTACGGGCGATCAACGGATTGTTGAGGTGCCCGTACCCGTGCGTTAAATTACACATAAATAAAAAGGGATTGTGATAGAAGCCTTTAGCACACAAACGATACATCGTGGTCGCGCGCCAAAAGGCAGCTCCCTAACATAAAAGACGGCATCAGCAGAAATCCTAAGTTCGGGATTTTCACTGATGCGTCTTGTATATCGGGAGCTAACCGCCTTTTGGCACAGCCCCTTTTTGGTTTGACCAATTAATTTAGAATTTGTCAGCCTGGGCAAAGTCGAGTTCCGCACTCGTTTCGCGGCCAAACATTTCGATGTTAACGCGTAACTTGTAGTGTTCCTTGTCGACTTCCGTAACGGTGCCGGCCATTCCGGAAAAGGCCCCATCAATAATCTGCACCTTTTCGCCAACCGCAAACTCAACGTCCAAGTTCCGCGTGCTCATCCCGATTTCGCGTAGAATCTTCTCCACCTCATCAGGCATCAGCGGAGCGGGCTTACTCCCACCACCATGACTGCCGACAAAGCCAGTTACGCCAGGCGTGTTACGGGCCACAAACCATGATTCGTCCGTCATCACCATCTCGACCAGAACGTAACCAGGGAAGGTCTTTTCAACCTCAACCTTGTCCTTGCCGTCCTTAATTTTGTGCTGTTCTTCTTCTGGCACAATAACGCGGAAGATGTAATCCTCCATGTTCATTGAGGCGGCTCGGGACTCGAGGTTAGTTTTAACCTTGTTTTCGTAACCAGCGTACGTATGTAGTACGTACCATTGCTTTGAAGATGATTCCATTGTTGTCTTCCTTTCAATCGCGATGCGCGTGAGCAAATAAAAAAAACCGCCACCCGTGGGTATTGGTTTCAAGATGCTTTAATCTTAACAAATTATCCGTACGTTGTCACGAGCAGGACGCTGGATTAGCTAAAAAAACAAACTTCTCCAAAATAGCAGTGATTGCCCAGTCGCACAATGCAAAGTAAACGGCAAAGATAATCGACGTGATGATAACCGTCGTGGTGTCGCGACGGTTTTCCTTCCATGTCGGCCAGGTTGTCATTTTCATTTCGTGAAATACACCCTTGATGAAGTTCATAGCTATCTCCTTACCGTGTTTCCTGATGCGGCGTGACTTTACCGCAGTACTTACAAAACTTATTTAACGTTAAGCGCTCGGTGCGCTCCTTTTTTTTCCGGAATAAAGTAATTCCGGTGGCCGCACACGCTGCATGCCATCGCTACTTTGCGGACACTCATGGCGCACCTCCTCTAATAATATCCTCAACAGTTTACCACGAGTGCCCGCGGAGTCGCAACCACTTCGCCAACCCAACCATAGACCATAGCGTAATCACTACAGTTAAGTCACTGCAGTTAGAAGGTTTGGTGGTTACAAAACCGCGGGTGGCCGTTGGGACTGCGGCTTACGTGTCCTACGCCTCCGTCCCAACATCCACCCGCGGGGTCCCGATAGTTGGTAAGTTATGCAACCAACTTACACTATAGTGGGATTTAATAGCCCATCGACCATAAACCCATTCGTAAGTGTGGTTCTAGCCGGGGCGGGTGCCGTGGGGTGCGGAGACGACTGGACCCGGAACGGTGACCGCTGTTGGGGGCTTGCCGCCGTAAGAGCGCAGCGATGTACGGCGCGACGAGCTTAGAGACTGGCTGCCCGTACTTGGCAGGCAGGCTCTAAGTCGCACCGGAAACCGCGGTTTTTGCGGTTGGAGGTTTCGCCCTAGCAGCGGTCACCGTGGAGTGGTCCACAAAGTCGCAGTACCCCGCGCACCCGCATGTTTAACGAAGGCCGGACATTAGCGCTTGGTTCCAGACAATCTTCACGCGTACAAAAACTCTACCATCTTTGCCCGCACCCGCCCCATCGCCTGGCGGTGCCGACGAGTTGTGCTCTGTCTGCCGGACAACGTTAACCGCAGGGCCTCGGCCTCGGTACTGCTCAACCGACCCCACAGCTCTTCAATACCAGCCCGAATTACGCAGTCACCCTCAACCGAACTATGGCGCGGATACTGGCCACCACCAATGCCCTCTTCCTCTTCACCGACAATGCCCTGCGGCTGGGCGTACAAATCTCCAATCCGCTTTTGGGCCATCGCCCGGCGCATCAAGGAGTAGAAATGTGCCGACAGGATCATGCGGTAGTAACAGCCAAATTGCGATCCCCCATCACCGTCAAACTGTCGTACCGCCGTTAGATGCGCAATCCGCGCCTCCTGATACCAGTCCGCGCGGTCAAAACCGCGGATATTGTAGAGGCCAATTAAGCGCCGTGGTATGCGGATATACCGCATAAAATTTTGTTCAAGGAGCCGATCATCATCAATCGCCGCCTTCAAGTCCCTTAACTCTTGCCGTTCCATCAAGCTTCCCCCAATTAAAGTGAATTTTCACACACCACCCCGCCCCATACCTGCAAACCGCTTCGAGCTAATGCGTGATGGCCCCACCATAACCAGGGGAATAACAGTTGCCAATTTGAAAAACATACCGTTTGACTTCAAAGCTAGGCACGACCACAATAATCCAGCCTTGGGGAAGCACCGAAATGCAGCCCGTAACGACAAAAAAAACGTCAGCGGGCAACGCGTGTGGTAACCTGAAACCAACAGATAACCAAGGAAGGTACTTTGCCCATGTCCACAACCAGTCGCCGTGCCACCGTTCTACTCACTACCGGAATCTTACTCATCGGCGCCAACCTACGCCTGCCCATCACGATGATGCCACCCATGCTCGACAGTGTGCGTCGAGCTGCGGAGCTTCCCACCAGCCTGGCGGGACTACTGACTACCATCCCCCTGTTAATGTTCGCTCTCTTGTCACCAATCGTGGCCCAACTGGGTATCCGTCGTGGGACTGGACAAACACTACTATTAACGATGATTATCCTCGTGGGTGGTAGTTACCTGCGCATTATCAACGGTGCTTGGGCGTTGCTACTGGGCACCGCGCTGGTCGGTGTCGGCATTACCGGGGGCAACGTGTTGCTGCCCGCTTTAATCAAAGAAAAATTTCCCACCAAAATTGGACCGTTAACCGCCGTCTACAGCACCACCATGAGCATCGTGGCATCGTTAGCCACGGCCTTTGCCGGCGTTATGTCCGTGCATATTGGTAGTCGGTCGACCATGGCCACACTCTCGACCGTCAGCATCGTCGCCCTCGTTTTTTTTGGGCCCTATGTGCGCCGTTTTACGGGCACCCACGTAAGTTGAACAATGGCAATAACACCGACCGCCTCCGCCCCATCATGAGCGCGCCATTGTCGTGGGCAATCATGTTGGTGTTTGGTCTACAATCACTGCTCTACTATTCACTGTTAACGTGGTTGCCCTCAATCTGGGTAGCGGCTGGCTTTAGTCAAGTCGCAGCCAGCACACTGACAACGGTGTTCCAGTTTGCCGGACTGCCATTTTCCCTGCTGGTACCCACGCTCGCCTACCGGCACCACGGTGAGGCCATCGTCGTAGCCATTAGCGCCGGTGGCTACCTGCTCGGCGTACTCGGCATTCTCTTTAGCGGCACCAACTTTACCGCAAATGTTGTCGCTGCATTAATCGCGGGCTGTGGTAGCGGGGCCGCGTTCAACCTGGCTATCATCCTGTTTCAGAAAAAAAGCTGCGACGGCGGTGGATACGGCGCGTCTATCCGGTATGTCGCAGTCTTTGGGGTACTTGTTAGGTGCCGTGGGACCCATTTTGTTTGGACTCATCACATCCCGCGTGGCGGTCCTGCTACTATCCGCAGTCATTGCTGCCGCTTTGGGCATCTGTGGCATCATTACTACCACGCATACCAGTATCTTTCCCGCAAAATCGCAAGCCGACAAATTGGGCAACCGGCCGTAAATTGTTGATAATTTTGCATAACGTTGCTTAGTAAACGTTTTCTTGTCAGTAAACCTGACCGAAAGCGTAGACAGCCCGCCACTGAAAAAGTAAGCTGGACTCAATGAATAAATAATAAGAAAGTGGTGAAGCGTAATGAAGAAGAAATGGTTCTGGGTTCTGTTGGGCGCGTTAGTTACAGCGGTCGCAATTTGGACTGCCCCCAATAACCAACAGCAACCCGTTGTCGCCGCAACCAAAACATATACCTTTGGGACGGATGTTACTTATCCTCCATTCGAGTTCGCGAATAAACATAACGTCTATGTCGGCATTGATATCGACCTGATTCGGGCAATTGCCAAAGAAGAGGGTTTTAAGGTCAAAGTCAAGGAGCTGGGCTTCAACACGGCCGTCCAGTCGCTAGAAGCTGGTCAAATTGACGGCGTGATTGCCGGAATGAACATCACGCCCGAACGCAAAGCCAAGTTCGCCATGAGTGACGCTTACTACCCATCCGGTATCGTGTTTGCCGGCAAGTCTGGTAGTAGCATTAAAAAACTTGCAGGATCTACGCGGTAAGCGGGTAGCCATCAAGACTGGTACTGCAGCAGCGGACTACGCTAACAGCGTCAAGAATAAGTATGGCTTTACCACGGTCACCTTTGACGATTCTGACAACATGTATCAGGACGTCACGACGGGTAATTCGGCGGCTTGCGTCGACGATAAACCAGTTATTCAGTACGCTATGGCTACTGGCGTGAAGCTGCACATTATCAGCAAGCCAGCCCAAACTGGTGGTTACGGGATTGCTTTGCCTAAATCTCAGCAACACAAACTACTGGTCAAGATTAACCGCGGGCTGAAAAAGCTGCGGGCCAACGGCAAGTACGATCAAATCATCAGCAAGTACGTCGGCAACGGCTCCACCAAGTCCCAGGCCAAGAAGAACAAAGTTAGCCAGGATACGGACAATTCATTTATCGGCCTGCTCAAATCCAACTGGGGCACGCTCATGGGCGGCCTCGGTAAGACCATTGAACTCACCTTTGTCGGCATTGTGGGTGCCACCATCATCGGGATCATCATCGGCCTGGTCGGAGTCATCCCCAACCGTTGGGCCCAGGGTATCGCGACGGTGTTCATCTACATTTTCCGGGGTCTGCCACTTATGGTACTGGCACTCTTCATATATACTGGTATTCCCAGCCTGATTGGCACCAAGATTCCTGCGTTCGTTGCCGGTGTCATTACGCTGACGCTTAACGAGGGGGCGTACACGGCCGCATTCGTCAAGGGTGGTATGCAGGCGGTTGATATTGGTCAGATGGAAGCTGCTCGTAGCTTGGGACTGCCATGGGGCAAAGCCATGCGGCGCGTCATAATGCCGCAAGGAATCCGCATTATGATTCCGTCGTTCATTAACCAATTCATCATTACCCTGAAGGACACGTCGATTCTGTCGGTACTCGGATTATTGGAGTTAACCCAGACCGGTAAGATTATCATTGCCCGCAACATGGAAGGCTTTAAGATTTGGACCATGGTCGCCCTGATTTACCTGATCATCATTACGGTCTTAACGTGGATTTCGAACTGGGTACAGAAACGGTACCAAGCATAAAGTCGTACTATCGTTAATTTCCACATGCAAGTCACCGCCCGGACGGTGACTTTTTTTGCGGTTAATTGACGCATATGCACTTGCTCACCGCATCCTCACTGCCATACTTTTCAATCACCGGGTCGTGCTACGACGTTCTGTCGAACCGTTACGCTTTACAATTAATGCCCACCAGGCGCAAAATCACCTTCAGGGGGTCGTGCAATGGAAAACAAAGTTAGTCGGCCAATTTGGCGGCGCAACCTCTACGTTCTGTGGGGTTGCACGTTTGTGGCCGGAATCGCCTTCAGTGAAGTAGGGCCATTTTTATCATTGTTCATCAGTCAGATTGGCGATTTTAGCCATCAAGAACTTAATTTTTATAGCGGCATTATTTACGCGGTGTCATTTTTGGTGACCGCGTTCATGGCGCCGCTCTGGGGCAAATTGGCCAGTAATCGCGGTCACCGTATCATCCTGTTCGTAACTGCGGGGGGGATGGCAATCATTTACATACTCACCGGTTTTGTGCACAACGTGGTGTTACTGTTCCTGGCGCGTGCCGCTATCGGGGCGTTTTCCGGCTACATTCCGAACGCCCAGGCCTTAGTTGCTGCACAAGTACCGCGCGACAAAAGTGGCCGTCTGTTAGGTACGCTCATGACCGGCTCCACGTCGGGCGTGCTGGTCGGCCCAGTGCTGGGTGGGGTCTTGTCGCACATCTTCTCTATTCGACAAACGTTCTTCATAACGGGTGGACTACTGCTTATCGTCGCGTTCCTGTCGGTTTCGCTGGTTAAAGAGCACGTTCCGGATGGTAAAACCGTCGCAACACACACCAAACGCAAAGGTGGATTACTCAAGCAATTCAGTAATCCGCGGTTAATCATGGTGCTGCTGATTTCAACCCTGATTGTTCAGCTGGGCAACTCATCGATTTTCCCCATCATCAGTCTGTATGTGCGTCAACTAATGCACGGTCACGGCGCCATCACCGTCATTGCCGGGGTGATTTCGGCTTTGCCAGGGATTTCCAACATTATGGCCGCACCACGTCTGGGCCAATACGGCGACCATCACGGGTCGGGCAAAGTTTTAATCGCGGGTTACCTGTTCGCAATTCTCGTCTACCTGCCACAAGGATTCTTTGCCAGCTTGTGGATCTTAGGAATTTTGCGGTTTCTCGTGGGAATTTCGGATGCGGCGTTGTTCCCTACAATTCAAACCTTGCTGACAAAGAACTCCCCACCAGAAGCGTTATCCGACATCTTTGCTTGGAACCAATCGTTCCAGGCCCTCGGTAGCATGTTCGGGGCCCTCTGGGGTGGAGCCGTCGCCGGTATGTTCGGCTACAACATGGTCTTTATGTCGACAGCGGTCCTGCTTCTGATCAACTTTGTTTTGTTGTGGTTTACAGAGCCCTCACTACGAGGATCAAAGGCGGTGTAGTATAACCGGACAGTCCGGGCTTTGATTGAAAATGCATACGCCACAATCGTCACCACAATATATGTTGCCCCTACGTTGCTAACGTAGGGGTTTTTGTTCCCCTGCTGCCTGCGGTGACAATCAGTCAGCCCGCCCTGTCAATTTGACCCGCCAGCCACGCGACCGTATACTGAAACGCGTTGTGTTTTCAGAAAGCAGTTGATGAGGGAGCCAAAAGCATGCACATTCACGCACATAAAGGATTTATTTTTACATACGGAGCGCTACTCAGTGCTATTTGTGGTGCCATTCTGGGCGGTTTTTATCTACTGCAGGGTTGGTTCATCGAGTGGGTATGGCCTGGCAGCTATTTTCGCCCCTTGTTCAACGCGGTATGGTTAGGTATCGTTGGCACCCTAATCTATTGGACTCAGCGTACAACCGGTCAACTGCCAAAGAGCTTGGGTCTCATCCGGGCCGACCTCCGGCATGTGGGGACCAGCAGCTACAAATTTGTCTGGCTCCAGATGCTTATTCCCGCCATTATGTTGACCAGTGGGACCAGTCTGGGACCCGAGGCCACACTGGTCAGTTCAACCGTTCTGTATGGCCTCTGGATTACCGATAAGATGCGCTACCTCGAACAACACTATGCGGAAATACGGAGTAACGGGTTCATGCAACTACTCCGAGTGTGCATGACGCCCCACCGCTACCGCACACCACGGCCGGCATCGGCCCGACACCAAAGCCTCTGGTCGCCACTAACGGCGGCTTACCTGACCATCGGTATTGTCTGCTTTTACCTCACCTGCAAGTTCGGTGGTGAACCGTCTGTCATCGTGTACCTGGGGCACTCGAAGTGGACTGCTACCGACTTAGTGTGGCTATTGCCGCTAGTTATAATCGGGTGGCTCACTGGTCGTGTCTACCTCAAAGGTATGGTGCTACTACGCAAGGTACTAACTAACCGCGTGAGGAGTAATATCGGCCTCCTCATCGTCGGGGCAATCGCAATCTACTGTGCCACACTCTTTGCCCCCGCCATCAATTTCTCCGGGATGCACAACTTCTACCTGTTAGCGACCACTTGGCAAAGCCAGGGAATTGGCTTTCTTTGGTGCCAGTCCATCCTTAAACTAGGCCTACTCACTATCTGCCTCAACACGGGCTGGCTGGGTGGGGACATCTTTCCCGTTTTGTTCAGTGCCACCGCACAGGGCATTGCCGTTGCCCACTTGCTACCATCCGTCGACCCCGTAATGGCTATTGGCGTCATCGCCATCAGTATGGGCGGTACCATCCTTGAATCCCCGCTCGTCGCCGGTGGGGTGATGGGCGTCATGTTCCTGCCACCCAATTTACTACCGGTGGTCATCACCACTACTGGCATTCTCTGGCTATTAGGCCGCGGCCGGCAGTACCTCCGAGATCAATTTGGCGATCAATTCGCCCTTTTGCGCGAATTATAGAACTACCGTTGATTAGTAAACAATGGCAATAAAATTTAATTTTTCTTAGACTAATGTCAGCTTTACTAACATTTTGTCTGGACTTTGCCCGGTACCATCCACTAAGCTAGACCCATCTTCTAAGGAAAGTGGTGTATCGGGAATGAGGAAAAAAAACACTTTGTGTGGCTCCTAGCCACACTCGTTGCATTCGTCGTCGCGTGGTGGGTGCCGCAACAAGAACAGTCGGTGCATGCCGCCGAACAAACATATACTTTTGGTACTGACACGACGTTTTCACCGTTTGCCTTTACCAATAAGCAGAACCAGTCGGTCGGGATTGATATCGACCTACTCAACGCCATCGCTAAGCGCGAAGGTTTCAAAATTGAGTGGAAGCAACTCGGATTTGACGGTGCCGTTCAGGCGTTGCAGGCCAAACAAATTGATGCGGTTGCCGCCGGGATGAGCATCACCGACGAACGTAAGAAAACCTTCCTGTTCAGCCACCCCTACTACAAGTCCGGGACGTACATGGCCGTTAAGGATACCAGCATCAAGAGTCTGAAGGACCTCAAAGGCAAAAAAGTTGCGGTTAAGACCGGGACCACCGCCGCCGACTACGCTAACAGCATGAAGAAAAAGTACGGGTTTAGCGTCGTCACCTTTGATTCCGACGACAACATGTACCAGGACGTCCTCACCGGCAACACGGTAGCCTGCTTCGAGGACAAGCCCGTTATGCAGTACGCCATCGCCAATGGTGTTAAGCTCAAGCTAGCTTCTGACTTCAAGGAACCTGACGCCGGCACTTACGGATTCGCCTTCCAAAAGTCCGAGGGTGAACTGGTTAAGAAGGTTAACGCCGGTCTGAAAGCCCTCAAGGCTAACGGCCAGTACGCTAAGATTGTAGCTAAGTACGTGGGCAACGGTTCGCAGAAGTCCCAGGCAAAGCAGACTGCCAAGCAGACTGAGTCCGACCGGAGCTTCTTCGGTCTCCTCCGCGCCAACGCGGGTACGCTGACCAGTGGCCTCGGTAAAACCCTTGAGCTCACGGTTGTGGGTATCGTTTGTGCAACCATTGTTGGGATCCTTGTAGGACTACTCGGCGTGCTGCCGAACAAGTTTGCTCAGGGTGCCGCTAACACCTTTATCTATGTATTCCGTGGCCTCCCACTGATGGTGCTGGCACTGTTCATCTACACTGGCGTGCCGACTTTGATTGGCACCAAGGTTCCCGCATTCATCGCCGGTATTATCACGTTGACCCTGAACGAGGGCGCGTACACCGCGGCGTTCGTTAAGGGCGGTATCAAAGCCGTGGACGTGGGGCAAATGGAAGCCGCACGGAGCCTTGGGTTGACCTGGGGTAAAACCATGAAGCGCGTCGTCCTGCCGCAGGGTATTCGCATCATGATTCCATCATTCATCAACCAGTTCATCATCACCCTCAAGGACACTTCGATCCTATCCGTTATCGGCCTGCTGGAACTAACGCAAACCGGGAAGATCATCGTGGCCCGCAACATGGAGGGCTTCAAGATTTGGACGATGGTCGCGCTGATCTACGTAATCATTATCACTTTGCTGACATGGCTATCTAACTGGGTACAGAAGAAGGTGCGTGCATAATGACAACAACTACAAGAGTTCAAATGAAGGATGTCCACAAGCGCTATGGTGACAACGAGGTCATCAAAGGGGTTGACCTGACCGTGCAGGATAACGAGGTGGTCGTAATGATTGGCCCGTCCGGTGCTGGCAAAAGTACCGTACTCCGCATGATTAACGGTCTGGAGACTACAACCAGCGGTGACGTCGTGGTGGACGGAGAAAACATCGCGCAAAGTGGTGTGGACATGAATAAGGTGCGGCAAAACATCGGGATGGTGTTCCAACACTTTAACCTCTTCCCTAACATGTCAGTGCTGCAGAACATCACCCTCGCGCCAACCGAATTAGGACTCATGTCCAAGGAGCAAGCGGAAAAAGAAGCTCGCGATATGCTTGAAATTGTGGGGCTCACCGACAAAATTGACGCGATGCCAGCCCAGCTGTCTGGTGGTCAAAAGCAGCGGGTAGCGATTGCTCGGGCGTTGGCGATGCATCCCGACACCATGCTATTTGACGAACCCACAAGCGCCCTCGACCCCGAAATGGTCGGCGACGTACTGGGTGTCATGCGCAAACTGGCGAAGGAAGGGATGACGATGGTCATCGTGACCCACGAGATGGGCTTCGCGAAGGAAGTTGCGGACCGCGTCATCTTCTTTGGGGATGGCCAGATCTTGGAACAAGGCACACCGGACCAAATCTTCAACCACCCTACGCACGACCGCCTGCAAACCTTCCTGAAACAAGTGCTGGAAGCATAGCCTGCTATGTAGCGGCAACCACAACAAATGGAGTCGGAACTTTTGTTCCGGCTCCATTTTTGTGTGGTTTGGGATGGTTGTTTACGTGGCTGGTTGTAATGGGGTGGTGCCTCCGGTTGAGTGGGCGGTGGCCGCGACCGGTGCTGCGAGCCTCACGCTCACGCCCGTGCCGGGCTACCGCGAGTATTTGAACTCGAGAAAAACCACTCGATTTCAAATACTTGATTCTGTACGTCGCTCCGCTCTAGGGCTGGCCTTGCCAGACCGTCGAGTTAACTCCCAGTAAGACGCTAAAGCGTCAACTGGAAGTAAACCTACAGAACTGCGGGCTTACAGCTGTCGCGGCCACCGCCCGCTCAACCTCCACCATCACCCCATTACAACCAACATTGTGGACGCAAAGCCAGACGTGTTCACCTATTATTTTCATCTCACTACCGAACCAAAACTTGATACTTGGCCTAATCGATATGGAGGTGTAGTTATAGCCGGGCTAAAAACAACGCAACCGTGACGTCGCACCACCATAAATCGTGGTGTGATATGTGCAATTCTTATTTGGAAACATTAAAACAAAATTGGTTGAAAATTATTCCTCCAGGCAAGAATCAAGCCCACGTTGCTAAACAATTGCTCTTGCCTTAGGAAATCATGTCAATTAGTTCCGTGCATAGTCAGGAATAACACGGCAAGCTGCTCCACAAACATACATTTTGCAGTTGCCCGTATGATTGTAGTCGTCCGTATGCGAGCTGGCACAAAGTTTTAATCAACTCTAGACGGCTTGGGTTGACCCGTAATACCAATAAATTCTATTGACTGATCAGCACACGAAGTTGGTCGTACTGGGGTGATGGTGTAGGCTGAGCGGTAGGGTCCCGCGACGGCTGCATGCCCGTAGTTCTGTCGGAATTAATGCCAGTTTGTGCGCCAGCACTTACTGGCATTTATGACTTACAGAATCAAATTGGCTTGACCGAGCGGGTTTTGCTCGGGCTACGGCAATTCGCGGTAGCCCGGCACGGGCGTGAGCGTGAGGCACGTAGCCGGTCGCGGGAGCCTGCCGCTCAACCGGAACCATTACTCCAGTACGACCAGCCAAGCAACCACCTAACCGGAGCCGCCGGACCGGCACAACCAGCCAAGCTGCCAGTCAAGCAGCCGATACATGTAAAAGATGACTGCTTTGTGTAATCAAACCTGACAAAAACCATGGACTACCTCCCGCCGGTTCGGTAGACTGAAAACATTGATGTTTCTTTGCACGCACGCGTGGCACGAAAACTGCCGCGCTGTACCAACTAGAAAGGGTGTTTTTAGCCACATGAAGAAGAAATGGTTCTGGCCGCTGCTCGCCATGGCTGCTGCTTTGTTCCTCGCCTGGAACTCACCGAAGTTAACACCAGTCAACGCCGCCGAACAGACGTATACTATCGGCACGGACGTCACTTTTCCTCCGTTCGAATACGCCAACAAGAGTAATAAATACGTGGGTATCGACATCGATATCATGAACGCCATCGCGAAAGCTGAAGGCTTCAAAGTCAACATAAAACCGCTCGGCTTCAACGCCGCCGTACAATCGCTGGAGGCCAACCAGATTGACGGCGTCATTGCCGGTATGAGCATCACACCGGAACGAAAAGCTAAATTTGCCATGAGTAACCCGTACTATAAATCGGGGGTTGTTGGCGCCGTCAAAACTGGCAGCAAATATCACACTTTGAACTCCCTCCGCGGTCAGCGCGTTGCCGTCAAAACCGGTACTAGCGCCGCTGACTACGTACACAGTATTAAGGACAAGTACCACCTTAAAGTGGTCACCTTTGACGACTCGAACAATATGTATCAGGACGTCATCACTGGGAACTCCGCCGCCTGCTTTGAAGATGAGCCGTCATGCAGTACGGTATCGCCACCGGGCTGAGCCTCAAAATCGTGACGAAACCCGCAAAGTCGGGCTACTACGCATCGCGATTGCCAAGTCCCACGCCAATGATCTCCTACCCAAAGTCAATGCGGGCCTCAAGAAGATTAAGGCCAACGGTACGTACGCGAAAATCGTGCGCAAATACCTGGGTAACGGATCGCAAAAGTCGCAGGCCAAAACCGCAGCGAAGACGAACGACAGTGACCACAGCTTTATGGGTTTGCTGAAATCTAATTGGGGCACCCTCATGGGCGGCTTGGGTGAAACCCTGCAGCTCACCGTACTGGGAATCGTCTTTGCCACCGTTATCGGGATTATCTTTGGGCTCATCGGGGTTATCCCCAACAAGTTTGCCCAGGGTGTTGCCACAACGTTCATTTACATCTTCCGTGGACTGCCGCTGATGGTGCTCGCCCTCTTTATCTACACGGGGATTCCGTCACTAATTGGCGCTAAGATACCGGCACTAATCGCCGGCGTCGTGACCCTGACCTTGAACGAGGGGGCGTACACCGCCGCGTTCGTCAAGGGTGGTATCCAGGCGGTTGACGGTGGTCAGATGGAGCTGCCCGTAGTCTGGGGTTGCCGTGGACCAAATCCATGCGCAAAGTCATTCTGCCACAGGGTATCAAAATTATGATTCCATCGTTTATCAATCAGTTTATAATTACGCTAAAGGACACGTCGATTTTGTCCGTCCTTGGCTTGCTCGAACTGACCCAAACCGGGAAGATTATCATTGCCCGCAACATGGAAGGCTTTAAGATTTGGACGATGGTCGCGCTGATGTACTTAATCATCATCACTTTGCTCACGTGGCTGTCTAACTGGGTACAAAAGAAGGTAAAATAAATGACTAAAACTCGAGTAGAAATGCAAAATGTGCACAAAAGTTACGGCAACAACGACGTCATCAAGGGCGTTGACCTCAAAGTTGAGGATAACGAGGTGGTCGTGCTGATTGGACCGTCTGGTGCCGGTAAGAGTACCGTCTTGCGCATGATTAACGGCCTGGAAACCACTACGTCAGGCGACATTGTCATCGACGGCGAGGACATCGCCAAACCCGGCGTCAACATCGACCAGGTACGCCAGAAAATCGGGATGGTGTTCCAGCACTTCAACCTGTTTCCGAACATGTCGGTCAAGCAAAACATTACTTTGTCCCCTACCGAACTCGGTTTACGGACCAAGGCCGAGGCCGACGCAGAAGCCATCAAGCTTCTGGAACAGGTCGGCTTAACCGACAAGGCTGACGCAATGCCAGACTCCTTGTCAGGCGGCCAGAAGCAGCGGGTGGCGATTGCCCGTGCGTTGGCGATGCACCCCGACATCATGTTGTTTGACGAGCCAACCAGTGCGCTGGACCCCGAGATGGTCGGCGACGTGCTGGGTGTCATGCGCCAGTTGGCCAAAGAGGGTATGACGATGGTCATCGTGACGCACGAGATGGGCTTTGCCAAGGAAGTGGCCGATCGTGTCGTATTCTTCGGCGATGGCAAGGTACTGGAACAAGGAACGCCAGAACAAATTTTTGAGCACCCACAACACGAACGGTTACAAACGTTCTTGAAGCAGGTGCTGGAAGCATAGCTAACAATACCGTCGCGGCCTGGCTGCGGCGGTTTTTATATGCGCATTATTTAGTGTACGGGTGGCGGTTCTGCCCGGCGGGGGTGCCGTGGTGTACTGCGACTTGGTGGACCGCTGCTGGTGGCTGGCCGTACTGGCGTGATGGCTCCGGTCGCGGGGACCAACCGCTCAACCGGAGCCATCACGCCAGTACGACCAACGGTAGAGGTCTAACGTTAAGTTTACGGGTCCGCCAACAGCCCAAAATTTTAATGGTAAATCAATTCCAAACGAAACTGTCGGCATAATCACATGAATAGTAACGTGTATACCAGTCAGTTGAGTAAAGTCTGAGCATTGATTCATGATCCCTGGGATTAGAGTTCACGAACTATCGGGAACCCGTGGGTGGCATTTGGGATGGAGCGTCGTGCCCGGAGACGTAGTTGCTGCGACCCCAGAGCGCTGTTCGAGCGGAGCGAGTTACAGCGGCAAATTCTGGAGACAAAGTGGTTTTCTTTGGCTCCAGAATTCGTGGAAGCCCGGCACGGGCTGGAGCGTGCGGGTGTAGCAACCTACGGCGTAGGGCACGTAAGCCGCAGTCCCAAAGGCCACCCGCGTGTTCGCACCAATCAATGAGAGTCGTCACACACCAATCAATGCGAGTCGGTAGCAGTTGACAAATGGTGCGGCTATAACATATAGTTAACCCAATTCAATTACGGGAGGTTCACGAGATGTTAGCAAACAGTCACTACAACTTTAACTGTTGCTGTCGGATAGCGCGCACGATGCGATGTCCGGCCTGTTTGCTTTGACTCGGTTGAACCACGAGTCTAGTGCCCAGGGGGACTAGACAATCGCTTTGGCGCGCTCACCAGGTTTTTCTGGGGCGCGCCTTTTTTTTGCGCGGCGAGTAGCTGCGCAAAGCACCGCCGAGAGACTGTGGTATTCACTGATTTCACCGTTGTCAGAACTAATGTTGTAGAGTCCACACTAACGTCACAGTCAAACTTAGCTCGGAGAATGCAGAACCAAACTGCTCAGAGACTGTGGTACTCACTGATTTCACCGTTACCAGAACAATCGCGACAGAATACCCGGTAGCAGCACACTCAATTTGATTAAGAATAATTGCCCAAACATCAGCTTTGCTTACCCCAACTCAGAAAGGACCCACCACCATGCTCATCCACAATATTCAATCCACCATCGGCAACACGCCGCTCATCGACCTACCCATTCCCATTACGAACGGCAACCACATCTTTGCCAAACTCGAAATGTTCAATCCCGGCGGCAGCATCAAGGATCGCCTCGGCGAGTATATGCTCCAGGACGCCGATAACCGCGGCCTACTAACCGACCAGAGTACCATCATCGAACCAACCGCCGGCAACACTGGTATCGGTGTTGCGTTGGCTGCGCAGGCGCGTCACCTCCCCGTCATTCTGGTGGTACCAGCCAAGTTTAGCCAGGAAAAACAGACGCTCATGCAGGCCCTGGGCGCAAAGATTATCAACACACCCAGCGATGACGGAATTCGCGGAGCTATTGCCAAAGCCGTAGAGTTAGCCCAGTCCATCCCAGACAGTTTCATACCCATGCAGTTTAACAACCCAGCCAACCCGGAGACCTATTACCGCACCCTCGCCCCCGAGCTCATCCGCGATCTCGATGGTCGCAAAGTCGCCGCCTTCGTTGCTGGGGCTGGTAGCGGCGGCACCTTTGCCGGTATTGCCCGCTTCCTCAAGGAACAAGACCCCACTACCACGACGGTTGTGGTCGAACCGGAGGCTCCATCCTCAATGGCGGACCCGCGCACGCCCACCGCACCGAAGGCATTGGGGTGGAGTTCATCCCCCCATTTTTCAAAGAGGTACAGGCGGACCGGACGCTCACCATTACCGATGACGATGCGTTTACGCAAGTCCGCAACCTCGCGGCCGACGCGGGCATCTTTGCCGGCAGCTCCAGCGGCGCGGCCTTGGCGGCTAGCTCAAAGTCGCAGCAACGTTACCCGCCGGTAGCAACATCGTCACCGTCTTTCCAGACAGTAGCGAACGGTACCTGAGCGAAAGCATTTACGACCTGTAACCAAACACTAAAAGGAGAAAATCATGCAATTATCAACTCAATTACTACACGGCGGCATTTCCGAAGACCCGCACACCGGCGCAACCTCCATCCCCATCTACATGGCGTCAACCTTCCACCAACAGCACATCGGCGAATCCCAGTGGGAATATTCCCGTAGCGGCAACCCTACCCGCCAGGCGGTAGAAGCGCTAGTCGCCGACATTGAGGGCGGCACGGCCGGCTTTGCATTTGCTTCTGGTTCGGCGGCAATTGCCACCGTCTTCTCGATGTTCAACGCCGGTGATCACATCGTAGTTGGTAACGATGTTTACGGCGGCACCTTCCGCTTGCTAGACCAAGTATTTAAGCGGCTGGGGCTAAGCTTCACCGCAGTCGACACCCGCGACCTGGATGCCGTCACCGCGGCCATTACCCCAGACACGAAGGCCATCTACCTCGAAACGCCCACCAACCCACTACTACACGTCACCGACATTGCGGCCATTGCTGAACTGGCCCATATTCACAGCCTGTTGAGCATTATCGACAACACCTTTGCCAGCCCCATCGTCCAGCAGCCACTGACTCTGGGTGTCGATATCGTCCTGCACAGCGCGTCCAAGTACCTTGGTGGTCACTCCGACGTCATCGTTGGCGTTGTAGCGGTCAAAGACGCACAGCTCGCCGGGCGGATTGGTTTCCTGCAAAATGCAATTGGGGCCATCCTCGCCCCGCAGGAAAGCTGGTTACTCCAACGCGGCATCAAGACCCTCAGTTTGCGGATGCAGGCACACCAAGCTAACACTGAGCGTCTATTCCACTATTTAAAGCAACAGCCGGCCGTCGCCAAAATCTACTATCCGGGTGACCCCGACAATCCGGATTACGCGGTTGCCAAGCGGCAAATGCACGGCTTTGGGGCCATGCTCAGCTTTGAACTCCAACCAGGATTAGAGCCGCAAAAATTTGTGGAAAACCTGCACATCATCACCCTCGCTGAAAGTTTGGGTGCGTTGGAGTCCCTAATCGAAATTCCCGCACTAATGACGCACGGCGCGATTCCCCGGCCAATTCGGATTCAGAATGGTATCCAGGACGAACTGATACGTTTGTCAGTGGGCATCGAGGATATTGCTGACCTGGAGGACGACCTCACTGCCGGCTTTACGGCCGTCACGTCGATGAGTACGCTAGATATCGGCGTGTTGGTGTTGATGCACGACAAGCAGGCCACCCAACAGGACTTCATCGACGCGCTCGGGCCCGGTGTCCGCCTCCACTGGTTCCACCCCGTCAGTCATCCGCTGCACCAACCCGCCCCTTGGCTCCAACCACTGGATCTACGTCAAGTACCCACGTTGGACGCAATGATCATTACGGGCGCGCCCATTGACCGATTGGATTTTTCCGCGGTGCACTATTATTCCGAGGTGACCCAGTTGCTGGACGTTCTTGCCGCCCACCACATCCCCCAACTGAACGTCTGCTGGGGAGCCGAGCCGCGTTACACCACGACTTTGGTCTGCACAAAGTTGCGCTGGAACACAAGCTGTTCGGCGCCTTTCGTCACACGGCACTGGCCACCTCCGCCTTAACCGAGCAATTACCCGCAGGTTTTGTCGCACCACACGCACGCTACAGCGATATTTCCGTGTCCGCACTGGAGCAAGCGTCCGGAATTCAGCTCCTCGCCGTGACGGCCGACAACCATCCCCTACTGGCCACCAGCGACGACGGACACAACACGTACCTTTTCGGCCACCTGGAGTACCGGCAGGACGGATTATGGGCGGAACATGCTCGGGAAACTAACGGGCCAGAGCCGCGGAACAATGAGGACGTGACCGCGTACCCTTGGCAGCAAACACGGACCACATTTTTTTTGATGCGTGGTTAAGTCTCGTTTCCGAGCACAAAGATAAATTCGCCAGCCTGACAGCGTAAGTTAGCCCAAACAAAGAGGACGCCCCACCACGCACAATTGCGGTGGGAGCGTTCTCTTTGCTTATCCTAATTCCCGTAACCTCCGGCGCAACCGAGGCTGGCAAGCGTAGATGCCCAGTCCCATCCGGCCGCGCTTAAGCAGGATGTTCAACGTGTGGAGGACGACGTCAATCCGCGCCCCGGTCAAATCCGCAATGTCACTGCGGCGACGGAATGCTTCCTGGTCCTCGAAACGATCAGGATGCACGACGATCCGATTCGTCGCGGGATCGTAATCAATGCTGGGACCAATAATCACACCGGCAAAGTTGAGGTCGAAACCCTGGATGGTGTATATAGAACCCACCTCGTCAACGGTTTCGGGGCGGCTCGCCCACGGCCGGTCCGTGAAATTAATTTTGTCCCACGGTAAGTGTAAAGTACCCGCGTCCACGTACACACCCGGTGGTCAAAGACCCGGAAGGGAAAGTCGGTTGTCGCTACGAGCCGGGACAGCCCGTACTTGGCGTTTCGCGCTCGCACCCAATCGTAGAGTGGCTGGCCATCGTCAAAGACGCGTAACTCAAACTGGCGGGGATGTGGCAACGGCAACAAGTGCTGGTGGATGAGCGCGTTAATCCAGTCGCTCACGTCGCTATCCTGCACCCGCATTTGTGCGTTCAACTTAAATGTCGTTACGGTACAACCCTGTAAATGCCGGCGTAACATGGCCCCATCAGTGGCTCTTCAATTTCACTACTTGGTCGGGGTCGAAGACTAGTACCAGCACGTGCGTTAGTGCCAACAATTCGTCTAACTGGTTAGTGCCGGTAAATTTATTGAATGGATCCGACCGACTGAGCAGTAAGTGCGCCTCATCCACAAACACCACGTCGGCACGCTGCCCGACTTTGCGTTGCCTGTTAATGAAGGGCGTGGGTTTGTCGAAATCCTTCTTCCGCAAAGCCGGGGTGGTCGCTGCCACCTCTTTGTACACCTTCAGCATTTCGTTGTGATTAACGAGCAGGTGGGCATCCAAACCAACCAGTTGCTCGTCATCGCCCCGCCGCGCCGCCCGTTGCACAGCGGTAAAGACAGCGTTCAACACCACACTTTTGCCCGAGCCCGCGTCACCCTCGATGACAAATACTGCAGGCCGCTCATCGCGACGGTGCTTACGAATGAAGGCCAATACTTGTTGCTGCAGGTGTGACTGTTCGGCCGTCAGCGTAGCGTTGGTGGGCAAAATAAACGTTGATGTGGATAGATCCGGCATAACGGGCACTCCTTTGTGATTATCGAGTCAATGTATTACCTATCACGTTAGCACCAACTTGGTGGGGACGCAAAACGGGCAGCGCAATGATTAGCGCGGCCCGTTATAGGTATTATTTAAAGTGCAGCGATTCACAGTTTACACGTTCAGTATCCACATGAACCCAATGAACACGAAGAACAACAAGTACATGATTGGCGACACTTCTTTGCCACGCCGGGCAGCCACCATCGTAATCGGGTACATGATGAAGCCCAACGCAATCCCGTCCGAAATGCTGTAGGATAACGGCATCCCCAACACGATCAGGAACGACGGAATCGCAATCTCCATCTTGCCCCAATCAATGTTCTTCAGCGACTGCGCCATCAGCACACCCACAATAATCAAAGCCGGTGCTGTAACCTGCGTCGTTACCACGCCTAACAGCGGTGAGAAGAACATCCCCACGATGAACAGTACACCCGTGGTCACCGCGGTCAGCCCTGAGCGACCCCCAACGGCAATCCCCGCCGAGGATTCAACGTACGCACCCACTGGCGACGTACCGAGCAAGGAACCAGCCAGCATTGCCGTCGAATCTGAAGCCAACGCCTTACCAACGCGAGGCAGCTTGTTGTCGCGCATCAGACCGGCCTGCGTGGCTAACCCCACTAAGGTTCCCGCCGTGTCGAAAAACGTCACCAGCAAGAAGGTCAGCACGACGACCACCAGCTGCAAGCTGTTGATGTCGCCCACGTGGTTGAACGCAACCATAAACGTCGGCTTCAAGCTAGGGGCAGCCGATACCAATCCGGTTGGCATGTTAATGAGACCGGTAACCAGGCCCAAAATGACGGTGGCGACCATCCCGATGAAAATACCTCCGGGAACGTGCTTCACCATCAGAATAGCCGTGACTACGAGGCCAAAGATGGTCAGCCAGGTCGTCCCCACACTGAGCGAGCCCAAGCCCACAATAGTCGACTTGTTGGCGGTAATGAGGCCACCATCGCTCAGACCGAGGAACGCGATGAAGAGGCCAATCCCGCCGGAAATAGCGGCCTTCAAATCGCTCGGAATTGCATCGATAATCTTTTCACGCAATTTGAAAATAGTAATAATGATAAAGATGATGGAAGCAACGAACACACCAGCCAACGCCGTTTCCCACGGTACCTTCATACCGATACAAACGGAATAAGCAAAGAACGCGTTAATCCCCAATGCGGGAGCGGTGGCAATTGGGTAGCGTGCCAGCACACCCATGAGGATACTGCCCAGCGCACTAGCTAGCGCGGTAGCGGTAAACACGGCTCCTTTGTCCATGCCGGAAGCCCCAAGCACTGACGGGTTGACGAACAGAATGTACGCCATCGAAATGAAGGTGGTAAACCCGGCCAGCAGCTCGCGCCGCACCGTGGTGTGTAACTGATCTAATTGAAAATATGACTTGATACTGTCCATGAAAAGTTCTCCCACTACGAGTACACACTCGAAAATTATATTAGTAAATATGACGAACGAACGTGTTTTATCGTATACCAAGGCGGACAATCGGTCAATATCTTTTTCTGAAATCGGCAAAACCCGAACATTGATGTATGCCCGGGTCATCGTTAAATTACATCAATATGCCTGTCCGTCGCAGCACGGGTGCCACCGCCACAGTGCCTAGGGTCGCCACCGCGGCCTTAATGAGTAACGGAACCAGGAACGGCACAATACCAATCGCAATTGTACTGCCCGTAACTACGTGTAGCCAAACCGCGCCAACGACCAGCTGTAGGAGTCCTGCCACGATGTTAATTAAACCAATCCACCACCCGTTACGTGACCGGCGAACGCTGCCGCCCAGCAAGGCCGGGAAGAGCAACAGTCCCACCAAGTAGCCGCCCGTGGGCCCAACCAGATGCGCCATGCCGCCAGTAAATCCAGCAAAAACCGGCAACCCGATTGCCCCCATGAGGACGTAGAGCATGACGGCCCATAGACCACTTTGCCGGTCCATCAGCCCTGCCACCAGCGGGACCATCAGGGTTTGTAACGTTAGTGGCACTGGTCCTAACGGGATCGTGAACGGTGCTGTGACCGCCATCAGGGCCGTGCCTAAAGCGATGTTGGTTAAAGTGCGTGTGCGTATCATATTTATTGTTCCTCTTCTTCCGTGGTATCACTATCTGCTAGCTCGTGCATTAACGTGCCCAATTCCGCGCTCACCTTCGTGGGCAAGCAACGTAGTGGGTAGCGGCGACCCGGTCTGCGGCAGCACTGTGAACCCACACCGCAGCCGCCACAACTTCAATTGAAAAGCCAAACTGACCGATAAAAGCGGCGAGGACCCCGGTGAGCGTGTCACCCGAACCCCCGGTCGCCATGGCGGGACCACCAGTGGAATTTGCGATCGCCCGTTGTCCGTCGAGTGTCACCGTGGGCGCACCTTTGCACACCACCAGACCCGGAATCGTCGCGGCAAACTCCTGGTTTTGCGACACCGTTTGTTTAGCAATTGGAATGCCGCTCAACCGCTGCCACTCCATGGAGTGGGGTGTCCACACCGTCTGCTCAGTGTGCGTCTGCGCGTCCCCACCCGTCGCCAACAAGTCGATGGCCGATCCATCAATGATCAGCGTCTGTGGTGTGGTCACGGTGGCCAGCACTAGCTCCAACACCACGTGCGCGGCGGCGCCATCACCGAGTCCCGGCCCGACAACCACCACGTCGGCCCGCGCCAACAATTCAGGTAACAGAGCGTCATCCCACGTGCAGACCATGGCTTCGGGTAGCCGGGCGTGCAAAGGCGCGTGGTTAGCCGCGGCCGTTGCCACCGTCACTAGCCCGGCCCCAGCATTAACCGCGGCGGTGGCACTCATGATGGCCGCTCCCCCGAAGTGTACATCACCGGCGACAATAACAATCCGGCCGTATGTACCTTTGTAACTAGCCTCTTGCCGCGGACGCACGACTTGCGCAGCGCGCGCCCTTGTCATTACTTCCACCATGGTTCGTACCCCCTGTACGTATTTGTACCACCATCTTCACATAACCACGCCGTTAAGTAAATTTATCCACCCGTTTACGACATTTTTGGCCCAAATGGTTTGCAAAAAAAATCACAACGTTATAGAATGAGTTTAGGTAACCGCTTACTATTAATAAGCACCGTTTACCTTTCGGGAAAGGAAGTGGGTTCATGCCCAAATATTTAGCGGTCAACGCAGGCAGTTCCACGCTCAAGTGGCGCCTGTTTGACATGCCCGCCACCAAGCTACTGGGTCAAGGTCTAATTGACCGTATCAACACCCCGCCGGCAACAGTCACGATTAACGTCCCCGGACGGGATGCCGTCAAGTACGATACCGACACCAAGGACTGCGGTCGGGTCGTCGCCGATCTATTGCTCCAGCTCAAAAAGTTAGGCTTGGTTGAACGGCTACACGACATTCACGGCGTTGGTCACCGCGTCGTGGCGGGTGGTGAGGACTTTAACGAATCCGTCATCGTAAATGATGATGTATTACTGAAGATCCGCAACTTACGTAACCTCGCGCCGCTACACAATCCGGTGCAAGCCAACTTTATTGATACGTTCAGGCAGGTCTTGCCGTGGGCGACCCAGGTGGCGGTCTTCGACAGTGCCTTTCACCAAAGCATGCCGGCTACCAGCTACCTTTACGGCCTGCCGTACACTTGGTACAAACAGTATGGCGCCCGCAAGTACGGTGCTCACGGGACCAGTGTCCGCTATGTGGCCGGGCGGACCGCTGAACTGATTGGCAGGCCGCTCGACCAGCTACGTTTGATTGTACTCCATCTCGGTGCCGGTTCGAGCGTTACAGCTGTCAAAGACGGCAAGTCACTCGACACCTCGATGGGCTTCACACCATTGTCCGGTCTAATTTCGGCCACCCGGAGCGGGGATGTGGACCCGTCACTGTTAGCGTACTTGATGCGCAAGCTCAACGTCACGGCCGATCAGATGGTCGACCTGCTGAACGACGAGTCGGGGCTCAAAGGTATCTCGGGGCTGTCCGACGATATGCGGACCCTGACCGACGCCGCGGACACCAACCCGCAGGCACAGTTAGCAATCGATATGTACGTGAACCGGGTTGTACAGTACGTTGGGGCATACGTTGCCGAAATGAACGGCGTTGACGCCTTTGCCTTTGCGGGTGGCATCGGCGAACACAGCAGCGCCATTCGCGCACAGATTATGTCACACTTCCAGTATCTGGGCGCCACCATCGATGCGAAGCAAAATGCGCGCAACAGCGCGGAAGTGGATTTGAGCGACCCCGACGCCAGCGTGAGGACGTGGCTCGTGCCGACTGACGAAGAACTCATGATTGTCCGCGACACGTACCGCCTCGTCACCACGCAGCAGCCTGCACAGTAGGTTGGTGGCATTATGGCACGGTGCTGGTATTAGTGGGGTAATGGCTCCGGTTGAACGGCCGGGCCCGCGGCGGTGCTGCGTGCCTCACGCTCACGCCCGTACCGGCTACCGCGAATTGGCTAGACCGAGCAAACCCCGCTCGGTCTAGCCAATTTGATTCTGTACGTCGCTACGCCTCCTACAGAACTACGGGCATGCAGCCGTCTCGGGCCCGGCCGTTCAACCTCCACCATTACCCCACTAATACCAACATTCTTGATCAACCCGCACGTGTGCGTTAGATACCTGGTGCAAGCTACAGTTACCGCGGAAAACTTATCGTAGCGAACGGCTATCATGCTTAACGGACGCATCCGGAGCCACCACCCCAGTACGACCAGCCAATAGACAAACTAATGGAGCCGGCACAACCACGTGCCGGCTCCATTGCTTTGTCTATTCGGTTACCTGACGGCTGGTGAAGGTTGATACATCAAGACGCCGGCTGCAACACTGGCGTTCAGGCTTTGCACGTGTCCCACCATGGGGATGGATAACGTCGCGTCCATCAACTTCTGAATCCCCGGCGAAATACCTTTGCCCTCGTTACCAATGACCAGACCAATGGGCCCCGTCGCGTTCCACTGCCGGAAGTCCTGGCCCTCCATCGCAGTGCCAAAAATCCACAGCCCGCGGTCCTTCAACTCCTTGATGGCATTAGCTAGGTTCGTCACCCGCGCAACCGGAACGTGCTCGATTGCCCCGGTACTAATCTTCGCGACAGCGCTAGTCAGTCCCACAGCACGGTGCTTCGGAATAATAATTCCGTGAACACCCACCGCATCCGCAGTCCGCATGATGGCCCCGAGGTTACGGGGATCCTCCAAGTTGTCGAGAATCAGGAAGAACGGATCCTGCCCGGCCTCCTTGGCGTGGTCAAAGAGGTCGTCAATGCTGGCGTAAGCGTACGGTGGCATCGCGAGCATCACACCCTGATGGTTACCGTTATCGCTCAACAGGTCGAGCTTACTCTTCGGTACTTCGCTCACCAAAATCTTGGCCTTCTTGGCCCGCTCAACAATCGTGTGAATCTGGTCGCTACTGAGCGACTTCTGCACGAAGAGTTTGTTGATGGTTGCAGCACTACCATTCGTCAACGCCTCGGCAACCGCGTGCCGACCCCATACAAACTCGTTGTCATCCGCTTCTGGATCTCGTTCTTCACGCCGTGGTGCAACCTGCTCACGCCGCGGAGTCCGCCGCGCATCCCGACCGGCCCGCCGATCATCGTCACGACGGCCGTCACCACGCCGATTGTCTCGCGTCCGCGACCCTTACTTGACTTGTCCATGTCCAGTCCCCCCTTGCTCTACGTAATCAATACACCAATGCGCTAACTCGCGTACCCGGTCTTCGCGTCCGGCGAGGTGCAGTGACCCAAAGAGGGCCTCGAAACCAGTCGACACACGGTAAGTAACCACGTCCGTGTTTTTTGCGTGGGTATAGCTTTTAGCGTTGCGACCATGCTTGTACATATCCCACTCTTCGTCGCTCAAGACACTCCGTTGCTCCATGCCGTCAATCAAAGCGGCTTGTGCCTTAGCGGATACAAAGTTTTTCGCCACCCGTTGCAGTTGCGCTGGCTTGGTTAAGCCCCTTTGCTCCAACAAGTGTTGCCGTACGTACATGTCGTACACTGCATCCCCCATGTAGGCGAGTGCAATTCCATTTAAATGTCGCGGATCCATCGTCATGCGCGACGCCACCTCGTTCCCTGCGCGGTATCCTCGAGGATAATCCGCGCGCCACTAATTCATCGCGCAACCGGTCACTGGTGGCAAAGTCCTTCGCCGCCCGCGCCGCATCGCGCTGCTGAATCATCTGTTCAATATCTGCATCCAATAGTTCGGTTTCCGTTGCCATCTGTACGCCAAAGATCTGCATCCAGGCGTCAAAGGTGCTCAGTAACAGCGCCACACTATCCGCGTACACAACGTCGCTGGTGGCGTACTCGTTCATCAACTTCACCAGCTCGTACAGCACCGCGAGTCCGTTGGCCACGTTGACATCATCATCCATGGCGTCAATGAAACGCTGCTTCAAATCGGTCACCGCGGTAGTAATCTGCTCTGCGGCACCTTTGCTAGCTCCGTCCTGACGGAAAACCAGGTTGGCGCGCGCGTCCGCAAATGCTCGAGGTCGGTCGCTGCGGCCGCCAGGTTGGCCTCCGTATACCGAATGGGCTTGCGGTACTGCGTGGTCGCCATGAAGAACCGGAGCACCATCGGGTCAACCGTCCTGATAATATCGTGGACGGTCACAAAGTTGCCCAGACTCTTACTCATCTTTTCATCGTCCTCGCCAACCGTGACGAAGCCGTTGTGCATCCAGTAGTTAACAAAGGTCTTGCCAGTCTTGGCCTCACTCTGCGCGATTTCGTTTTGGTGGTGCGGAAATTCTAGGTCCTGGCCCCCACCATGAATATCGATGGTATCGCCCAGCAATTTAGTGCTCATCACGGAACACTCGATGTGCCACCCGGGACGGCCCGGGCCAAACGGCGCATCCCAACGAATCTCGCCAGGTTTGGCACCCTTCCACAGGGCAAAGTCGATGGGGTCCTCTTTGCGTGCCGTTTCGGCGTCGGCCACGTGCTGGCTCGCACCCTGCTCCAGCTCGTCGATGTTTTTGTTGGCCAGAGCACCGTAGTTTTTAGCCTTACGGGCGCGGAAGTACACGTCCCCGTCACTCGCATACGCGTAACCTTTGTCGATGAGGACCTGAATGAAGTCGATAATATCGGGAATCATCTGGCTGGCCCGCGGGTTCACGGTTGCGGGTTCAATCCCAATGGCCTTCGTATCGGCCATAAATGCATCAATAAACCGCTGAGCCAAGTCGAGGGGCTCTTCCCCCGTCTCGTGCGCGGCGTTAATAATTTTATCGTCCACGTCGGTAAAGTTCGAGACGTAATCGACTTTGTAGCCCCGGTACTCAAAGTACCGCCGGATCGTATCAAAGGCGATGGCCGAACGCGCGTTACCAATATGGATATAGTTATAGACGGTTGGGCCACACACGTACATCCTGATTTCACCAAGTGTAATGGGTTTAAATTCCTCTTTTTGACGGGTCAGTGTGTTGTACAAACGCAACATTGGCCGCCGCCTCCCTTCGTAGTTCAAGCTAACTACCATGATACAAGACTTCCCGCCCTGCGGCTAGTATATCGCGTCTTGTAGTGGGGTAAAATCGGAGCGCGCCCGTATAGGAGTGGTGAGCAACTGCTAAGCCGAAAGCTGGGTGGTTACGAACGCGCCGGTGGCCTTTGGGACGGAGGCGTCGTACCCTGCGCCGTGATTGCTACGGTAGTGGTTGGCGGCCGCGTTGGCCGGACCGGTGAACTGCGGCTTACGTGGGGTACTCCATGGTAATCCACTGCTAGGGCGAAGGCTTCAACCCGCCAAGTACGGGCGTGTTTCCGCCGCGATTTCAAGCCTGCCCGGAAAACCGCCGGTCAGTCTCGAAATTCGTCGCGTTCTAACGGCTAAAGCCGTAAGAACGTTACACCCCGGCAGTGGTTACCATTCCGACCCCACACGCCTCCGCTCACCGGCCCGACCGACGCGGCCTCCCGCTACAGTACTAACCACGTCTCCGGGTACGACGCCTCCGTCCCAAAGGTTACCCGCGGTTCCCGATAATTCGTGGGCTCTAATCCCACTAGCCTAGATTCCATACTCAATCATCACGCAACTGGACGGGCATCAGTATAGACGTTACTAGTCATGTGATTGAACACTTCGAATTTGTCTATAATCGTTCTACCGTTTGAATTGTAGCCTGAATTTAACTGTACCCCTCCACCGTTGGTCGTACTGGCGTGGTGGTGGAGGTTGAGCGGCTGGGCCCCGTGACGGCTGCATGCCCGTAGTTCTGTTAGAGTTACTGCCAGTTGGTGCGCAAGCACTTACTGGCAGTAACGATTTACAGAATCAAATTGGCTAGACCGATCGGGTTTTGCTCGGGCTACGGCAATTCGCGGTAGCCCGGCACGGGCGTGAGCGTGAGGCACGTAGCCGGTCGCGGGGACCAGCCGCTCAACCGGAACCAGCACGCCAGTACGACCAGCCACCAGCCAGGAGTGCACAAACAAACGCACTGGTACCCCCGGGCTAATCCGGAGATGCCAGTGCGTTAATTGTTAACCGGAGTGAGTCCCAGTTCAACATTGCTATCAGTTTACAGTTGGTGGGTCGCCACCAGCGCCGCAACGTAGTTCACCATGTCTTCGTTCTGCTGAATGAACGTTACCGGCCGGTCGTTAAATTCAAAGTACTCGCACCGCTTAGTCTCCTCGCGGTCAGCGTCGTCCAAACTACCACCGACGACCCGAACGAGGAACAACTGCGCGCAGTTCTGCAACTTGTCGCCATTAGGGTATTCCATGAAGTACTTATCAAACATCCCCAGTGACCGCACCACCGCGACGTCCAGCCCGGTGTCCTCCTTCATTTCACGAATGACGGCGTCCTTGAAGCCTTCACCATATTCCAGGTAACCGCCCGGCACACACCAGCCGCTATCCTCGCCATTGCGTTCCTGTAGCAAAATGCGGTTCTGCTCATCAAGCACAATCCCAGCCGCCGTGTTCAGTATCACCGGTTCGTGTCCCACTTTGCTACGAATCATTTGAATGTAGTCCGCCATGTTATCACCCTTGTTTTGAAATTATCCTCGCTGGTCCACATGCCAGCGCCTTACCCGTAGTATAGCATCTGCCGCCACATAAAGCGCTACCGACAGCCAACCAATCACCACGATCTGCGTCAAGGTATTGAACCAGCTGTCCGGCACGTATCGCTGCACTAGTTGGTTCGCGCCTTTGCGTGCATACACAATTACCGCTCCGATATCCGTCCGGGAATACTCGCTGCGCCGTAACCGCTGACCGTTAAGCCAAAGCTGCGTGTGCGGGTACGCCACAACCGGCAATTGCACCGCGCCGCTCTCCGTAGCCATCCAACTCGTCGCCAGGGCACCGTTAGGCAAAGTTGCCTTGTGGTATCGCGTCGTCTTGGTCATGCCGGCAACATCCGTCACAGTTACACCCTTCTTGGCCTCATCACGCGCATACTGCTCCGGATCGCCGCTAGCGTACGCGGCGTAACTATACTGCGGCATGTTGGCGATAATCTGTGCGTAGTAAATATTGTACGGGCTCGCATCATCCAAAGCGACTTGCTGCTGCTTGTACAGTTTGGAGTTAATCCGTCCACCGACTGCGCCCTCATTGGCGTCGGGATCGTTCGTGACGGCCACCCGTTGCTGGTGGTACAGCACTGACTGGCTATTGTCGTGCAGCCACCGGACGGATGCCGCCGGTACTGGCAGGTAATCAGGGGTCGCCTTTGCCACCATCTGGAGCGCGCGGCCCAGATGGTGACCAGCGAATGTTTCGCGAATCGTTGCCACGTCGGGGGCGTTCATCGTGATGCTACTTTGTGACTGTAGCACCTGGGGGTTGTTCCACGACTCGGCGGAGTGCTGCACGTCCGCCACCGTCTGCAAACCCAACAAGCCCACAGCCATCACGCCCGCCGCGCGGCAACATAGTCGGCCGGTGTGCCCCAAACACCAAGTCCCGTCACCCACCGTCATCGCGGCGCCGGCAACCAACATGGTTGCGGCGACCACCAATAGCCGGCTGGGAAACTGCAAAAAGTTGCCCAGACCGGACCAGTGCGCCACAATCGCGTTCCACGGCACTAAGCGCGAACTAATGAGCAAAAAGACCGCTCCGGTCACCGTAAATGTCCGGTTAAGTACGCGTGTGGATCGCCAGCGGGTGCAGACCGTGATGATTTGCGCACCAAATAGTAACGTCATCACCAGTCCTAAGCCGGTGCCGTCAATGGTGCCCCGCGCGTAATTGGCGAACGATGGCGCCACGGTGTAGGTGCTGACGTTGTTGGGCGCGTACGGGGCTAATACGTGGCCGCTGGTGTACACTTCCAACATTGCTCCCCAGACATTAGCGGTTAGTACCAAAGTCATACCCACGGCAAGTAATAGATTCAGCACCATTCGCCATTTGCGTGGCGTCCGGTACAGGCCAATCACCACGAATGGCACCAACGCTAACGTGCCCAGTACGGCACTCAGTACGTGCGTCTGCAGAACAATCGCCATAATAAGGGCCAGAGGTACTACCCGGACGGGACGCTCGGGATGTTCCAGCATACGGACTCCCGCCAACAAAATGATGGGCATCAGGGCCGCACCCCATGCCGTGAACTCCTGCGTCGTCAGCCACGCCGCCACCCAGCCGGACAGCATGTACACTAATCCCGCCGTGGTCGCCCAAAGTCGCCGTACGCCCGTCTTCCGTGTCAGGACGTACATTCCGCAACCGGCGATGAACAGTACCAGCCAGCCTAAAATCACTTCCAGCGCTAACCAACTCCGGGTCCACAGAAGTAGGTACCCCGCCGCATAACTAAAGAGCGGTCCGTAAAGTGCGTTCACCACGCGGCCCGTCCGTTGAAAGCCGTAATCCATCTGGAAATAACTCCAGACGTGGTGGCGAATTTGTTGGTAGGAATCGTAGAAGCGGTTCAGGTGAAAAATGGAATCAATCCCTAAAATCACGCTGTGGTTCCACAGTTGGGGAGCCACCATCAGTAGAGCCACCAGGCCAATAATTATGATCGGCGTGCAGCGCGCTCGGCGCACTTTGCGTAATAGTTGTTGTGCCACAGTAACCTCCTGTTTGTGCAATCGGATCAATTCAGCGCTGTTGAGTGGTATGCAGTTACCCACTCCACCCCAATAAACAAAAAAATGGGGGCCCCTGCGCCCGTTTCCGCGCGTAGTTGCTCCCCCATAATAACGCCTTACTTCAGCGCGTTTAATACGTAATCAATGTTAGCCAGCACCGTGTCGCGGCCAATTAGTTCCAGAGTTTCTGGTAACTGTGGTCCGTGCATTACCCGGGTGGTTGCGATGCGAATTGGCATGTACAACTTACGCCCGTTAGCACCAGTTTCGGCACGTACCGCTTGCGTAGCGCGCTTAATGTTCAGCGCGGAGAACGGCTTGATGGTCTGCATCTGTGCCTGGAAAGCCTTGATGACTGGCAAAGCCAGTTCGTCGGCCAGTTCTTCGCGGTCGGCGTCGTCCAGTTCGGCCGGCGAACTAAAGAACAGGTCCGCATCGTCCACAATCTGGGCGGTGTAACTCATCTGGTCGCGGTAAATGTTGACCACCTGCCGTACCCATTCGATCTGTTCCTTGTCAGGATCAGCGTCAACTTTACCCGCACGAATCAGGTTGTCCATGGCCAGGCCGGCGATATCGTTCATGTCGGTCTTCTTCACGTACTGGTTGTTAACCCATTCCAACTTCTTTTGGTCAAACTTAGCGGGACTCTTGCTCAAGCGCTCCGGATCAAACTGCTTGATGAACTGCTTCTTGGAGAAGAGCTCGCTCTCCCCCTTTGGTGACCAGCCAAGTAGCGCGATGAAGTTAAACATCGCCTGTGGCAGGTAGCCCAGTTCCTTGTATTGTTCGATGAACTGCAGGATGGTCTCGTCACGCTTGGACAGCTTCTTGCCCGTGGCGCTGTTAATGATCAGCGTCATGTGCCCAAAGACGGGGTGCTCCCAGCCAAAGGCATCGTAAATTGCCATCTGCTTAGGCGTGTTCGCGATATGGTCGTCACCACGCAGAACGTGGGTGATTTCCATCAGGTGGTCATCAACAACCACGGCAAAGTTGTACGTCGGCATGCGTCGCGCTTCTGGATGACAAAGTCGCCCCCGATGGAATCGGAGTCAATGCTAATGTCACCCTTAACGATATCGGTCCACTCGTACTTGTGGTCGGAGGGGATGTGGAAACGAATCACAGGTTCGAGCCCCTTGGCCTTAGCGGCGTCGATGGCGGCCTGCTTTTGTTCCTCAGTCATACCGGCATATTCGTAAACGTAGTGCGGCATTTCACCGTTGGCTTTTTGTTCCGCACGTTCGGCTTCGAGTTCGTCCTCAGTTTTGTAGGATTCGTAAGCCAGACCCTTGTCCACTAATTCCTGAATCAGTGGTGCGTAAATGTCGCGGCGTTCAGATTGACGGTAAGGGCCAAAGTCGCCGCCCTTGTCGGGACCTTCATCCCAGTCAATACCTAACCAGTGGAGGTTGTCCATCTGGCTTTTTTTCACCGTCAGCGACGTTACGCTTGGTGTCGGTGTCTTCAATCCGCAAAACCAAGGTGCCGTTGTTGTGACGTGCAAACAAATAGTTGAATAAAGCCGTACGGGCATTCCCAATGTGAAGATGTCCGGTCGGGCTCGGTGCGTAGCGCACACGTACTGGTCGCTCTGCCAATTCTCTGCCTCCTAATGACTACTAAATAATACTAAAAATTCCGATAATAAGTGTACCATACTTCACTGTCACCGCCCAGTTACAGGTTTGGGTTGCTGAGTGGATTTTGCACCCACTAATGTAGGGTGCCGTGGGGTGCGTCGGAGGGAGGGTGGTGCTGGCCGTGACGGCTACAAGCCCGCAGTTCTGTAGGAGCGTAGCCGACGTACAGAATCAAATTGGCTAGACCGAGTGGGTTTCTCGGGCTATGGCAATTCGCGGTAGCCCGGAACGGGCGTGAGCGTGAGGCTAGTAGCCGATCACGGCCAGCACCACCCTACCGTAGCCGCACCCCACAGCACCCGGCAACACTAGCACAACCGTCAGATAACCGACTGAACGAGGTAGTACAGTCCACTGATACCGATGAAGATGTAGACGATGCGCCGCACCCGGTCGAGGTTCAGCCGGTCAATCACCCGGTTGGCCACCACCGTACCCAGTACCGCGCCAACCATCCCCACAGCAACGAACCCCAGATGGTGTAACTGCAGGATGCCCTGACTAAAACGCAAAGTGGTCACGTACACCGTGTCAAGCATGAAGAACGTCTGAATACTAGCCAGGTACTCGGTTGTACTCCGACTTTCCGTCAAGAAGTACAGTGCCATGAGCGGGCCACCAATGCCGAATAACCCGTTGAAGAAGCCGGACACCACCATGAACACCACCGCAACCGGCCAAATAATATGGCTGGGTGTGTGTCCACGGTACTGCATCAACACCTGATATGTTGCAATGGCGACCAATAGTCCGCCCAGCAACCCCTTCAGTAGTGGTGCCGACAGGTTTTGGCCAACGTGCACCGCAACCGTCGCCACTACTGAGTAAACGATGAACGGGATAATAATGTGTAACCAGTGAATTCCACGCCGGTAGCGCCAAACTAGCGCCGCGTTCGGGCCCGACATTGTCAACGTCGATACCCCCGCGCCTTGGGGAATGGGCAACACAAACGGGAGGAACGTCATCAACACAATACCCGAGCCAAAACCTGTAATGCTCTGCACCAAGCCGGCAAAAAAGCCTGGTACTACGTAAACCAAAGTCCCCAACACCCGTCACCCACTCCGTTCAGTCAACTATTACTTAATTCTTGTTGTCACCGCGCGCTTTACTCCGACCACGACGCCCATTTTGCGGTTCTGCATTGCCGGTCTGGTTAGCAGCCGCCGCAGGATCTGGTGTGGCCTCAGTAGTCACGTCTTTGCCTAAGGGATTAACGCTGTGCGCTGGCTTGGCGAAAATCATCCGGCCGGCGTTGGTCTGGATGGCACTAGTCACAATAACCCGCAGATTCTGGTCCATGTAGTACTGGCCATCTTCGACCACGACCATGGTGCCCTCGGGCATGTACGCAACACCTTGCTGGCGCTCGGTACCCGCCTTCACGATGTGCACCATCATTTCCTCACCCGGAATTACTTCCGGCTTCAACGCGGTCGCCAATTCATTGATATTCAGAATTGGTACGTTTTGGAACTCACTGACTTTGCCCAAGTTATAGTCATTGGACACCACGACGGCATCCATTTCCTTGGCCAATTTGAGCAGCTTGCCGTCAACCTCGCGCGAACCTTCAAAGTCCGAATCCGTCATCTCAATCCGGATGTTCTTGTCCTTCTGCATTTGGTTAAGGATGTCGAGCCCCCGGCGTCCGCGTTCACGCTTCAAGCTGTCCGCCGAATCACTAATCAGCTGCAGTTCGTGGAGTACAAAGTTGGGTACCAACAGCGTGCCCTCGATGAACCCCGTCTTGGCTAACGCCTGGATGCGTCCATCAATGATGACACTGGTGTCCAGGATTTTGTACTGGTGGAATGCTACCCCCTCAACGTCATCAGCCTGACTAATGTCCGGCTTTGGTTTGGCATCGTTATTGTTCCGCCGCATCGTCATCAATAACCGCCGCCACTCATGCCGCCGGGTGGTCCCCACCCGGAAACCTAAGTAACCAAAAATAATCATCAAGATGATGGGTGGGACTGTGGACAAAAAGCCGTTGGGCAACCGAAAGAAAATCAATTGCGAAATCAGCGTCGCCAAAATCAGGCCCACAATCGTCGATAGACTACCGAATAAGATGTAGGTCGGCGATTTGTCGCTCAAAAATTGGTCAGCACGTGCGATTAGGCGCATGATCACGCCTGCAAGCAAAAAGGCCAGAACGATAAAGAATAAGGCGCCAATAATTGCATTAACAATAAAGTTATTAAATAGTTCGTTCTGATCCATACCTGCTAATGCCCACACTCGGGGCATAACGGCAATTCCGGCCGGGATACCTAAAACCGCAAAAATTGCGGTGATAATTCGTTTCTGCATGTACTTTCCTCCTCCAATAAGATTTACACGCAATACTCGTGTATTGGTAGCTGAGCAAGACAACTACCTAGGTTACATTTTAGCCCTTATCATCGATACAGGCGACCGTCTGGACAAAAGTGTACACGTAATTTTAACAATGTTTGTTCGGACCATTCGCAGTGACGGCCAACACAAAAACATATTGACTGCTCGCGACCGTAAAAAGGCTAATTATGACCCGGGAAATAATTTCCCGGGTCATAATTAGCCTTGCAGGTACCAAAATTAAATCACGAACGCCGTCCGAACACCTTTTGCAGCGCCTCGGACACACTGGTGACACCCACGACGTCGATGTCGGTGGGCACATCCCAACCGTGCAGGTTATTCCGCGGCACAAAGATCCGCTTGAAGCCGAGTTTCGCCGCTTCTTTGACCCGGTCTTCAATCCGGTTCACACGCCGCACCTCACCCGTCAGGCCGATTTCACCCACGAACGCATCGGTGGCGGCAATCTCCACATCGCGGTATGAACTAACGATAGCCATCGCCACCGCCAGATCAATCGCCGGTTCATCCAAACGGACACCACCGGTTGCCTTCAGGTAGGCGTCCTGATTCTGGAGCATGACGTCCGCCCGCTTTTCCAGCACCGCCATAATCAGGCTGGCCTTATTGCGGTCAATCCCACTGCTAGTGCGCTTGGCGTTGCCAAACAGCGTGGGGGTAATGAGGGCCTGTATTTCCACGAGGATGGGCCGGGTACCCTCCATCGACACGACGACGGCCGAACCAGTAGCCCCCTGCATCCGTTCCTCCAGGAAAATTTCGGACGGATTAGCGACCTCTTGCAGCCCATCATTACGCATCTCGAAGATGCCAATTTCGTTGGTGCTACCGAAACGGTTCTTCACGGACCGCAGTATCCGGTAAGTGTGGTGCATGTCCCCTTCAAAGTAGAGGACGGTGTCCACCATGTGCTCCAACATCTTGGGTCCGGCAATCGAGCCCTCTTTGGTCACATGACCCACCACAAAGATGGTGATGCCCTGGCTCTTGGCAATCCTCATCAGCTCGCTGGTCACCTCACGAATCTGGCTCACGGAACCGATCGCGGAGTTCATGTCCGGAACGTTCATGGTCTGCACGGAATCAATCACCACAAAGTCGGGGTGCATGTCATCAATGGCTTGCTGGATGGCGGGCATGTCGGTTTCGGGGTAAAGGTACATCCCCGAATTGCTACGCCCAAACGGTCCGCGCGGAGTTTAATCTGACTGGCACTTTCTTCCCCCGACACGTACAGCACGGTGCCGTGCTCCGCGGCTAGCTGTCCGGAAACTTGCAGCAGCAAAGTCGACTTCCCGATACCAGGATCCCCACCAATCAGGATGAGTGAACCGGGCACTACCCCACCGCCCAACACCCGGTTGAGTTCTTTGAGGTTAGTAGTAATGCGTCGCTCGCGGGTAGCGGTGACCGCATTCATTTTCTGTGGACGCACCTGGTTACCACTCACAGTTTGGCGTGGCTGACTTTTAGTGCTGGTACTACTCGTGGTGGTGACGGTCTCCTCAATCAGGGTATTCCACCCACCACAATCGGGGCAACGACCAACGTACGAGGCCGACACGTAGCCACAGTTCTGACACACATATCTCGTTCTGGCCTTAGCCATTCTTCATCCCCACTTTCAATTCGTCGTCACGTTAGTTACCGGTCGAGCCAAAGCCGCCGTTACGCTGGTGGAGACCACCCTCATCACCATCGGCCGTCAGGAACGGCATGAAGATACCTTGACCAATGCGCTCACCCTTCTTGATGACTTTGGTTCGCGGTCCAAGGTTCACCAGCTGGAAGAAAATTTCCCCCTCATTATCCGCATTGTTGTAATAATCAGCGTCAACGACCCCGATACCGTTAGGCAAAATCAGACCGCGCTTGAGCGGGTTACTGCTACGGTTGGCGAGTACAAGCACTTCGTCTGGTTGCATAAACGCCTTAATGCCCGTTGGTACCAGCTGCGGTTTGAGGACGGAGCTGGCCCGCTGAAAGTCATTGTCAGTGAGCGGGTGTTCGTTACGAATGAGGCGGAATAACCGGATAAAGTCATAGCGCCACACACTTTTAAGCACAAAATCCTCGCGGGCAAAGAAGTCGTAGCCGGCCGCGTTCTGGGTTGAACGCACGGGTAGCTGCAAGCCATCGTCTGCATATTTAGACACGATTGCGAATCCACGTTTTGACATTTTTTCCTCCTGTGGGTAACAATTGTTGATTGAGATAAGGATACCATATACCAATTACGTCCGGTGGTACCCGTATATTTCGACGGACAAACCATAGCTTAAACATTTGTCGCGGCAGACAAGTTCGGAGCACCGTTCAAAGTGTAATTTCGCATTTATTCGTCCAATGACGTCATTGGCGACCTTGTGTGTAGTAAATTTTTTTTTGGGGGGGCAATCGCCTTTGCTGTCATCAACCACCCTGGGAACATGGTAAACTATACGCAGAAACGACGAACGGAGGCACAACATGGACTTTCAACATGAGCACGGCCGATACTTTCTCACCGGCGAGGAAGGTCAGCTAACCGCAGAAGTTACGTACACCAGTATCGATGACGGTCACGCCATCAGCATCGACCACACCTTTGTAGACCCCAGCCTGCGTGGACAGGGTATTGCCGGTAGACTCGTTAAGCTGGTGGTCGACCACGCACGACGTCATCAGCTCAAAATCGAGCCCCTGTGTACATTTGCACGCGCGGAGTTTCAGCGTCGCCCAGAGTACGCTGACGTATTGCGCCACACACCGACCGAACTGGAACAAGCAAAGGAGAACAAATAATGGATCAAAGTGCACTGAAAAAAAGTTGCGGCTGAACGCGCCGTCGACTTTGTCGAGGACGGCATGACTTTGGGGCTCGGTACGGGGTCAACCGTCTTCTTCCTGGTTGAAGCCATTGCTCGCCGCGTACGGGAAGAACACCTACACATTACGGGTGTTTCCACCAGCAGCCGTACCGAAACCCAGGCCAAAGAACTAGGAATTCCCATGATTGGTATTGATGATACCGACCATATTGACCTGACTATTGACGCGCCGATGAAATCGACCGCCATTTCCAGGGCATCAAGGGGGGCGGGGCCGCCCACACGCTGGAGAAGATGGTCGCCACGACGAGTGCGCAAAACATCTGGATTGTCGACAGTAGCAAACTCGTCGACACGCTGGGCGCCTTCCCGCTGCCGACCGAAGTCATCCCCTTTGGTCACACGCAGGTCGAACGGCGGTTGGCGGCCGAGGGACTCAACCCGGTTTGGCGCCGCAATGATGCGGGCGAGCTGGTCACAACCCATAACGGTAACTACGTCCTCGATCTACACGTGGGCAAAATCGCCCACCTCACCTGCTCGCCCAATTTTTGGACGCCCAGACGGGAATCTTGGAGCACGGACTGTTCTTGGATATCGTGAACAAAGTCGTGGTGGGTACCGAGTCGGGCGCTGAGGTGCTTAACGCCGGACGGTAGAATGGACAAAGTTAATGACGGCTATCCTGGTTACGGGGATAACCGTCATTTTGGTTCCGTCAGCGTTTACGACTTCCATTTTCGATGGCCGCGTACACGGCCCCAATAATGAGTAGATAAACCACCACGATGACCCACCACCAGAGTGAGTACTGTGGCACCAGACTGCTCAGCAGCGGGCTCAGAAACACGGTCAGTAATAGCAACGCGATGTACGCAATATACTTCATCAGGCTCTCCTTCTGTGGGCTGTATCAATATCCTCATTCTACTACTTCGATGGGGGTGTGGTATTGTTCTGGTTCTATTGGCTGGGCGTTGTGGTCTGCTGGTTCCGGTTGAGCGGGTGGCCTCTGCGACCGAAGCTACAAACCTCACGCTCACGCCCGTACCGGGCTACCGCGAAGCCGGCGCAGAGGCCACCCGCTCAACCTCCACCACCAGACCGCAACGCCCAACATAGAACCACTAATAACCACTGGAACAAGCAAGACAAAGCATAATTACTTTGATATTACGCAAAATGATCAACCTTGTTGCATAAGGCGTGTGCATGTAGCCCAGGTGGACAGTGTGAACCTTCCGGTAATTGCCAAATTTTATAAAGAACAGGGCCATCGCTTTCAAATCTACCCATCAGTTAGTGCGGAGTAGATGACAAAATTGTACCATCATTCCCGAAAACCCACTTTTTAGAGCTTTTCACAACTGACGTAGCACCCTCTTGCGACCACACTGTATCGGGAACCCGCGGGCGGGGTTGGGGGTGGAGGCGTCGTGCCCGGAGACGTGGTTGCTGCGACCCCAGAGCGCCGTAGGAACGAAGTGACGTACGGCGGCAATTCTTTGAGACCGCGATTTTCGGGTTCAAAGAATCGCGGGAAGCCCGGCACGGGCTGGAGCGTGCGGGTGTAGCAATCACGGCGTAGGGCACGTAAGCCGCAACCCCCAACCCCGCTCGCGTGTTCGCACCCCACCTAACCAAAAGGAGCCGACACTCACCGTGTCGGCTCCTTCAATGTGGTTATGCCAAAGCACCCATTGGGTCCCATGGTGCCAGCAACGTTGGCTGGTCGTATTCCTTTTTGATGACGGCGTTGATGTCATCGGACAGGAACTGCTTGTTAATCACAACCTGGTAAACGTAGTTGTCGAACCAGTCGTCGGAAGCCACAAAGTAGCCCTTCTCGCCGACCTTGTCACCCCAGGAGTTTTCGACCTTCCACTTCGTTGGCTTGCCGTTAACCAAGTCCACACCCGTCAAGACCATGGCGTGAGTCATCAGGCTCTGCGCGTAGTCCAAACGTTCTGCCTTGGTCATCTGGAAGCTGGTGTTAAACAGGCCATCCTGGTCGTAGATGTTCGTGTCCAGGATACCCAACTGACGGTCGGATTCCTTACCCACATCACTACCGAACCACACGGACTCGCCGGCTTCCAACTGCTTGATGGCTGCAGCCTTGAAGTCCTCGATGGACAAGTTCAGGTGGCGTACTTCGCGACCGCCCAACACGTTGCCCAACATTTCCACCGTGTACAGGTGGTTGTATGGCTTGTCGTCAGTTGGTGCCTGAATAACGGACTGGTACTGGTCCAAATCCCAGCCGATGTACTTGTCGTAGAAACTCTTCGGCGTCAAGTCAGCGTCACGGTGGTATTCCTTGTCGTCATCGCGGTATTCAAAGTCAAACTTGGTTGGTGGGTTACCCAACGTGTAGGCCAAGATACGGTAGTCCTCGGACAAGAACTTGCTCTTCGTCGCCGCAATGTCATCCTCACTCGCGCCGTCGTTTACCAACTTGCGCAGTGCCACAGCGTCTTTGCGCAGCTTCAGGTTCAAAGTCGCGTTGAGTTCCGCACTCTTGCTGGAGCTGTAGGTTTCAGGCATCACCGACTTAGGCACGATCCCGTACTTGTCGATAATGGCCGTCAACATGTCCCATTGACCACCATCCTGCTGTGGCGTGGTCAACAAAAATGCCACTTTGCGTGAATCCGTTGGCTGGTCCGCCGTGGCGATGATGTTTTCGTAGAAGTAGTTCGACTTTTCAAACTTGTCCCAGAAGAACGTGAAGTTTTGGGACAACTCAAAGTCCTTAATCTTAAACTGAGCCTGAATCGAGTGACGCATCGTGTTCAGGGCAGCGAACATCCAGCAACGACCGGACTGCTTCTGGTTAGCCACGGCACCGGTATCGAGTTCCACGGAGAAGGTTGGCGTCATGGCCACCTTACTGTCGGTGTTCTCGGCCACCTTCAAAATGCCGTTGTTCATGACTGCTTTCTGCAAAGCCGGTGCTGCGGGTGTCGCCGCAAAGTCCTGGGCGTACTGGTCCAAGTTTGCGGACGTGATTGCTTTTGCCATCAGATAATTCCTCCTCAAAAAAAATTCAACGTAACCGTAGTTTAGCACAAAATGAGAAAATTATGCGAGCGGGTCCCACGGCGCTAATTCGGTTGGGGTCTGCGCCAATACGTTGAGCACGGCTTGCGGCAGGTACTGACGGTTGATCGCAACGGAATACGTATAATCGCGGTACCACTGCTCGTCGGCCACAAAGTACCCGTCGTGGCCGTTTTCCTTGCCCCAAGAATTTTCCACCTTCCACTTGGTGGGTTGACCGTCCACCAAGTCGACGCCGGTCAAAACCATTGCGTGACTCACTTCGGCTTGGTGCGTATCGAAGCGCGTCCCGACGTCCATACCGAAATCAACGCCGAACAGTTCACCCTGCGCGTACAGTCCACCCGCCAAAGTCCCACTTTGCCGGTCCGAATCAGCCAGTACATCGTTACCAAACCACACGGTCTCGCCGCCCCGTATCTGGTCCACACTGGCCTGCTCCAACACCGACTGGGGTACGTTCACCCAGACAATGTTGCGGCCACCAACCACGTGGTCCTGAGCGGGCAACGTGTAGCTGTGCCAATATTCCTTACCAGTCGCGTTCGTACTAATTAACATGACGTACTGGTCGAAGTCCCAACCCAAATACTGGTCAAAGAAACTCTTGGGGGTCAGGCCGGTCACCCGATGATACTGATGCTGGTCGTCGCGATACTCAAAGTCGAATGAGCGGGGCGGTTCACCGTAGGCCATAGCCAGAATCCGGTAAATTACGCCGAGCTGTTCCTCTTTTTGGCTCCGCAACTGGTCCTCATCCGCACCATCAGCGAACGCCTGGCGCAGCGCAACCGCGTCCTGGCGCAATTTGAGGTTGAGCGTGGCGTTTAACCCGGTCGTATTGGCACTGTTGTAAGTCTCCGGCATCACCGACTTTGGCACCACACCGTACTTGGCAATGAGGGCCGTGGCGTTTTCGTACTGACCGCCGTCCCCGTTGCCCCAGTTGAGGTACCAGTCCACCTCGCGACTACCGGTGGGCTCAGACACGGTAGCAATCATGTGTTCGAGAAACTCGTTGGATTTTTCCAACCGATCGTAGAAGGCCAAAAACGCCTGCGAAAACTCTAGGTCGCGCACACCGAGCTTACCCGCCACGGCATGACGCATCGTGTTCAACTCCGCAAACATCCAGCAGCGCCCGCTATGTTTTTGGTTCGTCACCGCCCCAGTGTCCACCTCATCGGAAAATACGGGTGCAAAGGCCGACTGTTCGAGGTTCTGGTGGCTGGCCGCCTTAATACCCACGTTTTGAACCGCGCGGGACAAAGCCGCTGCACCCGGAACCTTAGCCAACTCGTCACGGTACTGTTGCACTTGCGCTAATGAAATAGCTTTACTCACCTAAAGACCCCCTTATTGAAATAGTAATCAAAATTAGTGTACGCCTTTTTGTGAGTGTTTGAAATGATTAGCGTTAAAAACGTATGAGCACAAAGTGACTGTTAATTAAAGAGCCGCAGTTGGTCCACCGACAGCTGATCGGCGCGGTCCGGGGTAACCTCCCACGCGAGCTTCGTCCACTCGGTCTGGTCGGTCTGCAGCACCGTCACGCTAGTGTTGGCGAGTTCACCATCGACCCGCGACGCATCGATGGTGGTGGTACCCGTCAGCACTCGCGCTAGTAACGTGAGGATAATGGCGTGCGCCACGACGAGCACCCGGCCGTCATCAGGCACACCCGCCACGGCCGCGCGTAACGCCGCCTGCCCGCGCTGCCATAACTCCGGAATCGGCTCCGCGTGCATCGGTGCGGGGTCAAACGCGTCGAGGTGCTCGTTGAAGTGGTGAAACTCGGCGTCGTTTGCAATCATTGCGACCGGGAGCCCGTCCCAATCGCCCAACGTCATCTCACGGAGCCGGCGATCCGTAATTATCGGTACGTCCGCGCCTACAACTAGCTTGGTGGTCGCCAACGCGCGGGGTAACGGTGAACTGATGATGCGGTCAAAGTGGACGTTGCCCAGCAACTCCCCCAACGCCCGGGCGCTCGCCACCCCTTTGGCCGTCAACGGACTATCAACGGTGCCACCGTTAACCCGGTCGTCTGCGTTCAATAGTGTCTCCCCGTGTCGTACTAGGTACAAATATGCCATTGTCTTCCCCTTTGCTATACATTAATGTTCGTCCATAAACAGCTGCCGTACCGCCTCTGACTGTTGCGGCAACGACGCCGGGGTCACACCCCACGCGACTTTGTACCAGCCCGCCGCATCGTTTTGCAACACGGATACGCTGGTGTTCGCGAGTAACGGCTGGTCGCGGGTTTGACCCAAAGGCGTGCCGGTCACCACCTGACTGACAATGGACAGCAAGATGCCATGCGCCACGATGAGCGCACGGTCCTCCTCGCCCAGTCCGGCGACAGCGTCACGGTACGCGGCCGTGGCGCGGTCCACCATTTCCTGATACGTCTCGGCGTGAATCGCGTGGCCGTCAAAGCGGTCCGGGTGGTGAAAGTAGTCGTCGTACTCCGCAAAACTGCGCGCAAAGTCGCCCGGCTGGCCGTCCCAGTCACCCAGCCGCATTTCCCGCAGGCGGTCATCAACCGTCATCGGCGTATCCGGCCCCTCAATGAGTTTGGCCGTACTGATAGCCCGCTGCTGGGGAGAAACTTCAATGCGGGCAAAGGTGACCGGCCGGAGCATCTGGCCCAGCTGCTGCGCACTCGCTACCCCTTTGGCAGTGAGGGGTGTGTCCACCCCGCCGCCATTGAACCGCCCCTGCGCGTTGATCTGGGTTTCACCGTGTCTAACCAAGTACAAGTACGCCAAAATACCCACCTCCAAGTTTTACTAACACGCCCATTATAACGAATTCAACTGTAAGCGCACACCAACAAGTAACGTAAAGCATCTGCCGGAGAACAATCCCGCATGACCGTCATTATTATTTTATCGATTCAAGCCAATTATTTCCCTAGTATGTTATATTAGCGCATGGGGAAACTTTTGGTTTAGGGGGAGTCGCGCATGCTCGTATCATGGGGATTACGGACGACTACATATATTACTAACATATTGGTATTGGTGGGGTACGCCCTGCTTTTTAACTGGCTACAAAACACGCGGAGCATCACTCCACGCTGGCAAAGGTGGCGACAGCCGGCGCTCGTGGCCGTCACCATCGCTTTTGTTGTGCTATTCCATTTTTCGTCCGTACTGTCGATGGCCGCGCAAAACAATCCGATAGGCTACGGCTGGACGTACCTCAACTTTCAGGGCGCAACTTTGCTGTACGCCCTGCTCAGTTCGCGGCAACGACTGGTACTTTACTTTACCAGTCTCGTCGTAGTCGGCTGGTACTGGTGGATACCGCGGGTTCCAACATGGCCCCTGATGGCGGCATGTTCACTGGTCCTGATGTACGTCGCCACGCGTTTCGGCCCCACCATTGGCCGACGCGCACTGACCTACTATCCGTTCGGCTTTTTATTCATGGCGCCGTTTTTTTTCTGGCGAATTGGCTATCGCTCGATGGTATTGACGTCGGTTGGCCGTGGCAGGTCATTACCCTGACCATTATCTTATGGTGCCTGTGGCAAACTCACTACCGGTTTGTGGCCCGCCGAAATCACGAAGCCGCACTGGTGAGTGAGGCTCAGATTGACGACCTGACCAGTTTAAAAAAAACTTTCGGGTGTTTGACGCCGATCTGCACGCTGCGTTTGACCGGCTACAGGATCACGGTGAATTGTACGCACTCTATACCTTTGACATTGACCACTTCAAGCGCGTCAACGACACGTACGGCCACGTGTCCGGGAACACGATACTGCAGGCGGTCGCAAAGCGGCTAGAGCAAGTCGTCGCCAACTTTGATTATCCCGCACAAACCTACCGCACCGGCGGCGAAGAATTTAGCTTCCTCCTCATCGACGTCGTGGAGGACTTTGGCAAAGCCACGGAGTATACGACCGCCGTTAAGGATGCGCTCAGTGACCTCACCTTCCACACGGAAAACGGGGATGAATTTCACATTACCGTATCGATCGGGCAGGACCGGTCCGTTGCCGACGATCGCAACTACCTGGACATCTACAAACGCGCGGACAAATACCTCTACAGCTCGAAGAATCACGGCCGCAACGCCATTACGATTCGCGGTATCACGATTGGTCAGGCACAACGGGTGCAGGCTCGTGAATAGGACAAAAAAGTATTACGCTGACCGACGCAATTCGCGGTTGACGTAATACTTTTTTTTCTATTGCTAAGCGTTGAACCCCGCGGCGATATAGCCACCGTCGGCTAGGTGCTTCCGCATTTGCAGGACAGCCGTATAGGTTGCCAGCAGGTACACGTGCTGTTCTGGTACGCCTTTGACCCAGTCCACCACGTTATTCAGGTCGGGCGCGTCGCCAACGCATCGGCCTTGACGCCGGCGACCTGCATCCGTAACTCAATGTCTTTGTAGCGTTCGCCACCCACCATGTAGCTGCTCTGCTGGTGGTCATGGACGAACTCCTCAAAGTTGCCGTCCCAAATCCATGAGGTATCAATACCGTCGGCGTAATTGGCGTTCAGTAACACGGCCAGCGCGAAATCCTGGTCATCGTGCCCAATCATGTCGAGCACCTGGTTGAGCCCCACCGGATTCTTCACGAGCACCAGCGTGACGCGCTTCCCGTCAATGATGATTTCTTCCTGACGTCCGAACACCTTCTCGTCGTAGGCAAAGGCGTCGGCCATTTGCGCCGGAGTGACACCAAATTCGGCGGCCACGCTGTACGCGGCGAGCGCGTTATACACGTTGTAGAGGCCACCAATGTTGAGGGTGAAGTTCTGCTGATCGATGGTGAACGTCGAACTGGTCGGCGTCTGCTCGGTCACGCCGGACACGTGGTACGCCAGCTCGGGCCGGGCAAAGCCACAGTTAGGACAGAAAAAGTTTCCCAGGTTGCTGTAAGTCCGTTCCTTGTAGTGCAAAATGTGCTCGCACCGCGGACACAGCACGCCGTCAGTGTTTGGTGGGGCGAGGAGGTTGTCATGGCGGCCGGTGTCAAAGCCGTAGTAACGCATTGGGTTCTTGAGTTCGCGTGAACTAAAGATGGGCGCATCGCCGTTGGCCACCACCAACGCATCAGGATGCATCTCGATACCATCGAGGATCTTTTGGTAGGTAGTATAAAACTCGCCGTACCGGTCCATCTGGTCACGGAAAATGTTGGTCAGTACGTAAGCTTTAACGTTCACCAACGCCGATACCGGCGCCACGTTGGCCTCATCGACTTCAAGCACCGCGAGTCCCCGGTCCTGACCCTTGTGCCGTCCCTGAGCGATGAAGGCGGAAATGATGCCACTCATCATGTTGCTACCGGTCGGGTTCGTCATGAGGTCGGGATACTGCTGGCGCAAAGCCTTGACGATCATACTGGTGGTGAGCGTCTTGCCGTTCGTCCCCGTGACGATGATCACGTCGTAGTCCCGCGCCAGGCCGCGCAGTACGTCCGGATCGATTCGTGCTGCGAGGTTACCAGGGAAGGCGGATCCCCCTTTGAAGATGCCGTGCAAAATACCGTATGACAAACGCGCTAGGCCACGCGCGGTCGCGGACCGAATTGGATTTTCAGTTGTGATAGTTCCATCCCCCACATCCGTAATTAACTCTGTTAATTCTAGCATAGTTCCGGTACTGGTGGTTTTAAATTAGTCTTGCGGTTCGTGCAGACAAAGCGGTGGCGGGGTTGCGGCTTTGTGAACCGCTCCGTCATGACCGCTTTTGGGGCGAAACCTCCAACTCGCAAAGTACGCGAGTTTCCGGTGCGACTTTGAGCCTGTCTGGAAAACCACCAGCCAGTCTCAAAGTTCGTCGCGTTCTAACGGCTAAAGCTGTAAGAACGTTACACCCCGGTAGCGGTCATAACTCCGGGTTCAGTCGCCTCCACCCCGCCACCACTTTGCCGGCACCCGTTAGATCGTATACATTTAGCTAACTTCCGGATCATCTGTAGTTTGCAAAGTAGCATTCTCAGAATCTAGTATCGCGCTGATACATCCTTATACTGGCACCGGTTCATCCGCCTCCTTAAGCGTGAAGCGTTAGGGCATACACGGAACAACCACTAAACAGTGGTACATTCCTGGGTAGTCTTGGGAACGGGAGCGTCGTGCCCGGAGACGTTTTTACTACATTAGTGTAAGGCCGAGTCGGTCGGATTGGTGAGTGAAGGCGTGTGGGCCGGAGCGGTAACCACTGCCGGGGTGCAACGCCGTAGGAACGTAGTGACGTACGGCGCGACGAATTCTGAGACTGACCGGTGGGCTTCCGGGCAGGCTCAGAATCGCACCGGAAACTCGCATGCACTTGGCGAGTTGGAGGTTTCGCCCTAGCAGTGGATTACCGCGGAGCGCCCACGGAAGCCGTAACTCACCAACCCGACCAACGCTGCCGGCGACCACTACGTAGCAACCTGCGGCGTAGGACACGTAAGCCGCAGTCCCAAAGGCCACCCGCGGGTTCGCTCCCAACCCACTACCTTCATCCGCTAAAAAAACTACACCCACATTCGTAGGTGTAGCTACAGAAATGACTATTTAGTCTGGCCAGGCGTAGAAGCGATGATGTCCATTTGCCCGTCGAGGTCCCAACTCTCCACCTGCGTAGGCAGGATCAAGTGGTCGCCCTTCTTCAGCGGGAAGCTCTTGCCGTCAACCGTGATCGTGCCCTCGCCGTCAAGCACCGATACTAAGGTGTACGGTGCCGACTTGGTCAAGTGCAACTGACCCTGGACCTGCCAACGGTAAACGGAGAAGAACGGACTAACCGGCGCCGTGACAAACGTCGTCAACGTGGAGTCGCCCACCTTTTCGTGCTTGATGTCCAACTGCGGATCCTGGTTCGGCACCGTCGTCACGTCAATCGACTGCTTGAGGTGGAGCTCACGCTTGTTGCCCGCATCGTCCGTCCGGTCGTAATCGTATAACCGGTACGTGGTGTCGGAACTCTGCTGTGTTTCGAGTACCATGATGCCTTTGTTCAGCGCGTGAATGGTCCCACTCGGTACGTAAACAAAGTCGCCCGTCTTCACCGGCACCTTGCGTAACAGGTGGTCCCAATCGCCGGCCTCAATCATCTGCTTGAGTTCAGCCCGCGTCTTTGCGTGGTGGCCATAAATCAAGTAGCTGCCTGGTTCCGCCGAAATGACGTACCAGACTCCGTCTTACCCAATTCATGCTCGTGCTCCTCGGCGTAGGCGTCGTCAGGGTGCACCTGCACCGACAAGCTGTCCTCAGCATCCAAAATTTTCGTCAGCAACGGGAAAACCGTGTCGGTCGGATTGCCAAAGTACTCACCATCTTCGGCGTAAGCCTGACTCACCGTTTTGCCAGCGAGGGGGCCATTCTTAATCGTTGCCGGCCCGTGCGGGTGTCCAGAAATGGCCCAACACTCACCAATTTTACCTTCGGGCAGGTCGTAGCCAAATTGTTCTAGCTTGCGGCCACCCCAAATCTTTGGCTGGAAATATGGTTTCAGGAAAAGTGGTTCTGTCACTATTATCAAGCTCCCATCTATGGCTTTTTCACGCGTGTAAGCGTATGCGTTCACACCTGTAAGGATACCACACTAAGCGCTTTCTGTGGCGCTTAAAAACCGAGGAATCAGCCGATCGCGCGCATCTAGGAATTCTGGGTGCACAACCGGGTGAACCCGGTTTGCCAGCACAATCAAGCCCCGGTGTGCAGTGGGGTCAAGCAACATGAACGTGCCCGTATACCCCGTATGGTACAACCACTGCCGGTGCGATACGGGACCTTCAAGTAAGTCAAAACCCAAACTACGGCCGCCGGCAAAGTCACGCTGGAGCTTTTCCGCCCAGTTCTCGTGCAGAAAAATCTGCTGTACCCGACCAAAGGTGACGTGGGCAAACTGCACCATCCCGTCAATATTGGCAAAGAGGCCCGCCGCCCCCGAATCAGCGCCCAAGATAGCGCTCTTCGGGTCGTGGACCACACCCCGACGCAATCCGCCCTCAGTATCGTACGTGGTGGGCACCGTTCGTTGTACGTCCGGGCTAAAGGTGGCGTTAGTCCGCATCCCGAACGCGGGCAGTACCCGCGCGGTAATCAGCCGCTGAATCGGGTCGCCGTACACCTTTGCCAGCGCCCAGCCAACCAGCAGTAAATTCACGTCGCGGTACTGGACCACGTGGCCCGTGCCCGCCGTCTCGTGCAGCTGCGTTAATAGGGCGTGCCGGAGCTCGTCCGGCGGTAACTCGTCGCGGTGCGGGATGTAGCCGTCTAAACCCGACGTGTGTGTCAACGCCATCCTGAAGGTTACGTGCGGAGCCGTGAACTCAGGCAACACGTCTTTGATGGGCTGATCCACGCCCAACAGCCCATCCTGTACGGCCCGGAGAAATAGCGGCGTGGTTCCAACTACTTTGGTCAACGAAGCCAGGTCGTAAAACATCCCCGCATCCAATGGCAGCGGCACCGGCGCGGTCGCCGCCTGACCCAAAACCTGTATGTACGTGTCGTCGCCATCTAGTATGCGTATACAGCCCCGGGCATTATTCCTGCGGTTATCATAGCGTCTAGCGCCGGCCGCACGACGGCGTTCCCGGCCACGATGCGCGCTGTTTGTTCGGTTGTATCCATATTGTCTATCTGCTTCCCTGCTGCTTTATTTATGCCGTGAACGACACACAATCCCCACCATTATAGCACCGGGCAAAGTGGCGCGGACGGACCGGGCCAACACAAGTGCACACCAGCACAGTGGCGACGGATAGCAAAGGCGGCCACCGTAAATACGGTCGCCGCCTCAATTAATTGACTAACTAGCCATCGTTAATCGTCGTCCTCACTACTCAATACGGCCACATTATCGGCCTGAACGTCGACCTCATGCATCGTGCCCTGCTTGCTCCGCACCTTAACGGACCACACGGGTACGCCGTCGTCTTTTTTTTGAGCGACCACTCAGTCGCCGTCCCCGGTACCGCTTTGGTTGCTGCGGCGGTGACGTGGCCTAACGCCCGCAACTTATCGGTGGCGATCCCCTTCTCACGACGCTCGGCTCCACCGGCTTCGTCGGCGTCTAACGGTTGCTCGCTGTGGCGCACAACTTTGCCCGTCCGCCCGTTTAGCACCATCTGATACTCGGTATCGTCGTTGACTGCCTCCACCTCGTACTGATAGCGGCTGCCCACCGGCTCAATCTCAATGCTGGTCAGGTCAACGTCATCACCCCAGCGGTCGTGCATCAGCTCCACCACCGCACTCAGCGAGACCTTCACCTCACGGCTAGGCGTCGCACTAACGCTGCTCGCACTGCTAACCGAACTAGCCGAACCATCATGGTGTGATGCCGATTGTTGCCCACAGCCGGCCAACACCAATAAACTCAGAACTGCTAAAGCCGATAATCTCATCGCTGCCGTCCTCCGTTAGGGTGTCGTTGCAATCGCTTCCTAAACCAATTGTATCAACCCCAAAGGACGATTTCCACACAAAGTTCTGCCGGTTACGCTTGTTTCGTCTCCACCCAGTTGTGCAACATCAGTACGTTAACCACAGAATACAGCGAAGCCTGAAGTAACAGGATTGCTCCACCCGCAAAGAAGGCTGGCACCGCGTCTTTGATTGCATTCACGTGGCTGAAGCTCAGTGTGTAGTTGGGTAGAATTTCCTCAATACCGTTCTCAAAGCCGTTTAGCACCACAATCACTAAGATAATGACCAGTACGTAGAACACAAAGGTGACAATCTTTTGCCGCATTGGCGGTAAGAAGGCGCTGATCGTCGCCCCCACGAGGTGCACCATGCTGATAAAAATCCAGGAGTACAGGCACACCGACATGAGCAGAAACCCACCGGAAACCACAAACATCACGGTATGCGGCAGACTGAATACGCGGTTCAGGTAAGGAATCGCGCTAATGCCCATGACCGCGGTCCCAATGATGGCACCGTAGAGGAAGCCCAGAAAGCTGGTCAGAACGTTCAGTATGTACAACTTTGTGTCCGCAACTGGTGCCAGCCGGTAACGGCTACCAACAAACGTGCTCCTGATCGATTGCCAACAGGATAAACAACGCGCACCCAGCGAAAAAAACCATAGCCCATGGTCACCCCGAGTACTGCTTCCTTAATGAACCCGTCCACAATCGTAATCCAGACACAGGTGATAACAACTGCGGCCAGGTATACCAATACGACCCAATTAGCTAGACGCCATCGTTGCCGTAGCAATTGGCGCAACACGTGCACTTTATTTTCCATCAGTATTCCTCCCCGCGTAAACGTCCTCAAAGTATTCCTCAATGCTCTTACCGGTGGCGCGAATATCATCAGCTGGCTTATCGGTCACCAAATCGTGGCCCTTAATAATCATGACCGTATCCAGAATGTTGGCGATATCCCCGACGTGGTGGTCACTAATTACCAAAGTCGCGTCGTATGGCTTCCACTGGATGATGGTGGCAATAATTTTCTTGCGGGTCATGCTGTCGATGCCATCAAACGGCTCATCCAACAAGTATAACTTCACCCGCCGCGCCAAGCTGAGGGCAATGACCACCTTTTTCATGTTCCCTTTGGACAGGCTGGACAACCGCGCGTGCATGTCGATATCCAGAAACTGGGCTAGTTCATCGAACTTGCTACGGTCAAAGTCTGGATACCAATCTGCCCAGTCCTGCACCACTTTGGCGGTTCGCGTACTAATCGGGGTACCACCGATCTGCTCCGAGAAACTCACCACGGCTTTGCGTTCTACGGGCTGAACCGCCCCGTCGACGCTCACGCTGCCAACAAAGTGTGGGGCGCTGCCGGCAATAACGCGCATTAGGGTAGTTTTGCCCGCTCCGTTAGCACCCAGCAGACCAACAATTTGGCCTGACTCCACGTGGCAGTTGATGTCACGCAGGATCACCTTAAAATTGCGCTTGTACGTTAACCCCCGAATGCTCAAAACATTACTCATTCCCCACTGCCTCCTGTTCCTCAATATATTTGTGTAGATAAAATTCCATCTCTGCGGGCGTAATTTTCAGTGCGTCCAAATTTTTATACAACGCGCCTAGTTGCTCCTTAACGATGCGTTCGCGTAACGCCACAATCACCTGCATGTCGGTGGTGACAAAGTTACCCTTGCCACGCTGCGGAACCACAATCTGATCGTTAATCAACTCGCTGACCGCCCGTTGAACCGTATTGACGTTGACCGCCAACTGCAAAGCCAATTCACGAATTGACGGCAACTGGGCACCCGCGTCGAGGTGGCCCACAATAATTTCGCGCATTACGTACTGCTCAATTTGGTAGTAGATTGGCGCCTTATCGTCAAACTCCATGGCGCACCTCCCTCTTACTGGCATACTGTATTAGTTTACTAATACAGCGTAATGCGGATTGATTTGGTTGTCAACGTGTGAGCTCTGTTTCTGCCGACCGGTTCGTGCGTTGGCAATGGTTCCGGTAGTTGGGGTCGCCCGTGACCGGCTACCAGCCTCACGCTCTCGGGACGATTTGCCGAGTGTAGTTCTACCGACCGGTTCGCACGTCGGCAACGGCTCCGGTAGTCGGGGTCGCCCGTGACCGGCTACTAGCCTCACGCTCACGCCCTTACAGGGCTACCGCGAATTGTCTAGCCCGAGAAAAACCGCTCGGTCTATACAATTTGATTCTGTACGTCGGCTTCGCTCCTACAGAACTACGGGCTTGCAGCCGTCACGGGCAACCCCGACTACCTCCGCCATTGCCGACGCACGAACCTAGTTAGATGTTAACTCGACAATTGGTCCCACTACTGCGTCAAAATATATCAACATTCGACTTGTTTAACTAATCAACGTGAATACGAGTAAGAATCAATTTAAGCTACCAAAATCACGCCGCCATCGAGTTCTGAATACCGGTCTAGCAACCTAAACCGTTCTCAAAAACCGGCGCCTCCATTAACTTTACTATCTCGCGCAATTGATATCTATGGGGCTAACGGAACAAAGTTTTGATACAAGTTACCAGGATTTGCAAGGGGTCCACACCCATACACAATCTATGTTCACCAAGCATTAGGTCTGTGTTGTCAGCTTGGCGGAGGTGATTGGGGGTGTGCCCGCGGCGGCTGCATGCCCGTAGTTCTGTAGAAGTTACTGCCAGTACGTGCTTCAGCACATACTGGCAGTTACGACGTACAGAATCAAATTGGCTAGACCGAGCGGTTTTTGCTCGGGCTACGGCAATTCGCGGTAGCCCGGCACGGGCGTGAGCGTGAGGCTAGT
>NZ_BBAI01000008.1 GCF_001311175.1 Lacticaseibacillus pantheris DSM 15945 = JCM 12539 = NBRC 106106 | reverse complement strand
GGCGAAACTCCAATCGGCAAAGAGCGCCGATTTCCGGTGCGACTTAGAGCCTGCCTGCCAAGCCCGGGCAGTCAGTCTCTAAGTTCGTCGCGCCGTACATCGCTTCGCTCTTACGGCGGCAAGCCCCTAACAGCGGTCACCGTTCCAGTCCCAGTCGGCTCCACCCACCAGGCCACTACCCCGGCACACGTTCCTTCTAGCAAAACCTTGGAATGGGTGTTTTGTTCAGACGCTTAACCGTTTTCTGATGTCACTGCATCCTGGAAATTTCACCACCCGTTTTTTTTCGGTCCACCGGCAAAATAATTATTGCGATTTCACCGGTGAGATATTTTATTAATATTGCAGGGACGTACATAGCAAATACTGTGTTGAATTTCATTTGGCGCGGAAGCAAAACTAGGGTTGGTGAGGTAGGGAGGTGTAGGCGGGAGGCTTAATCTGCGGCGGCTGCAGGCCCGAAGTTCTGTAGGAGCGGAGCGACGTACAGAATCAAAAATTTGAAATCGAGTGATTTTCTCGAGTTCAAATTTTCGTGGTAGCCCGGAACGGGCGAGAGCGTGAGGCTCGTAGCTTCGGCCGCAGATTAAGCCCTCCCGCCGGATCCTCCCTACCTCACCAACCCGGTCGGTTCATACCTCTTGCCATGGTGGCGGAGATGTGGGATACTGCTTGCGATGTATGAACACAAAATAACGGTTGCCCGTGAGCAGCCATTTTGGAGGGATTATTATGAGTCAAGTAGTGTCGGTTCCGCAGCCACAGTCAGTGGCTACGCAGCGCAAGTGGGTGCTGGCTTCCACCAGTGCCGGCTTTGCGTTGGAGAACATGGACGTGATGTTCCTGTCCTTTGCTTTGAGTTCCATCGCCGCCGATATGCATCTGAGCGGCACCCAGGCAGGTTTTATTGCCACTGTTACCAACCTCGGTATGCTGGTTGGTGGTTTAATATTCGGTATTTTAGGTGACCGTTTCGGGCGTGTGAAAACATTCTCGCAAACGGTCTTTATTTTTGCCATCGCTACCGCCGCAATGTTTTTTTGCCCACAACGTCTACATGGTCTACATCTGCCGCTTCATTGCGGGCATTGGTGCGGGTGGTGAATACGGTGTCGGGATTACCCTCATCGCCGATAACTTTCCGCGGAAGGACATCGGCCGGCTGACTTCCGTTGCGGCGGTTGGTGGCCAGGTCGGGGCAGTGCTCGCCGCAATTGTCGCCGCCTGGATCCTGAACATCAGCACCTGGAACGTGCTCTTCCTGGTCGGCGTCGTGCCGGTAGTCCTCATCGTGTTCATTCGCCGGCATGTCCGTGAGAGTGACAGTTTCCTCGAACGTAAAGCCGCGGGGGCCACACCACGGGTTGCCGTGAGCGAATTATTCAAGACGCCACGGTTGACGGTACAAACTTTGTCGCTGATCTTCATGGTGATTGTGCAGATTGCTGGCTACTTTGGCCTCATGAGCTGGTTGCCGACCATCATGCAGGCGCAGCTACACCTGTCCGTATCGGGCTCATCGGTATGGATGATTACCACAATCATTGGTATGAGCCTCGGCATGATGACCTTTGGTACGGTGCTGGATAAGTTTGGCCCGCGGCGTGCTTTCGGTATTTTCCTCATTGCGTCCGCCTTGTCGGTGTTTGGTATCGCCATGGTCAACAGTCGGGCAACCATGCTGGTGGCGGGGGCCGTCGTCGGTTTCTTTTCCAACGGTATGTTTGGTGGGTATGGCGCGGTTATCAGCCAGCTTTATCCGAGCGCCATCCGCTCCACGGCCAATAACGTGATTGTCAATATTGGTCGGGCAATTGGGGGCTTTTCGTCCGTCGTGATTGGATTCTTGATGGACCGCTACTCGCTCCTCGTTGTCATGGGGTTCCTGGCGGCGCTCTACACGCTCAGCTTTATCACGATGATTTCGATGCACGGGTTACGGCACCTGCACGCGCAGGCAGAGGAGGCAGCATAATGACGTTAACTACCAAGTTTCTGGGGCGGACATATACGAGCCCATTGATGAACGGAGCCGGTGTGCGCTGCACCACGGTGGAGGAGCTGGAGGCGTTGCGGCAAAGCAGCGCGGGGAGTTTCGTCACGAAGACGGCAACCCGGGAACCACGCGCTGGTAATCCCGGTCACCGGATGTCGCTTTGCCGTACGGTAGTATCAATTCCATGGGTCTGCCGAACAAGGGGTTGCCGTACTATTTGGACTATTTGACTAGTTTGCCGGATCAGGGCGCAAATAATTTCTTATCCGTCGCTGGTTTCTCCGAGGAGGATCAGATGGCGGTGTTGGAGACAATTGCCGCGAGCGACTTTGCCGGTATCGTCGAACTTAACCTGTCGTGCCCGAACATTCCGGGGCACCCGCAGTTGGCTTACGACTTTGACGCGACGGACAAGCTGCTGGCCAAGGTGTTCGACCGTTTTGACAATCTGGAACTGGGGGTAAAGTTGCCGCCATTCTTTGACCCCATCCACTTTGACCAGATTGCCGCTGTTTTGAATAAGTACCCCATTAAGTACGCGAACAGCATCAACAGTTTAGGCAACGGGTTCTTTGTTGACCCCGAGACGGACGCGCCGATGATTGAGCCCAAAGGTGGTTTTGGTGGAATTGGCGGTGGGTACGCGAAACCAACTGCACTAGCAAACGTCCGCGCGCTGCACGAGCGGCTGCGGGACGACATTGCTTTGATTGGTACGGGGGGCGTGCAGACGGGTCGGGATGTGTACGACCTGATTCTGTGTGGAGCTTCGATGGTGCAGGTGGCGACGGCGTTTGGACCAGAAGGTGTGGCGGTGTTCGACCGCTTGAACGGCGAACTTCAGTCTATCCTTGATAGCAAGGGCTACGCTGACGTCACGAGCACGGTTGGACAGTTACACACGGTATAGGGGTTGGTATGGTGGCGGCTCTGGCCGGTGGGGTACTACGACTCGGTGGACCGCTACCGTTGGCTGGTTGTACTGGCGTGGTGGTTCCGGTTGAGCGGCCGGTCCCTGCGACCGGCTACGTGCCTCACGCTCACGCCCGTGCCGGGCTACCGCGAATTGCCGTAGCCCGAGAAAACCACTCGGTCTAGCCAATTTGATTCTGTAAATCGTAACTGCCAGTAGGTGCTAAAGCACCAACTGGCAGTAACTCTAACAGAACTACGGGCATGCAGCCGTCGCGGGCCTAGCCGCTCAACCTCCACCACCACACCAGTACAACCAACGGTAGATGGTCTCCGTTCCGGGTGCAGTTGTCTCCACAACCCATGGCACTCCCTACCGGCCAGAACCAAATTTGCGAACCTATTGATGAACAGCTTGTTCAACTGCTACCTTCCAGTAATTACGCTCAGTGACAGATAGTAATCGTCATGTTTACAGGGCACATCACAAACGCAAGGCTGTATCACCGAATACATGGGTTCATGGTCAGGGTGACTGAGATTTTAATCAACGGACTCTTGGAAATCTGTGGACGGTGAAAGCGTCTGCTTGTGAGATGCAATTGTTAGCGTAGCGGTCCGGCCAACGCTGCCGGCAAACACACATTGGTCCGCACAATAACTGGCGACCAATAGCGCAAATGTTTGAAACACCTAAGTGACTGTGGTATATTATTCAAGTATGTTTTGTGCATACAAGTGGGAGGCCAAAACTACTGGCCATCAACACCACAGCACGTAATAAGGAGGTAATTATTCGTGGCACAAAAAGTAGCAAACGTCGTTAAGCTTCAGATTCCCGCTGGTCAGGCAACTCCAGCGCCGCCAGTTGGGCCTGCTTTGGGTCAGGCTGGGATTAACATCTCTGGCTTCACGAAGGAATTTAACGCCCGTACTCAGGACCAGGAAAAAGGTATCATGATTCCTGTTATCATCACTGTGTACGAAGACCGTTCATTCGACTTCGTTACCAAGACTCCACCAGCAGCCGTTCTTTTGAAGAAGGCCGCCGGTATTGCCAAGGGTTCTGGTGAACCAAACACCAAGAAGGTAGCCAAGGTTACCAAGGACCAGGTTCAGCAGATTGCTGAGACGAAGATGCAAGACCTTAACGCTGGTAGTGTAGAATCTGCTATGCGCATGGTTGAAGGTACCGCTCGTTCTATGGGTATTGAAGTCGAGGGCTAAACCCGCGCTTTGAGCCGGAACAGCAGGACGGATTGTCGGTAAAAGCCGACGTAATCAAGTGGAAGGACGTGCGCGTCCGTTGACCACATTTGCAAGGAGGAAAATCCCAGAATGGCAAAACATGGTAAGAAGTACCTCGAGGCCGTGAAGAAGGTTGACGCCGACAAGGTGTACGACCCAAAGGCAGCCCTCGACTTAGTTAAGGAAACAAACTACGCAAGCTTTGATGCAACCGTTGAGGTGGCTTACCGCCTCAACCTTGACCCAAAGCAGGCCGACCAGCAGATCCGTGGGGCAATCGTATTGCCAAACGGTACTGGTAAGAGCCAAAAAGTGATCGTCTTCGCTGAAGGCGACGCCGCAAAGCAGGCCGAAGCAGCTGGCGCAGACCGCGTTGGTGGCAAGGACCTGGTTGAAGACGTTGCTGACGGCTTCATGGACTTTGATGTGGCCGTTTCGACGCCACAAATGATGGCCCAGGTTGGTCGTCTTGGTCGTGTGCTTGGTCCTAAGGGTTTGATGCCAAACCCTAAGACTGGTACTGTGACGATGGACGTAACCAAGGCCGTTAACGACATCAAGGCCGGCCAGGTTGCCTACCGTGTCGACAAGGCTGGTATCATCCACGCCATCATCGGTAAGGTTAGCTTCGATGCCGACAAGTTGCTGGAAAACTTCCAGTCCTTCAACGACACGATGCTGAAGTCCCGCCCAGCCACGGTTAAGGTGTTTACGTTAAGTCACTGACTGTAACGAGCACGTTTGGCCCTGGTGTCCGCGTTGACGCCAACCAGTTCTAATTAGACTAACAAGATACGGTCAGTCCCTTAATTGTGGACTGGCCGTTTTTTTTATGGTGAAAAATGTTGTGACAGTGTCGCGGTCTGGCCCATTGATCAGGCAAATATTATTGGACCTCATGCTGATATTGCCATTTTCAATATAGGCTACCATATGTAATGTTTAGCATTAAAAGCAGGCCAATACTATGATATACTCAACTTCATGGGTGTTACCGTTACATATTAGAGGAGAGAATCATGCAAAATTCACAGCTACAGACTGCAAAAACGTTATCATTTATTGGTGCCATTGTTGCGATTGTTTTGGGCGCACTTTATTGTTTAACCGTCCTGGGCATCATTATGGGCGTACCGATGATTGTAGGAGGCGTTCTTTTACTAAAGTTCCGCGATTACAGTGATGATGCTTTGTACGAGCACCGGGGAGCGTTGTTGGGCTGGGGGATATTCTTCCTATTATGCACTGTTATCGGTGGTGTTCTGGAGTTGATTGCGTACTTCCAGGTTAACAGCTACGTATCTGGCGGTGCGGAGCAAAGGTCTGCAATGGACTTCAGTAGCGTTGAACGGGCTTACGATTTGAAGGAAAAGGGCGTGATTTCGGCCTCCGAGTTTGATGATATTAAGGCTGCTGCTTTGAGGCAGGAGGGTGTGCAAGCCACACCTACAGATAACGGTGAGGCTGCAGGAACGACTGCGTCAGCTACGGAAGATGATCAGTCGGCTAGTGCAGCAGAGAGTCAGTTGCTGAAGGACGACTCAGTGGCCCCTTCTGCAAGTCAATCGACGGTTGCGGCGTCGGCAAATGCCGATGGTACCCAATCGGAGGCGACTGAATCGACTAAAGCAGTTGAGAGTCAGTCGGCGACAGTTGAGTCATCCAGCACGACCGGCAGTCAGTCGGTTGGCGGTGAATCGCAGCAATATACCGAATCAGAGTCAAAGATTGTTGATGACAAGGGTTCAGACACTAACGACAATTAGTAAAAGGGGCAAATCAGTCTAACGACTGATGCCTAACGGGGTTAGGGTTGTTATGCTATCAGTATAAAGAAGACACGACTATTGGAGGATGAGATTATGCGTAAACCGAGTTTACAGACGGCCAAAACACTGTCCTATGTTGGTGCTATTTGGTCCATCGTGGTAGGGGCATTACTGACACTCAGTCTGATTGGCGCCGTGGTTGGTGTACCAATTATTATCGGCGGAGCGTTATTGCTTAAGTTCAGGAACGCTACCGACGAGCAGTTTATCGAGCAGCGCAACACTATGCTGGGTTGGGGTATTTTCTTCCTCATCTTTACCGTCGTTGGTGGGGTGCTAGAGTTGGTAGCCTACGTAATGGCTGGCAGTGCGGACACTGAAGAATTTCGTGCAGAGCACCAGAAGGCGCAGTCGGCTGACGACTTTGATGATCTGGAACGCGCCGCTGAAATGAAAGAAAAAGGCGTGTTATCAGAAACGGAGTACGAATCGTTGAAGGAACGCATTCTGCGCCGGCACGAATAAGTAATGGCAATGGCTGGCCCCCAGAAATTGGCGCCAGCCATTTTTGTGCGTATGGGTATTTTCTGCAATGGCTTGACGGGAACGTGCGGACATGGTAACCTATCCTTTGTGTTAAAACTTCACCTAAGACTCAGGGGGCGTCAGCCTTAATTATCCTGCCGAGGTGGTATCAAGCAACATTCGATACCTCTATGTCTTGGTGGACATGGAGTTTTTTTATATAAAAATTCCACCACAATACTACAAAGGAGGTAAAACACATGAGTGAAGCAATTATTGCTGAAAAGGCTAAGGTTGTTGACGAAGTCGCTGAAAACCTCAAGAACGCCGCTACTGTTGTCGTTATCGACTACCGTGGTTTGACGGTTGACCAGGTTACTCAGCTGCGTAAGGAATTACGTGAAAGTGATTCCAAGATGGAAGTGGTTAAGAACACTTACTTGCGTCGTGCCGCTGATAAAGTTGGTTACGAAGGTTTGGACGAACTCTTCACTGGCCCTACAGCTATTTTGTATTCTGAATCTGATGTTGTGGCTCCGGCCCGCATTGGTAAGAAGTTCGCCGGCCAATTTGAAACCCTGAAGCTTAAGGGTGGTATTATTCAGGGCGAACAAGCCAGTCTCGAAGAAATCGACCAATTGGCAAGTCTACCAGACCGCGATGGCTTGATCTCGATGATCGCATCTGCCATTCAGGCACCTGTTCGCGATTTCGCGTACGTCGTCAAGGCTGTTGCAGAAGGCAAAGACGAAGAACCAGCTGCTTAATGGCCGCTTGAACTTCGCCGCGTAACGTTACTCACAAAACTTAAAAAAATGGAGGATTCAATCATGGCTTTGGACAAAGATGCTATTATTGAACAGATCAAGGGTGCTTCCATCCTTGAATTGAACGACCTTGTAAAGGCTATCGAAGAAGAATTTGGTGTTACCGCTGCCGCTCCAGTTGCTGCTGGCGCTGCTGCTGGTGCCGACGCTGCCGCTAAGGACAGCTTTGACGTTGAACTGACTGATGCTGGTCAGCAGAAGGTTAAGGTTATCAAGGCAGTTCGTGAAATCACTGGTCTTGGCTTGAAGGATGCTAAGGGTGTCGTTGACGCCGCTCCTTCTAACGTCAAGGAAGGTGTTACCGAAGACGAAGCTAACGACATCAAGGCTAAGCTTGAAGAAGTTGGCGCTGAAGTTACTGTTAAGTAATTTAAGCCCGTCTGTGAACGTCCGCTATCCGTTATGGGTGGCGGGCGTTTTTTTTATATCACGCAACTTTTAACTCACGGTTTTATCTTGTACAATCAAAGTAAATTGTAACTAGACCAAAGTGGGGGCCAGAATGGCAAAATATGAGTGGCGCAAGACGGAACGAAATTTATATCTGCCTAGAGGGATTGAGCTGGTCGATGTACCCAGCATGCATTTTATTACGATTGACGGAGCGGGCAACCCTAACGGACCGGAATTTGCGGATCGCATTCAATCTTTGTATGGGGTGGCCTATACATTGAGGATGGCCGCCAAGCGTGGCGAGTATGGCGCCCCCTTTGAGTACACGGTTTACCCACTTGAAGGTGTGTGGACCACTAGTGACGGTTCGCGGGGAGCCGAGCTCAATAAGGACGCATTGCAGTACCGCGTTATGATTCGCCAGCCCGATATTATTAAGCGGGCGGACTTTGCAGCTGCCGTTGAGCAGGTGCAGGTCAAGAAGCCTGAATTAGCGGTCGCGCAAGTTGAGTGGCGCGACTACACCGAGGGTTTATCGGTCCAGGCAATTCATGTTGGGCCTTACGATGATGAGGTCAACACCTTTGCGAAAATGCAGTCATTTTTGGCAGTAAATGACCTGACGCAGATTAGTATTATGGATGAGTTTTGGCACCGGGAGGTTTATTTGAGTGACCCGCGGCGCACGGACCCGGCAAAGATGCGGACGTTACTGCGTTACCGGGTACAGCGGCAGCAAAAATAAACTGGTTGTCGGTAATAAAAAAAATAATGGTTACGGTGTAGCCTTTTTCCGGATGACTGATCGTTCTAAGCTAACGGTGTGTATCAGTGTTGGCGTGAACAAATCGTTCGGAGGTGTTACGATGATGCGTAGGCGACCGGTAGTGGCTTACCCCGTCATCTTTAAATATGTGGACGGCGAGGCGGGCCCATTTATTTCAGTGAGAAGCCCGAATTTGCCAGGCTTAGTCGTAGGGGCTAGCGACGCTCGGTGTGCGCTCCGGGACACCGAGGCGGGGATTGCGCGATTGTTGGCCTGTCCGCCATACCCGGCGGTCGAGAACCCTAATGCTTGGAGATTGGCCCCCAACGAGGAAGTCGTCTTGGTTTCGGTGGACCTCGACCAATGGCGTCACGGATCGTGGGTGGAATTATAAATTAACGGGTATAACGAAAAGCGGCGTCGCCACGATTGATGTGGCGGCGCCGCTTTTTGTGATTGCAGTGATGATTTATCCGAGTTCTTGATGTGCCTCTAAGTAGGCCAGGGCACTGTCATAATCTGGCTCGTGGGTCTGTTCGGTGATGAGTTCACGATACGCCACTTTGCCTTCCGGATTGATAATCCACACGCTACGGGCATCCGTACCGTTATTGTCGACATACAGGCCCATCGCTTCGCCAAAGTTGTGATCGCTGTCGGATACCAGCTGCATGCTGTGGACATCCTCGGCGGCACACCAATTGGCTTGTTCATCGATGCTGTTGGTGGACACCGTCAGGAAGTTGATGTGCTTAAAATTATCGACTGACTGGTTGAACCGCTTCGTCGAAATGCTGCAGACGCGTGTATCAATGTCCGGAACGACGCTGAGCAGCGTATATTGGCCAGCCAAGTCGGCCGGGCGGACCGTTTGGCCCTCTGCGTTGGTGACCTCAAAGTCGGGTAACGCGTGGCCAATCATTGGTGGTTCGCCGTTAGTTTGAATAGGTTCGTCGTGCCGAGTAATCTGCATGGTATTTCCTCCTCGTTGGGTCGGGATGGTTCGTACCACCCCTTTGCCACAACCAGTTTATCATAGTTGGTCTTGGTCAAGCACACTACGTATGTTAGTATGACCTGAAAACTTAATCAAGATATTCTGCGGGGTATGGCCAGTGACGCGTGCTGATATTATTAGCTATTGTGTAAACGAATATAACGCGGTGGTTGACCACCCGTTCAAGCATTATCCGCATTATGCGGCGATACGGCATCCGAACGGTAAGTGGTTTGCGTTGGTGCTCGATGTCCCTGCCGACCGCCTCGGCCGCAATGGGCATGAAGTGTTGGATGTGGTGGATCTCAAAGTTGATCCGGAATTGAACGCCATTTTGCAGGAACAACCAGGCTTTCTGCCGGGCTACCACATGAACAAAACGCACTGGATTAGTGCGGTGTTGCCCGATTGGAATACCGTGGACCAGTTAGCCGACCTGATTGAGGGGAGCTTTAACGCCACAAAATAGAAAAATCACTCCCGTTGCGCATGGGGGTGATTTTTTTATCAGTCGTTCAATAATTAGTTGTGGACCGGGTGTTGTTGCGACTGCACGGCGTTACGCAGTACCTGTTCGACCACGGCAAAGGCGGCGTAGATGGCAAAGGGGATAAAGGCCACGCCTAGGCCAATCAACATAAGACCGGGAGCGTCGTCACCGTCCGCCCACATGTACATAGCTGGTAGTGAGCCCAAGGTGGTAATGGCGGCAACGAGTGTCGCGATACGAATGCGCCTAAAGACCACCACCGACGCTTGTGTAAACGTCTGGCCCATGGCGATGAGACGTAATAGACTGAAGAATTTACTGATTATGTACAGTGCCACCACGCCGGTCAACACCACTGCCACTAAAAAGATGCCCAGTGGTGGGTTGAGTACCATGTGAATACTCGTGGCGAATTGAATGCCAATGAGTGCCACAAAACCAACGACTACTAACGCAACCACGCCGAGCGCGGCCCGTAACACCTGCAACTTTGTATTCATAATGCTTACCCCCAAAGACCGATTTCAATTCACTACATTATGTTGGTAAACGTTGACTATTGCAAGCGATTTCGTTGTAAAAGATTCTAAAGAATGGCGCGTTGCTGCCAGCCAATTTTTTTATGCGTGACGATATTAGCTAGCCGGTAGCGGCATATATGCGCGATAATAGTACTGGATAAGTATTTTACTGGTGAATTGGTCATCAAACTAATTGGGTCGAGAGGTAGTTATGGCACAAAGAGGGCACTGGGTGCGGCGCACAGTACTGGGAATATTGGCGGGACTCGCAATTGCTACGGGACTAGCGACTGGTAGCACGCAGCTAGATATGGTCGGACAGGCCGCGGGCGTAACCACCACGCAACGGGTTCAGGCAAAGTCGCGTACGCACGTCACCAAGAAGCAGCGTCACCAACGTAAGGTTACCAGCGCCAACCTCGCGCAGCAGCAATACTCGGGTACGCAGACGGTGGACGTTAACGGTGGTCACCCGACCTTTACTAAGTCGGAATTATCCACTGCTCGGGGGTCGTGGCAGTATTATGGCGCTTTGGATAGTCTGAATCGCGCGACCGACGCGAGGCGATGCTGAACCAGTCGTTGATGCCAACCGCCAAGCGTGAGGAACTGACGGTGAACCCAACTGGCTGGCATAACAAACGTTTGCGCAGCGGGTACCTGTATAATCGCAGTCACTTAATTGGCTACCAGCTAACGGGTCAGAACAACAACTGGCGGAACCTGATTACCGGAACCCGGTCGTTGAACAGTCCGGAGATGCTCCACTATGAGGACGACATAGCCGATTACTTGCACCAGTCCGATCAGCATTACGTCCGCTACGCCGTGGTGCCAGTATTCAAAGGTGACAACTTACTCGCCTCTGGCGTGCAGATGATGGCGCAATCGGTTGGGGACAACGCCGTTGCGTTCAACGTCTACATCTTTAACGTTGAGGACGGGGTGACCCTAAACTATGCGGACGGGACGAGCGCGGTGGCGGCCAGCCAAACGGCAGCGTCCAGTTCCAGCAGGGGGAGTGCTCCTACGGCAACGAATAGCGACCAGGGTGATAACCGGACGGTGTACGTCACGCCTACCGGAAAGAAGTACCACTTTGACCCTAACTGTCGTGGCCTGCGCACCGCCAAGAGTGTGGAGACCATGACGTTGTCGCAGGCAGAGGCGGATGGGTATACACTGTGTGCGTGGGAACAGTAACAGCTTAGGAAATTAGTATTGTACAGTTTCAAGTAACATGAATGGTGTTGATCGGTAATAATTACCGCGGAGGGTTAACCTATGGCACATGTAAAGAAAGAAGATATTGTCGGTGTTATGGAGAAACTGGCAGCCGTACTCACTGCTAACCATAGTGATTCGCCCACTGCCAAGTACGTTAGTGAGGCCTTGATTGACCTCAGGAAAAGTGACGGCGTCGCCTTTACTGGGGCGGTACAGCAATTTTTTTGATTGTGCACAGGTTGTGCGAATATCCGACCACATAGTGTTCACTGATGAGGAAACTGAGTTGTGGGATCACCTTTTCGCCTTCAAGCAACTAGGCAATAATCTTTGGGGACTCAGTATCTAGGACAAGAATAAAGTGGGGGAAGAGTAAAGATGCCCAAAACTGACATTGTGATTAAATTAACGGGTAGCGAGACCGTTGATGGGTTGGTTGATACCGTTGAAGCAAAGTTGAATCAACAGTATGGTTTCCTCGCCGTGGCGTTTAGGCAGCAGCTAATGTGGGTCCATGGGGACGATGAAAAAAATAGACTTGATTAGGCAATTTGTGACCTTGGAGTAGTGATGTGTTCAGACTAGTCACTACATGATTATGCGGTTGATCGACGGGCCCATTATAAAAGGCAGTAACTTATTTCCCGGGAAATAAGTTACTGCCTTTTTAGCTTATCGCTACTAATCCTCAGCCTGCCCGTGTTTCCGGGCGACGTAAACGAAGATACCAATGACCAGCCACACAATCAGTACGTACGGAAAGATGTTGTACGGCTTTGCGGGTACCGGCCAGAGATTGCTGTAGATAGGGAAGACCATCACTAGCAGACCCACCACGGGTGCCGCCACATGCTTCCAAAAGCCAAAGTGTTCGCGGTGCTTGGCAAAGTAGACAATGGCGCCAATGTTAACCAGCACGTACACCAACAGTAGTGGGTACATGCCGATAGTACCAAAGTAATTGTAGTAGTTAGTAGCACTGATGTGGCCAAAGATACCGAAGACCACGTAGAGCAAGATGGACAACCCAGAGATCAGGTCGAGCGCGTGGGTTGGCGTCTGCTTGTCACCTTTGAGTTCGCCGAGCCACGGGTGCATGTACCCCTTGTTGGCCATGGCTCCATGATGAAGGCGCCGGCGTTGAGGGCGCCAAAGAAGCAGGCAAAGTAACTCGTGACGGAGGCAAAGTCGATGAAGATGGCCATCCAACCACCCACGTAACGGGTCGCCAAGTAGTTCAGTGGGGCGCTGGATCCCGCCATTTTAGCGATATTCTTGGTCCCAAAGCCGATGACCTCGGCGTAACTGACAATACAGTAGAAGACCATCGCGAACAGGACGGCACCGATTAGCGCCACCCGAATGGCTTTAGCCGGCTTCTTTGCCCGTGGCGCAATGGTGGCCGCTCCTTCGAAGCCAGCAAACGACATGAGGGCGAAAATCATCCCCCCGCCGAGCGTTCCCAGCGTACCGTGACTCGGGTTCAGTGGCGCAGAAGTGTTACCGGCATCCCCGCCGTGTACGACGATGATCACCGTCAGGATGGCGAGCACGAAAACGGCAATAATTTCTAGCGTCAGGGCAAAGCGGTCGAAAACTCAATGCCCTGGTGGCTCAACCAGTCACTCAGGACCAGCGCCACGATAATGTAGAGGGGAATGGGGCCGTGAATACCAAAGTGGCCCAGGAAGACATTCAGGAAGTTACCCACGATGGCCGCGCTACTGGTCGTGAACGTGATGTAAGTCAGGATAAGAGCCCAGCCCGATACGAATCCGCCCTTTTCACCAAGGGCGCGACGGTTGTAGGCGTATGCGGAACCCTCACCGGGGATGCGGCGGCCGAGTTCAACAAAGCTGATACCAGTGAAGATGACGCCAATCCCACCCAGAATAAAGGCGAGTGGTACGTTGATGCCGGCCATGTTGGCGGCACCGGCGGTATTAAAGGCCATGGCACCAGTAGGCGCGACCATGGCGATGGAGAGTGCAAAGACCTCCAGTAATGATAATTGCTTCTTCTGCATAAAAATAAAATCCCTTCAGTATGTGTTAGTTGGTGGTGCTTAGTGGCACACCGTAAAGCTGTGCCGCGTTGTCGTAGCAAACCATCCGGGCCCACGCCTGTTTCTGCGCGGTGTCGGCGGTCCCCACGGAGTCCAGTTGCGCCGCCAATGCGTCTTTGAACGTTTGCGCCGCCACGGCGTACATCTCCACGTACGTGCTGGCATCGCTCGCGAACAGGTAGCGGGAGTACGGGGCGAGTTCCAGAGACTCACGGACAACGCTTTGCGTGCTCGATGGTGCCAAGTTGTTAACCAGCGAGGTGTCAAAGTAGACGCCGGGGAAGACGCTTGCTAGGTAGCCGGCCTCCCGGTGGTACGGGTAGCAGTGTAGCAAAACGACCTGTAGACCGTCGTAGCAAAAATGCTGCAGGAACGACCGCAACAAGAGCGGGTTACCTAGGTAGAGGTCGGTGTCCGCATCGCCGTATCCAACGTGAAATTGGAGCGGCAGGTGTTGTTCAATGAGGGCGGGGGCCACCATCCCAAGCAAGTAGTTGATGACGTCCTGATCCTCGAGACGTGACGAACCGGTATCCTCAAAGTGTGCGCGCCATAAATCAAACGCGCGGTGGGCATCCTGTTCCCGAACGGTGGTCACCTGTAGGCCAACACGGTAGGCCGCGATGGACTTACAACCGACGTAACCCTGCGCGCGTACCTGGCTAACGGCGTCCAGCAAGTGTTGGGACCACTCATCGAAATTGTCGTAACGCTCCATAAACTTTTCGGCGTGGGTTTCGAGGCGGTAGATTGGCCTGACCGTTAATCCGGTCAGGTCCGCAGTCTGGTCGAGGTCCAGGATGGCGTCGTCCGGGACAAAGCCAGTATCGATAAACAGTGTGCGGTAGTTGTAGGCCGCAAAGACGCGGCGGTTGTACTGCCGGTATGCACTGGCATCCATCGGTTTTAACGCCTCGGCCGCCGGGGTGCCCGCACGATACGCGGCGTCAGTCGCAGCGTCAAACTGACGCGCAACCTTTTGAAAGGCGGACCAGGCAAGGCGGTTAGCGGTATCCGCGATGGGGTACTGGGCGTCGGCTTCACTGGAGACACGTAATAAACGGTGCGACCGGTTGACCACATCACCTTTGATTAGGTAATGGGCGTGGTGATCCAGCAGTGGTAGTGTTTGGACAAATTCGTTGAATGACATGTCAATTCCTCCCTGCGTGAACGTAGCAACGTCAACGGGGAGCGGGTGGGTCCATGCCTCTGGTTGTAGTGTACATAAATCTCTATTCCTCGATGTTTAGTATAGGTGGGCGGTCTCGACGCCAATTGCGTTGTCATCGTAGTCCGCAAAGTGGCTGATATCGGCACGTTTAACCGCGGTGTACCCGGTCAACATTTGTTTGCCCATGAGCTCGGTGAACAGTTGATCGTCGTTCAAAGACGTAATTGCCTCGTCCAGCGTTTCCGGTAGCCGGGCAATCCCAGCGTCCGCGCGCTCGTCGGCGGTGAGCGTGGCTGGATCCACGTCCACCGCGGCTCCAGGCATGATCTGGTGGTGAATACCATCCAGCCCTGCGCTCAGCAGACCGGCGAGTGCCAGGTACGGGTTGGCGGTGGCGTCGCTGGCTTTAAGCTCAACATTCGCGGTAGCCTCAGCGTAGTCCCACTGGGTGGAAGGAATGCGGACGGCCGCCTCCCGGTTGTCTTTGCCGTACGCGGCGTAGGCCGAGCTCCATTCGCCCGGCTGTAGTCGCTGGTAAGAATTGACCGTCGCCGCCGTGAGGGCGACCAGGCCGCGAATGTGCGCGAGGATACCGCCCACAAAGTAGTAGCCCAGTTGATTCAACCCGACCGGATCAGTGGTATCCGCGAGCACGTTGTGGCCGGCGTGATCCCACAAGGAGAGGTGAATGTGACCACCGTTGCCTTCGGTCTGCATGTCCGGCTTGGGGGCAAAGGTGACGCGCATACCGTGCTTGCGTGCCACGGCCCGGACTTCGCGTTTGAACCAAATCTCATTGTCGGCGGCCTGCATCAAGCCGTATGGGCGCATCGGTAACTCGTGTTGGCCAGTGCCGGCTTCCGGGTAATACTTGTCGACGCTAATACCCATCTGTTTGAGTTGGTCAATCATTTCAGGAATAAAATCGTAGGCAAACTCCATGGCGTCAGTGTCGAAGCAGAAATTGTCGTTGGCAGGCGCGTCAGTCTCGCTATCCCGCAACATAAATTCGTTTTCGTACGTGGCTTTGGCGACGTAACCCTCCGCCGCGGCGTCGGCAATGACCCGTTGCAATAACCTGCGTGGGTCGGCCGCGAACGGCTCCTTTGCCTGGGTGAGGTGGTTGCACATGAAGGTTGCTACCTGGGGATGGTTGGGCAAAATGTGCATTGAGTCGAGGTCGGGAACGAGCCGCGATTCACCAACGGGGGTAAGCCCGGGTACATCCACAATTTCGTCACGGGCGGTGGCAGCAAACTGGACCAAAGTCAGCCCGACGCCGTCCACAATGTGCCGGCTCAAACTGTCAATGGTGACGGTTTTGCCGCGGGCGACGCCGTTGTAATCGACGTAGATGAATTCCACTAGCTGGATACCCTTTTCCCGTAAACCGTTGACGATGTTTTGTGCCCGATTTTCTTCGGGTAAATATGTAGATGTCATGGTGTATGCCTCCTGAAATTTTACAAACCGCTTTAATAGTAACGTGAAAACGTCGTGGTGACTACCCGTCACACCAATTAGCTGTAGAAATTGAGCGTCCGTTGGGCGAGTTGCTGGTTGCACACAAAAAAAAGCCACCCTTCATCGAGAATTCTGCACGATGAAAAGTGGTCATTTGGGAAATTAACGTTAATCGGCTTTGTGGGCCTGGGCGCGCGCAACAATGTCGCTAAAGAATCCGAATTGTTCGGGGTGGTGCTGCCACATATTTTCGGGGTGCCACTGCACGGCCAGAATGAGGTCGTTGTCAGTGGACTCTAGCCCCTCGATGATACCGTCTGGAGCTGTAGCGGTGACGGTCAGTCCCGCACCGACTTTGCGGACCGCCTGGTGGTGCCGGGAGTTCACGAAGGCCCGGTCACCCAGGAGCGCGGACAGTCGGGAACCTGCGGTGATATCCACGTGGTGGGTGGGGTAGTGCGGTGGTGCAACCTGGGGATGGCGAATGTAGCTGTCAGGATTCTGCGTGTGCGTGTCTTGGTAAACGTCGCCGCCCAGGGCAACGTTCAGAATCTGGATGCCCCGGCAGATGCCGAAGATCGGCTTGCCGGCTGCCAGCGCGGCCTTGATGAGTGCCAGCTCAAAGTAGTCTTTGGGGTAGTAGGTATCTCCCAGATTCCACATGGGCTCCTCGCCGAATAATGTGGGGTCAACGTCCGGGCCGCCAGGCAGAATTAAGCCGTCAAAGAGCGGCACCATGTCGGCTGCCGCGTCCTCCGCCAGTTCGGGGTTGTCCGGAAACGGGAGGATGGTGGGCACGCCACCGGCTTTGAAAACGGCCTCCTTGATGTCGTGCGGTGCAAAGGTGGGGTAGTCGTCAGGCATCCGGGGATTGGTATCCGCGAGTGCATCTGCGGTCATTGCAATAATGGGTTTGGTCATAAGCAGATTTCCTTCTTTAATAATGTAGTTTGCGCATAGAGTACCACAGTGCACGGTTATGAACAATGGTAGGTGCACTGTTTTCACGGAGTCGCTCAATGGTAACAGCAGGGTGGTTCCGAACACGTGGGTGGCCTTTGGGACTGCGGCTTACGTGCCCTACGCCGTGATTGCTACACCCGCACGCTCCGGCCGTGCCGGCCTCCCACGGATAATTGAGCTTGAGAAAATCGCTCAATCTCAATTATCTGCCGCCGTACGTCACTCCGTTCCTACGGCGCTCCGGGGTCGCAGCAACCACGTCTCCGGACACGACGCCTCCGTCCCAAAGCCCACCCACGGGTTCCCGATAGTTCGTGGTACCCAATCTAAGAGTTTTGCAACTGAACTAATATTTTTATCCAGCAGCACAAGTGACTGGACAGTCTTCATTGTTCTCACAGCTATGGGATGAAATTCCCTCTGGGCACGCTCTGCTATCTGAGTTTTGGCGTGTAAGCTACCTTGTAATCGTACCGGGGACTATCTACCGCTGCTGAACTGGCGCGGTGCTGACGGTTGGGGCAGAGCAAGTCATTCATAAATTCGTGCGCAAATGTGGTTCTGGCCGGCGGGGGTGCCGTGGGGTGCTGAGACGACTGGACCCGGAACGGTGACCGCTGTTAGGGGCTTGCCGCTGTAAGAGCGTAGCGATGTACAGCGCGACGAACTTAGAGACTGACTGCCCGTACTTGGCAGGCAGGCTCTAAGTCGCACCGGAAACCGCGGGCTTTGCGGTTGGAGGTTTCGCCCTAGCAGCGGTCACCGTGGAGCGGTCCACAAAGGCGTAGTGCCCCACAGCACCCGCGCCGATCAGAACCGCCACCCGGAACCACCACACCAGTACGGCTAGCCACTGCAGCGGTCACCGTGGAGCGGTCCACAAAGGCGTAGTACACCACGGCACCCCCACCGGCCAGAACCGCCACCGGTGCGCATGTTTAACGTAAACCATGACATGATCGCTTGACGATTGAAGAGTTAATCACACTGCGTTATCGGGTCGATTGCAAAACACCTGGTAACGGACTATATTTATTGTTGAACGTTGTAAACGCTTCCTTGAATAACCCTTAAAGGGGGATAGATAATGGTACAAAAGTTAATTTTGCTAGTATGTAGTGCGGGGATGTCGACCAGCCTACTAGTATCACGGATGACGGACGCTGCTTCAGATGCGGGGGTCGATGCCCAGGTTGTGGCAATCGGTTCAGCCGACGTCAATGCCGAATTAGCGACGGTGACTCCGGCCGTGATCATGGTGGCGCCGCAGGTCAGCTATTTAGCCACACAACTGCGGGCCAAACTAGACGTACCGGTTGCGGTAATGGATACGCATGACTACGCTACTTTGGCGGGCCCGCGCCTGTTGCAAAGTGCTTTGGATGCGATTCAGCGTGCCAGTGCGCACGCCTAAAGTCTCGAACCATTAGTTGTAAGCGTTGACAACTACTTGGTAATCAACGTACACTATCTGTGAATAAGTATATACAACTAACGGGACAACCCGAGAAGGTAGGTAGTGTGATGTTTGGTGCAATTGAGGCTGGTGGAACTAAGTTTGTGTGTGCGGTGGCGGATGAGCAGCTGGTGGTACAGGACCGGGTACGGATACCCACTGACGACCCCCAGAAGTGCGTGCCACAAATCGTGCAGTTTTTCCAGCAGTACCAGTTATCGGGCTTAGGCGTCGGTGCCTTTGGTCCAATTGGTATCAATCCGGAGTCTGCGGACTATGGTTTCGTGAAGCAAACTCCGAAGCCCGGCTGGTCCCACTTTGATTTTTTTGGGTGCGCTCAAGACGGCACTGGATTGCCCAATTTACTGGACTACTGACGTGAACGTGGCGGCGTACGGTGAACTGCACCGCGGGGCCGCCCAGGGATTGCACAATGTGGTTTACCTAACCGTGGGCACTGGTATTGGCGGCGGGATTATCCATGACGGCAAGGTCTATACGGCGTACTCGCATCCCGAAGTGGGCCACATCGCGGTGCGCCCGTCTGCGGATGATGTGCCTGGTTTCAAAGGCGTGTGCCCATACCACGATTACTGCCTGGAAGGGATGGCTGCGGGCCCTGCCATTGAGGCCCGCGTCGGCGTACCCGCCGCAACTTTGAGTAAGACCGATGCCGTATGGGATATTGAGGCGTACTACCTCGCGCAGGCGGCCGTGGATTACACGCTGAGCTTTGCACCAGAACGCATCATTTTTGGTGGCGGCGTGTCCAACCAGGCACAGCTGTACCCATTGATCCAAGCGTCCTTTGCGGTGCAAATGAACGGGTACGTCGAAACACCACCGTTGAATGAGTACTTGGTGCACGCCGGTTTAGGTGATGACGCCGGCATTACGGGCGCGTTGTTGTTAGCTCAACGTGTGGCGACGCACTAAGTGAAGTACACAAAACTGTTTTGGGAGAAAATGGATGATTGTATTAGCTGGTACGGATTTGGACGGCACTTTTTTCAATAATCAAAGCCGCATATCGGATTACAACCGCCAGGCGGTGCGCGACTGGGTGCAAAGTGGGCGCGACTTTGCCATTTGCTCTGGGCGCTCACTGCCTACCGTTAGTCAACTGTTCAGTCATGACTTGCGGGTGCCGGGTTACAAAGTATGCCTGAATGGTGGCATTGTTTACGACAAGGACGATCAGCCGATTATGCGACGGCCCCTGGATAATGCGGTCGTACTGGCTGCATTTCACGTGGCCAAACACTACCTGGCGCGCATCGTGTTCTTTGCCGAGCACCATGCGGTTAGTTATACACCAGGTATTATGGGCCGAGTGCGGGGCAATTGGCATAACGGCGAGACCATCAAAATTACGCGTGAGGATGACTTGGTGCGAATGTTAACCGTGGATCACGTCCAGTTCTATAAGTTCACGTTTAACGGTATCTTTGGGAATGGTTTTAGCTTCGCTTTAGCTATGAAAAAGATTGCCGCGTTACCAATTCACTTATCGCGGTCAAACCGGTTCTTCTATGAAGCCAATGCACCACACACGACGAAAGCCAGTGCGCTGCACACCATTGCGACCACGACTGGTCGAAGTATGGCTAACTTCATGTGCTTTGGGGATTATGAAAATGACCTCGAGATGATTCGTGATGTGGGCTACGGCGTGGCGATGGCGAATGCCATTCCTAAAATCAAAGCGGTGGCGCGCTCCAGACGGTGGACCACGACGACGATGGCGTGGGCAAGATGCTACACGCTGTGCTCGCTGGCAAAATTCAATAAAACTATACACTATCCAATAAAAGTATTTACAACTGTCCAATTATTTGCCACAATGTGGTTATGTTAGCGCTACCACGAAACGGAGGGATGGTTGTGAGTACTATTTTTATTAACATAGTGGGGATTGCGATTATTGTCGGACCAATTCTTATTTTGGCCTATCAGAACGACAAAGTATCGCTCAAGCCGCTACGTCCGATGGATGAACAGCGTCCACGCTTTGTGATTGATCTCTGGTTCTTCCAGGGTGGGCGTCGTCACGTCATGGCGAGCGAGACGTACCAACCAGGCAAAGTTGTTGGCAGTGCTCAGGGCGGTCGTTACCGGATTGAACACGTGGAGCACCTACGCCGCTTGGGTGGTTTACGGGAGCACTACGAATTAGACATGCGCCGGTTGCCGGCGAACGCGAACGCAACTGCTGACGTGTTCAGCCACGCATAGATAAGCAAAGCAAAGACCCGTGGGTGTTGATCCACGGGTCTTTGCTTTGGTATAGGCTATTATGCGAGGGCGTCATCATGCTAGTCCGGATACCAACAGGCGTGCTCAACAAAGCGTCACCAACGGTATAGTCCGATATGTTCAAAGTGTGCGAAAAAAAGCATGTTTTTTTTATCGCTCTAAAATCGGCACTTAAAGCGCTTGATGACGGCGTTTACAACGTTGAGACCTTGGTATTGTAAGCGAATTTGTATATACATTAGAATAAAAAGTATTGAATTGTTATCGGCACGGTGTATACTTTAGATGTTGATAGAAGTCGAAAGCGTTTGCAACACTTGCGCGTGAGGAGGTCCGTTTAGTCAGACATGGCTCTACGTTGATATTTAAGTTGAGCAGCTGGTGGTCGTTTTAAGTTACGTATAGAAATTATTCGATCATTGTTGACTGGCATCCCAATTGGGGAGGGGTGCTGGTTGGACCACCAACTGCGGGAGTTGAAGAATAGGAGATGTTATACACATGGCTCTAGAAGATACTAAATTCGGTCAGGGCTTCATCAAAGTCGCCGTAGCGATTGGGAACGAAATTCACTTGCGTTCGCTGCGTGACGCCTTTGCCACCATCATGCCACTGTATATTTTGGCAGGTTTGGCAACCCTGATTAACAACACTGTGTTCACCTGGATGTTTAAGGGTGCTACGTTACTGAAGGTTCAGTACTGGGGCACGATGTTGTCCAACGCGACCCTGAATATTTCCAGTTTACTGATTGCCACCATGATTGGTTACTTCCTGGCAAAGAACCGTAACTTCAGCAACCCGCTGGCCGCGGCGATGGTGTCACTGGCTACTTTGGTAGCAATGATGCCGAACACCGTGCAGATTATTGCTGACGGTGCCAAGAAGGCATCCAACATTAGTGGTGTACTGCCATTCACTGAACTCGGTACTGGTGGTATGTTTGCCGGTGTTATCATGGGTCTGCTGGCTACGGAACTGTTTATCAAGGTTTCTAGCATCAAGGCCCTCAAGGTTAACTTGGGCGACCAGGTACCACCTGCAGTTGGCGATTCATTCAACGTTCTGATTCCCGTCATCCTGGTTCTGTCGTTCTTTGCCCTGATTTCGGCTGTACTGTACGACACGACCAGCATGAACGTCATCAGTTTGATTACGACCTTCATCCAGGAACCACTACGTCACGTTGGTACTGGTATTGTTGGTACGCTGATTATTTACACGTTGGCTAACTTGCTATGGTTGTTCGGTATTCACTTCTCCGTTATTTACAGTACGATTCTGGAACCACTGTTGATCATCAACATCGTTCAGAACACTGCTGCTTACAGCGCGGGTCACGCAATTCCTAACATCATCAACCTGTCACTGGTTCAGTCCTTCGCTCTGTTGGGTGGTTCTGGTGGTACGCTTTGCCTGCTGGTTGCAACCTTCATCGTGAGTCGCAACGCGGCTTCACGGAATGTTGCCAAGCTGGCTTTGCTTCCAGGTGTGTTCAATATTAACGAACCCGTTATCTTTGGTTACCCAATCGTGTACAACGTTTCGCTGATTATTCCATTTATCGTTCTGCCATCCCTAGGCATCTTTGTTGCTTGGTTGGCAACGGTTCTCGGTTGGATGAGCCCAATGGTTGTCCAAGTACCATGGACGACACCAATGTTCCTGAACTCATTCCTGGCAACTGGTGGTGACTGGCGTGCGCCGGTAATCCAGATTGTGGTCTTCATTGTGGGTGTGCTGCTGTACCTGCCATTCGTTAAGATTAACGATGGTGTTGTTGCCAAGCAGGTTGCGCAGGAAAAGGCGCAGGCTGCTAAGGAAGCATAATTTAGTGCTGCTACGTCTAACTCCTCTAGACGTTGAAACGATTTGATCATGGAGCCCCCGACGGTGTACCAGCCGGCAGGGGGCTTTTTAGTGCGTGGCTGGTCGCACTTGCGTGATGGCTCCGGTCGAGCGGCTGGCGGAGGCGGCCGGGGCTGTGAGCCTTACGCTCTCGCCCGTTCCGGGCTACCGCGAAAATTGAACTCGAAAACCGCGATTTCAATTTTTTGATTCCGTAATGCGCTCCGCTTATAACGGAACTTCGGGCATACAGCTGTCACCTCCGCCAGCCGCTCGACCTCCACCACCACGCAAGTGCGACCAACATTGAGTATGGATTGGATGATTAGCGCTTCACCCGGCTACTAAAAAGTTTTTTCAGTACATTTTGTTCACCTTGGGGATCGAGCTTGTTAAAAAAAACTGCAGCAGGGTATACCCTGTTGTTACAGCCTCAGCCTGTATTCAAAAATCTAGCCATTTTGTTGTTGCGGCACCACCTTTGCTTCCGGAGTATTTGCGACACCTAGCAGTTGCCCGACCGCGTATACGGCCACCCCGATGGCGCCATCAATTGCTAGTAGCAGCCACAGAGGTAATACGTGCACCGCAGCCGTCGCGATAAAACCACCAGCCGCCATCACTAACTGCGCCACCCCGATAAAGGTGCTAAAAACTCGCCCTTGCATCCCCGGTTCAACCGTTGCCGATAACCAACTAACCAACGGGATGTTAAGCGCACTTAGCGCCAAACCCGTTGTTGCCCCAAAAACAATGGCTAATATCCAGGCGACTGGTAACCAGGAAATAAAGGCCGTCAGACTCCACGCTATGAGCGCAACGCCATCGACGACTATCCAAAGAAACAAGCTCTTGATCATATTTTGCTCGGCGCGCATCAGGCGGACGGCCACTAGCCCGCCCAGAATTGTCCCCACCGACATCATACCTTCGGCCACGCCGTACGTGCCCGTAGACATGTGCAAAGTCTTGAGCAGAAAGGGCGCTGTGATTCCTTCGCCAATACCGCCCGCTAGGTTCACCATCAGCCCCGACAGCAGAATGATTCTGAGCACCCTACGGTTAAATATGTATTGCCAACCCGAACGGAAGCTATCACCAAAGCTAGTACTTTGTTCATCATCAACGGCTGATTCTACGTGATAGCGGTGGAAGTCGACCGTGCTCATGACTACCAACACGAGCAATTCACACACTATTTCAAGACCAATTACACCGCGAATACTGGTGAGGGGATAAATGACGGCTGCCAGCATCGGGGTGACAACAGCAACGATAGAAGTCCCAGTTTGCTCGTAACCACGGAGCGGGCCAATGTGATCGCCCTCGACCTGACCGATTGCCGCCGCGATATTGTTGTTGCTAAAAATGCCGTCAGCAGCGCGTAAGAGAAAAATCATGATGTATAGGGCGATAATACTGGTGGACCAAATCCAACCGATGATCAGCGCGCCCACCGAGAGCAACTGTAGTAGTTGCATGAGCAATTTCTTGTCCACGCGGTCGACCAGGAAGCCCCCGATTGTGAGGGTGATGATTGCGGTCGAAGCACTCAGCGCCTGCGACAAAACAAATTGGCCGACGCCGAACCGGGCTAGCAGGTATAGGGAAACACTGAAGGCCAACAAGGTACTGCCGGCGGTGCCCAACACTGATGCAGTAATAATCTTGAAGATTTGGGAACGGTCTTTATCCATGAGCAGTGACTTCCTTCATGGGCAATTTGAATTAAAAAGTGATAACTATTTGGTTAAGATTATACAATCTGCACTTAATATTGCAACACAAAAGGCGTCGTATCGACGTTTGACTGAACGGTGACTACGACGCCTTTGTGGTTGTCATTCTACGGTTGCCTCCTGTTGGCGGGGCAACCCGGGGTGAGCGTTGGTATATGTTTGCGCTGTGGATGGAGGGCAAAGTCGGGGTGACTTTGCGCCTCACCAGCAGCTGATGATAACGCTCGTGTCACGATACGCGTGGTGAATCAAAACTTGTTGATAGAAGTGATTACGTTCGCGTAACGCGTTAATCTAGCTGGGCACCGTTAGAAGCGATGACCTTTTGGAACCACCAATACGACTTCTTCGGAATGCGGCGCATGTCGCGTAGGTCATGGTTCGTCCGGTTGACGTAGATCATGCCGTAACGTTTATCCATGTTACCCGAAGAGCTCGGAATATCGATTAATCCCCATCCCAAGTAGCCCAGCACCTCCACGCCGTCGGTGAAGACCGCGTCTTTGAGTGCCTGAATGTGTTGACGGTGGTAATCAATCCGGTAATCATCCTGGATTTCGTGACCCTGGTACACTTCCCGGATACCAATCCCGTTTTCAATCGGAAACATGGGGACGTGGTACTGGTTGTAAACCTTGGTTAAAATATCGCGGAAGCCTAACGGGTCGACGTTCCAGCCCCACTCGTTTGCCTGCAACCCGGGCACTGGCTGGGCGCCGAAGTCGAGATAGTGGTTGGGGATGGTATTGATTGGCACCATACTGCTGTTAATTTGCACTGAACGGTAGTAACTGAAGGCGATGAAGTCACTGTGGAGTTGATCAAACGTCGCCTGGTCGTCATCCGTAAAGTCCAAATCAATCCGCTGATTGCGGACAAAGGTGAGCCACTCTGTGGAATAATGCCCGTTGACGAAAACGTCAAGCAGGTTACGGTTCAGAAACTCGTCAATCCGACGGGCATAGAGAACGTCGCGTGGATTCGAGGAGGCAGGGTACACCTCGGAGTAGGCTAGCATGCCACCAATTTTGGCGTTACTGTGGGCGTGCAGATAGTTAGCAACGGCGGCGTGGGCCACCATCACGTGGTGACTAATCTGGAACAGCTCCTCGTCGGTCTCTGGGCCCTGCAGATACCCGGCAATCCTGAATGCTTCGTTCATCGAGTACAGGTTTTGCTCGTTGAATGTGATCCAGTATGGCACGCGGTCTGCAAAGCGGTCGACCATGGTCTGTCCGTAGCGAATGAACGCGTCCACCACGTGCCGGTCGCTGAAGCCGTTGTACTTTTCGGCCAGGGCGAGGGGCATATCAAAGTGGTACAGACAAATCATTGGGGTGATATTCCGGGCAATTAGTTTATTGATCAGTTCATCGTAAAAACGAATGCCCTCCTCGTTAAACTCGCCGTCACCGGTGGGACAAACCCGACTCCAAGAAATTTGGAACCGGTAGCAGTTCATCCCCTGTTGGGCCATGAGGTCTAAGTCCTCGTCGTAACGGTGATAATCGTCAATGGCAACATGCCAATCGCTGCTTTGGTCGGTTGCCGGACGGTCATCATAGACGGACTTACCCTTACCGCCCTCATTCCATCCGCCCTCAGTTTGCATACTGGAAGTGGAATTTCCCCAAAGAAACCCGCTCGGTAATGGTTGGGACATACTTTTTGCCTCCTTCAGGTATAATGGATCCTTGAATCCGGTTTCATTATGCCACGGTTTAGGCGATTCGTAAAGCTTTTTATTTGAAAAGTATATACAAATAATCAAATTAGGCTATCGCAACTGAAGGTAAAAGGGCGTAAAATGTAGGCAGACAATGGTTTTCTCGGGAGGCGTGTCCATGTATAAATACCAGGATATTTCGCAACAATTACGCAAAAAGTTTACGGGTGGTGAGTACCAACCCGGTGATTTATTACCCGATCAGGAAACGCTGGCGCAGGAATTTAACACCACCAGAATGACCGTCCGCAAAGCAATCCAGTTGCTGATTGTGGAGGGGGTTGTGTACACCAAGCGTGGGGCCGGAACGTTTTTACGTAAGGACTTTAACACTGAGGACAAGCACGATATGGAGTCATCAGTGGATCGGCCAGTGGGGACCACTTTGACCTACGCGGGACGGAAAGTGACGAGCAAAGTATTGTCGTTGGACGCACGCCTGCCCACCGAGGCCGAACAAAATAGTCTGATCATTGGCCCCGACGAGCCCGTGTACGTAATTCGGCGGGTACGGTACGTCGACGGGTTAGTTTATGCGTACGAGCACACAATTATGCCCACCAAGATTACTACGATTACGCGCGAAATTTTGGAGGGCTCCGTATACAAACACCTAGCCGATGAGGCGCACGTGCACATCGCGGGCTCACACCGGCGGATTCACGCCATCAAGGCCACGCAGGACGACGTCGAGGCGATGGGGTGCGAACTGAACGACCCCGTTTTGGTCATCAACCAGGTGAGTTACACCGAGGAGGGGGAGCCATTCGAGGTCTCCGAGGAACACTTTCCTTATGAAACCAGCAGCGTCGTCGCCGACGTCGAACTCAACATCTCCAGCCAAACGCACTAGTGTAGCCGCCGGCTTGCACTGCGGCGGTTAAGCTTGTGACCGGCTACTAGCCTCACGCTCACGCCCGTGCCGGGCTACCGCGAATTGCCGTAGCCCGAGAAACCCGCTCGGTCTAGCCAATTTGATTCTGTAAGTCATAACTGCTAGTAGGCGCTGACGCACCAACTAGCAGTAATTCCAACAGAACAAGGGCCGGCAGCCGCCACACACACAGACCTAACCGCCTTCGTCCCGGCCGCGGTGCAAGCCTACAGAGCGATTTCCCGGGCAACTGGTGGTATTCGGGTGATTAAACAAAGTTATTAAGGGCACTACATTAGTTTTCCCTATGACGGTCGTAGAGTGTGAACAATTACTTCCACCAATTGTTCAGCCTTACCATAATGCTGTCAAAAACGGTAGTAAGGATATTCCTGATTGTTGGAATATCCTTACTACGTTTTTGTAATCATATTAGCCTTTGAATATTTTATTGCCTGTCTACGAGTGACTGACCGGAAACGAGTATGAATAGAACCGCAACCCCGGGTAGACAAAGTAGGTGGTGGAGAAGTTGAACGCCACCCCGTTGCCGTAGAAATTGGTCTGGTCGAGTGCCAACACCTCTTTGCCGGGTTGTTGGCCCATCACCGTCGCCTGGTCGTGTGCCAGCGGCGCCAAACTGACGTACTCCTCGCTCGCCGTGACGTGCACGTCGTAGTTCTCAGAGATGAAATCAAAGATGGAGCCGTTCACCGCTTCCACCGGCAGGTACGGCACCGCCGTCGTGGAGTAGTAGGCTTCCTCCAAGCAATACAGTTGCTGGTTGAGGTAACGTAGCCGTACTACCCGGTACAACTCGCTGTTCGGCTTCAGCTTCATGGGCTGCACGAGCTCCGGATCGGCTTTGATTTTGTCAAAGGTGACCACGCGCGACGTGAGGTGGTTGTCCGAATTATGTAGTGAGGCCCCGGCTCCCGCAACCAAGTTGATGACCGTTTTGGACGGTTGCGGCATCTTGTTCACGTAGTAACCCGAACCCTGAATCCGGCGCAGGAGACCGCGTTGGTAGACCACATCAATGGCTCGCCGAATTGTGTTACGACTCACATCATACGTGGTCATCAACTCCGCCTCGGTGGGTAATTTATCCGTAAATAGGCCCTCATGAATGGAACGAATAATGTCTTCGGCAATTTCGTGATACATAAAAACCGTCCTCCGCTTTGTGCACCGCTAGCAATTAAGCCTGCAAGTACAGTTACGCCACACTTTAACGATATTTGTACCCCTATAATAGCACCATTAGCCCCCTAAAAAAAATACGCCGAACAGTGCCAAATATTTTTATTTAGCTGATGATAATGCACGTAAAGCCCGCCATGAAGCGGTTGGCGGCGATAATTTGGTTGCTGAACTCAGCAAATATTGGCAAAAAAAATATTTGTAAGCACTTGCAAAATTTGTACCCATGTATTATATTATGGACGTGGAGCTGAAAGCGGTTGCTAAAAAGGCTTACAGCAATCGTGGTGAGTAACTATTGTGGAATACGGTACGCTAAATAAGGAGAAATTATTATGGCTGAAAAGAATATTTTGTTGGTCTGCAACGCTGGTATGTCAACTAGCCTCCTGGTAAGCAAGATGCAGAAGGCCGCCGAAAAGGATGACATCACGGTGAACATCGCCGCAACGGCTTCTTCCGACATTAAGAACAAGCTCCAGGACGGCAACCCTGACGTCATGATGCTCGGCCCTCAGGTACGTTACCTGCAGAAGAAGTTGGACTCTGAATATGACTTCCCAGTTGAAGTTATCAACATGCAGGACTACGGTCTGATGAACGGCGAGAACGTCCTCAAGACTGCTTTGAAGACCATTGACGAGGCGGCCAAGTAGGCGCCCGTAACGAAAGGACATTGCACATGGCAGAAACAAATACTGATGCACCTGTAGAAGAGGACCAGAACCTCGAAGCCATTATGGGCTTGATTGTGAATGGCGGTAACGCCAAGAGCTCCGCTTTTGAAGCCATCGACGCTGCTAAGCACGGTGATTTTGATGGGGCGGATGCTAAGCTCAAAGAGGCCGATGGGTTCCTCTCCGAGGCGCACAACTCTCAGACTGGTATGTTGACGGACGAGGCCAACGGGAAACACGCACACGTTACGCTGCTGACGGTGCACTCCCAAGACCACCTGATGAACGCCATCACCTTCCGCGACTTGGCGGGTGAGATTGTCGACTTATACAAGAAGCTCGACGGTCAGGACGTCGCCGACTAGTACCGGTGGTATGAACGAAAATTGAAGGCAAGACAAACAGGTTGCTTGTTTGTCTTGCCTTTTTTTCTGGTAAGGGAAGAAAGGGTGCATAAATTTATGAGTAAAGCTTTAAAGATGCCAGATGACTTTCTCTGGGGTGGTGCCGTGGCGGCCCATCAGGTGGAAGGTAACTGGCAGGCGGACGGGAAAGGTGTATCTATTGCCGACGTGATGGCTGCGGCCAGCCGGGAACAGCCCCAGCGCGTGGTCACGGACACCGTACAGGATGACAAAGTTTATCCCAACCATTGGGGAATTGATTTCTACAAAACTTACCCGCAAGACATCAAGTTGTTTGCCGAATTAGGACTCAAGGCGTTCCGGACATCAATTGCCTGGACCCGTATTTTCCCGAACGGGGATGAAGACGAGCCGAACGCAGCGGGGCTGCGCTACTATGATGATTTGTTCGACCAGTTACTAGCAAACGGGATTGAACCCGTGGTCACGTTGTCCCATTTTGAAATGCCGTACAACCTGGTCAAAAAGTATGGTGGGTGGCGTAACCGCAAACTCATCGACTTCTTTGAACACTTTGCCCAGACCTGTTTTGAACATTTTGACGGCAAGGTCCGTTACTGGATGACGTTTAACGAAATTGACAACCAGTCCGATTGGCGGAATGCTCACCACCTCTACCAGGATTCCGGGCTCCAGCTCGACGACAGCGTGAACTGGGAGGAAGCCATGTTCCAGGCCGCGCACAACGAGATGGTTGCGAGCGCCAAGGCCGTGCTGGCGGCACACAAGGTGGATCCGCAGCTGCAGGTGGGGGCGATGCTCGCCATGGTGCCTATCTACGCGTTGACCGCTAAGCCAGGTGACCAGATGCTGGCCGAACGTGCACTCCAGTACCGCTACTATTACGGTGACGTGCAGATGGAGGGCGAATACCCCCGTTGGCTGTTGAAGTACTTCGAGCGTAAGGGTTACGACATTCCGTTGTCGGATGAGGACCTCGCCACGTTGAAGGCTGGCGCGGCGGACTTTTTAGGGATGTCCTACTACTTTTCATTCACGGTGCAGGAGCGCGCAGACGGCAAAGTTGAGTACGATGAGCACAACGACTTGGTCGACAACCCGTACGTTGAGAAGTCGCAGTGGGGTTGGCAGATTGACCCCCAGGGGATGCGCTGGATTCTGAACTGGATTCAGGACCGGTGGCACAAGCCAACCATGATTGTGGAGAACGGGATTGGCGCGTACGACAAGCTGGAAGCTGACGGGCAGGTCCACGACGACTACCGGATTAGTTACCTACGTGATCATATTCGCCAGATGGAGTTGGCCGTAGTGGAAGACGGGGTGGACGTCATTGGCTATACCATGTGGAGTCCCATCGACCTAGTTTCTGCCAGCACCGGCGAAATGGCTAAACGGTACGGCCTCATTTACGTTGACCGCGACGATAGTGGTCAGGGGAGCGACCAGCGGTACAAGAAGGACTCCTTTGCCTGGTACCAGCACCTCATTGCCACGAATGGCGCCGATTTGGGCGACTAACTGCATGAGTATGTTTGCGGGCGTTAATTGGCCTATCAACACTGTGCCACCGCGCCGAGAGATTGGGTGCGGTGGCATTTTTTTTGCGGATAAACGGAACATGCTACATCGAAAAAAAACGAGCGGTTGGCGTACCGTGTTGTACCATAAAGCTGTGGCTGGTAGCGCTAACAACGCCGGCTGATTAATGTTGAAAATATCAATACGTTCAAGGGGGATATTTTAATGACAACGAGTTCGTCAGGATTACCAAAGAATTTTTTGTGGGGCGGCGCGGTAGCTGCACACCAACTCGAAGGTGGTTGGGACGCCGACGGTAAGGGGCCCAGCATTGCGGACGTGATGACCGTGGGTTCGGCCACCACTCCACGGGAAATTACTCAGGACGTGGAAGCGGGGAAGTACTACCCGAACCATAATGCCATTGACTTTTACCACCACTACAAAGAAGACGTGAAGCTATTTGCCGAGATGGGCTTCAAGTGTTTCCGCACGTCGATTGCCTGGACACGAATCTTCCCCAATGGTGATGATGCCGAGCCGAACGAGGCGGGACTGAAGTTTTACGACGACCTCTTCGCTGAATGCCACCGTTATGGGATTGAACCGGTAATTACCCTGTCCCACTTTGAGATGCCACTGCACCTGGTGCACGAGTACGGCGGCTGGCGGAGTCGCAAGGTGATTGACTTCTTCGTTCGGTTTGCCCGCACCTGTTTTGAGCGGTACCGTGACAGCGTGAAATACTGGATGACGTTTAACGAGATTGATAACCAGTCGGACTACCTCAACGATTTTTTTGATGGCGACTAATTCCGGTTTGGTCTATCCAGAGGGGACACCGGCTAAGGACCGTGAGGCGGACATGTTTCAGGCGTCGCATTACGAACTAGTGGCCAGCGCGTTGGCGGTTAAAATTGGGCACGCCATTAATCCTGACTTTGAAATTGGCAATATGATTAACTTTACGCCGTTCTACGCCATCTCGCTAAGCCGGAAGACGTCCTCTTTGCCCACAAGGTTAACGATTTGCGGAACTGGTGGACCGATGTGCAGGTGAACGGCGAGTACCCTGAATGGCTGGTTAAGTATCTGGAGCGGGAGGACTTCCGGCCGGATGCGACGGAGGAAGACTTCCAGGCTTTGCGCGAAGGCACGGTTGACTACATCGGCTTTAGCTACTATGCTTCCAACGCGGTGCAGTACGACGAGCAAAGTGGGTACGCGTTTAAACCGGACGGCAAGCAGCTGGCGGAGAACCCGTACCTACCGAAGACCGAGTGGGGATGGACGGTTGATCCATTAGGACTACGGTTTGCGCTGGATTGGCTGACTGACCGGTACCACAAACCGTTGTTCATTGTGGAAAATGGCCTGGGCGCTGTGGACCACGTTGAGGATGACGGCAGCGTGCACGACCCGTACCGTGTGGACTACCTGCGCCAGCACGTGCAGGCCATGATTGACGCGGTACGGTTGGACGGCGTCAACCTGATGGGGTACACGCCGTGGGGCTGCATCGACCTTGTTGCTGCCAGCACTGGACAGATGTCCAAACGTTACGGCTTTATCTACGTGGATGTGGACGATGAGGCAAAGGTAGCTTTGCGCGGTCACGGAAGGATTCGTTCTACTGGTACCAGCAGGTCATCAAAACCAACGGGGGCAACCTTGCTGACGTCAAGTAACGGTATTTTGGAGGGGGCTTGAACCCCCCCCTTTTTTTTGTGGTCGCCCCCGGTTGGAGTGCAGAACGTTGCTCCGGTGGGGACCGGGTTGGTCGTGACCGGCTACTAGCCTCACGCTCACGTCCGTTCCGGACTACCGCGAACCTTTGAACTCGAGGAAAATCACTCGATTTCAAAGGTTTGATTCTGTACGTCGGCTTCGCTCCTACAGAACAAGTGCCGGCAGCCGTCACGACCAACCCGGTCCCCACCTCCGCCACGTTCTGCACCCCAACCTACAATGGTGGTTCGCCCAATCAATTAATTGGTTAAACGAGTCGTGAAATTATTATTGGCTTGTACTATCGATAGTAAGCACGGAAGTAACTATTTTGATAATAAATCAACAGATTGACAGAATCACTTGACGTGTTAATGTTAAAGTAACAGCAAGTTTGAACAATTAAAATAGTCTGTTAAGAGGAGTTACCGATGTCAAACCTTGAACGTAACAAAGCCAACGTGACCGCGTTTTACGACCTTATGTTTAACCAGTCCAATCCCCGTGAAGTGATTGGGCAATATGCTGGGGCCACTTATATTCAGCACAATCCGGGAGTTGCCGATGGTAAAGAAGCTTTTATTGAGTATTTTGAGCGGATGGCGCGCGAGTATCCTGGCAAGCACGTGACTTTCCACAAGGTGATTGCTGAGAGCAATTATGTGGTTCTACACTGTGAACAAGTATGGCCGGGTGATCACGATTACGCCGGCATGGATATTTTCCGCCTGGATGATGACGGCAAAATTGTTGAGCATTTTGACGTATTACAGGTGGTGCCTGACCAGTCCCAGAACGGTAACGGTATGTTTTAGGGGTAAAGTCGTTAACTTGATGAAGGATTGCAGTTACTGAGATAGTATAGTCTGACTCCACAATGAAATGTTACCAATTCGGCTCGAACTAACGGGTGCCAGTAAAGTGGTGGTGGGGTGGAGGCATCGTGCCCGGAGATGAAGTTGCCACTATAGTGGCGTGAGGCCGCGTCGGTCGGGTTGGTGAGCGTAGGCGTGTGGGGTCGGAATGGTAACCACTGCCAGGGTGTAACGTTCTTACGGCTTTAGCCGTTAGAACGCGACGAATTCTGAGACTGACCGGGCGGGTTTCCGGGCAGGCTCAGAATCGCACCGGAAACTCACCTGGTCTTGGTGAGTTGGAGGTTTCGCCCTAGCAGTGGTTACCATGGAGTACCCCACGTAAGCCGTAGCTCACCAACCCGACCGACGCTGCCGGAAACCACCAAAGCCGCAACCCCACCACCACTTTACCAGCACTACCCACACAAAAGAACGGCGGTGAGACCTCCAGAAGTCTCGCCGCCGTTCAATTGTTTACGCGAAGTAATGCCGCGCGATTTGTTCGTACTCATTGATGGCTTGGTGGAACCGCGTCAAACTGACGTACTCGTTGACTTGGTGGCTCACGTTGCCGTCCTCATTGCCGGGGCCAAAGATGATGGTCTCGAACTGGTTGCTACTCTTGGTGAATTCCGAAGCATCGGTGGCCCCGCTAAACGTAGCGAGTGGCACCGGCTGCCCCGAAGCCGCAGCGATGCCCGCATTGGCGGTGGTGACCAGCCGCCCGTCTTTGGCCGTTACGACCGGGTAAAAACTGTGCGTCAGGTGGAACTCCAGCGTGCCGGGCCCCTTGTCACTAATCGCCTGGACCACTTCCTGCAACCGCGCCGTTACCTGCTCGTTCGTGAACGCTTTGGTGGGGCGAATGTTGCCCGCGAGCCGCGCGCTACCAGGAATCGTGTTGACCTGGTCGCCGGCCTGCAGGATGGTCACGCTGTGGACGAGTGGGCCTAAAACGGGGTCAACGGGAGCGTCATCAAAGGCGGTGCGTTCGGCCACCGCAAAGTCGACTAGCTTGGTTGTGGCGTTGATGCCCTGATCTGGAATCGAGCTATGGACTGCCTGGCCCTGGCTGGTGATTTCATAGTTGTACGAACCAGCATGGCCGAACTCGATGACGTTACCGGTGGGTTCGCCCAGCACCAGCGCATCGAGGTCGTCAGCATAGCCGAGTTCCGTCAATTGACGTGAACCGGGGGCGCCATATTCTTCACCCACGGTGGCGATAAACCGGACGTGGTGCGGGAAGCCGCTTTGTTTCAGGTGGATGAACGCGAGGGCCATCGCCACGAGGCCGGACTTCATGTCGCTGGCACCGCGGCCGTAGAGACGGTCGCCATCAATGGTGGCGCTGAACGGCGGGTACTGCCACTTGCTGAGGTCCCCGGGGTTGACGACGTCCTCGTGGCCGCCGAACGCGAACACGGGGCTGCCCTCGCCGAATTCGCGACTAGGTTGTCGCGGCCCTCGGCAAAGGGGATACGTTTGGTCGCAATGCCCGCGTCCGTAAATAATTGTTCCAAGACATCAGCAACGGTGCTCTCGTGGCCGTTGGCGGTGTCGGTGTTCAGTTGAATGAGCTGTTGTAGCAAAGTGGTTGCTTCGTCCAAGTGTGCCACCATCCTTTCAGGTTGGTTAATGTACTTCCAAAATAGCACGCTAAAATTAAAAAGCAATGGTTGACATTAAAAACCGGTGTGGTATCATGAAGACAACTTAAAGTTACAAACGCGATTAAGTGAGTAACGGCGATTCAGTTGAGCAGAGAACCGGGTTGGTGCGAACGGGGCAACTGGTAGTCGTGAATATGGCTTGATGATAGCGGCACACTGAGCAGTAATGTGAGGCGATGATGGTCGGCACCCTTTACAGTGCACACGGATGTTTGTCCGTTGCAGAGGATCACTATTGTGGTCGCATTAGAATGGTACCGTGGGCCCGCTCACTTCTAACTTCACCGTTAGGAGTGGGCGTTTTTTTTATTTACTATCGCGTTGTCCGTCAAATGAGGAGGAATTGTTTATGCAGTCTGGATTGAAGAAAGTTATTAGTGTCGGTTTTACCGCGGCTTTGGCCTTAACGCTCGCCGCCTGGGGCAGTAACCACGCGTCCGCCAAGACGACGAAAACCACCACGGTCAAAGTGGGGATTGTTGGTGCCGACAAACGTATTTGGGACGCAGTCGATAAGAAGGTGCAGAAGGACCACATCAAAATTAAGGTGGTTGAGTTCAGCGACTATAACAAACCTAACTCTGCTTTGCAGGATGGCGACATTGACCTGAACGCGTTCCAGCACCAATACTTCCTGGATAACTGGAACAAGACGCACCACGGTAACTTGGTGGCAATTGGGAAGACCGTCCTGGCGCCGTTGGCCGTTTACTCCCAGAAAATTAAGGGGCTTAAGCAGTTGAAGAAGGGCGACACCGTGTCCGTACCGAACGATCCGACCAACGAGGGGCGTGCACTTCAGTTGTTGGAAGCAGCCGGGTTAATTAAGTTGGACAATAAGGATTTGCCAACAACTCAGGACATTAAGTCTAGTCCTAAGGGAATCAAGGTCGAAGCCATTGACGCCGCCCAGTTACCGAAGAGCCTGCCCGACGTAGCGGCTTCCGTCATCAACTCCGGAGTGGCCGTTGACGCCAAGCTGAATCCAGAAAAGGCCATTTACCGTGAACCAATCACCAAGAAGAGCAAGCCGTGGATTAACATCATCGTGGCTAACAAGAAGGAAAAGAATAAGAAGGCGTACAAGCAGATTGTTAAGGCCTACCAGACGAAGTCAATTGCTAAGCTAATTAAGAAGATTTACAAGTCGACCGAAACGCCGGCGTGGAATTACAAATTTTAGGTAAGCTGTTTGAACGTTGTCGTTGCGGGAAAGACACGGTGTAACTTTTTGTCGACTTTTTGAAGAGGTTGCATTGTAAACGTTAGTCCCTATGATAAAATGAGAGAGTATCTAATTCAAAGTTTAGGTTTGAACGAAAGGATGGTACCCCCTTATGACAGCAGCGACAACATATTTGGAGCAGGTCCGCGCCGAATTAGTGCAACGCGACCCGCACCAACCTGAATTTATTGAGGCAGTCGATAATTTTCTGAAGACCATCACCCCAGTATTGGAAAAGCATCCCGAGTACGTGGATGCCAACTTGATTGGCCGGATGGTTGAACCAGAACGTGTGGTCCAGTTCCGCGTACCGTGGGTGGATGATGCCGGGCACGTCCGGGTTAACCGGGGGTTCCGCGTCCAGTTTAACGGTGCGATTGGACCCTACAAAGGTGGGTTGCGGTTGCACCCAACCGTGAACCTGTCCATCGTGAAGTTCCTCGGCTTTGAACAGGTGTTGAAGAATAGCCTGACCACTTTGCCAATCGGTGGTGCCAAGGGTGGGGCGGACTTTGATCCCAAAGGTAAGTCGGACGCTGAGGTCATGCGCTTCACGCAGAGCTTTATGACCGAGTTACAGAAGTATATTGGTCCCGACGTGGACGTGCCGGCCGGCGATATCGGCGTTGGTGGCCGCGAGATTGGCTACATGTTCGGCCAGTATCGCCGCCTCAATGGGTACCAGGCGGGCATTCTGACCGGTAAGGGTCTGAGCTACGGTGGTAGCCTGGCCCGTCCGGAAGCAACCGGCTTTGGCCTGTTGTACTACACGGACGCCATGTTGCAAGCTAACGGTGAACAGCTCGCTGGTAAGCGCGTGAAGATTTCTGGTGCCGGTAACGTGGCTACGTACGCTACGCAGAAGGCAACCGAGCTGGGCGCAACGGTCCTGACCGTCTCGGATTCCAACGGCTTTGTGTACGATGAAAACGGGATCGACTACCAGGTAGTTAAGCAGATTAAGGAAGTTGAACGCGGCCGGATCAAGGAGTACGCTGACCGCGTATCGACGGCCGAGTACCATGAGGGCTCCGTTTGGGACTTTGATGTCGACTACGACATTGCCCTACCATGTGCAACCCAGAACGAAATTAGTGGTGACCAGGCTGCACGCCTGATTAAGAACGGCGCCAAAGCGTGGCGGAGGGTGCAACATGCCTTCCACGCCAGAAGCCACGGCGGCGTAACAGGCGGCCGGTTTGCTAGTGGGGCCAGCCAAGGCCGCTAACGCGGGTGGTGTGGCCGTCTCCGCTTTGGAAATGAGCCAGAACAGCGAACGCTTGTCCTGGAGCTTTGACGAAGTGGATGGTCGTCTCAAGGGCATCATGGAGCACATCTTCAAGGCTTCGGCTGATGCTGCGGACGAGTACGACCTGGGCCACGACTACATTGCCGGCGCAACATCGCCGGTTTCAGCAAAGTGGCTGACGCAATGATGGCACAGGGGATTATTTAAATCATTGATGCTTTGCTCGCCGTTTGGCAACAAGGCATAAATAGAGGACATCACGGCTTGCGTAGCTGCGATGCCCTCTTTACGTTGGGCTGCGTGGAGGAGCGGCCGTGAGTCTTCGGTGAGTAAATCGATATATTTATTGACCAGCACGTCTGGGCATTGTATAACGGAATTATTATTGTCGGAGGTAGTCGATATGTCTGGGTTGTGGATGATTATCATTTTGGGGTTGGGCGGGACTGCACTCACTGTGGGTGCAGCCTTTATGACCGCGCACGCCCAGTTGCGGCAGGCGTCGTTATTGCGACCATTAACCTTACTGGGAATTGGTGTACTCATCGCCCTCGGTAGTTGGGCGGGGGCCGGTGTGATGCTACATAACACGATTACTGCTGCGCGTACGGCGAGTCGGCTCGCACCACGGCCGGTAGAACAACGTAAGCCTGGCAAAACAACGGCCTCTGACGATCAGTTAGCCGTAGGTCGTGACGTGCAGTATGGACAGAGCCTTAAGTTTGCCCACGATTTGACGGTGAAGGTTGGAGCACCCACCAGCCGTAACTCAGATGGTACAAAGGTGGAGCAGGTGACCGTAACGTTGCGCAATCGTGGGACCCAGCAGTTGCGTATTAACCTGGCTGATTTTCAGATGTACAACAGTGGTGCGGCCATGCCGCAACTGACCACTTTGTCGTCCCAGCAGGTGGTGCCCGCTGACCAAACACGGACGGTGCAGCTGTTGTTTCAGGTGGCTGACCAGCACGACGAAGGCCAACTGGTCGTCAGTTATCACGGTGCCGGTTGGGAATGGCAGGGAACTGCCTTCTAAAACTACCAAGAGGTGGAATTATGTGTGGACGTTATTCATTCAACGTAAAGGGATCGCCGCGACTCCAGACGCTCGCCCGGCAACTGGCCGAGCAAGGGATCAACGTGCAGACTGGCGAGGTGGCCCCAGGGGATAACATGGCGGTGGTAACTCGCAAAGGTGACCGGATGACCTTGGGCGCCGTTAAGTGGGGCTTCCCGGGCTTTGCTGGCAGCCGGCCTGTCATTAACGCACGTGCAGAAACGGTGCTGGATAAGCCGATGTTTCGGGACGCCTTTTTGGCGCATCGCTGCGTGTTCCCGAGCGATGCTTTCTACGAATGGAATCCCAGCCACGAACGGTTTAGTTTTGATCGTTCTGATCAGCAAGTAATTTTTTTTGGCGGGTATTATTCGGGACTACCCGGATGGGCCACGCGGGGTCATCCTGACCACTAACCCCAACCAAGATGTCGGGGCGGTGCACGACCGGATGCCGCTAATGGTGGACGAGCAACACATCCGTGACTGGATTATGGATACCACCTTTGCCCAACATTGGCTGGCACACCCTATGGACCGTTTACGGGGTACGCGACAGGTGGCATTGGGCGAAGACATACCGTTGGATTGGGATAATCAAGATTAATGCCGTCCTTAAACCGCGCGGGGCAAAGGTTTGATGGGATAATTAATGGCTTGTATGAGTATTTTGATAACAAAATGTGAAATAACGGTTGACTTCTAATTTTATAAGCCGTATGATAATTCCATCCTCATCAAGAGGACCAAATCTTCCACAGCGAAAGGGGCAATGATCATGACTCAATGTCAGATGTCAGTCACAGTAGTATCACGAATTAACGAAGTAAAGAACAACCAGGTTGCCTCCGCGTTGTTGTGCTTGCGTGCGTTGTAATTCACCTATGGGCGGTCTTTTGATCGCCGGATGAGTCACGTCACCGTAGACCACTGAGAGTTGTGGCTACACGCAAGTACCCGGCAAAACATATTGCCGGCGGGGGTATTTTTTATGCTTAAAATTAACTTTGTGGCACCAAAATTGTTGTTGAACACGACTAACGCAGCGTTGTTGTTGCGGTAGGTAGGCGTTGCTAGCAGAAATGCTAGTCGTGTGTTCTGCGCCGTCTGGGCGTATTCCAATAACAATTTTGGTGCCATTTTCTGCCTAATCGCGGAGAATGGCGGTCACCCATTAGTGGATTAATGGGCGGGCGTCATTTTTTTTGTACTGAAAACGGGGTGATGGCGGTTTTTAACCTGAATTTTGGCATCAGGCAAACGAACGTAGAGGGAGATAAATAACATGACAACAACGAATTACACCAACGCTAATTTCTTTGATGGTGCGCATGATGGGTTTACGCCGAACTCGTGGTTCAGTGTCGACGATATGACTGGTCGCGTGGTTGCATCAGGAACGGGATCGCCGGCACCGGCGGACCATGAGGTTGATTTTCACGGACAATACGTGATGCCGGGAATGATTAACTGCCATGTACATGTCGGGGCGGATGCATTTCACACCACCGATGGTCCAGACAATGAGGCCACAACGACCATGATGGCCATCAAAAATCTACGTGATGCAATTCAAGCTGGTATTACTTATGTACGTAATCTGGGTACTAGTTACGATGTAGACATCAAGATTCGTAATAATCACGACCGTTACGGCTTTCCTACTCCTGGTATTGTGGCGGCAGGGCGTGCAATGAGCATCACGGGCGGCCATGGAGATGGTGCTGACCATAAGGATGGCGATTCGTACCTCGTTGATTCGCCTGATGAGATGCGGAAGGCTACTAGGCAGGCCTTTAAAAATGGTGCGGACTGTATCAAGGTGATGGCGACCGGTGGCGTGATGTCCAAAGGGGATGATCCCAGAGACGTTGCTTTTACCCCGGAAGAAATTGGGGTGGCAATCCGTGAGGCACATGCTCGTCGACGCAAAGTAGCCGCACATGCTCAGGGTACAGAAGGTATCCGGGTAGCGTTGGAAGCGGGAATTGACTCAATTGAACACGGTATTTATATCGATGAAAGCGAAGCTGGGTTCATGGTTGAACATCATGTGTACTTGGTACCAACGCTCAATGCGGTTGAGGCAATAGTGGTGAAGGGTCCCGGTAAGATTCCTGAACATATGACGCGCAAGGCCACTGAGTTTAGCCAGGCGTTCTATGACAACATGCGCATGGCTGTCCGTAAAGGGGTACCCATGGCAACGGGCACGGATGCGGGTACACCGTTTAATGATTTTAAAGAGGGCTATTGGAATGAGTTGGACCTGATGGTAAACAAAATCGGGGTTTCTCCGCAGGATACCTTGTATGCTGCAACGAAGAATGCAGCTGAGTTGATTGGGGTCGATGCCGATTACGGGACGATGGAGCCGGGTAAGTTTGCTGACTTTATTGTAATCAATGAGAATCCCATCGCGGATATCAACGCAATTCGCCAGGACGATAAGCAAGTTTATCAGCACGGCGAACGTCGATTTTAGTCTGGTATAACGAAATGAGGGTTAATATTATGCATACATCCAGTATTAGCAGGCACCGTTTTGATCACGTGAAGAAGGTGGTCAGCGTGGCGGTCGCAGTGGGTTCGGTGGCATTGATGACGGCGGCATGTAGTTCAAAGACGTCCGCATCAACTACATCCAAAATTAGCGTGGCTATCGCGAGTGACTTACAGACTTTGGATCCAGCCCATTGTATCGAAACTACTAGTGGCGAGGTAATTAACAATACTGAAGAGGGGCTCATCACCATCGGTCAAAATAATAAGGTGGAGCCCGGAATTGCGAAAAGTTGGACCAAGTCCGCTGACGGCAAAACCTACACTTTCAATATTAGGAAGGACGCGTACTGGGCTGATGGCACGCCTATCACGGCCAAGACATTCGTATACTCGTGGCAACGAGAAGTTAATCCTAAGACAGCAGCGGAGAACGCCTACCGTTTTTCGGGGATTGTGAATGCGGACGCAATCACCTCCAGCAAGAAGGATGTTTCTACGCTGGGTGTCACGGCAGATGGTAACTACAAACTAGTGGTCAAGATGGATCACCCAATGGCAACATTTGAACAGATGCTGGGAAATGCAGAATTTATGCCAGTTGAGAAAAAAAATGGTTGAAAAATACGGGGACAAGTATGGAACTGATTCAACTAAAGTTGGCTACTCAGGCCCATACACAGTGAAAAAGTGGAATGGGTCAGGAGATTCTTGGACGCTGGCTAAGAACAATAAATACTGGAACAAGGGCAACATACACATTGACGATGTTACGTACCAGGTGGTTAAAGAGGCAACCACTGGTCTCAACATGTTTGAATCTGGTCAACTTGACCAAACGACGCTAATCGGCAACCAAGTACAAAACGAAAAGAATAACAAGGATTTCAAACAGGTTAAGAGTGGAGCAAACTACTTTGTCCAGGTCAACCAGAAATCTCCTAGTTCAGATATGGCCAAGAAGGCATTTAACAATGTGTATATTCGCAAGGCCCTATCATTAGCGATTAACCGGAAGGAATTTGTTAACAACGTGCTCAACGATGGCTCCACGGTGCCACTTGGGGTTGTGACTCAAGGAATTAGTAGTTATAAGGGCAAGGATTTTGCCCAGGCAGCATACAACAAGAATACTGCTGACAGTGGTGTCAGTTACGATAAGAAACTCGCGCAAGACTACTGGGATAAGGGTATGAAACAAATTGGCGCAACTAGTCTTGATCTAACCGTGACCTCCGATGATGATGATACGCACGACAGTATCGTTCAGTACCTACAAAATACATGGACGAAGAACCTCAAGGGTCTCAAGCTGACCATTAAGAAAGTACCAAAGGCGACCCGAGTTAAGTACCTACAAAGCGGTAATTTTGACATCATCGTTTCAGGTTGGAGTCCGGATGCAGACCCGGCATCGTTCCTCGACATGTTTAAGACGGGTAACAGTTACAACTTTGGTGATTGGAGCAACGCTACGTACGATAACGATATGAATACTGCCGAAACTACGGCCGATGACAGTACACGGTGGAACAAAATGATTGATGCAGAGCAAATTCTGATGAAGGATCAGGGTGTAATTCCTCTGTACCAGCTTTCAACAACGTACCTTCGTAACACTAAGATTAAGAATTATGTGGACAACCCCGCCGGCGGCACCCCAGGCTGGCGCGGTGTCTACCTTGCAAACAAGTAGGATTAAACATTCAAGGAGGATATACACATGACAGAAACTAAGACAGAAACCAAAGTAGCAATTAACAGTCCCGAAGAGCAGGCGGCCGTTGAGCAGTTTGCAATGGACTATTTTCCGGAGGTAGCGCCGTACGTGAAGATTCCGAGCATTTCGGCGCAGGGCAAAGGTATTAACGAAACCGTTGCTTGGATCAAGGACAAGTTTGCATCCATTGGGGCTACACGCGTGGAAGCGTGGAGTGACCAGGGCGGTAACCCGGTCGTCTTTGCTGAATTCGAGGGTGCCAGCGACAGCACCATCATGTTCTACAACCACTATGACGTGCAGCCGCCAGAACCGATTGAAGAGTGGCGCACGGAGCCATTCGAACCAACCTTTGAGGATGACGGTACGATTCGGGCTCGCGGAATCGGTGACGACAAAGGTGAACTGATGTCCCGCATCACCGCGATGCAATACATGTACGATCATGGCGGCTATCCTTGCCACATTAAGTTTGTGGTCGAGGGCGAGGAGGAAATTGGGTCCATTCACTTTAATGATTACGTGCAGGCCCACCAGGCCGATATGGCTTGCGACGTATGCGTCTGGGAAGGCGGTAGTATCAACGAGCAGGGCCACTTTACCATTACTGGTGGTGTGAAGGGCTGTAGCGCCTTTGATATGAGTGTTCAGACGGCCGACGTGGATATGCACTCCTCGATGGCGGCGTACGTGGACAACGCGGCGTGGCGGATGGTGCAGGCATTGAACTCAATTCGCACTGCGGATGGGCACATCAAAGTTGACGGGTATTACGATAATATTGAACCCATCAGCCAGTCTGCACGGGACGCGATTACCAAGATGGACTTTGATGCGGATGGTATTCGTGAGCGTACGGGGATGCGCACGCCGTTCACGACCGACGACCCCAAGACGGCCAGCGTCACTGCACCAACCATCACGATTAACGGTATTGAGGCGGGCTATAACGGTAGCGGGGTGAAGACCGTCATTCCGCGGTACGCAAAGGCCAAGATTGACTGTCGGATTGTACCGGGGCAGGACGCAGCCACGGTATACAAAATGATTCGGCACCAACTGGATCAAAACGGCTTTGAGGATGTGGAGATGCACTTTAACCTAGCTGAGGAGGCGTTCCGGTCCGACATTGATTCACCATTTTTCAAGGAGGCCGAACGGGTGGCTGAAGCGGTCTACGGTGAAGGCAAAGTGCGGGTGATTCCGAACAGCGCTGGCAGCGGCCCAGAAGCCAGATGGACGCGGTGATCCACGCACCCATTGTTGCGGTCGGCTGTGGGTACTTCGGTTCGGGGGCGCATGCGCCTAACGAAAGCATGCGGGTCAGGGACTACCAGCGTGGGACGTACTTTATGGTGCGGTTCATGCGGGGCGTGGCAAATTTCGGCCAGCAAGCATAAGCCAACGTAACGCTACCGTTCGCGGTCTAGGTAGAAGCGACATCACGTGGATTGTTGTCCATGACGGCCTACTCGTTGCTTTGGGTATATCACAGAACGAATCAACAACGATTCCTAATTAATTGCAACACCCACGAAGTCGCGATTGGCTACGTGGGTGTTGCTGTGTCCGAGTGTCTGGTCGGCGGGGGTGCCGTGGCGTGCTACGACTTGGTGGACCACTCCACGGTGACCGCTGCTATTGGCTGGTCGTACTGGCGTGGTGGCTCCGGTTGAGCGGCTGGTCCCCGCGACCGGCTACGCGCCTCACGCCCGTGCCGGGCTACCGCGAATTGCCGTAGCCCGAGAAAACCACTCGGTCTAGCCAATTTGATTCTGTAAGTCGTAACTGCCAGTAGTCGCTGCGCTCCAACTGGCAGTAACTCCGACAGAACTCCGGGCCTGCAGCCGTCGCGGGGAGCAGCCGCTCAACCTCCGCCACCACGCCAGTACGACCAACGGTAGATGGTGACCGTTCTCGGTCCAGACGTCCTCGCATTCTGCAGACCCCACCGGCTAGAACCACACTTGCGAGCGGATTTATGAATGATTCAATTAACTGACACGCACGCAGCATTACGGACAGTGTTTGGTGCTGACTAAATAAAGCCTTACAGTAGCGGCCGCTGGGAATATCCGGCAATTATTTACCAATAGGCGTCTAATTAACGGCAATATTCAAATCTGTATCTGATGCAATTTTACTGAGTACGCATTTGTCATGGACTGACCCTGGCAGGATTTCAACGGTGGTGTTTGACGTCATCGAACTATCGGGCACCGCGGGTGGGGGCTGGCGTGGAGGCGTCGTGTCCGGAGACGTGGTCAGTGCAGTAGCGTGAGGCCGCGTCGATCGGGTTGGTGAGTGGAGGCGTGTGGGTCGGAGCGGTAACCACTGCCGGGGTGTAACGTTCTTATGGCTTTAGCCATTAGAACGCGACGAATTCTGAGACTGACCGGCGGGCTTCCGGGCAGGCTCAGAATCGCACCGGAAACTCGCATGCACTTGGCGAGTTGGAGGTTTCGCCCTAGCAGTGGATTACCGCGGAGCGTAACTCGCCAACCCGACCAACGCGGCCGACAATCACTACTGTCGTAATCCACGACGCCTCCATCCCAAACCCTGCCCACGTGTTTGGGACCAACGATCCTTCGACCCAAACGCTGTGGTAGAAAAATTCGCATTAACATGTGAAAAGCATTAAAATGGCATTACAAACACTATCAAGTGTCAATACGAAGGGGTGACCATTTTGCGCGTACGCACAACTGATTTATACAACATCAAAACGTTATCGCGGTCAGTACCAACGGCGGCTGGCGTGGTGTTTAACGAGAACTGGATTGATCAAGAACATAATGATTATCGTAGTCGGCTCTTTTTCCAAAACCGGGCGACCGGGGAGCGGGTTAGTTTGGGCCACGATCAGCAGCACGACACCGCCGCGGCTTTGGGGCCAGACGGTAGTACCCTGGCGTTTTTGAGCCACGACCAGGCCGGGCACCAGCAAGTCTTTACCCAAGCGTTTACTGGCGGTGCGGCTACCCAGCGGACCTGGTTTGCCGACGGTGTCACGGGATTTCATTGGCAGCCAGATGGTGAGGGGTGGTTCGTGCAGGTCACGTCCCAACATCCCCAACAGCCAAGGGACTGGCTCCACGCCACCCGCGTGACCCGCCTGCACTATCAGGATAACGGCCCCTGGTTGCTGGACGAGCGCCGCCGTTTCCTTCTATATAAACAGGGGTGGGCCCAGGCCGACCATGAACTGCTTTATCAGGACGACACCGAGTACACTGTGGCCGCCGTCAGTCCCCAGGGACAGTTGGCGATTGACCATAACGTCGCCACCGACGCGCCACAACGTCCTGCCGACGTGGTCTCGTTGCTGACACCGGGTGAGTCAACACCCGTGCGCGTTGAAACGGGGATGGAGTATGGCTCATTTGTCGGTGGCCTTTAGTCACGATGGTCAAAAGCTGTTGCTGGCCGGTAACCCGAATGAAGATACTGGCTGGTTGTCGAACACGTTATTCGTTGTGGACTGCCAAAGTGGCGCAGTCTGGCGCCTATTTGATGATGAAGACGTCGAGATTGGTGCCGCCCTCGCCGCTGACACTCAGCAGAACCTCAGCGGTCGGGTTGCGGCCTGGACTGGGGATGACCAAATCAGTTACGTGGCATCGAGGCGTGGCTGTGTTGAACTACATACCACTGATTTAGACGGACATAGTCGCGTCGTGGTAGGTGGTCGCCAGCACGTGACCGACTTTGCCTTCACTGACGATGGTCAGGGCGTATACTACACGCAAAGTACGATTACCACTCCCAGCCAGCTGTACTTCAAGGAGGTCGAGTCGGCCGACAGCACACTACTGTACGACCCGAACACGACTTGGTCGCAGGAGCACACCACGGTGGCACCCGACGACTTTAGCTTTGAGCGGAATGGCCGTACGCTTCAGGGGTGGTACTACCGGCCGGTGGGCGTGGTCAAAGGCACGGCCCACCCCGCGGTGCTGTACATCCATGGCGGCCCGCACGCGGCATACGGTGAGACCTTCTACCACGAGTTGCAGGTGCTGGCGAACGCTGGGTATGGCGTCATTACCTGAATCCGCGTGGTGGTGCGACGTATGGCAATGCCTTTGCGCATGACGTTTTGGCCGATTACGGGAATAATGACTACGAGGACCTGATGCAGCCGTCGATGAGGCCGAACATTTGGACACCGATATTGACGATACCCACGTGTACGCGACTGGCGGATCGTACGGCGGCTTTATGTCCAACTGGATTGAGACGCATACAGCGCGGTTCCGCGCTGTGGCAACGTGCCGGTCAATTTCGAATTGGGTCAGCATGTTTGGCACGAGTGACATTGGGTGGGACTTCCTGCCCATCAATCTAGACGACCAGTGGGAAAGCGGCCTAGAAAACGCTGACCGCTGGTGGCAGTTTAGCCCGTTGAAATATGTTGACCAGGCGCAGTCGCCCATCCTCATTTTGCACGGTGAGGAGGACCGTCGTTGCCCAATTGAGCAGGGCGAGCAGTTCTACAACGCGCTGAAACTCAAAGGCGTGGAGACGGAGTTTGTCCGGTTCCCGAAGAGTAACCATGAACTATCCCGTTCAGGATTACCGAACCTGCGCATTGAGCGTATGGAAGCCATCATGGAATGGTTCCAGCGTCACGCATAATCATAGTGATCAAAAATCCAGCGTACGGTGTGACCACATAGTGTGGTGACGCCGTGTGCTGGATTTTTTGTTGGTGTAGAAGTAGTAGTAATTCAGTTACTTCACCCAACAAACACACAAAATTGATATCAGTGTGTGTGTTAGGTGAGGCGACGCTGTATTTAGTCCGCCAGGTGGTCAAGCAGCTCCCGGTCGCCATCGCTCAACGTGATGTCGGCGGCCGCGATGTTCTGCACGGCGTGGTCGGGGTTGCTGGTACCCGGAATTGGCAGGATTACGTCGGACCGTTGTAATAACCATGCCAAGGCAATCTGCGCCGGGCTGGCCTGGTACTTGGCCGCGATGGTGGACAGAGTGTCGCCAGCAGTGAGCCTGCCGGTAGCTAACGGGAACCACGGGATAAAGGCAATGTGGTGTTCGTCGGCGTAGTTCAGTACGTCCTCATCCGCACGGTCGATCAGGTTGTACCGGTTCTGGACGGACACGATTGGGGCCACTGCCTGGGCGGTCTTGAGCTGGCCAACTGACACTTGACTCAGACCAATGTGCTTAATCTTGCCTTCCTTTTGCATATCGGCGAGGACGCCCACCTGATCGGCAATGCTGTAGCGACTGTCAATTCGGTGTAGCTGCATGAGGTCGATGTGGTCCAGGCCCAAAGTGAACAGGTTGAGTTCGACCTGTTGGCGCAAGTACGCCGGGTCACCTAGTTCGGTCCACTGACCGGTCCTTGGCGCGTGAAGCCGACTTTTGTTGCCACCATGACTTTGGCGTCCGGCCGCTGACGCAGCGCCTCGCGGAGGTAAAGGTTGGCGTATAACGGACCGTATGAGTCGGCCGTGTCAATAAAGTTGACACCGTGGTCAATGGCGGTGGTAATTACTTGGCTGGCCCGTTGCGGATCCGCTGCGGGGCCCCACACTCCTTTGCCTGGTAGCTGCATGGTGCCATAACCAAGACGGTTAACCACTAGTTCATCGTCGAAATGAAATTGTTTTTGCATGTTGCTCCTTTGTTAAAACCGGAATTGATTATACGTCTATACTACTACCTTCTAGTAGGTGGAATGCAAGCTAATTGGATGAAATACTTACGAAAAATTAGTTCTGAGGAAATAAATTAGGTAGTGCGGTGGATTATAAGCAAGTGCATCGCCTAGATATGGTTGTAAATATCAGAATTTGTTCGGGAGTCCAATAGTGTTAAATTTTTTTTCGCTGCATTTCTATGTCGTTAAACACGCAATTTAACGGTGGGCAACGCTAGCCAAATAGATATTACGGAGCTTGTAGAGTTGTTCAACGCTGTTATCTCAGTTAGGAAAATAATGGTTACGCCAAAAGTCAATAGTCCCATTACGCACAATATGTAGTATATTAATCAGTATAGCAAAACTACATATAGGGGGAACGACAATATGGATGTAGCAACTTCTATTCGCGTCGGATTGACCGACGACTTTGTGGAACAGGTTAAGAATGAGGTGACCCCGCATTGGGGACCATTGGGTTGGGTGACGTACAAGCGCACCTACGCGCGGTGGTTGCCCGAGCAGAATCGTGCGGAGGAGTGGGACGAAACCGTGCGGCGTGTGGTTGAGGGGAACATAAATTTGGACCCACGGCTCCACACCGACAACGTGGATCCTGCCGTCTACGCCGAGCTAACGGAGGAGGCCCAGGACCTATTCCGGTTGGTGTACGGTTTGGCCGCCACGCCGAGTGGGCGGAACTTGTGGATTTCGGGTACGGATTACCAAAAGCGTAATGGTGACGCGTTGAATAACTGCTGGTTTGTCGCCGTGCGGCCACAACCATACGGGCAAAGTCACATTCAGCCGTGGTACGTGGACAACAGTCAGCCAGTACCATCAATGCCGTTTTCATTCCTATTCGACCAATTAATGAAGGGCGGCGGGGTCGGCTTTTCCGTGGCCAAAAAGAACGTCGACCAGATGCCAGCCGTTGACCAGGCGGTTGATTTAACCGTGGTCATTGACAAGCAAAGTGGTGCCTATGACGAATCGCTTGAGGCCGGCGCGGTGGACAAAGCTGCGTGGCTCGCTGCCAACGACATGAACGGGAAGGTCTACTACCAGGTGCCCGACACGCGCGAGGGCTGGGTGGTTGCCAACGCGGCCATGATTGACAGTCACTTCCTGTCCGCTAATCCGTCGGGCAACCATGAAGTGGTGATTGATGTTTCTAATATTCGTCCGCGTGGGGCCAAAATCCACGGCTTTGGCGGGACCGCCTCCGGGCCAGCACCACTCGTCGAGATGATGATTGACATTAATGATGTCATTAACGCCCGCGTGGGGCAGAACCTCACCCCGGTTGATTGTACTGATATGGGCAACTTGATCGGCAAAACGGTGGTGGCTGGTAACGTGCGCCGGTCGGCCGAGATTGCTTTGGGTGGAGCGGACGACCATGACTTCATCACGATGAAGCAGGATAAGGACAAGCTCTACCACCACCGTTGGGCGTCTAACAACAGTGTGCTGGTAGATAGTAACTTTACTGGCTACGAGGAGATTGCCCAGGCCATCGCGCAGAATGGCGAACCGGGGATGGTTAACCTCGAATTGTCGCGCAACTATGGCCGCATGGCGGACGGTCGTCAGGAAGGCATTGACGCGGAGGTTGAGGGGACCAACCTTGTGGTGAGATTTCGCTAGCCAATGGTGAGCCATGTAACCTCTTTGAAGTTTTCCCGGTGATTGCCGAGGAGCAGGATTGGGATTTACACCGCGCCTTTGAATTGGCGGCCCGTTACGCTAAGCGTGTGACCTTCAGCGATTACGATTGGGAAATTTCCCGCAATGTTATCCACAAGAATCGGCGCATCGGCGTGTCGATGTCTGGCATTCAGGACTGGATTTTGACTCGCTTTGGGCACCGCGTTGTTCAGGGTTGGCAGGATGTCCGTGATGAGTCAGGTGAGATGGTTAAGCAGCCGGTGTACAAGCCAGACGCCGTGGCGGCGTTCGACGGGTTATACAAAGCCGTGGTGGCGGCTGACCAGAAGTATTCCGACGAATTGGGTTGCAGCACCTCGGTCAAGCACACCACGGTGAAGCCTTCGGGCACGGTGTCCAAGTTGGCGGGTGTGTCCGAGGGGATGCACTTCCACTACAGCAACTACCTGATTCAGCGGATTCGGTTCCAAGACAGTGACCCGTTGTTGGACGCGTTGGCGGCGTGTGATTACCACATTGAACCTGATGTGTACACTAAGAATACGGTGTGTGTGGAGTTCCCAGTGCGGGCGGCACACGCGGACAGTCCCGACTTTGCATCAGCGGGTAACGTGTCGATTGCGGAGCAGTTTGCGACGCAGGCGTTCCTGCAGACGTATTGGGCGGACAACTCGGTTAGTTGTACGGTAACGTTCCAGCCGGAGGAGGCCGACCAGATTGCGCCGTTGTTCCGGCAGTACCGGAATACAACGAAGTCGACGTCGTTGTTGCCGTATGTTGGTGCTGGCTTTAAGCAGGCGCCGAAGGAACCGATTAGTAAGGACCGGTACTTCCAGTTGAAGAATAATATTACGGGTGACGTGCAGGCGGCGTTTGCAAAGTTGCACCCAACCGATACTAAGGGGTTGGAGCTGGTTGATCAGAGTGATTGTGCGTCGGGGGCTTGTCCGGTGAAGTAGAGAGAGCGGAGCCCCGCGTTTAGAAACCAGAGTATAAGCAGCTCCGGACGAGAATCCCGTACTTGGATTCTTGTTCGGAGCTGTTTATACGTCGGTTTCTGCGGGGCGCAGCTCGTTTCAATAAGCAAAGGTAACGGGGGAGCATCGCAGCATTCCCCAGCAATCCGACTGGCCCGCACTTGGCCTTTTGGTGGGAGTCCCTTATACGTCGGTTTCTGCGGGGCGCAACTCGTTTTAATAAGCAGAGGTAACGAAGGAGCGTCGCCGCACTCCCCTGCAATTTTGCAGGACCAGTTTTGGCCTTTTGTTTGGATCAACAGGATGTGGCACCCTTATCCCTGCAAAGCATCGACTGTTGCCAAAATTGTTTCATCAACACTGTGTTTTGCTTGCCAAGCTAAGCGTTGTTCAGCATTTTGCGTGGATGGATGGTGGTTGATCGATAAGAACAATTTTCCGCTGCGGGCCTGGGCATTGAAAGGCGCGGCCATGCGAATCACCCAAGACGGTAAAATGTGCCGTGGCAGTTTAGCCGCTAGTGCGGGGCGTTGTTTACGAATAAGGTCAGCAATTTGAGGCAAACTAATCGACCCGTTCGTGGCTAAGAAGCGTTGACCAGAAGCAGCGGGTGTAAACAATGCCTTGACGTGGGCATCGGCGACGTCGGCGACATTTGAGACTACAAACTCGATGTCAGGGATAAATTTGCTTGAACCGTCGAGCAATTGGTTGACCAAGCCAAAACTACCGGACACATGACCATTCAATGGGTTGCCCAACATCGCCCCTGCGGCAACCGTGGCCAAATCAAGGTGGTCACTTTGGGCAAAATCCCAGGCAGCACGTTCTGCCAAAAGTTTAGAGCGTTCGTAATCCGATAAGCCAGGTTCGTTAGGGTCAGTCCAATCTGCTTCAGTAGTTGGGCGACTGGAATGATTAGAAAACCCAACCGCGCCAAAATTGGCAGTCATCACCACCCGCTTGACGCCTGCTGTTTTAGCAGCTTTTAAAATCCGCAAGGTGCCGGTTTTTGCGGTTTGGTTCATTTCATCAGTAGTGGTTTCGCCGTTCACAAAGACTGGGGCAGCAACGCTCATCACGTGGGTGACGTTTTGCATGGCTTTGGGCCAATCCGCGTCGTTGAGCAGATCAGCTTGGATGAAACTGAGTTGATCCGTTGCAACGCCGGCTGTTGCTAATGCTTGGCGGACTTCGTCGGTTTTGTTCAAATTACGCACGGTTGCGCGCACGGGATGATTGTTCGCTAAAAGTTGTTTAATGATGTGTAAGGCTAAAAAGCCGTTGCCACCGGTGACTAACGTTAATTCTGACATTGCATATGTCCTCCGTTTCAGTTATTATCGTGAGGATAAACCCTAAACCATACTTTAGTGCAAGGGGGAATTTTAAATGGCATATTCAATTCAAACTGTGGCTCAAAAAACCGGTTTAACGATTTCCACGTTACGTTTTTACGATAAGGCCGGTTTATTGCCGTTCGTGGCCCGTGATGCATCGGGTTATCGTGCTTTTACCGATGGTGATTTGGCTTTATTACACACGATTGTATGCTTGAAAAGCACCGGGATGAAAATTGCGGATATCCGTCGATACATCGAATTGGTGATGGCAGGACCGACTACGGCTGAGGCGCGCCGGGCGTTACTTTCCGGCCACCGGGAACAAGTCATCGCCAAACAGCAAGAAATTGCCCACAGTTTGGCCGAAATCGACTATAAGTTGGCGATGTACGCCTCACCGGACGCTGAAACCAAAGTGGCTCATGAATGGGCGCTGGCTTCTGCGGATAAAGAGAAAAACGGGTTACCGAACCCGTTTACGGCTTGAAAAAAACCCGTAAAAATGGACCAAGAATCGGAAATCATTAAATTTCCGGGTCTTGGTCCATTTGATTTTCATCAGGCGGCTTTTTAAGGGTGTTCGGCACAGCCGTTTTGCAGACATGGCGTTACTGCAGTTGCAACCGCTCATTAAAGAACCCGCGGTACGCTAGTGAACAGGCAATCACGCTACTGAGGCTGGTTGTGGCTAGCATCATGAAGGTAACCAATATCTGGTACATGATGGCCTTGCTGGGGTCGACGCCGGCAAAGATGAGGCCGGACATCATGCCGGGCAGGCTAACCAGGCCGACGGTTTTGGCCGAATCCACGGTTGGCGACATCCCCGTTTTGACCGCCCGACGCACAAGCCCCGCCGTCGCCTGCTTGGCGTCGGCACCAAGCGCCAGGCGTTCAAGGATAGGTTGACGCAGGTCGTGGAAGCTAGCGTTCATACTGCGATAGGCGAGCCCAATCGCAACCATGGCGTTGCTGGCAATCATCCCGGTAAACGGAACCACCTGTGACGGAATAAACTTGATGGCGTGGGTCGCAATCAGGATAACCAAAGTAATGGTGGTGGCAGCCCCGATGGCGGCCAAGCTAATGGCAAAGGCATGGGGCAGGGTGCCGGCACGTTTACGTGCGTTCAGCGCGGCGTTCACCACGATGATGGCGACCATCAGGATGGTAAGCGGGGCGCGGTTAATTTTGATTACGTAAGTCAGCACGTAACCGACCACGGTGAGCTGAATGACGGCGCGGACGACACCGATGACCAGGTCCCGTTCGAGGCCAAGATGTTGTTTCAGGCTGACACCCAGGGCAATGAGGACGAGAGCGACGGCCAAGACCAACGCGGTTGGGGTAACGATGAGGTTCATGATGGCTTCACCTCCAGTGTGTGGTGGTCAACGGTCAGCACGTGGTCGGCCGCTGCAATCTCGGTTTCATCATGGGTGACGGCAATCATGGTGACGCCATCGTCATGGTTGAGGCGTAGCAATTCGTGGTGCACGATGTCTTTGGTTTCCGTGTCTAACCCAGTGGTGACTTCGTCCAAGAGCATGACCGCAGGCGTGAAGAGCACGTTTCTAATCAGTCCTACGCGTTGCTTTTCGCCACCGGATAATTCACTGATGGGTTTGTCCATCATGCTGGTGGGCAACTGGAACCGCTCGAGCCAATGGTTGGCGAGCTGCTCGTCAAAGTCTTGGCGGCGAATGGTGAAGGGAAAGCTGATGTTGTCACGAACCGTGTCGCCGAATAACTGGGCCTGCTGAAAACAGTAGGATACCTGCCGGCGATAGTCGACCGGGTCGTAGTCTTGTTGGTTGCGTTCCCGGAACATGATTGTCCCGCTCGTTGGTGAAATTAACGTGGCGATAAGTCGGAGCAACGTGCTTTTACCAGAGCCGGACGGGCCGACGATGGTGAGCCAGTCGGCGGGTTGTACGGTCAGGTTAACGTGCGCCAAAATGGGAGTGGCCGCCGGTTGGTAGGCCACTTCATTGAGTTGGATAATTGCTGACATGATGTCACTTCCTGTATATAATCGTTGTTATCTAATATAGCATAATTCTAGGCGCCTTTGAGTATTAAGGCAAATAAATTGGTAGCGCTTTATGACAACATTAACGATAGTGGTGTATGCTGGTATTACACAATATTCGGGGATGGTGGACAGCGTGGGGATAATTAAGCACGTATTTTCAGACATGGACGGTACGTTACTCAATAGCGATGGCGTCGTCAGCAACAGCAACGCCGCGCTGATTAAGCAAAGTGGGGTACCCATGACGCTGGTGTCGGCCCGCGCACCCATGGAGATGGCGGCGGCAATTGCCAAGTTGGGGCTACACGCACCGCAAATCGGGTTCAATGGCGGCTTGATTTACAAACCAGGCCGTCACGGCTGGGACGTTATCAGCCAGAGAACCATCGACTTTACCGCGGTCACGACTCTGTTGCGGGCGGTCTCGCTCGATTTTCCGGACGTGAGCCTCAGTTTTTACGACCTCGACCGCTGGTATGCGGACCGGGTGACCAAGGGGTTGCGTTATGAGGCCAACTTAACGGGGCAGACCCCGACCATCGCGGATTGGCGCACCGTGCTCACTAGTCCGACCGTACCGGTATTCAAAGTAATGATGATTACCTTTGATCAAGACGAAATGAAGCGGTTGCAAGCTTCGTGCGGGGCCTCCAATTACCCGACGTCGCATCGCGCAGTCGGGGACGGCCTACCTCGAAGTGACGCACGCGGAGGCGCAAAAGTCACGCGGTATTGACTACATTATGTCCACGGAGCAGCTGCAGACGGCCGAAACCGCCGCCTTTGGGGATGGGCATAACGACCTACCCATGTTGAAGATGGTGGGGATGCCAGTCGTGATGGCCAACGCGCTGCCAGCCATTAAGGCGGTGGGGCGGTTGATTACTAAATCGAACGATGAAGATGGTGTCGGTTACGGGTTGCAGCAGATACTGTAAAGGCCCATCTACTAGGTTTTTGTCAAACATAATTGATTTTTTTGGCAGATTTTGGCTGTTTATCAAACATAATTGATAAAAACCGAATTACCAGAGATTTATCAATTATGATTGACAAACTATCGCAAAAGTATGTACCGCTTTGCCTGGCAACACTCGTCATCGCCAGGATGACACCGCCCTACATATGTAAATACGGGACCGAGATTCTTTGCCTGACAAAGAACTTCGGTCCCGTTTTGTGGTGGGTAACAAATCAACCCCAATTTAGTCTGACTCAATAATCGGTAACCAGTCGGCCACGATTTTATCCAAAGTGAAATCCTGAGCCCGTTTTAACGACTGTTCGCTGTAATATTTGCGTAGCTCGCGGTTGGCGATCATCCGGTTTAGGTGGTGCATAAAGTCGTCGGGGTCGCCGGGGCGGGTGATGATGCCGTACTCGTCGTTACCGATAAACTCGGCGCTACCCGTGTTCTCCATCGCCACGATGGGGAGGCCGAACGCCATCGCTTCACCCATCACCAGCGGCATACCCTCCCAACGCGAGGTGGATACAAAGATGGCCGCCTGCTCGTAGTGCTGGGTTAAACCCGCGTCTTTGAGTGGCCCACGGAAGTTAACGCGGTCGTGCAGGTGCCAGAAGTCCATTAACTGGTTGAACACCGCCATGTTTTCGTCGTCGCCCGAGCCAGCCAGGTTGATGTGCCAGCCGGGGTAGAGGTTGCGCGCAGCTTGTAACAGTAGGTCAATTCCTTTGTGTTCAATGGCAATCCGGCCGGTGAACGCCACGGTTTGGCTGTCGAGGTTGGTGCGGCCCGTGGCCTTAATTGTGATGGGGTTATAAATTTTCACCGTGTGTGCGTTGTACTCACTGTACGAATGCAGGTCCGACTCAGTGAGCGTGACCAGCGTGTCGACCCCGCGCAGCCCCGCCCGGAACTCTTTGCGCATGTAGCCATAATAGTCGTTCAGGTAGGTGTCGTAGTTGTTGTGCATCCACCCAATCAGCCGCACGGTCGGCATCTTAGCCTTAATTAGTGGTGCAAAGCTGGTCAGGAGCCCGGCCGGCAGAATGACCACGTCAATTCCAAGCCGCTCAATGGTCGCAATCATGTCGGCAATTTGGTCGGCAAAGACGGTGTAGGGCTGGCTGCCGAAAAAGTTGGCCCGATGCGGGTCGGTGGGTGGATCCGCAATGATTAGCGGCGCGTCCAGCTCAAAGTAGCGGGGGGCGTCGGCCAGCGAGTAATAGTACATGTCGAAGTGGTCGGTGAGGGCGTTGCCCAGCACGGTGGACGCACGTTTGACGCCGTCCATTACCACGTTTTCCAAAGCAATCATAACTTTCATGATAATCACCCCTTCGATTAGTACACGCGTATCCATTTAATTGTCAGTCTCTTATATTAATTATACCTGCGTGAATAATACGATAGCAATAGATAATCCGCGCAATCCCGCGGATGAACGCACTAAATAGCCGATTGTCATATTGTCCTGGCACACGTTGAGCGGCGGTCAGCCAGTGTCCCCAGCAGTCATTGGGGCCAAACAATATGACAACTAGCATTTATATCTAACCTTGATGGCCGTCAAGGTGAAAACGTGTTGACGGCATTATGCTGTAACCATCATCAAGAAATTAAATGAATGGGGCGAGCATATGCGTTGGCAAATATATTTAAATCGGCATCCGGGACAAATTAGTTTAATCCTCGGTGGGTTAATTGTAGTGAGTTGGGTTTTGGGTTGGGCAGGTGTTCCAACGGTCGCGTTGGCCGTGATGTACGTTGCGGGTGTACTGGGCACCACACCAATCCTGTTGCGGGCGTGGAGCGCGCTACGGATGCGCACCATCAGCATTGAGTTGCTGGTGACGATCGCCTGTATCGGGGCGCTGGGCATTGGCGAGCCCAACGAGGCGGCCATCGTGACCTTCCTCTTCCTCTTTGGTAACGTATTGGAGGCCCGGACGCTAGCCAAGACGCGGTCCGCGGTGCGTGACCTGACGGACATGGCTCCGCAACAGGCGACCGTCGTTGATGAAGATGGGCAGACCGAGTTGGTTGACATCGACGAAATTGACGCGGGGATGCACGTTCGCGTACGTCCAGGCGACCAGGTGCCGGTTGATGGCACCGTGGTTGAAGGCGAGGGCCGCACGGTGGAGGCCGTGATTACGGGTGAGGCTGCTCCGGTGGCCAAAGTCTCGGGCGATCAGGTCTACGCTGGTTCAATGTTGGACAGTGGTGCGCTGACCGTTAGCACAACCGCTGCGGGTGAGGACACCACCTTTGGTCAGATTGTTGAACTGGTGGAAAACGCCCAGGATGCGCAGGCGCCGGTTGCGCGGTTCATCGACCGCTTTGCCCGGTACTACACGCCGGCCGTCCTGGTGATTGCCTTGATTGTGGGCCTGGTGACTCAGGATATGCGGCTGGCGATTACCATGCTGGTGCTGGGTTGCCCGGGAGCGTTGGTGATTGGTGCACCCGTGGCAAACGTTGCTGGTATTGGTCGGGCGGCGAGTCAGGGCATCTTGTTCAAAGGTGGGGCGACCGCTGACGCACTGGCTGGTGTGGACACCATCATGTTGGACAAAACGGGGACCATCACGACTGGCAAGATGACGTTAAGTCACGTGCAGGACTTCGCTGGTAACGAGGACGATGACTTGGCTTTGCTGGCAGCCATTGAGGCGGATTCCCAGCACCCGTTGGCGCGGGCAATTCTGGCGTCGGCCAAAGAACGGCAGCTGACCCTGCCGGAGGCCCCCGTCATGGCGACGGTCAAGGGCCGCGGCTTGGCGAGCGCCGACGGACAGTACCTGGTGGGTAACATGCAGTTGATGGGTGACCACGGAGTGAACGTTGACGCCACGGTCACCGACGGCATCAACGCAATCCAGGCATCGGGTGATTCGGTAGTGTTATTGGCGGTTCATGGAGAAATTAGGTTAGCAGTTGGGGTTAATGACGTTGTGCGCGCAGATGCGGCCGATGGGTTGGCAGCTTTGAAGCAGCACGGGATTGAACACGTAGTCATGTTGACGGGCGACAACCGGGCGGCGGCTGAACACATTGCCGCACAGTTGCCAGTCGACGAGGTGCGTGCGGAAATGTTGCCGGCAGAGAAGCTGGCGGCGGTGCAGGAGGCCCAAGCGGCGGGCCACAAGGTTGCCTTTGTGGGTGACGGCATTAACGACGCCCCCGCCCTAGCGACGGCCGACGTAGGTATCGGCATGGGTGGTGGTACGGCTGTAGCTTTGGATACATCCGACGTGGTGCTGGTGCGGCCAAACTTTGGCACGCTGGTAGAGGCCGTTCATCTTGCGCGGGCGACTCGCTCAGTGACCCGTGAAAACATCGTGATTGCGGTGGGTACCGTGGTGCTGTTGCTGTTGGGATTAATGCTAGGGTTGGTCCAGATGGCAAGCGGCATGTTCGTCCACGAGGCGTCAATCCTCGTGGTGATTGCGAACGCTTTGCGGCTGTTACATCAAAGTCGCGCACAAAAAGTCGCGCAACTTGATGAGCATCAAGTTACAACTAAGCCTAGCAGTGTAAATTAAGGGTATAGGAAATGAGTTGGTGACCCGCCGAAAGTTGTGGTTCTAAGCACGGGCTCCACTCTCTAGGAGGTAAAGCAACTATGGCAATGGCAATTTTGAAGTTGGACGGGATGACCTGCCCTTCATGTATGCAGAAGATTGAACACGCGGTGTCCGGTGTTGATGGCGTGCAGGACGTTAAGGTGTTGTTCAACGCGGCCAAACTGAAGGCTAAGTTTGACCCAGTAGCAACGAACGCAGATGAATTGAGTGGCGTGGTCACCAAGTTGGGTTACACCGTGTTGAGTAGCAAAGTTAAGGAGATTGCATAAATGGCGACAGCAGAAGAATTATTCACAGCAGAACAAGCACAATCAGATCATGATCACCACGTACCCACGGCGGGGGCGATGATTAACCACGTACTGAGTAACCACGTGGTACTGACCAACAAGCTCCGCCAGGCGGCATGGTTCGTCCGTGGCGCCACCGCCGGCCAATTAACCACCACCTTTGTGGCAATTAACGGTGAGAACAACGACTGGATTGAGCGGATCGCATCTGCCTTGCTGGATGAGGGCGAGATTCCGGCCACGCTGATGTCTGAGTATAGCGAATGGACGATGCTGGAAGAGGACGGGGCACAGAAGTATCGCGACGCCGACGAAATGGTTAACGGGCTGGTCAACGACTTCGAAACCGACAACCTGTTCGTCACCCGAGCAATTGCGTTAGCTAACAAAGAAGGCCGCCCAGCCTTAGCCGCAACCATGACGACCATGTTCGGCTGGAATCGTCACCAGGTACGCGTCCTCCAGTCATTGCTGGGCCACTCCGCCCGGTTCGGCCTCGATGATGAGGACGATGATGACGACGAGTTTTAAGCGCGTATAATAAGGGTGAGGTGATAGGGATGGATTTGCATGAAGCTGAGTCGTGTGTTCGACTGGTACCCATTTTTCAACAACTGAATCATGATGCGGTGCGGGCGATTGCTAGCCTTGTGCGGGACCACCACTATGATGAACGGGAACAACTGTTCACCGCCGGCACCGATGCCGATGCGCTGGTTATCATCGCGCACGGCCAGGTCAAAATTACCCAGTCAACGGCCAGTGGGCGTGAGCAGCTACTCCGCTTGCTGCAGCCTGGGGACTTTGATGGCGAAGCGGTGCTGTTTACCCCGACCGAGCGCACGACGACGGCGACCGCTTTGACCGGTACGCAAGCGTGCACGATTAGCCGCACTGACTTTCAAAAGTTACTGCAATCAACGCCGGCATTGGCGCTCAACGTTCTGAACGCTCTGGGACAACGGGTTGTCGCCCTTGAGGCCCAAGCTACGGCCGCCAACACGGCCAGCGTGGCCGAGCGGTTGGCCACCTACATCGTTGAAACCGGCGCAGGTCTGGGGCGTAACGACTTTGATTTACCCCTCCCCAAAAAGGATTTGGCGGCCTATCTCGGCACGACGCCGGAGACGATTAGCCGCAAGCTGACCGAGTTTAGCGAGCAGGGCTGGATTGAGCAGTCGGGTCGCCGCCACCTGGTGGTCAAAGACAGCGACTCCCTGACGATGGTGGAATAGCATTTATAACAAACGGGACGGTTGACACAACTCTGGTTACTCCAAGAGCTGTGTCGACCGTCCCGATTTTTTTTGAAAGTTAATAGCCCCGCGCTAAGTCCACCGCGTTCACCGCGAGCGTCCCGTGGTCCATTAACGACACTAGGTTAGGGTAGAAAATCTTGAACACACCCGTAGCCACGTCGCTGATCGTACCCGATACGTGTGGCGTTAACTGCACGTTAGGGGCTTGCCACAAAGGTGAGCTGGCGGGCAGCGGCTCCTCCTCGAACACATCGAGAGCGGCACCGGCCACTTTGCCTACCTTCAGCGCCCTAATCAACGCCGCGGTATCCACGGACGGTCCGCGACCGACGTTGATAAAGTAGGGGTGGCCAGGCTGCCGCTGGAAGAAATCGTCGTTATACAGGTGGTGCGTTTGGTCGGTGAGCGGCAGGATGTTAATGATGAAATCGGCTGCGGGTGCCTGTGCCATCAGGGTCGCGGTACTAATAATCTGGTCAAAGCCGGCGACGGCGTGACCGTCGTGGTTGACCCCGGTTGTCCGGACGCCCAGTTGCTGGAGGACGTGGCTGATGGTGGTGCCGATGTGGCCCGCGCCGACGATGAGGCACGACGTCCAGGTAGTTCGGTAATCTGATGCCGCAGTTGGCTGGCCGCCCAAAAATTGTGGGGATCGCGATTGGTGGGGGCGTTAAGGGCCCGCGTAAAGTTGAGGATATAACCGAGCACGGATTCCGCAATTGACTCACCGTGGATGCCGCTGGCGTTAGCAACCAGTACGTCTTGGCGCGCAAGGTCGGCCAGTGCAGGTAATCGACGCCGGCGGACATCGTCTGGATAAAGCGGACGTGGTTCGGTGCGCTCATGATGGCCGCCGCGGTCGGATTCCAGGCTAGGATGACGTCGATTGTGCTCCCCATGGCGGGTGTGAATTCATCACGGTCAATGAGGTGTACGTCGGGCAGTGCCTCTAGCTGGGTGATTTGGTCGGGATGCAGGTGCATGTTGACGAGAATGTTCAATGGGAGGCCCCCTTTGATTGAGTGAGTGCTTATATAGTAGATTTAGGAAATTACCTATGCCCGCATTTTACACCAAACGGGAAGGCAAAGGTAAAGAAAGGGCTTGCATCAAGGCTGTGAATCGGGCATGCTGAACGTAACGGATTACATAATCGTGCTGGCAAAGCGGCACGCAATTACTTGGAGGCGGCAAGATGCACAAAACGCGTGCTTAGTATTTTTTTGACCTGGACAAAACTTTACTGAACGAACAACACGGCATTGACCCGACGGTGCGGCGGGCCTTAGACGAGCTCCGGGCTAATAGTTACCAACCGGTGATTGCCACGGGGCGACCAGCAGCTGGTATTCGCGACATTATGGCGGCTAGCGGCATTGATAGTTTGGTTGCGTTGAACGGTCAGTACGTGGAGTTGGCCGGTGACGTGGTCTTCTCGCAGACGATGGCGAGTGACGTGGTCGCCCGGTTAACCCAACAGGCGACGGCCCGCGGCGTGATGCTCGGTTATTTTAACGCGGACAGCGAGTGGCTTTCGGGTATGAGTCCGGCCGTGGTGGCGGGGTACGGTGCGATTGACAAGCCGACGCCCCCGATTCGGCCCGAGGACTACCTGACCCAGCCGGTCCACATGATGATGGCGCTCACCGAAAACCTCACTGATGATCAGGTACTTTCTGCCGCCTTCCCGGAGTTAAGCTTCTACCGGAACTTTAAGTTTGATATTGATATTATTCCCAGCAACGTCAGCAAGGTCCGCGGCATCGAAGCGGTCAAAGCGGCGCTGGGCGGCACGTGCCACCTTTGCGTTTGGGGATGGCACGAATGATCGGACCATGATCGACTTTGTGGATCACGGTGTCGCGATGGGTAACGCGCTGCCGGAGGTCAAAGCCGTGGCCGACTACATTACCGCGGATTACAATCGGGGCGGAATTGTGCAGGGCTTGCGTCATTTGGGGCTGATCGGGTAAGGTGGCGGTGCTGTAGGGTGCTACGACTTTGTGGACCGCTGCGGTGGCTGGTCGCACTGGCATGGTGGCTCCGGTTGAGCGGCCGGTCCCCGCGACCGGCTACGTGCCTCACGCTCACGCCCGTTCCGGGCTACCGCGAATTGGCGTAGCCCGAGCAAAAACCACTCGGTCTAGCCAATTTGATTCTGGGGTCGCTCAAGCGACAGTCTGCGACGGTCACTTGAGTTAACTCCCGGTAAGGGCTAAAGCCCAAACCGGAAGTAAACAAACAGAACTACGGGCATGCAGCCGTCGCGGGGACCAGCCGCTCAACCTCCACCACCACGCCAGTACGACCAACGGCAGATGGTCACCGTTCCGGGTCCAGTCGTCTCCACACCCCATGGCACCCCCACCGGCCATAACCACACTTGTACACGAATTTATGAATGCTTTGTCTCACGTTTCAAACGTCATTTTAAGCGACAATGACGTTTGAAATGTGAAAAAAACTACGTCCTACAGTCATCGCAGGGAACAGCGGCTCGGCCCCATCAGAGGGAAGCATAACCTGCCGCTTAGAAAACGCTTGCATTTTCGGTTAACACCTGTTATTATTTGGGCGTAAGAAGGGCGGTGGTTTTATGGAAAAGCGTAATCATGACACGTCACTGCTTGTAGGTATTGGGTTAGGTCAGGTCTTGGGTTTAGCGATTGGTGGACTAATCCACAACGTACCGGTCGGGTTTGCTGTGGGTTCGTTTATCGGTCTTGTGTTGGGTGCCTTCGGGGCATTTCCGCTCCGTAGTTGGTAATATAAGCGACCCACTAGAATATGTTGCACGTGTCATCCCGGACGCGTGGGACGCGAAGAGGGCATTACCGTAATGAGTCAGTACGGTAATGCCTCTTTTTTTGGTGCTTTTATTTTGTCTTTTCAGTCGCCGATGATCCGGATTTGCCCAGTGGTGTGCTTGATCCGTATGCACCGATAACGAACCGAATAATCCCGGCCAGCAGAAAGACGACGAATAACGATACGCCTTTATCAACTAGGATGCCTCCGAAGAATGCACCTAGTGGGATTGAAACATAGGAAATCATGCGGGTGACGCTGACTACGCGTCCCAGAATTCGATCAGGCACAATTTTCTGCCGTAGTGAGAAGTATGTGATGACGTTGATATTGCTGCAAAGGTTGGCCACAGCGTATAACAAGCCAACCATAATAAAGTTATGCGCAAAGAACATCAGCATCAACGCAATTCCGGCCAGTACGGTGGTTGATGTGATAATTCTACCGGTAGAATAGTGACGGTTGATAATCGGGGCCACGATGCCACCGGCAAGCGCTCCAATACCCGAAATGGCAATCGTAATACCGGCGAGGAACGACGAGTATCCAAGTGTCTTAGTAATGAAGAACATAAAATTAGCTTCAAACAGATTAGTGGCAAAGTTGGTGAAGAAAAAGAGGACGGCACCGTTCCACACTATTTTGTCGGAGTACGCGTATGCAAAACCTTCACGTATATCCTGAAGAATATTCTGAGTAGCTTGGATGTGGGTAGGGACTTTGTATCGAAGCGCGATGACGAAAATTCCGGCGATTAAGAAAGATATCGCATCAACTATAATCGCGACTCGTGGATTGAGTAGAGCTGCTAATGCACCACCAAGTAATGGTCCGATGAGCGTTAGTGTGTTGTCAATCAGCTGAATATCGGTGTTAGCGGTTACGATTTTATCGTCATGGACCACCTTGGGTAGAATGCTCTGAAACGACGGGTGAGTTAATGGGTCAATAGATGACTGCATAAATACCAACACGTAAATTAACAAAAGTGGTGTGGCTGGAATTTCAAAGGCCACGAGCATAATGAACACGGCAACAAATGAAATGAGGTTGCCCACGACCAGGATGGTCTGCTTGTTGCCACGATCCGCCAATAAACCACCGACAAGAGAGAAGAATAACCACGGAAGAAATGATACCCCGTATATGGAGGCCATCTGGGCCGCCGACTGTGTTTTAGCGTATACGAGTAGTGGTAACGCAATTTTTAACATCCAATCACCAATCTGGGAGATTAGAAAGCTACACCAGATCAGGGTGAAATTTCTATTTATTCTCATTCGGACCTCCACAAGCGGCGTAGTTAGGATGTTTGGACCAACTCACGTCTACGTGTGAGTCTTCACTGTTAAGCATGAAGTTAAATACCTGCTTTCCATGCTCATATATTAACTGTTAAAATTAGCGTGAAAACATAAATTTACGTATACAACAAAAAAAGGCTGATTAAAATGGAAAATATCGGTGGAACCTTTAGACTGCTCAGAAAAAGCAAGCATTTGTCGCTTGACGCGGTCGGCAAGGGGATTGTGACAACGTCGTTTCTATCCCGATTTGAACGTGGACAATACGACATCTCAGTTCAAAACTTAAATCAGTTGCTTGAGCGCATCAACGTTACCTGGTCAGAGTTTGTCTACATCAACAACGCCTACAAGAAGAACATTTCTAACCGGATTAGTCAGTGCTATCTACATGAGGACATTGGTGGCCTTGAGAAAATCCAGCAGGAAATTGAGACGAATCAAGACTTAACGCCGACTTACCACAAGCTGTATAGCATTATGATGAAGGCACTGATTGGTAGCCTTACTGGAATCCCTTTATCAAAAGCGGAGATTAATACGGTGATCCACTACCTCTCGTCTGTCGCGAATTGGACGTCCTTTGAGCTATATTTATTTGGTAATACGCTGATGATGCTACCAATCGATAATGTGGTTTCCCTGTCTAAACTGATGTTCCAAAAGGGGGAGGAATATAACTATCTGAACACCGATAACATTTCTAGCTACACTCGTGTACTCAATAATGCAATCTGCTATTGTTGTGAGCAGCGACGTGCGGATGAGGCAGTGCCAATGCTAGAAATGTTTGAGAAACTGATCGATCACCCACGACAATTTTATGAACGGATGAAGCTACTTAATTTGCGGGGATTGGTCTTGTACTGTACCGGGAATGTCACTGATGGTCTGGAAAGCTTGTACCGGTCATTGTTTACATGCAAACTGATTGATGCGACGACGGTTCTACACCATGAACTGTCATATCTGGACCATTTTTTTTGACTGATGATGAAGTAGTAGGACTTCGAACTAGGCTGAAAATTAGTTAACCGCAACACAAAGAGGGCACCAACCTTCACTTGGTTGGTGCCCTTTTGTGTACCGTTGCCAGCCCTGCGTTAAACCTGGCTGACGTCGGTTGTGGTTGCCGTTTCGCGGGTGACGATGCGGGTGTAGATCTTGTAGAGCGTGAGGCCAATCAGGCCGAAGAGGATGGGGCCCACAATTTCGAGGAACAGGTCCCAGTAGGCGCCACTACTCAGGCTGTCGATGACCGTCGAAATCACTCCGGCCAATAGCAGTATGTCAACGGCAGCCGTCACTAGCCAGTAGGTGGTTGGTCGTTTGAAAATGACGAACGGCCGCTCCAGATCCGTTCGGCCCTTGAAGAACGGAAAGGCGGTGACGAGGAACAAGTACGGCACCGTGGAGCTAATGTTGTCCATCAGGGTGAGGACGTTATAAAATCCCTCCGCCGTCCGGCCGCCAAACGAAGTGAGCGCAATCAGTACGCAGACCACAATCGCCTGAAACCACATGGCGTTGGCGGGCATGTCGTTAGCGTTGAGCGACGCCATCTTGCCGGGCCACAGTCGCCGTGGGGTGCCCAGCACGAACGATTTGATCGGCATGTACACAATCACGAAGAAGGAGCCAAAGTAGCTCAGCAACATAGCGAATGCGGACAGCCGGGCGAACCAGAAACTCAGTCCCTGACTAGCGGCTGCGCCCAGGCCGAACGCCTTGCCGAAGACCAGGCCGAGGTTGCTCATCAGTACGTACGTCGTGTTACCCAGGTTGGCGCTGGTGCCCTTGAACATGGATTGCCAGTTGCTGGACGCGCCCCACAACAGGATGAGGACGGCGTAAATCAAAGTGATGGCCACAGCACCGGCCACCATGGCGCGCGGGAAGTTACGCCGGGCGTTACGCATCCGGTCAGAGACGCTACCCAGTGCCTCAATGCCGGCAAAGGCGTAGACGGCAAAGATGATGAACGACAGCATCTGCGCGGGGCTTTGGTAACCGGAGCGCGGTGAGTGCAACATACTCTGTGCAGTGACGGGTTCCGCAAACTGGAAGCCGTTTTTGGCTAGGAGGATGAGGCTGACGATGGCAAAGACGGCGGTTAACGCCAGGGCGGCCAGGCCACCGATTCCGGCTAGCTTCGCGACTTTGCCCAGTCCACGCGTTGCGATGAACGTGACCACTAGGAAGAAGATGATGCTCATGATGCCGATGGTGGCCGTGGAGTTCAGCCCGAAAATGGACCACGTGTTGGTGGTATCGCGTCCCGTGAGCGTGGTGGCAAGCATGATCCAAATTTTGGAGACGGTGGACACGATGAGGATGACCCACGAGGCCAGCCAGACAAAGCCGCCGATGAATGCCCACTTGGCGCCCAGTCCGGCTTTGAGCCAGCTATACACGCCACCCTGGTCGTTGTGGAGCGTGGCGCCGTACTCCGCGAACATCAGTGACGACGGGACGAAGAACAGCAGCGCGGCCAGCACGTACCAGATAATCCCCGAGAAGCCCATGGTGTAGTAGGCGATGGAGGTATTATCGAACGCAAAGGCGGAGGTGAAGATCATCAACATGACGGCGATGAAGGAAACGGTTTTAGTTTTACTCATGGGCACGGCCCTCCTGTGGGTGGTTGCTTACTGGTCGTTACGGAAGCGCGATTCAACCGCGCGGGCGTGGGCCTCGAGACCCTCCGTACGGGCGAGGGTCGTGATGGCCTTGGCTTCGCGGGCCAGGGCGTCTTTGGAATACGTAATGAACTGGGTGCGCTTCATGAAGTCGGCCACGCCCAGCGCGGAGAAGAACCGGGACGTGCCGCCGGTGGGCAGAATGTGGTTTGGCCCGGCCACGTAATCGCCGACTGGCTCCGAGGCGGCGAAGCGAGGAATACTGAACCCGCGTTTTGGATGAGGCTGAGGTACTGTGCGGCGTCGGGCAACTGGACCTCCAGGTGTTCGGGGGCAATGGCGTTCATCACGGTGAAGGCGGACGGGATGTCGGGAACCACGGCGATGAAGCCTTGGTTGTTCACGGCCGCGCTGGCAATTTCGGCGCGCGGCAGCGTGGTGAGCTGGCGGTCAACGGCGTCGGAGACCGCTTGAGCAAAGTCGGCGCTGGGGGTGACCAGCATTGGCCGCGACAGCCGGTCGTGTTCCGCCTGCGACAGTAGATCTGCGGCGACGTTCTCGGGATCTGCGTTATCATCCGCGATGACGCCAATCTCGGATGGGCCCGCAATCATGTCTATGCTGACCTGGCCAAACACCATTTTCTTGGCGGTGGCGACAAAGATGTTGCCGGGACCAGTAATTTTGTCGACCTGGGGGATGGTTTCCGTGCCGTAAGCCAGCGCGGCAATTGCTTGAGACCCGCCAACTTGGTACACCTCGTCGACGCCGGCAATCTTGGCGGCGGTGAGCACCGCGGAGTTGAGGCCATCATGGTGTGGTGGGGTGACCAGGACGATGCGCTTAACACCAGCGATTTTGGCCGGTAGCACGTTCATCAGGATGGAGGACGGGTAGGCGGCGGTACCACCGGGCACGTAGACGCCGACCGCGGCAAGTGGCGTGATTCGCTCACCACGCATGACGCCGGGCTGCTCGGCGTCGACAAAGCCGAACTGCTTTTCCTTGGTGTGGTAGCTGGTGATGTTCCGCTTGGCCAACTCAAGGGCGTCGATGAGCTGCGGGTCGGCTGCGGCGTAGGCATCATCGAGCTCGGACTGGGGTACGCGGAGGTCGGAGAGTTCGATGTTGTCGAACTGCTTTTCGTAGTCACGGACTGCTTGGTCGCCGTTTGCGCGGACGTTGGCGATAATCTTGGCGACGGCCGCGTCGACTTCTGGGTTGCTGGCAGCGCTGGCGCTGCGCTTCGTGACGTAGTCGATGGTTGCGGGGATAGTAGTTTGGATGATTTTCATGGTGGTTCCTCCTGTATGTTTGTGTGTGCAAGTAGTTGGGTTTTGAGCGGATGAGGCGGATGGTTGCTGTGAGGCATTGGGAGTGATCCCTCTGAAAGTTAGTGGGAGAAGATGGTATCTGTGACCATCCTCGCTCTGACCTCCTTGTGGTATCGGACTACAGTCTCTCGGCTTAGCCGCGCGAAGCCTCCGAGTAGCAGAGAGTAAGCGCTAAAGCGAGGTAGTGGATATCTTTCACTGTTCTCGTTCTGACCTCCGTGTGGTATTGGACTACAGTCTCTCGGCTTAGCTGCGCGAAGCCTCCGAGTAGCAGAGAGTAAGCGCTAAAGCGCTAACTCTCTGCGTAAAAAAAAGAATCGCCCCCGAGCAAACATCACAATCGATGCTTACTCGGGGACGATTCAATTCGCGGTCCCACCCCGGTTCGTCAACGCCTCACAGCGTCAACCTCATGTTGCCAACACGCTAGTCGTCGTTTGCACGAGAACAGGTGAAGGCAACCGTGGTAACGCTCCGAGCGTATCAGCTAACGGTGTGCACCGCTCAGCCGGTCAGTATATTCCGGGTGTGATTCACCGCTCCCTAACATCGCCCTTACACCAAACGGCGACTCGCTGAGATTAGGATACGGTTACTGGTCCGGTCAAAACCTTTAACTTGCTTTTAATTTAAGGCTAATTTACAACCACCATCGGACTCTGTCAACTGTAAATGCATAAAATAACATGATATCCACTACGATCAGACCGCCAACCTGCTAGTATTGCACCATGCAATGTTGGTTGATCAGTTGAAGCCCATAGCAGTGTGGTGAACGGCGGCGTTGGCCGGCCCGGTGAGCTGCGGCTTTCGTGGGGTGCTCCATGGTAATCCACTGCTAGGGCGAAGGCTCCAACCCGCCAAGTGCGGGCGTGTTTCCGCCGCGATTTCAAGCCTGCCCGGAAAACCACCGGTCAGTCTCGAAATTCGTCGCGTTCTAACGGCTAAAGCCGTAAGAACGTTACACCCCGGCAGTGGTTGCCATTCCGACCCCACACGCCTCCGCTTACCGGTCCGACCGACGCGGCCTTACGCTACTGTAGCAGTCACATCTCACGACAAGACAACACCCCCCTCACAGTTCTTGGTCTGTAATAGCAGTCAGTCTGGTCACAAACCTTTGAATCAATTCGTCTGTGTTTTGGGTTACGAAATATCCAGTAAACACAATCGTTAAATTCGATCATTGGTCGTGCTGCTATGAGGGAGGCAGTTGACCATAATCATTCGTAAATACGTTCGCAAATGTGGTTCTGGCCGGTGGGGGTGCCCGTGGGGTACGGAGACGACTGGACCCGGAACGGTGACCGCTGCAAGGGGGCACCGCTGTAGGAGACGCAGGCGACGTACAGCGCGACGAACTTAGAGACTGTCTGCCCGCATTTGGCAGGCAGGCTCTAAGTCTCACCGGAAACCGGCGCATTTTGCCGGTTGGAGGTTTCGCCCTAGCAGCGGTCACCGTGGAGCGGTCCACAAAGTCGCAGTACCCTACGGGCACCCCCACCGGCCAGAACCGCCAAAAACAGCCCGCGTGTTGACGTCACACGCGGGCTTCTTATCAACGGAACGGATTCCAAAACCGCCCGCCGTTGACGCTGAATAAGCCAATACCGACGACGATGATGAGGACCGTCCCGCCCAGCGTCAACCAGTCGCTAGTGCGGAAATCGCGTCCCATGTACCACGTCCGTTTGCGGTACCGGCCAAAGCGGCGTAGTTCCATTGCCCGGCTGACCGTGTCAATCCGGTCGAGGCTGGCGAACACCAGCGGAATCAGAATCTTACCCGCGCCCCGTAGTCGTTGCCACAAGTTGGCCTTCCGCGAGAGCTCGTATCCGCGCGCCTGCTGGGCCAGGCTGATTTGATGGTACTCACCCTGGATGTCCGGAATGTATCGTAACGCCAGTGCTACCGAGTAGCTGACCCGGTATGAGAGGCCGACTTTGTTCAAACTGGACGCAAATTCACTCGGATTGGTGGTCATCAAAAAGATGAGGGCTAGGGGTACCGTGACGATGTACTTTAGGATCAAATTTAATTCATAAAATAACTGTTCCTGAGTTAGCGTGAAGTACCCATCACTCCCCAAAATGAGGTGGCGCGTGCCGTACAATTGGACGCCGTACTCGGGACTGAATACGTAAACGGCCAGCAAATTAAGGACGGAAAAGAAGAGGATGAACTTGGTGACCAGGCGGATCTGCGGCCACGTAATGCGTGCCTGCTTAAACAGGATGAGCGACATCACGGTGATAGCGGCCAGAAAGCGCGCGTCGTACGACACCATTGCGATGATGGATAGTCCCAGAAAGGCGAGGAGCTTGGTGGCCCCGCTCAGTCGGTGAATCCAGGTATTTTGCTCGGCATAACCGAATAGTTGCATACTCATCAGCGGCGCACCTTCCTTTCCGTGGCGATGACGTGTTGGGTGAACGCATCGGGGTCAATGTGCACCCGTTCGGCCAGTTGGTAGAGGCTGGTGGGGGCCAAAGCCGCCGCGCTCACGACGGTCGGGTTAGATAGCACCGTTGAGGGCTTTGCGTCCAGCATGACGCCCTGATCACCGAGGACCACCGTCCGGTTGGCGTACTCCAGCATGAGGTGCATGTCGTGCGTGATGAACATCATGGTGATACCTTGTTGGTTCAGTTGTTCCAGAAAGGTCATCATGTCGGTATAGTGCCGCCAATCCTGCCCAGCAGTGGGCTCGTCCAGAATGAGCAACTCGGGTTGTAATACCAGAATACTAGCAATGGTGACCCGCTTGCGCTGCCCGAAACTCAACGCGTTGATGGGCCAGTTACGGAACGGGTATAGCCCGCAAATCTTGAGGGTGTCATCCACCCTTTGCTTGATGGCGGCTTCGTCCACCCCACGTAACCGTAGGCCTAACGCTACTTCGTCCCGAATCATCACCTGGCTAATCATCTGGTTGGGGTCCTGCATAATGTAGCCAATTTTATCGGCGCGTTCCTTGACGGACAGCTTGGCGAGGTCGATATCGGTGTGCCCGTCGTGGTAGGTCAATGTACCCGCCGAGGGGGTCAGGAAGCCGGTAATAATTTGGCTCAGAGTGGACTTGCCGACGCCGTTGCGGCCGACGAGGGCCAGCATGTCGCCGCGGTTGATGGTGAGGTCAAAGTCGTGGAAGATCTGCGGCCCGTTCTCATAGCAGAAACTGAGCTGACGGACATCCAGTAAGGGCTCCCCAGATTGAATGGTGACGGGGACGGTTGCGTTGGCCTGCCAGCTTTGCAAAGCCGGCGCGAGTACTTCCGCGTTTAACGCGTTCACGTTGTCGATGTGGTCGATGTGGTTCAGGTCGCAGCCAGCGTAGCGGAGTGCCTCAATGTAGAGCGGTTCGCGGAGGCCGATTTGTTGCAACTCGTTGCTGCGGAGGAGCGCGTCCGGTTTCAGGTCGGCCACAATCTTGCCTTTGGCCATCAGGATCACGCGGTCAACTGGCCGGGTGAGTACGTCCTCAATCCGGTGCTCAATAATGATCACGGTGTTGTGCAGTTGCTGGTGCAGTTCGTCGATGAGGGCGATGGACTGGTGACCACTCGCTGGGTCGAGCGCGGCTAGTGGTTCATCGAAGAGGAGAATGTCGCCGTCATCGATGAGCACACCCGCCATGCGTCGCGTTGCTTTTGCCCGCCTGATAGTTCTTGGGGTGATTGGTGTAGTTGTGCGGCGATGCCGAGCCGGGTGGCCCACTGTTCAACTCGCTGGTGCATCTCCGGACGCGCCACGCGGTCGTTCTCCAGGCCAAAGGCGATGTCTTCGGCCGTGGTCAGACCGATAAACTGGCTGTCGGGGTCTTGGAGCACGGTCCCGACCAGCAGTGAGAGGTCGAAGAGGCTGGCCTCCTGGGTGTCTAGCTTGCCCACACGGATGTGGCCGGTGACCTGACCTTTGATTGAGTGGGGGATGGAGCCGTTGATGAGGTTACCCAGCGTGGACTTACCGGACCCGGAAGGCCCAGCAATAAGCACTTTTTCACCCGCATTAATGGTGAGGTTAATATCGTGCAGGGTGGGCTCAGCCTGGCTTTCGTACTGAAAATTAACGTGCTCAAATATAATTGCTGGCATGATTACCTTCCAATAAGTAGTGATTGGTGCGAACGACGGACGAGGAGGCTATCACCCAGATACGCTGATGATAACCTCCCAGTCAACAATTTATTCTTGCTTCAGCGAACCGCGCTTGGTCCGTGATGCGGCGTAGATAACCAGCAGAATGGTGCCGATCACCCCGGTAGAAACGGCGTTACTAATGCCGGAAACAATCCCCTGCAGGTACACCTTGTTCGCAGGCTCGGAGTAGACGAGGATGTCGAGGGTCGGGGCCAGCAGCACCCAGCAACCCAGGTTGGCGATAATTTGGAGGACGTTGAAGCTAATAATCTTCTTGGTGCCGAAGTTACCACCCTCGACGTCGAACCGCTTCCAGAAGAGGCCGATGATGCCACCCAGAATACCGGTGGTAATGACCCAAGTCCACCACGGGGTGCCGTAAGTGAGGTCGTTGAGCATGTGGCCGAGGAAGCCAATGATGAAGCCGGCTACTGGCCCGAACAGGCTGGCAAAGAATGCCAGGAAGCCGTACGAGGTATCGATATTAGTGTTCGGGATACCGGTTGGAACGGACCCAAACCGTTTAAGCAGAAAGACGATGGCCGCGCCGATACCGATGGCGACGACGGTGCGAATGCTGAGGCCGTGCTGTTTGTGATTTTGCATATGTTGAATCCTCCTTGGGGTGTATGCGAACTGCTGATTATGGAAGTAAAAATAATTGCGGGCTACTAGAGGAGACGTACGTTGTTAGTGGAAGAATCCTGATCAAACAAAAACCGCCCCATCATGAAATCAATCATGATAGGGCGGCCAAAGTCGTGGTACCACCTACCTTGTTCCGTATAAACGGAACCTCTTACACGTAAGGAGTGTGTCACCGACCGTTATTGATGGGGATTCATTCTGGTGGGCTACCAGGCGTCACTTGCAGCAAGGGTGACGCTCTCTGTTACTGGTGGGGGAACACCGTACTATTTCCTGAAAGCGGCTGTTAATATGCTTGAAGTTTAGCAGGAGTTGAGGGGAAAGTAAAGAGAGAGCGGAGCAGGAGAGAGCGGAGAAGGCCGTTTAGAAAGCAGAGTATAAGGGGCTCCCACCGAAAGGCCCG
>NZ_BBAI01000007.1 GCF_001311175.1 Lacticaseibacillus pantheris DSM 15945 = JCM 12539 = NBRC 106106 | reverse complement strand
ACCCGGTGCGCCGCGTCCGCCACGACCGCCGGGGTGTCCGTGTCTACGAAGCGTTCGGGGGTGTTGCCGTCGTGGATGTTGTCAGCCAGGTCCAGCAGGTCAGCCACGATGGAGTTGGCCGTGGGCAGCGCGCCGGCGCCCGGACCAACCATGCTCAGGCGGTTGACGTTGTGCGAATCAATCAACACCGCGTTGTTCTCGTCCCGTACCGCTGCCAGCGGGTGCGCCAACGGTACCAAGTGCGGGGCCACCCGCATACACAGACCGTCTGGCGTGAGTTCGCTCACCGCCAGCGGCTTAATGGCGTAGCCCCAAATGCTGGCGGCCACAAAGTCCTGAGGCTGTAGCGTCGTGATGCCCTGGATGCTGACGTCATCAATGGTGGGCTCATGCCGAACGCAAAGCGGGTCAGGATCAGCAACTTGTACGTTGCGTCCAAACCATCGACGTCGTTGGCTGGGTTGGCTTCCGCAAACCCTTTGCTTTGGGCCAAGCTGAGCGCATCGTCGTACGACGCTCCATGGGCAATCATCTGCGTCAGGATGAAGTTACTCGTGCCGTTGGCGATGCCCGTGATTCGTGAAATGGGGTCGCCCGCGTAGGCGTTGCGAAGCGTGCGCAGTACGGGGATGGCACCCATCACCGCCGCCTCGTAGTACAAACCCACGTGGTGGGCGGCCGCAATTTGGCTGAGCTCAGCGCCATCCGTAGCGATGAGGTCCTTGTTGGCCGTGACGACGTGTTTACCAAAGGTGAGGGCGGTGGTGATGAGCTCCTTAGCAGCCGTCCGACCGCCGATGGCCTCCACCACCACTTTGATATTAGGGTCCGTCACGATACTGGTGCTGTTCGTAGTGAGCGCGATGTCAGGATACTGTGCCTGGCGTTCCGGCGTGACCGTGCGCACCGCAATCCGCGTCACTTTGAGGCGGCGTGCTGCTAGTCGCGGTTGGGGTTGCCGTAAAATCTCAACCAACCCCGAGCCCACGGTGCCCAATCCTAGTAGGCCAATGTTAATTGTGTCCATGATCACCGGTCCCCTCTACGACTGTGCGGGCACGGCGATTTTGGCAAAGGCCTGTGCGAGGTCGGCAATCAGGTCGTCGGGATCCTCCAGGCCGACCGAGAAGCGTAGCAGCCCGGGCGTAATCCCTGACGCGGCCTGGTCCGCCACGCTGAGCTCGGCGTGGCTCATCTTTGGTGGGTACGACAAAATTGTCTCCGTACCACCGAGTGATACCGAGAACTCAGGGATGGTCGTCGTTTCCGCGACCGTGCGTGCGGCGGTCTCACTACCTACGTCAAAGCTGAGGACGGCCCCACCGTTAACGGCTTGGCGTTGCTGGATTGCGTAACCCGCGTTGCTGGGCAGCCCCGGGTAACAGACTCGCGTCACTTGGGGCTGTTGTTCCAGCCACTCGGCAATCCGTTGTGCGGCGGAGCTGGATTGCTGCATCCGGACGCCTAGCGTTTTGATTCCCCGCAACAGCAACCAACAGTCGGTGACGCCCAGTGTTGCGCCAACCGCGTTCTGAATAAAGTAAATCTGGTCCGCTAATTCTTGGTCGTTCGTGATGGCCGCTCCTGCCACAATGTCGGAGTGACCCGCCAAAAACTTGGTGGCCGAGTGGACAACGATATCGACCCTAGGTGCAAAGGCTTCTGGAGCACCGGCGACATGAACGTGTTGTCCGCGATGGCAATCAGGTGGTGCTGGTGGGCCAGGTCGGCCACCGCCGCGATATCGGTGACGGCCAGGATCGGGTTAGATGGTGTTTCAATGTAGATGGCCTTAGTGTTCGGCTGAATGGCCGCGGCTACGGCGTCCAGGTCGGAGAGGTCGACGAAGGTGTGCTCGATGCCAAAGCGGGGTAGTACTTCCTCCAAGATACGGAACGTCCCGCCATATACGTACTTAGAAATAATCAGGTGGTCACCCTGGCTAAAGGTCATCAGGACGGAGCTAATGGCGGCCATCCCCGTGCTGAACAGGTAGCCAAATTGACCGTCCTCCAAAGTAGCGACGGCGTGTTCCGCAACCTCACGGGTGGGGTTACCGGAACGCGAGTAGTCAAACTTCCCGAACTCGTCGAAGCTCGCCTGATTAAACGTTGACGATAACTGAATGGGGGTGTTCACCGCCCCCGTAGCAGGGTCCTGAACGGTAGTGGCTTTGATGATTTTAGTCCAATCGTGCATGAGTCGGCTCCTTAGTTGAGCGGCACCACGCAGAAGGTATCACGTTGGGTGTCCGGCCCAACCAGCAACAAGTGCTTGCTAGTCTGAACACCTGACGCGCTACCTTCTAAGCGCATGGCTTCGCTTTATTTTTTTATGCTGGCAAAGTTACATGTATGTTGTGTTATCCGTATAAAACTCGATCCGTTTTGATACTAATTACTTGGTGGTAGTTGGTGCTCCGGCGGCGATAGCTGTGTCAGGTCGGCCAACAGGTCCTCTTTGTCCTCGAGGCCGACTGACAGGCGAATTAGCTGGGGCGTGATGCCTAACTCTAGGCGGTCACCGACTGGCATGTCGTGATGCGTCTGGACGTACGGCACGGTGACGAGGGATTCCGTCCCACCCAGGCTTTCGGCGAACGAACAGACCCGGAGTGCACGGAGAAAGCGGTCGACGCTGAAATCATCCGCGAGGTAAAAGCTAATCATACCGCCGACACCGGCGTACAGCACCCGGTCTACACCCGCGACTTTGGGTAGCTCCGCGGCTAAGAACTGGGCGTTTTCGGTGTGGTATTTCATCCGCACGTGGAGCGTTTTGAGTGAGCGAATTAGCAACCAGCTATCAAACGGGGCTAGGTTCTGGCCGGTGGTGGTCAACTGGAAGCTCAACTTGTCGGCCAGCTGGTCGTCTTTGACAATTACCGCTCCAGCCAGGATATCGTTGTGACCACCGAGGTACTTGGTGGCCGAGTGCACCACGATGTCCGCGTCGTCGTCGAGCGGATTCTGATATACCGGCGTGAGGAAGGTATTGTCCACCGCAATCAGGATGTCCGGCCGGGTCGCGTGCACGGTGCGGGCGACCGCCTCAATGTCGATAATCTTCATGGTCGGGTTGCTGGGCGTCTCCAGCCAAATCAACTTGGTTGTGGGGCGAATGAGCAACAACAGGTCGTCGACGTTGCGGCCATTCCATTTATCGTAATTGACGTGGTAGCGCGCCTGACGCTCATCAAAGTAGCGGAAGGAACCGCCGTAGAGGTCGTCGCTGGCGATGAAATGGTCGTCGGTGGCCGTGAGCGTCGAGAACACGAGGTCAATGGCGGCCATCCCGGAGCTGGTAGCAAAGGCGTGGGTGCCGTGTTCGATGGCGGCCAGCTGCTTTTCCAACTCCAGCCGGGTCGGGGTGGTCATCCGGGAATAGTCAAAGCCGGTGGATTCGCCGAGTCCGGGGTGCCGGAACGCCGTGGAAAAGTTAAGCGGAACGACCACGGAGCCGGACCGGTCGTCTTCCGTGCCGTTGGTGCCTTGAACAAGTTGGGTTGCTAGTTTAGTCATGAGCTACCTCCTGGGGTGTGAGTTGCTGGAGCCATTGACGGTAAAACTTAGTGGTATCGTTCCGCCACGAATTAACGGGACGTAGGTTCGGATCAAAGTAGTGGGCGGGTGGCGCGATGCGGAGCCCACGGTGCCTGTCGCGGTGGAACTCGGACGCGAGCGTGCCGGTCCAGTACTCGAGGTGCCCGGTAACGTAGGTGGACCGTAACGCGGTGTTGGTAACGATTGTGGCGCCAATCCGGTCGTCTCCCGCTACGACTTTGCCCGTCCGTACCGAATTGGTGGGAATGGTGAAGTAGCGTGAGTGCGGCATGGTGATGCCATTCGTTGTGTAGACGCCGTAAATTTTGTGGGTGACCTGGTGCCCGTCCGCCACGTTGTCCAAGTGGAGTGCGGCGTACGCGCCCCAGCAGAGGAACAGGCTGTGGTTAACATGGCTGCGTCGCCACGCAATGAACCGCTGAAACTCCGGCCAGAAATCAATGTCGTTAAATGCAAGGCGATCGATGGCAGCCCCCGTAACGATGAGGCCGTCAAAGTACTGGTCGGTGAGTTCATCGAGTGTTGGGTAGGCCGCATGCACCGCCGCGGCGTGGTTACGAATGTGGTGAGTACCAGGTACGGCAAAGGTGATGGTGAGGTCGGTTCCGGTAGTGGCTAACGCCGCAACAATCTGTTGCTCGGTGACCGCGCGGGTGGGCATCAGGTTCAACACCAGGATGCGGAGTGCGTGGGGTGTGGGCGTGATGTGGTTACGCGTGAAACCAGTTGTGATAGCAATGGTCATGATGGGGGGCTCCTTTCTGGTGGGTTATGGCGGTCAGCTTGCTTGGCTACGCAAAAAAAATCGTCCCGCTACAAAGGTAAGTCATTACCTTTGTAGCGGGAGATTTGCTCGTGTTACCACCCGTGTTCTGGCCGCCGTCGCCGGTAGCCACTCTAGCAGTACGGCGGCTTGGCCGCGATACTGGACCACGTTAACGGGTGGAACCGGGGGGTACTCACTTACGCTCGTACGCACCTAACTTTGCTTTGAGACCATCTTCACGCACCGCGATGTTGCCGAATTCCACCAACTTCGGCTCTCTGTGAACTCACGGGTGCACTACTCATCTCTGCGTCATTTATATTGCCATAATATTAAATCATTATTAGAGGCTGGTCAAGAGTGCGGGGCAACTTTGTTGGTCAATGCGGTGGTGGCAGCGTAGGCCGGAACGGTGAGCTGCGGCTTCCGTAGGGCGCTCCGCGGTAACCACTGCTAGGGCGAAGGCTACAACCCGCCAAGTGCGGGCGCGTTTCCGTCGCGATTCTGAGCCTGCCCGGAAACCCACCGGTCAGTCTCAGAATTCGTCGCGCCGTACGTCACTCCGTTCCCACGGCGGTGCCCCCTGGAAGTGGTTACCACTCCGACCCTACACGCCTCCGCTCACCGTTCCGACCGACGCGGCCTCGCGCTACTGTTAGTCCCATCTCCAGGCATGACGTTTTCGTTCTAAACCTCAACTGCGTGTTCTAAATACTGCGTGGACGCTGATTTCAGGGGCCTGGACCCTTACCCATACGTCTATTCGGTTGCACTAGCTGCCGGTACACGCCCAACTACTCTTGTGGAATTGACATTGGCATCGGATGACGGTTTAGTTCAAGCGCTTATTCATAACTCTGTTCGCAAGTGTGGTGCTGGCCGGTGGGGGTGCTGTGGGGTGCGGAGACGACTGGACCCGGAACGGTGACCGCTGTTTGGGGGCTTGCCGCTGTAGGAACGCAGTGACGTACAGCGCGACGAACTTAGAGACTGACTGCCCGGGCTTGGCAGGCAGTCTCTAAGTCGCACCGGAAACCGCGGTTTTGGCGGTTGGAGGTTTCGCCCTAGCAGCGGTCACCGTGGAGCGGTCCACCAAGTCGCAGTACCCCACAGCACCCCCACCGGCCAGCACCGCCACCATGGAGCGAAGAGATAAAACAAAGACCAGGCCGCGTGTTAGCGGCCTGGTCGAATTCGTCCTAATTTAGTGAGGCTTGGTGCGCTGGTGCTTTCTCCACTGGGTCACGGTGTGTAGAACTTAGCTCATACACAGCGCGGACCGCGTCGTCTGCTTGCTCGGCGGGTACACCCAACATAATGCTGATGCGAGAGGCCCCCTGGTTAATCATCGTCGGCGCGATGCCAACATCGGCCAGGCTTACCATGATTTTAGCCAGCAGGTCATTCTGCGCGTACAATCCTTCGCCCACAATCATGAGCACCGCAAAGTCGTCGAACCACTCGAGCTGGTCGGGGGCAATCTCCGACTTAATGTCCGCCGTGATGCCGCGCTTCTTGTCCGGCGACAGTTGACCCTTGTCGATGATGATGGTGAGGTCGTCAATTCCCGATGGCATGTGTTCGTAGCTGACGTTGTACTTGCGCAGGATTTGCAGCAGGCGCAACGTGAACCCAACTTGAGTGTTAATCAGGTAACGGTGCAGGTAGAGGCCCACGAAGTTACGGTTGGCGGCCACGCCCGTAATGTGGTGGTGATGGTTGACGTCTTTGGTTGGCGCGATGAACGTCCCGCGCGCCTCAGGGTCGTTGGTGTTCTTGACGTTGACGCGAATACCCGCCTGGATCACGGGGATGATGGCCTCATCGTTAAACACGGAGAACCCAGAGTAAGCCAGTTCACGCATCTCCCGGTATGTCAGGGTGCGGATGGCGCGGGGGTGCTCCACGACGCGTGGGTCGACGGCGTAAACGGACGATACGTCGGTAAAGTTTTCGTAGAGGTCAACGCTAAAACCGCGGGCGAGAATGGATCCGGTAATGTCGGACCCGCCGCGGGCAAAGGTGGCGATGTTACCGTCTTTGTCGTATGCAAAGAAGCCGGGCACAACGATAATTTCGTCAGGTTGCAGTTCAAACTGAGCGATACGGGCATAGCTGTCGTCAGTGACGGTAGCTGAACGGGGCTCGCCGGCAACGGTGATACCTAGGTCGCGAGGGCCGACAAAGCGGGCGTTGATACGCTGGTGCGTCATCACTTCGGCAACGAGTTGGGCGTTCATAAACTCACCCTGAGCCATGAACGCAGCGTACAGGTAGTCGTTGGAAGGATAGTTACGCATCGCCATTTCGCCGAGGTGACGGCGGAGGCGGTCGATGATGTCGGTGGGCACGTCAAAATAGCGCGCGATATCAACGTAGCGACTCAGAATTTCTTCGGTAACTGGTTCGGTGTCGGTGCCGTCAACGACGGCATCGGCGAGGGTGCTGAGTAGGTCGGTGACCTTGGTGTCACCAGACTGACGCTTGCCGGGGGCGGAGACCACCATGATGCGGCGGTCAGCGTCTGCGGTAACGATGTTAATGGCCTTCTCGAGCTGCGGACCTGTGGCGAGGGAGGAGCCACCGAATTTTACGACCTTCATGAACAATATGCCAACTTTCTGAATGGTTTGTAATAACAATACTACATTTTTAGGCTGCTTTACGCGCAAAATGCATAAGCGTATGTATATCTTATATTCGTTGCTAGTATACGTGGCTACTACCGTAACGGCAAGGGGTTTGCGGTTTTGGATGCCGGCTCGTGTTGCTTTTGCGGCTCCGCGTGAGCGGTGGTAGTGTGCGGCCGAAGCTACGAACCTCACGCTCACGCCCGTTCCGGGCTACCGCGAAGCGGACTAGCCCGAGAAAACCACTCGGTCTATCCGCTTTGATTCTGTAATTCATAACTACCAGTACGTGCTGTCGCACTACTGGCAGTAATTCAAACAGAACTACGGGTCTGCAGCCGCCGCACACCACCACCGGCCGTATCCCTAGAACCACGGCTGCTGCAGAATCCGGCGGCTTATAGACGTCCGTCTTCGGATAACCACAGGGTTGACAGTTGTACGGTATTAATTGTAACCTAACGTTAATTATAAATGATAGAGGTTGCGGTTGCCATGACTAGCGCGTCCAAGTTGATACACTCAACGGTGCGGGCGCGTGAAAGGGAAGACCGCCGAAACCCGCTCGGGAAGTGTAAACCCGGCAGGTTGGGCCACCGGTGAATAACCGCTGGACTGTCGCAGTGACTTGCTGCGGAGCGCTATCGTAAATCATTATGGACAAACGGTTTTTTTAACGAAGACTTTAACGGCCCATCTGGTATGCGAATAACGCACGCCGGGTGGGCTTTTGCGTACCCGCTGGCGTGAACCACCGCGACTTTGCTTTTGTGCGCGTGTACTCCATGGTCAGCGGCCCCTCTATACCTTATAATATGCAGTAGTGTGTCCGTTTAAAGAAACGCGACCTTGTGGCCGGGCGCCAACGACGACCATATCCACATTAACCACGACACGTAGGGGGTTCGGTACATGTCAGTCACAGCTGATCATCGTCCAACAAAATTATATATTTCACAACACGCAGTTACACATAACTTAGCCGAGACGCGCAAAGCTGCACACGCCAAAACGGTCTTCCTGGCCGTTAAGGCGAACGCTTACGGCTTTGGGCTGCTCGAAATGAGTCGCGCGGCCGTTAATGGCGGCGCAGATGGGCTCGCCGTAGCCGTTCTGGATGAGGCGCTCGCCCTCCGGCAACACGGATTTACGATACCCATCTTGGTGATGAGTATCGTCATGCCGCAGTACGCCGAGGAACTGGCCGACAACGACCTGATTACCACGGTTGCCAGTGACCAGTGGTTGCACGACGCCCAGCCGTATTTAGCCCAGGCTGGCCAGCCACTCAAAGTGTCCATGGGCATTGATACCGGCATGGGCCGGATTGGTTACCGTAGCCGCGCGGAAATGGATGCAAGCCTACAGTTCATGCAGGCGCACCCGGATGACTTTGAGTATTACGGCCTGATGACCCACTTTTCCCAGGCCGATTCATCCGAGGTGGATTATTTCCACAAGCAATTAGCGCGCTGGCACGAGCTGACGGATACGTTCCCGCACCCGCCGATGGTGCACGTGGCCAACTCGGGTGCCGCCATGTACCATGCGGACGAGATTCCGACCGACGTTATTCGCGCTGGCACCGTTGTGTACGGCATCGAACCGTCGCTGGGTGAGTTACGGGACGCCAGCTACCTGGAGCCTGTGTTGACGCTGACAACGCAGTTAATTTTCGTCAAGCAGATGCACGCGGGTGATGGCATTTCTTACGGTCACATTTACGAGCCAAAGAGGGCGAGTGGGTCGGCACCATTCCTTTGGGTTACGGCGACGGGTTGACCCGCCGTCTCACCGGCGCGGAGGTGCTGGTCAACGGCCAACGGTGCCAGATTCTCGGCAAGCTAGCTATGGACGCGATGATGATCCGGTTGCCCGGCCCGTTACCGCTGGGCACCAAAGTGACGGTGCTGGGTCGCGACGGGGATGAGGAGATTACCCTTGATGAGTGGGCCGACTTTACCGGCTTTGCCCCTTGGGAGTTGTCCATCAACCTGAACGACCGCTTGATTCGGGAAATTAGTGAATAAAACGATGAAACGTGCGCACTGATTTACGCGCACCAACAATGGAGGTATTGCATGACCATTCCGGTTTCAACGGACGCGCAGGGGCGCCTGACCGTGGGCGGCGTCGCTGCGAGCGAGCTGGCGCGTGAATTTGGGACACCCCTTTATGCGTACGACGTGGGCGTCATTCGTGCGAATATCCGCGCGTACCGGGCGGCGTTTGCGGCCCACAAAGTCGATTACACCGTGAGCTACGCGGCCAAGGCCTTCGCAACGGTCGCCATGTTTCAGGTAGCCGCCAGTGAGGGGGCACACCTGGACGTGGTTTCCGGTGGCGAGATTGTTACCGCCCAGCAGGCTGGGGTCAACATGGCACACGTGTCGTTTAACGGCAACAACAAGTCCGATGAGGAGCTGCAACTGGCGTTAGACGCCGGCTTGGGCACGGTGATTGTCGACAACCACTTTGAATTAGAGCGTCTCAACGAACTCGCCGCACGCAAAGGTGTGGTGCAGGACGTTCTGTTGCGGATTGCACCGGACGTTTCGGCCCACACCCACGAGTACATTATGACCGGTCAAGCCGATAGTAAGTTCGGCTTTGACGTAGCGAGTGGTCAGGCGCAGGCGGCCGTTAAGGATACACAGGCGGCAACACACCTGAACTTGTTGGGGCTGCACGCGCATATTGGTTCGCAAATTTTTGCGGTGGACGGCTTCGTGGCCGAAGCGCAAAACTGGTGGACTTGGTACGTCAGTGGGACTACGCTCCCCAGGTCTTGGACCTAGGCGGTGGTTTCGGTATTCAGTACACGGATGCGGACACGCCGATTCCACCGACGGAGTTTGTGGACGCACTCGTCGGCACCATTAGCACTGGGTTTGCGGACACTGACTGGACGATGCCGGCTATTTGGATTGAACCGGGGCGCTCCATCGTGGGCCCGGCCGGAATCACCCTGTATACTGCGGGTGGCACCAAGCAGATTCCGGGCGTCCGGACTTACCAAACGGTCGATGGCGGCATGGGGGACAATATCCGGCCAGCTTTGTACCAGGCCGAATACGAAGCCGTACTGGCGGACCGACCGCACGCGGAGACCACGCAGGTCGTGACGCTCGCGGGCAAGTACTGCGAGTCGGGCGATATCCTGGTTGACCGGGCGGCGCTACCACCGGTCGTTCCGGGCGATATCCTCGCCGTTTTGGCGACCGGGGCTTACGGGTACTCCATGGCTTCGCATTATAACCGGAACCCGCTGCCCGCCGTCGTCTTTTGCGAGGACGGGGAAGCGCAGGTCGTGGTTCGTCGCGAAACGTGGGCCGACCTGCTCGCCTTTGACCAGCCGTACCAGCACCACTAACTATGGGTATAACTTTTTAAAAATTGATGCAGACAGACATTCCAATGGAGGACACAACACTATGGCACAACCATTCAACGCAGAACAAATTATCGAGTACATCGCAAATGCGCCCAAGACGACGCCCATGCACGTTGTCTTTGCTGGGGATACTAGCAAACTGACGGACGTACCCGCCGGCGTCGAGAGCTTCCTGGACACCAAAACCGGGCAGCTGTTCGGGGATGCCGGGGTGATTAAGCCGTGGCTGGAAGCCAACCAGGCGGTCATTACTAACGCGCACGTTGAAGTGACGGGCCGCAACACTGGGGTGCCAATGCTGGATATCAGCAACATTAACGCCCGTATTGAGCCTGGTGCCATCATTCGTGAGCACGTGACGATTGATGACAACGCGGTCATCATGATGGGTGCCGTGATTAACATTGGTTCCAAGATCGGCGAGGGCACCATGATTGACATGGGCGCCATCCTCGGCGGCCGCGCAACGGTCGGCAAGCGGTGCCACATTGGTGCTGGCACCGTCCTGGCCGGAGTCGTGGAACCCGCATCCGCCACGCCAGTAATCGTGGAGGATGACGTACTGATTGGCGCCAACGCGTGGTACTGGAAGGTATCCGTATTGGCAAAGGTGCGGTGGTCGCTGCGGGCGCCGTTGTCATCGATGACGTACCGGCCAACGCCGTTGTTGGTGGCGTGCCAGCAAGATTCTGAAGATGAAGGATGCCAAGACTGACAGTAAGACTGGTTTGATTGACGCACTGCGTCAGCTGTAATGCCTTTGGTCGTGATCGTCACATTCACTAGTGATGTGGCGGTGGATACTAAATAACGTAAGGAAGTAGATTCCATGACAGACTTAGACGCTGACGCGCTGATTGCAATTCGGCGCGATTTGCACCAGATTCCTGAACTTGCTTTGCACGAAACCCGCACGCACGACTACCTGATGGCTAAGATTCAGTCCTGGCAGTCGTCGTGGATGACCATTAAGGGCGTGCCGGAAGTACCGACGGCGATTATGGTACGTCTGGCGGGCACGGATCCACGCCGCACGATTGGTTACCGCACCGATATTGATGCGCTACCGGTGACCGAGGCGACCGGCCTACCCTTTGCCTCCACGATTCCGGGCCAAATGCACGCGTGTGGGCATGACGTCCACATGGCCGTAGCGCTAGGCATTCTACAGCATTTTGCCGCGAACCAGCCGCGTGATAACATGCTGTTCTTCTTCCAGCCTGCTGAGGAGGAGGATTATGGTGGGTACCGCGTGTACCAGGCTGGCGCGTTTACGGGCGAGTGGCAACCGGACGAATTTTTTTTGCGATTCATGACAATCCGGCGCTACCGGCTGGCCAACTGGCGACGCGTCAGGGGACACTCTTTGCGGGTACGACCGAGATTTACTTGACCCTGCGCGGTTTGAGCGGTCACGCGGCGTACCCACAGCGGGCCAAAGACTCGTTGGTGGCTGCGGCGGCGTTCATTATGCAGGTACAGACCATCGTATCGCGGAACGTGGATCCGCTGCGGGGTGGTGTCGTCACGATTGGGAGCCTGCACGCGGGTACGGTGCCGAACATCATCCCGGGTGAAGCAAAGTTGTCGGGGACGATTCGCGCGTTCCGTCAGGCGGACATTGAGATGATGCAGCAGCGGGTGCGGGATATCGCTAACGGTGTCGCCGCCACTTATGGTGTGGAGGCCGACTGAAGCTGATTCAGGGTGGCTATATGCCGGTAGAAAATGCACCGGAGCAGACAGCGGACATGATGGACTTCATGGCGGCGGATCCCGACACCGACTTTGCGGAGGCCGAACCCGCAATGACGGGGGAGGACTTCGGCTTCCTGACGCAGAAGTTCCCGGGCACCATGGCGTGGCTGGGGGTTAACGACCCCGAGCACACGTTGCACAGCGACAAGCTGAGTCCGGACGAGGCCTCCATCAAACCGGGCGTCGCCGCCTTCATCCGCTTCTTCAACCACCGGATGCAGTAGCATGGTTGTGTGGCGCGTGGTTTGAGCCCGGGAGGTGTTCCGACTTTGTGGGTCGCTCCACGGTGACCGCTGCTAGGGCGAAACCTCCAACTCGCAAAGTGCGCGAGTTTCCGGTGCGATTTAGAGCCTGCCTGCCAAATGCGGGCAGTCAGTCTCTAAATTCGTCGCGCTGTACATCGCTGCGCTCTTACAGCGGTCACCGTTCCGGACCCAGTCGTCTACACACCTCCCGGGCCCAAGCCACGCACGGATGCGTTCGTAAGCCAATTTGGGTGCAAGTCGGCGTTCCAAGCGTCAGGAATGAGGTGACCGGGCCTTTTGACCAGTTGGCGTTGGTAACAGTCGTAATGGTATCCTCCCATTTAGGTAACGGCACACTTAATATTGTAGCCGTGTTCCACCACTATGTGTCGGGAACGCGGGCGGGGTTTGGGGTGGAGGCGTCGTGTCCGGAGACGTGGTTGCTGCGACCCCAGAGCGCTGTAGGAACGGAGTGACGTACAGCGGCAAATCTTGGAGACAAAGTGGTTTTCTTTGGCTCCGAGATTCGCGGGAGGCCGGGACGGCCGGAGCGTGCGGGTGTAGCAATTACGGCGCAGGGCACGTAAGCCGCAACCCCAAACCCCGCCCGCGGGTTCTAACCACGAAAGTCGCAACTCACCGGGCTGGCCGACGCTGCCGCAACCCCAAACTACTGAAGAAAGTTGCCCTACAGAACGTGCAATAATAGGGAAAAGTGCTATCATTTGTGTTTCAAGAAAGGACGGAGAACATGTTTGAGAATGAACCGATTATGACGGCCATCATCACGCCTTTTACCGATGACGACCACATCGATTTCGACGCCTTGGACAAGTTGGTCGACCGGTTGATCAGTGAGCACACCAATGGATTTGTGGTTGGTGCAACAACCGGCGAGGCACCAACTTTGACCCACGACGAGAAAATCGCGTTGTTTGAACACTTTACGCAGTACGTTGCCGGTCGCGCCAGCATCATCGCTAACGTTGGTACCAACAACACCGCCGCTTCAGCGGACTTTGCCCGCGAGGTGAGCGCCATTAAGGGTGTCGACGCCGTGCTGGCCGTGAACCCGTTTTACAACAAGCCGAGCCAAGCGGGGATGGTTGCACACTTCCAGGCCATCGCCGACGCATCGGCCGTACCCGTGATTATCTACAACATCCCCGGTCGTACGGTGGTAAAACTCGATAACGATACGCTCGTACAACTGGCGCAGTACCCCAACATTGGTGGTGTGAAGCAGTGTACCACCATCGAGGACCTAGAGTACCTAGTCGAACACACACCGGCCGACTTTGCCGTTTATACCGGTGAGGATGGCCAGACCCTCGGGGCCATCCAAAGTGGCGCGCGCGGCGTCATCTCCGTGGCATCCCACCTCTATGGCGAGCGGATGCACCAGATGATTACCGACTACCAGTCCGGCAAGACGGACGTTGCCCAGGAGACCATGTCCTGGCTGGCACCGCGAATGGACGCGTTGTTTGCCTACCCATCCCCAGAACCGGTCAAGATGATGCTGGCACGCCGCGGCGAGATTAAGAATAACCTCCGCCTGCCAATGATTCCGCTGAATGAGGCCGAGACGCAACACGTACTATCAGTATTGGAGGGTTAATCACTTATGACAACAGTATTTGTATCCGGTGCTTCCGGTAAGATGGGCCGCAAGGTTGTGCACATGTTGCAGGCAACCGACGATTTACGGGTGGTCGGCGGCTTGGACCGTGCGGCTAGCGACGCGGAGGACTTCCCCATCTTTGGTGATACCGCCGACATTAACGTCACGGCGGACGTGTGGGTGGACTTTACCATCCCACGGCGGCGCGTAAGAACGCCGAGTATTCCTTGGCCCACGGGTTCGATACCATTATCGGGACCAGCGGCATGAGTAACGACGACTTTGCGGCTTTGGGTAAAATTGCCGCTGACAACGGGCGTAAAGTGATGATTGTACCGAACTTTGGTATTTCTGCCGTACTGATGATGCAGTTCGCGGCCAAAGCAGCTAAGTACATGCCCGATGCTGAAGTGGTCGAAATTCACCACAGCGATAAGATTGATGCCCCGTCCGGTACTGCCCGCGCCACGGCTCAGGCAATCAGCAAGGCGCGTCAGGCCAAGCCGGTGGCGCCTAAGCAGACGGACGCACCGGCACGTGGTGAATGGATTGACGACGTGCCCGTGCACGCGCTGCGCCTACCGGGTTACGTGGCGCAGGAAGAAGTCATCTTTGGCGCTGAGGGCGAAAGCCTGAGCATCAGCCAGATTTCGTACGACCGCTCGTCCTTCATGGCGGGCATTCGGCTGGCTATCCGTAACGTTGCGGACCTGCCAGACGCTTTGACGGTCGGCCTGGATTCGTTGCTATAACCACTGTGAGATTGGGAAAGAAGAGTAATTGTTATGCCAGAACTCAAGTCTAGTCTTGCGGGATTAGGTAACCGTGCGTTAGGTACGGTCCCGCCATCAGCCATTCGTGCGGTTGATAACAAGATTTCTACCATCCCGGGGATCATCAAACTGACCCTGGGCGAACCGGACTTTGCGGTTCCGGAACACATTAAGGCGGCTACCGAAGCCGCGATTGACGCCGATTGGTCGCATTACGCACCATCGTTTGGTTACCTCGAACTGCGCCAGCAAATTAGTCAGTACTTAGCCGACCGGTTTGACGCGCACTACCAGGCGGACGGTGAGGTCGTGGTGACCGTGGGGGCTACGGAGTCCATCTTCGCCGCCATTAACGGGCTGTTTAACCCGGGCGACACCATCATCATCCCGACACCAGAATTCCCGCTGTACGAGAACGTTGCGCACATTTGTGGGCTGAACGTGGTCACGGTCAGTACCGCACCGGAGTTTATTTTGACCCCGGAACGGTTACAGGCCACCTTGGCTGCCCATCCGGAGGCCAAAGCAATTGTGCTGAACTACCCGAATAACCCCACGGGCGCAACGTACACCCACGAGCAGGTCCGCGCGGTTGCGCAAATTCTGTCGTCGACGGACCTCGTCGTGTTGTCCGACGAAATATACGCGGAGATTGCGTACGAGGAGGATCACCTCAGTATGGGCCACCTGCTACCAGAGCAGACCATATTGATTAGTGGTTTTTCCAAATCGCACGCGATGACGGGTTACCGTGTGGGGTACGTGGCTGGACCAGCAGCTCTCATCAAGTTGGTTGGTAAGATGCACCAGTTCTTGGTGACGACGGCGGCCAGCCCGATGATGAAGGCGGGTGAAGAAGCCATGCGTAACGGCCGGGAAGATGGTCCACGGATGCGGGATATTTACCGCCAGCGCCGCGACCTGATTATGGCCGCGTTGAGCAAGGTGGGCTTTACCGCACCTAAGCCGGCCGGCGCGTTTTACGTTTTTGCTAAGATACCTGACACGATGATACAGGATGATGTACAATTCGTGTACGATTTGGCCGAGAAAGCCAAAGTCGGTGTGGTACCCGGGTCTGTCTTTGGCCCCGGCGGTGAAGGTTACATTCGTTTGTCGTACGCGGCATCAACGGAGAATCTGGAAGAGGCCGGCCGACGCATTCAAGCGTACGCAGCTGATTTAGTCGATTAATTACGTCAAATGGGAGAATGATCATGACAGAAAAGCAGTATGTAGTCGCAATTTTGGGTGCAACGGGGGCCGTGGGTACCCGCATGATTCAGCAATTGGAACAGTCAACGATTCCGGTCAAGGAAGTCCATCTGCTGGCTTCGTCCCGTTCCGCGGGGAAGACACTCTACTTTAAGGGTGAACCCGTCACGGTCGAGGAAGCCCGTCCGGAATCCTTTGATGGCGTAGACCTTGTGCTGTCATCAGCTGGTGGCTCGGTTTCCGCCAAGCTTTTGCCAGAAGCCGTGAAGCGTGGGGCGGTCTGTGTCGACAACACGTCGTACTTCCGGATGAACGATAACGTGCCGTTGGTTGTGCCTGAAGTCAACGAGGACGCCCTGGCGGACCACAACGGTATTATTGCTAACCCCAACTGCTCAACCATTCAGATGATGGTCGCCCTGGAGCCAGTGCGCCAGCAGTTTGGCCTGAAGCGGATTATCGTGTCGACCTACCAGGCCGCTGGTGGGGCCGGGCAGTCTGCTATTAACGAGCTCAAGCGCGAAGCCAAGGAATACTTGGACGGCGAAGAGATGCAGGCAGAGATTCTGCCGGTTAAGGGCGAAAAGAAGCACTACCCACTGGCCTTTAACTTGTTGCCACAGATTGATGTCTTCGAGGATGATGGCTACACTCACGAAGAGTGGAAGATGATTCACGAAACCAAGAAGATCATGCTGGGCGACAAGAACTCACCGGACATCAAGGTCACTGCTACCTGTGTGCGGGTGCCAGTGCCGATTGGTCATGGTGAGTCCGTATGGTTTGAAGTCGAAGACGGCAACACGCCAACCCCTGACGAGTTGCGTACAGCCATGACCGGGTTCCCCGGGCTGGTTGTGCAGGATGATCCGGCTAGCCAGCTGTATCCACAGCCACAGACGGCTGAGGGTAGCCGGGACACCTTTGTGGGTCGGATTCGTCCGGACCTTGAGACTAAGGGTGCGTACAACTGCTGGGTCGTTTCCGACAACCTGTTGAAGGGTGCCGCTTGGAACGCCGTACAGATTGCGGAATGCCTGGTGCAGCGCGACCTCGTGCGCGTGCCTGCTGGCAGTGCTGCTAAGTTTAACTAAATGCGTGGTTAAGGGAATCGTGGCAACTGGCTACGGTTCCCTTTGCGTTTTATAGAGGCATGCAAAGTTGAAGGGGGATTGATTAATAGTGCGACTACTACTAACTGGTGATAGCCTGTTAGCTCGGAGGGAGGACGCCCACGGACCATTGATTAACAAGGCACTCCTTAATCGTCGTCCGTCTATAAAGATTGACAATACGGCCATTGGGGGCGACCAGACGCCTGATTTACTACGGCGGGCGCACAATGATGTGGTGATCCGACCGCATGCAGACTGGGTCTTCATACTAATCGGTACGAATGATGCGGCGGCGCATAAGCTGGTGCCGTTACCCGAATTTACCGCCAACGTACAACAAATTATGGATCAAGTGGGCACGGTGTATGCTGGTGCCCGTGTAGTCATGATTACCCCACCGCCGGTTGACGAGCGGCGGCAGCGCACCCGCAGTAACGCGCGGATTCGCGAGTACGGGCGCGCAATCCAGCAGGTTGCCAGGCAGCACGGGGCTCGGGTGCTGGATTTGTACCAGTTGTTCATGCGCGAACCAAACTTGGCCGCCGTTGTGGATGGCAGTCTGCACGACGGGCTCCACTTTGGTAAGTATGGTTACGGTATTTTGGCGGACGCATGCTGGAGATGGTTGATGGTGCGGTAGACAAATAAGCGCGAATGCACAAATTTCGCCTCATTGTTAGCGCTTACACAAATGTGAGTTATAATGATCTTGTAACCGGGTGAACTATTTTAATCACGCCGGTGCTGTTTGTTGGGCTGGCATTGAGTTATGGGTTATGAGAGCTGGTGTGCGTTATGATGGAAAAGTTAGCTGCTGTAGCATTGATTGCATTATCCGTTTGGCAGTTCTGGCAATTTCGCCATGCACTTAAGGCGGTGCGGACGAGCGGCGGCCAGTCGACGAGCCCATTCTTGGGCTTTGGCTTCTGGTACGGTTTGTTCTTTGGCATCATTCTGTTAATTATGGCGTTGGGGATGTTGACGGGACAGGTGTAGAGAGCGGAGCAGGCCGTTTAGAAGGCAGAGCATAAGCAACTATAACCAAAGGCCCGGGTTTGGCCTTTTGGTTATAGTTGCTTATGCGGCGTCTTCTGGCCTGCGCAGCTCGTTTCCATACGCACGACTAACGAGGGGGCAGTGTAGCGTTCCCACGTTAAGTTGGGAAAGTTCGCACTTGGATTCTTGTTCGGGTTTGCTTATACGTCGCTTTCTGGCCTGCGCAGCTCGTTTCCATACGCACGACTAACGCGGGGGCAGTGCAGCGTTCCCATGTTGGTTGGGGAAAGTTCGCACTTGGCCTTGTGGTGGTAGTGCTGTGGCATTCCCCCAACTATGCTGGGGTAGTTCGCTCTTGCCCCTTTGCTTAGCGTTCCATATGCGTTATTTCCACGATATCAAGAGACCAATCCTAAAATATGCATCCCCCAGCATAGCGTCAGGCGTGTTTGGGCAAAGCGGTTGGTTTGTTGAAGCTTACGGTCAGACTATATGCTTTTGGTGACCGACCCGTTATAATAAGCGGGTGGTCAGGGTAATGCTTGCATAGTTCGATGCCGTCCACAAGGTATTATGGCGACCTACTTTGACTGCAAAAGTCATGTTTGAGTAGTTATTGAACTGGCTCATGCCAGGCAGCCGCGGGTTTGGTTAACCTGCAGGCGCCGGCAATGAGGTAAGCAGCATACATATATGGCTCGCTACGCCGTCGTGCACGGTGTACACAAATGGCCCCCGCATTCCTTTGGCGCGGGGGCCATTTGTGTACCATCAAGACTAGGCGTTGCGGTGGGGCCGCTGATCCAGCCGCCAGAACGCAAAGAGTGTGCCGCAGTAGACGACTAGTAGTACGAGCCAGTAAATAAAGTTCATGCTCCCAACGGCGACGGTGAGTACCATCTGGCAGACAAAGAAGATGAGCCACAGAATACCGATTACCAGGAGCGCCTTTTGCCGCAGGGCCCGTTCAGGCATTAGCGCGCTACCAAGCGGGAAAACCACGATGTATAGTAGCGCCAATGAACCAATGATGGAGATACCAAAGGAGTTGGTGTGGGTGAGCCACAAGCCACGAGTGCTAATGTACTGTAAATGGCAGCGTTATAAACAAATCCGAGGCGTAACAAATTAATCAACCTTTCTTGAGCCGAACCGTCCGTGTCCGGGGTTACTAATGACCATTATATCAAAGTCGGTGGGGTCCGCCGTGATGTTAATGGTCTTCATGGTGCGGTCGTTGCTCGGACCACCAAATGCCAACAATACCGGCAGCATAAAGGACACCCGTGATGACCCACGCAAAGATGCCGTTAGAAGCGATGTAATGGTGCCCCACAGTGTTGAGGACTAGGTACACCAGGTAGAATGGGGCCATACGCCCGAGAACGGCGCCCCGTACGTCTTTGTCTGGCACCAACGCGTTACCAACTGGAACGAGCAGGATGAGCAGCATACCCAGTAGCGGGATCACGCCAATCCAGAAGCCCCACGTGTACTGACCGAACTTTGCGGTGATGGGACCTAACCAACTGAGAAAGATGATGAACGCGGTAAAGGTGAGTGCGCTGTAAATAAAGTTGCGATTATGCATTTTGATTGTCCTTTGTCCGGTTGACGGTTACGGGACCCTGCGTACAGCATCGTGAATGCTAGTTAATGCCGAGTCGCTTGGCGAGAGATTTCAGGAAGGCGTCCGCATCCCCGACGTACACGTAGTCGCTTTGCGCCATGATGGGGGCGTTGTCGTCGCGGTTGACGGAAATGATGAGTTTACTTTGGTCAATGCCTACCAGGTATTGGGTCGCGCCGCTAATGCCGACGTTAATGAGCAGCTCGGGCGCAATCGTGTTGCCAGATTGGCCGATTTGCTGCTCAACGGAAAAGTCGTCGCGGTCCGTGAGGGGGCGCGAAACGCCGACGCTGGCCCCCAGCTTGGCGGCTATCTGCCGGGCCAACGCCACCGTTTGGTCAGACGCGGCACCACGGCCGAGGGACAGCACCTTGCGGGCACCGTTCACGCCCGTAGCGGTGGATACGGCCACGTGTTCGTCGATAATAGTGTCACCAACTGACGCGCTGACGGGCACGTCGCCATCACGAATCACCGTCTGGCTGTTGGTAACCCGTTCAGCGGCAAAGGTGTTGGGGCGGACCGAAACCATTTGCGGCCGGGCTTGTGGGCACGTAATTTCGCACATGACGTTGTCCCCGTATGACGGCTTGACGGCCACCAGGAGGTTGTCATCGTAGCGGAGGTCCAAACAGTCAGCCGTGAGCCCGGTGGTCAGCTGGGTTTGAACCCGCGGCGCTACTGACCGGCCTTGCGGAGTGGCCGCAAACAGGACGCTGTCGGGCCGTTCTGCACGTGCCAACGCGGTGATAACGTCGGCCATGGTGCGGTCACTGGCCCGCTTCAGTTTTGCGTCCCGCACGCGAATAATTTCGTCCGGTCCGTAATCGGCCAGTTGTTGCTCAAAGCTGTCGTCGTCGCCCTCGAGCAGGATGGCGACGACGGGCCGTCCGTTGGCGATTTGCCGGGCTTGGTGATGAGTTGAAAGGTGACGGGCTGTATGCGGCCAATGGCGCGTTCGGCTACCACCCAAATTGCGTTTGTCTTTGTCATGATTTTGCCCCCCCTAGATTAGGTTTTGTCGCTGCAGCTGCGCGATCAGCTGGTCAACGGCCTCGTCAGGTGTGCCGGTCAGTGGTCGTGTGGCCCGTTGCGTCGGTGTTGGTGCGTATACTTTGGTGACAACGGTTGGCGACCCCGCTAACCCGATGCGGTCGGGATCAAGGTTGAGGTCTTGTTCCGTCCAGGTGGTGATGGTTTTGGTGAAACTATCCTGAATGTTGACGGGAGTTTCGTAACGGGGATGGTTAATTTCACTGCGAACCGTGATGACTGCGGGGGTAGTAAGTGCGACGGTTTGGGTGCGGTCGTCGAGGTCGCGCTGGACCGTTAGTCCACCGGTTGCATCTGGCGTGATCTTGTTCACGAACGTAGCCTGCGGGACGCCCAGCAGTTCTGCGGTGATGGGCCCGACCTGCCCGGTGTCCGCGTCGACTGCCTGCCGGCCAAAGAGGGTGAGGTCCACGCCGCCGATTTTGTTAATCGCGGCTGCGACGGTGTAGCCAGTTGCGAGCGTGTCGGCCCCGCCGAATGCGCGCGAGCTGAGCAAGTAGCCGTCATCCGCGCCCATGGCCAGGCCGTCGCGGAGGGCCTCAGTCGCTGCGGGCGGGCCCATGGTCAGCACACTTACGCTACCACCAATTGCGTCGCGCAACTGCAGCGCAGCTTCGATGGCGTTCTTGTCGAATGGGTTAATCCGGCCGGTAGTGCCAGAGCGCACCAGGTTATGGGTTACGGGATCAAACTTCACGTTATTGCTTTCCGGAACCTGTTTAATGCAAACAACAATTTTCATGATGATAGCCTCCTACTTGTTGAGCTCGGACTGAGCAATAGCCGAGCGCATCTTTTCAACGGTGCCTTCAGCAATCTCCATGGCGCGGGCATCGAGAATCAGGTGTGCCAGCGGGTATTCCCGGCTGTAGCCGTAACCGGCGAGGACTTGTAGGGCGTCGTCACAGGCACTGACTGCGGTGCGTGAGCCATACGCCTTCGCCATTGCGGCCTCCTCGGAGTAGCTTTGTCCCGCGACTTTGAGTGCGGCCGCCCGTTGGTAGAGCAGCTTCGTGGTCTCTTTGCCAATTGCGATGTCCGCCAGTTTCCGTTCGATACTTTGCAGGTGGCCGATGGGGACGTCGATGGCCTTACGCTCGTTAGCGTAATCGGTGGCGACATCCAGTGCGTGCTCCATGATGCCCGTCAGCGCGGCACCCATCAGGATGCGCGCGTCGTCGTGGGCGGAGTCGCCGACCAGCATGCCGTCACCCTGTTGGCTGAGTAGGTGGTCTGCGGGGACGGTCACCTCATCGAGGACGATTTCGCCCACCGGCACCCCGCGCAGACCGATAAAGTCCTCCTGCTTGCCAAAGGAGAATCCGGGCATGCTGGAGTCCACGACGAACACGGATAGTTCGTCTGGGGCAGTTTTGGCCAGGACACAGTAGACGGTGGCCAGACCGCCGTTGGTAATCATGATTTTGTTGCCAGAGATAACCCAGTGGTTGCCAACTTTGCGGGCGGTAGTCTGGATACCCATGGGGTTAGAGCCACCACTCGATTCGGTCATGCCGAATGCAAAGATGTGGCTGGTGGCCGTAGGGAGGTACTTGTCTTGCAACGATTGCGCGCCAAACTTAATAATCTGCTCGACGGTCTTGTAGTGTCCCTCCAGGGTTACCGCTGCGCTGGCGTTACCCTGGGCCATCCGCCGCACGACCTCGGCGGTGATTTCGGGATCAAAGTCGGCGCCCCCGTACTGTCGTGGTAGCATGAGCCCGAGGAACCCCGTACCAATCATCTTGTCCAGCAACCCCTCGGGATAGTGGCCGTCCGCATGAATCTGCATGTCGTAAGGCGCAACTTCCTGATTGGTAAACTCGCCGACCATGCGCAACAACATATTTTGTTGTGGTGTCCAGTTTAATTCCATATTCGTCACCTAACCTTTATTATTTACGTTCTGCGTTCTACGTTGTAACCGTGTTCTCATTCTGTTTATACACTATCCGCGGGTGTAAGTACAACTGTTGTGGGGGTGGGGCGGCAGCGTAGGTCGGACCAGTGAGCTGCGGCTTACGTGGGGTGCTCCATGGTAATCCACTGCTAGGGCGAAGCTCCAACCCGCCAGGCCCGGGCGGGTTTCCGCCGCGATTTCAAGACCGGCCGGAAAACCGCCGGCCGGTCTTGAAATTCGTCGCGTTCTAACGGCTAAAGCCGTAATAACGTTACACCCCGGCAGTGGTTACCATTCCGACCCCACACGCCTACGCCCACTGGTCCGACCGACGCGGCCTACCGCTATGGGGTGAAAATTTGACTCATCGTTGATTGCCTAATTACCATAATCAGAACGTGTGGCCTGGCAGCAAGGTGGATTGGTTTGCCCGGTGTGCAAAAAAACACCATGCCAGGTAGGCATGGTGGATTGGAAGGGGTATGTGGGACGAATAAACCGAGAAATGGAGGTGCATAGTCCTCTAGTTGGTGGTAAACACCACACCGCTTCCTCGTTAGTCGTGCGTAGGGAAACGAGTTGCACCCCGCAGAAACCGACGTATAAGCAAAACCAGACAAGAATCCAAGTGCGGGATTCTCGTCTGGTCTTACTTATACTCTGGTTTCTAACCGCGGGGTTCCGCTCTCTAAACGAGCTCCGCAGGCCAGAAAGCGACGTATAAGCTACTAGCACCAAAGGCCAAGTACGGGGCACTATATGGGCGGTCAACACCACACCGTCCCCGCGTTACCTTTGCTTATTGAAACGAGCTCCGCAGGCCAGAAGACGCCGCATAAGCAACTCTAACCAAAAGGCCAAACCCGGGCCTTTCGGTTAGAGTTGCTTATGCTCTGCCTTCTAAACGGCCTGCTGCGCTCTCTACTTACTCAACTTACTAGCCGCCGCCTCGTCAACAAACACAATCACGTTGTCGTGGTTTTGCAATACGGATGCTGGCACGTCCTCCGTTACCGGACCCTCAACCGTTGCCTTAATGGCGTCAGCCTTGTCTTCACCGAAGGCCAACAGGATGATTTGCTTGCTCTTCATAATGGAGCCAATGCCCATGGAAATGGCGTAACGTGGCACGTCTTCTTCATGTTCAAAGAACCGTGCGTTGGCGTCAATCGTCACTGCGTCAACGTTACTTTGTGGGTGCCCTCATCAAACGGTGTGCCTGGTTCGTTGAAGCCGATGTGGCCGTTACGACCAATGCCCAGCAACTGAATATCGATGGGGTGCTCCTCGATAATCTGGTCGTAATCCTTAGCAGCCTGCTCGATGTCTGCAGCCTGACCGTCTGGGACAAAGCTTTGCTTGAATGGCTTCTTGCTGAACAGGTGCTCGTTCATAAAGTAGTGGTAGCTCTGGTCGTTCTTCGTGTCCAAGCCCACATACTCGTCCAGGTTAACGCTGGTCATCTTGCTGAAGTCCAGATCACTACTGGTCATGTCGTTGTACAGGTCAACGGGGGAGCTACCCGTAGCCAGACCCAAAGTCTGAATACCATTGCCCATTGCGTCCTTAATTACGTTAAATGCCGCCTTGCTAGCCGCTGCCTTACCGTCAAATACACGTACATCCATGATTGAATCCTCCTTGATTGTCTTCCGCTCGTTTGGTCTATACCAATGATATTATCAGGGGCGTTGAAAGTCAAGCTTTTCTAACCTTAGTGTAGCCGGTTTCTTTGACGGGTGCTATAGCGGGTGTTGGTTGGTATACGTCCTATTTGAGCGGGCGGAATTGTAGCGTATTTTTGAATTCAAAATAGCCTCCCAACTGGCGTGATTACTCCCAATGTTGTGAGCAATCGGCTACCAGTAGGAGGCCAAATTAGTTGAGTTCTGAAGTGTGGACGGGATGAAACTACGCTATTTGTTGACCAAAGCGCCAACAAACCAGGCTGAGAAAATTAAAACCACTCCTAGTAGAACCAGCAGTATATCTTTTTTTAAAGTTGACCTTTTTCCCTCGAGCACCTAGTTAGCTTACACATCACTCGGTTCCGGATGCTCCGCCCAAAAGTTGGTTAACGTTGCGGCCAGTTCGCGCGTGCTCCGCGTGTTCGCCTTGACCTGCCAGTGGGCCGGCAGCAGTTGCCGGTAGCGGGGCTCATTGAAGCGGGCGTCCAGTAAGAGGATGACGCCCACGTCATGGGCGCCGCGAATGACTCGCCCGCCAGCTTGCAGGACGTTGTTGAGCCCGGGGAGTTGGTACGCGTACGCAAAACCCTGGCCGTTGCGTTGCTGGTAATACTGCTTGATGCGGTCGGTCTCGCTGGACAGTCCCGGCAACCCGACCGAGACGACCGCCACCCCAATGAGCGCCTGTCCGCGGAGGTCGATGCCCTCGGCGAAACTCCCGCCCAGTACCGCGAAACCAACCACTGGTGGTTGTCCCGGTGCAAAGGCGTCGAGGAAGGCTTTGCGGTCCGCTGCGGACATCGCGCTCCTTTGCGTAACCACATCGCATTGTGGGTTGGCCCGCACAAAGGCGTCGTGCACCGTCTCAAGGTAAGCGTACGACGGGCAAAAGACCAGGTAGTGGCCGGACCGCGCCGTGACCATCACCGTCAATGCGGCGATTAATGCCGGTAGGCTGGCGGTGCGTTCGCGGTACGTGGTGCGCACGTTGCCGGCGACGATTACCGCCTGGTTGGCCGGCGGGAACGGTGACGGTAACGTGTACGCCAGGCTGTTGTCGGTGCCGCCCAGGACGTCGCGGTAGTAGTCCATCGGGGTGAGCGTGGCCGAAAACAGGACGGCACCGTGACCGAGGGCGAGCCGCTCGTCCACAAATTGACTGGGGTTCAGGCACATTTGCTTCACCGTCAGGTCCGCTCCGTCGCGGGCAACGCTCGTTTCAAAGGCGTCGTCGTACAACTCGGCAATTTTGAGGTAGGCGTTGGCGGCAAAGAAAGCGTCCAGACCGGCATCCAGTACCTGGTCAACCTCCGCGTTCTTCTCGGCTTCCAGCCACTCGTGAAACTGGGTGGCAAAGGCATCGAGCTGTCAATTAGGGGCTCAATGGGCTCCTGCTGGAAGTGCTCCTCGCGCTGCAGGTTGGTGTCCAGTACGTCCATAGTGTCTTCGACGCCGCGGATGCTCTTACGCAGCCGGGTAATGCGTCCACTTTTCAGACCGGATAATTGGGGGATGATGTCAGCAAATGCCTGCCGTGATACCGCAGCACTGTACATGTTGCGGGCTCGGTCCACCAAATTGTGGGCCTCATCAACCAGAAAGCAGTTCTCGGGGTCAGGGTTTGCAAAGAAGCGTTGCAGAAATACCCGTGGGTCGAATAGGTAGTTGTAATCGCAAATGATGACGTCACAAAATAGGCTGGCGTCCAGCGAAAATTCGAACGGATCGACGGTATGTTTACGGGCGTACTCCTCGACTACCGCACGAGTAATGAGGTCGTTATTAGCGAGCATGTCCAGTAACGCGGGCTTGAGCCGGTCGTAGTAGCCGAGCATGTACGGGTTTTGCGTGGGCTCGTCGGGTTCGTCGTCAAAACGGATTGTGTCCCGGGCAGTGATGGTGATACTTTTCGCGGTCAGGCCGGCATCGCCCATGCGGCCCATGGCGTCCTCGGCCACGTGGCGGGTGGCGGCTTTGGCCGTTAAGTAAAACGCCCGGTTGATGAGCCCGGCACCCATGGCTTTAACGGCGGGAAACAGGGTGGAGATGGTTTTGCCCGTACCAGTGGGAGCCTGCACAAAGAGTCGCTGGCCGGTGTAAATGGTCTTGTAAACTGCGCCAGCAAAGTCGTGTTGGCCCGCACGAAATTCTGGAAAGGGAAACTGGAGGGCCGCGGCGGTCTCGTTACGGCGTTTGATGATGTCGCTGCGTAGCTTAATCCAACTACCAAACTCCGTAATCAGCGCTTGGTAATTATCCGCCAGCTGGGCCGCGGTGTATTCGCGGCGATGGTGGCTCTCGTCCTGGTTGCGGGTGTTGACGTAAATCAGGTCGATGGTGAGGCCGTCAAGTTCCCGTTCCGTGCACAGATAGTGGCCGTAAGTTTCGGCTTGCGCCCAGTAGCGGTCGACGGTGTTGGGGGTGAGTTGGTCAAAGTCGCGGGCGGAAGTCTTGATTTCTTCCAGAATGACGGGACCATCGTCAGGGGTGATCACCCATCGGCCCGGCCGTCAATGGTGTACTCAACGTCGGCGATGGTTTCATCCCGTTTAAGGTAAACTTCCGACTCGTATTCGTAGTCGGAGTTATCGGCGTGGGCATCCTGGATACGCCGGTGGATTCGGCTACCCATCATGGCGGTATTGTTGCTGGATTGCGTGACCGGATTAAGGTCGCCGCTACGCACGGTAAACTCAACCAGTTCCCGTACACCAATTCTCGTTGTGGCCACGTACTCACCGCCTTTGCAATTGATTCAGGCATCGTATCCCAATTTTAAATAGGTTACGTTGTGCCCGTCGTGTGTGGTACCGCGACCTTTAGTATAGATGTTTGGCGGGTGGCTGACCACCAGAACTTGCAGGGGGTGCGGCTGTTCGATATGATGAGTGCAGTTATGGCGTGTGCACGCGCGCCTTTGCATATAAGAAGGGAATACCAAATTATGGAGATCAACGTACAGAAATATCTTGATGCCGTGACGAACACGGACTTTGTGATTGCTGAACACACGGTGAAACCATCGGCAGTGGAGCAGGACGGCGTAGCGGCGGCTCTTGCGCCCATGGTGGCCGACGCTCAAACCAATCTAGCGGCCGGCCGTATTATGCGCAGCGTGGTCACCATCACGAGCGCGGAACCGACCACCATTGCTTTGGAGGCCGGCGTGGTGAACCTGCCCATGGCGGACGCAAGAAAATCACCAATTTTTTTGGGTAACGACGAGATTGTGCCGGTGCGGGTGTACCTGACCGTCGCCAACAAGTTCCTGAACGCATCCGGGTTCCGCATTGACGAGGTCGCAACGGCGGACGAGTTTATCGCCAACGCGGATCAGTACGGGCAAAGCATTGTGGCCTCCGTCCAGGAAAAGCTAGCGCATATTGCTGAGGAAGCTGCCAAGCCTCAGGAGGAGGTTAAACCGCAGACCGTTAAGAAGACGACCACGAAGCGCAAAACTACGCGCACGGCCAAGAAGACGACGGCGAAGAAGACCACGACGCGTAAACGTACCACCACTAAGAAGGCGGCCACTAAGAAGACAGCCAAGTAGTAGTGGGCACGGTAGGGAGGCCGAGGAATGATTAACCAGATGATTTTATTAGTAGTGACCGGTGTTGCGGCCGGCATTCTGGGTGCCATTATGGGTATCGGTGGGGGATGATTATTACCCCCGTGCTGACGGTGCTGATGGGGCTGCCCATCCAGTACGCCATTGCGGCCAGCATTATCGCGGTGATTGCGACCAGTTCTGGTGCGACCATTGCGTACCTCCGCGACGATATGTTGAACCTGCGGGTGGCGATGTTTCTCGAAATCGGGACGACGGTGGGTGCCATCGTGGGTGCTATCGTTACGGGCATGGTTCCGTCCAACATTTTGTACTGGCTGTTTGGCGCGTTGTTGGTATTTTCCACCTACAACATGATCCGTAAGTTGATTGGTAAAACCGACGCCGCACCAGCGGACCATCCTGACGAGCTGGCCACCAAGTTGAAGCTGAACGGCTCTTACTACGATAAGGCCACAAAGAAGCAGGTTGATTACACCGTCACCAACGTTCCGGGCGGGATGACCATGATGTTTGGGGCGGGGCTAGCCTCGGGGATGCTGGGTATTGGTAGTGGTGCGTTCAAAGTGATTGCGATGGACACCATCATGAAGATGCCACTCAAGCCTAGTAGCGCCACGTCTAACCTGATGATGGGGGTAACGGCTGCCGCGAGTGCGACCGTGTACTTCTTTAACGGGTCACTGCGGCCGGAAATTGCGGTACCACTCGCACTGGGAATTCTGGGTGGCGCGTTGATTGGATCACGGATTATGCCGATTATGCCCACGCGGTTATTACGCATGATCTTTGTACCCATCATTGGTTTCATGGGGATTCAGATGCTGCTGAAAGGATTCGGGGTGACCATCTGATGCAAAATCGTGAACGGGACCAGATGCACGAGGAAACCAAGTACGTTGAACTACTAATTGGTCGTATCATGCGTATCGGTGTGATTGCGGCGGTCGTGGTCTTACTTATTGGGCTGGTGTTGATGCTCTTCCAGGGCGGCAACTACGCCACGGGCTCGCAACCACACCGCTTTGGGACAATCTTCACCGGGCTGCTGCACGGTCAAGCCGATGCGGTCATGATGGTTGGCTTGTTCCTGCTCATCCTGACGCCGGTACTGCGAGTGGTCGTTTCCATATATGCTTTCATGGTGGAGCACGACCGTCTGTATGTGTGGATAACCACCGTCGTACTAGTCATTCTGGCGGTTGCGATGGTCATCGGTTACTTTGGGTAAACGGGTCACCGAAAATCAGTTCGGTACTGTACTTACAAAAAAATAAGCTGGTAAGATGATTCTTGTAAGCAAAAAGATAAGGTGGTTATTACAGTTATGGAAACTAAACTTTTGGATTTGTTAAACCAGCGGCACTCAATTTACGCGCTGGGCAAGAACGTTAAGCAGAGCGACGAGGACATCGTGGAATTGGTGGAGAACACCATTCAGGCAACGCCACACGCATTTAACGCCGTTACGACCCGCGCGGTCTTCCTGTTCGGTGCTAAGCACGACGAACTGTGGGACATCGTGGTTAAGCGGCTCAAGAGTGAGGTGCCAACTGAGGCGGCCTACGAAAAGACCAAGGAAAAGATTGCTAGCTTCAAGGCGGCTTACGGGACCATCCTTTACTTTGTGGACACGGACCAGGTTGCCCAGCTGGAAAACGACTTCCCGCTGTACGCTGCTAACTTCAAGGATTGGGCGGAACAGGCTGAAGGTGCCATCCAGACCAACACTTGGGTAGCGCTGGCCGAAAATGGCATCGGCGCTAACCTGCAGCATTACAACCCGATTATTGACGACTTGGTTCGGGATGCATTCGACATTCCGGCAAACTGGAAGCTCCGCGCGCAGATGGACTTCGGCTCCATCGAGCTGGTGCTGACGCCAAGGACAAGATGGACAAGAACGACCAGTTCAAAGTCCTGAAGTAACTCGAACACAACCTTATACAGGTGCACCAACAATACAATACTCAACAAGGCCGCGACCCCGTGTCGCGGCCTTTTATACGGTGGTGGGTGGACGGCAGCGTCGGTTGAACCGGTGAAATGCGGCTTAGGTGGCTGTGAACACGCGGGTGGTATTTGGGACTGCGGCTTGCGTGCCCTACGCCGTAGGTTGCTACGGTGGCGGGTGGGCGGCCGCGTCGGTCGGCCCGGCGAGCTGCGGCTTACGTGGGGCACTCCATGGTAATCCACTGCTAGGGTGAAACCTCCAACTCACCAAGCCCGGGTGAGTTTCCGGTGCGATTTCGAGCCCATCCGGAAACCCGCCGGCTGGTCTCGAAACTCGTCGCGTTCTAATGGCTAAAGCCATAAGAACGTTGCACCCCGGCGGTGGTTACCATTCCGACCCCACACGCCTCCGCTCACCGGCCCGACCGAAGCGGCCTCTTGCTACTGTATAGGTAACGTCTCCGGGCGCGACACCTCCGTCCCAAATACCACTCGCGGGTTTCCGAGACATAGTGGCAGTTGTTACCATTCCGACTCCACCTGTCTCCACTCACCGACTCGACCGACGCGGCCTCTCGTTACTGTGTAAGTCACGGCTCGTGGCGCTAATCTCCGTCCCAAACCCCGCCCGCGGGTTCTCGATACACGGCGGTAATGGTTACGGTTGCGTTCCACACGCCTCCGCTCACCGGTCCAATCGACATGGGCTCATGATACTGTTGAAATCACGTCTCAGGTAACGTTGTGTGCATCTCAAAACTTAGACCACGGTCTACCTGTACGCATTGATGAGCTCGGCAAATCACTGATTTAGTCGTTACTCATAATCGGAGCAAAGAGCGGGGGCCAGCAAAGTGACGGTGGGGTGGAGGCGCTTTGCCTGTAGACGTGGTTGTGATAGTAGGTAAGGCCGCGTCGGTCGGGTTGGTGAGTGAAGGCGTGTGGGCCGGAGCGGTAACCACTGCTCGGGGAACACAGGCAGTTTGCGCTTTAGCGCTTACTGCGTGTTTCTCGCAGGAATGGCGTAGCCAGTCCGAGAGTTCCATAGGCTTTAGCCATTAGAACGCGACGAGTTCTGAGACTGACCGGTGGGCTTCCGGGCAGGCTCAGAATCGCACCGGAAACTCGCATGCACTTGGCGAGTTGGAGGTTTCGCCCTAGCAGTGGATTACCGCGGAGCGCCCACGGAAGCCGTAACTCATCAACCCGACCAACGCTGCCGGCGACCACTAAGGTTGCAATCATGGCGCAGGGCACGGAAGCCGCAACCCCACCACCACTTTGCCAGCACGGACCACCCCGCCGGCCAGAACCGCCACTGCGCGGTGACGATAGCGGTATAATATATACAGTAGGAAAATGAAGTTTGAGGAGGAACTACTATGGTGTTTGGAGTTATGGGTGTGCGCCTTTTTGGTATGCGCCACTTAATTCGGGAGGCAACCCGCAGTAACGGTGGGAACGGCAGCGGCGCCGTGAGCGCCATCATTTTGATTGCCGTCGTCTTTGCGCTCTGGTACCTCGTCGTTCCCCGCCTGCGCGCCCGGCGTCGTGCCCAACAGCAGCAGGATCGCGTTGCCGCCTTTGCCGAGACGGTTGAGCAACCCCAGCGGCCCGCCAAAGTGGCGACCGTACCTCTAGGGGTCGCCAACCGCGACGAATTTATCGCCCTCGCGCGACACGTTCAGGCCGCCGTCGATCAGCGTGACCGTAGCGAGCTGACCCGTTATACCACCAAGCACGCCTGGACCCAGATGACCCGCGACTGGCCAGCTTCCGCTGCGCCGGTGGGGTATACCGAGCTGACCTTCGACAACTTGGCGCGACTGGCGACCGACAAAGACGAACTGCTTATTCGGGCGACTATCACACGCACCACGATGCCCGTGGGGACCGACGCCGAACCCGAGGCGCCCACTACCACGACCAGTCTGTGGGAGTTGCAGCGCTCCGAGCATGGGTGGGTTGTGAACAAAATTAATGAGGACGAAAGTTAGTTTTTTTAATTACAGATAGTAGGTACAATTTGTAAGCAATTGTTGGTGGCGCAATCGTACAATGCGTTATTTTTAACTTTGTGCTGTTGCGAGAACGGTTGATAAACGGTACACTTGCGTCAGTTTAAGATTCGTGTTTAGGCGTTGATGAGAAGAGTAACTACTTTGGCCGTTATTCAGAGAGCCTCCGTTCGGTGTGAGGAGGTAATGGCCGGGTAGTGAAGATGGTCTCGGAGCCGTAACCAGCGATACTGGTTCGTGGGCAAGCGTTACTTTGCCGGGTATCACCACTGCGAGGTGGCGGTACCGTTGAGGCGTGTTGTGGCACGCAAAGTAGGGTGGTAACGCGCGTGGGCGTCCCTTAATCCGGTTTCCGGGTTGTGGGGCGCCCTTTGTTGTTCGTAGGTAGTTGTGGCTGCCACGATTAGGTTGAACACGATGAGATGATGAAAGGGGGTGGTCGCATGGCCCAGCAAATGTGTTGTTCGGTGTGTAAACAGGAAGCAGATGCAGAACCTTGCTGTATGCGCTCGAGCATAGGGCGGACAAAGATGAAGAAGAACGGTGCGGTCACCTCGAACGTGGCCGCCGGTTAAAACTGGAGGCATTTAAATGCATAAGCAATCATGGGCCCGATTAGCGGCCACTGGGACTTTGGTACTCGCAACGGCGCTGGTACTCGCCGCATGTGGGTCAAGCAGTTCATCAAGCAGTAGTAAGAAGCAGGAATTGAACCTGGCTGCGTCAGCGCAACTGGATACCATCGATATTTCCAAGTCGACTGGCTACGGGCAGACGGGGAACGTTTACGAGAGTTTTTACCGTTTAGGCAAAGACGGCAAGGCGACCGCCGGTTTAGCTAAGTCCGCCACGGTGTCGGCTGACGGGAAAACATACACGTTTAAGATTCGTCCGAACGCTAAGTTTAGCAACGGCGACACCATTACGGCGCAGTCGTTCGTTTATTCATGGCGGCGGACGATTGATTCTAAGACCACATCACCGTACTCCTACCTTTTTTTCCGGGATTAAAAACGCTGACGACATCATCGCGGGCAAGAAGAGCCCGGACACTTTAGGCATCTCGGCTAAGGGCAAGGACACGGTAGTAGTGCAGCTGGACCAGCCAATTGCCTACTTCAAGGTTTTGATGGCCTACCCGCTGTTTTCGCCACAGGATCAGAAAGTGGTGGAAAAGTACGGCAAGAAGTACGGCACCAAGGCGGAGTACTCGGTGTACACTGGCCCGTTCAAGATTTCCAAGTGGAACGGGACGAGCAACAAGTGGACCTTTGTGAAGAACAAGGACTACTGGGACGCCAAGAAGGTTAAGTTGCAGAAGATTAACTACACCGTCGTTGGTGATGCGGGTACCAGTTTGGACCTGTACCAGACCGGCAAAGTTGATTTGACGCAGTTGGAAGCCACCCAGGTAGACAACTACGTGCACAACAAGGAGTACAAGATCTATCCTTACTCCTATGTCAGCTTCCTGGAGTACAACCGGGCTAACAGTGATGCTAACAAGAAGAAGGTTCTAAGCAACACCCACTTCCGTCAGGCAATTTCGGCTTTGGTTAACCGGAAGCAGTTGGCGAAGAAGGTGGTCGGCCAGGGTACGGTGATCCCAACTGGTCTAGTATCAACGTCGCTCGCCTCGAGCCCAAAGACGGGGAAGGACTTCTCCAAGGATCAGGCGGTATCGGGCACGATGGATTACGACGTCCAGCAGGCCAAGAAGGATTGGGCTGAAGCGCAGAAGGAAACCGGCGTTAAGGATATTACGCTGACCGTCCTGGCACCAAGCGATAACGGTAGCGACAAGGCTACGCAGCAGGTGGTTCAGTACCTGAAGGCGCAGGCAGCGAAGTACCTGCCGGGTCTCACCCTGAAGATTCAGACAATGCCGTCGCAGGCCGCTCAGCAAAACGAGCAGAACGGCAACTTTGACATTGTACTGGCTGGTTGGGGTGCCGACTTCAACGACCCGATTTCCTTCCTGCAGATTCTGCAGAAGGACGCTTCCTACAACTACGGGAAGTATGACAGTGCGGAGTACGAGGCGCTCGTGAAGAAGGCTTCGGTTACGGATGCGAACGACCCTACTAAGCGTTGGCAGGATATGATTGACGCCAGCCACGTCCTCATGAAGGATCAGGCGGTTACGCCGCTGTACCAGAGCGTATACTCTTACCTGCAGAAGAGCGACGTGCACGGCATCATCCACAACACGGCGGGGACGCAGTGGTCTTACAAGTACGCTTACATCAAGTAGGCGGGTTGCGGTAATAAATTGAACAATCATCTATTGGGAGTTCGCCTGGGGCGGGCTCCCTTTTTTTATGCTGGGGTGGCTGGCAGTTCTGGCTTGGTAGCTTCGGTCGCAGAATCCCCGCCCCCAACCGTAACCGCCAGGCCACCACAACCTGCCAATAGCAAATTGAACAACGGTTTCGCTGTGTGGGTGGAACCTGTATACTGAAAGTAAATAACACGTGGAGAGGAAGTGGCCTTTGTGAAGCAGCCGCTCGGTAAGGTGCGCCTAACTAGTCGCCAGGCACGCTGGTTGTACCTGACAGTCCAATTACTATTGGTGGCCGTCCTGATTTTCGTATGTACCAAAATTTCCTTTGTTTTTGAGCCCCTGCAAACCTTCTTCTCGACCTTGCTGGGTCCCTTTCTGATTGCGGGTTTCCTGTACTACCTGCTCCGCCCGCTGGTCAAACTGCTGATGAAGCTCAAAATGCGGCGGCGGGCCGCCAACATCACGGCCTTTATCATTCTGCTCATCCTGGTTATCGGTGGGCTGGCGGTGCTGATCCCGCGGATTACCGGTCAGGTGGTCAACATCGTCCAAAACCTGCCACAGTTGGCTGACCGCGCGCAAAAGTTAGCTAATCAATTAGCCAGTACGGACATCGCCAAGAGTATCGGCGTTGATACTATCGTTAAGAAGTTCGACTTTGATAACCAAAAGATGATTAAAAATCTGACCAAATTGCTGGGCAACAACGCCACCGAAATTTCCTCTGTGGTCAGCTGGATTGGTAACGCCCTGGTCAACATTTTCATGGCGCCCATTATTTTGTACTTCCTGATGAAGAACGGCGACAAGCTCTCCGGCAATATTCAGCGCTTCTGCCCTCCGGCACGACGTCCGTTTGTCGCCAGCTTGCTACACCGCGTGAACAGTACCGTTGAAACTTACTTTACCGGTCAGTTCACGGATATGCTGATTGTTGCCATTCTGTCCTGCATTGGGTACTACATCGTTGGCACCCCGTACGCATTAGCTATCGGTTTTACTGCTGGGGTGATGAACATGGTGCCGTACATTGGCCCGTGGTTGGGTGCCGTGCCGGCGGTGCTGGTCGCGATGACCGTCTCCTGGCAGAACGTGCTTTGGGCCGTAGTGGTTGCCGTCGCCGTGCAGCAAATTGATAACAACTTTGTGTACCCGAACGTCATCGGTAAGACGCTCGACATTAGCCCGCTAACGGTCATTGTCATCCTGCTTACGGCCGGCAATATTTGGGGCCTGCTGGGCGTGATTTTGGGGATACCAGCATACGCGGTGGTTAAAACCGTGCTGACCTGTTTCGTGGAGGAGCCGAATAACGGGTTCTTTGACTTCATGAACGAGGCCCCCGAGCCTGCGCCGGTGAACGAGTCTACCGATACACCAGCTGACAAGGACGCGGATTAGGCGTAGTTCGTTAATCCAAACCAATCAAAAGCGGAATCCGGTAAATCAATCCGGGTCCCGCTTTTTGGGCGTGGTCAGTTAATTTTAGTGTGCCTGTGCGTCGTTGCGGATGGTAACTGTGTTAGCCATAGCCTGGCGGACGGCGCGGCCGAGGCGTTGGCACCCCGTCTTGATGTCATCAATTGATGCGTGCGTGAAGGCGAGGCGGAGGCCATTATGGTGGTCGTGCAACGGGTAAGTCATACTGCCAGGCACCAGTGCCAGTTCGTCTTTGTACTCCCGTGCCAGAACGTCCGTGTTGATGGTGGTGGGCAACTCTAGCCAGACGAAGAATCCCCCTGAGGCGCGCTGATTATCGCTGTGCCGGGCATCTCTGCGCGTAGACCAGCGACCATGGCGTCACGCTTTTGCGCGTAGTTGTGGCGGAGTGCCGCAATGTGGGCGTCGAGATCGTTATCGGCGAGGTACTGGCTCACGCCGCGAAGGGTGAGCGTACTCGACTCAAGGTCGGCGCCAGTTTTGAGCGCGACCAGGTCCTTGATGATCTCTGCATCGGCGTGCACCCAGCCCACCCGGAGACCCGGCGCGAGGACTTTGCTCATGCTGTCAACAAAGATGACGCGGTCGCTTTGATCCAGTTCGCTGAGCGTGGGCAGGTTAATGCCGTTGTAGCGCAACCACCGGTAGGGCGCGTCCTCAATAATCATGACGTCGAACTCCCGCGCGAGGGCGAGCAACGTCCGCCGCTTGTTGAGCGACATCACGGTGCCGGTGGGATTTTGAAAGTCGGGCACGGTATAGATGAGCTTTACCCGGCGTTCCGTGAGTACGCGGCGGAGCGCGACCATATCCATACCGTCACTTTGCACCGGGACACCCTCATAGTGCGGTTCGTAGGTATCAAAGGCACTGATGGCACCGGGGTACGTGGGTGCCTCGACGACGATAGTGTCGCCGGGATTGATGTAGAGGCGCGCGATGAGGTCGAGCGCCTGCTGGGCCCCCTGCGTCATGGCGATGGTATCAGCGGTGGCGCGGACACCGTCGCGCTGCAGTAGCCGGGCTAACTGTTCACGTAGCGGGCGGAAACCCTGGGCGTCAGAGTACTGGAATTGGTCGCCGGTACTGTTGGCCATCGCTGCGGCAAACGCGACGCTCAGTTCCTGCTGGGGAAACAGCTTGGGGTCAGGCAGACCGCCCGCAAAGCTGATTTGGTTCTTAGTGGGCGCGGCTAGTAGGTCACCTAGTCCGTTATCCGTGGCGCGTTGAGTACGTTCTGCGTAATCCATTGCTGTTTCCTCCTTGTGGCTGAATTAGTGGTTGGTGGAGCGGGGTATATAACTGGTGATTGGTACGGCGTTCCCGCGTTAGTGTCAGGTATTAAAACGAGCTGCGCCCCGCAGAAAGCGACGCATAAGCAGTTACGAACAGGAAGCCAAGTACGGGCTTCCCGTCCGTAACTACTTATGCTCTGCTTTCTGACCGCGGGGCTCCGCTCTCTAAACGGCCTGCTCCGCTCTCTTGCCTTTACCCTACAGCCCGCCCTATAATAAATAAAGCTCAACTATTTCATTTAAACTTGAAAGATATTCAACTAGAGGTGGAACCATGTCCAATTTTAGCTACCAAGTCTTCTCTTCAGTGGTCAGCTCCGGCACCTTTGCCCGTGCCGCCGCCGAACTGAACGTGACCCCCAGTGCCGTTAGCCATAGCGTTAGCCAGCTTGAAACCGAGTTGGGCTTCCCACTCTTTATCCGTAACCGTAGCGGGGTCGAATTGACCAGCGATGGGCGCACCGTGCTCCCCGTGATTCAGGGTATCCTCAACCTCGAAGGGCAACTCCATCAAGTTGCCGATGACATTAATGGTATGGCCGCCGGGCGCGTGCGGATCGGCGCCTTCTCGTCCGTCTCGACTAACTGGCTACCGCAAATAATTCAGCGTTATAAGGCGCAGTTCCCGCAAGTGCATATTGAAGTCGTCCAGGCGGGCTTCAACGAAATTAACGAGCAGGTGCGCCTCGGTACCATCGATATTGGTTTTTCGCTCCTACCGGTGGACAGCCACGTTGACGTTACGCCGCTCATCAAGGACCGCATTTTTTGCGTGACGCCCAGTGACTTTAAGCCGCGCAACGGTGAGTTTGTCGATGATGCCGATATTGGCGGGCGTAGCTTCATCCTGCAGCAACAGGACTACGATCGTGACACCAAGCGCGCGCTGGACCGCTACCACGTTTCGGGCAACTCGCTGACGTACTCAATTGACGACCAGTCCATTCTGTCGATGGTGGAATCAGGACTGGGGCTGGGCATATTGCCCGAGTTGGCCCTGAACAAACTGGTCGGTAACGTCAACGTCTTTCCGTTCTCGACCGACTTTGAACGTACGTTGTGCATGGTGGTTAACCCCACGCAGGCCCAGGCGCCCAGCGTGGCTCACATGCGGCGTACCATCACGGATTACCTCCAGTCTGAGTACGGTGAGCAATATTTGGATGCATAGCTAAGCAAAGACGACCCCGCACACGCCGCGGTTTTGCGGGAGGGGGGTCGTCTTTGTGGTGTGACGTTACATTTTGTCCATAGTCTCGTTGAGTGCGGCATCCACCCGGTTGTTATCGCGGTTGTTGGCGTGGCCCTTGACTTTGTTGAAGGTGAGGTTGTCAAAGCGGTCGACTTGGGCGAGTAACTGTTGCCAAAGCTCGGAGTTTTTCACGGGCTTACCTTGCTTACGCCAGCCGTTGGCGCGCCATTTGACGTACCATTGCTGTTGCATGGTGTTGATAACGTAGGCCGAATCCGAGTACAGGTTGACGGGAATATCTGTCCGCTTGATGGCGGTTAGGCCCTGAATAGCGGCCATGATTTCCATGTAGTTGTTGGTGCGGCCAAACTCACCGCCGGACAACATTTTTTTCGTGGTCACCGTACCGGAGGAGGGCGGCCCATGCGCTCTTGTCGGTTGGACGGACGGAGCCGCCCTTGTTGACGCCGGTGTTCCGGTTACCGCCGTCAGTGTAAAGTTCAATTGTGTCAGGCATCGTGGTTCCTCCTCAACTTTCTGCCCATTTAGTGTAGCACAAAGGGTTAGATGGTGGTCGCCGTAGCTCCGGTCACGAAGGCCACCCACACGGCCGGAACCACCACGTTGCTACGCATACTCCCAACGTTGCCATGCAGTAGAGTAAATAACACATTCCGGGTGTTCCGTGGTAGAATGGAATGACTGTTTTCGCCACGTACGTAAGAGGGGTTGTACACAGAGATATGGAAAAGCAACGTTTAACGCGTAGTAACTTGTTTTTTTATCGGTTCGATGTTGTTCGGTATGTTCTTCGGTGCCGGCAACTTAATCTTCCCCGTGTTTTTGGGTCAGGCATCCGGTAAAAATGTGATCCCAGCTTTGATTGGCTTCCTCGTTTCTGGCGTCGGGCTCCCACTACTCGGTGTAGCCGCTATCGGCCTTTCACGGACTGATGGTGTCTTCTCACTAGCCAAGAAGGTTGGTCGTCCGTACGCATTCTTCTTTACCATCGCGCTGTACCTGTGTATGGGGCCGCTGTTCGCCACGCCACGGCTCGCGACCATCTCATACGAAATCGGGTTATCCACGTTCATCCCACAACGCCACGCAAAGTTGGCCCTGCTAGTATTTTCCGTTGCGTTCTTCGTGGTGGCGTGGCTGTTAGCCCGTCGACCAGGACGCATCATGACCTACGTGGGGAAGGTGCTGACGCCGGCATTCCTCGTGGCCCTCGCGTTACTGCTAGCGTTTGCCATCATCTTTCCACTCGGCACTTTAACCAGGACATGGTGGCGACCGCGTACCGGCACACCCCGCTGGTTAAGGGGTTCACCGATGGGTACATGACCATGGATGCTTGGCAAGTCTGGCCTTTGGCGTCGTGGTGGTTAACGCAATTCGGGAGCTGGGCGTCACGAAGCCCAAAGCCATCGCCACCGACACCATCAAGCGGGCGGGATTGCCGCCATCCTCATGGCCGTGCTGTACGCCGCGTTAGCGTTTATGGGTCTGACTTCCCTGGGCCAGTTCGACTTTGCCAGCAACGGCGGGGTCATCATTGCCGAAATTTCCAACTATTACTTTGGCACCCTGGCAGTATTTTGACCGCCATCATCGTGATACTGGCCTGTCTGAAAACCGGTATTGGCTTGCTGACGTCCTTTGGGGACACGGCAGTAGAGCTGTTTCCGCGGCTCAAGTACCGGAAGGTGGTATTCTGGGCGGCACTGCTTTCCCTGATCATCGCCAATGTTGGACTCAACGAGATTCTGGCGATTTCCGAGCCCGTGATGTACTTTCTCTACCCGCTAGCAATTGTGCTAATACTCACAGCGTTGGCCGAGCATTTATTCGCGGACGATCGCGTAGTGTACGTCATGACGACCATTTTCACCTTTGTACCGGCACTTCTAGATGGTCTCAATGCGTTGCCGGCGGGACTCAAAGGTGGTTGGGTACACCAGGTGCTTGGTTGGGGACAATACTTACCGGGATTCAGTATGGGTCTGGGGTGGATTTGTCCCGCCATTGTGGGCTTTAGTATAGGTTGGATTTGGCACGGATTGCGTCGGTACAAGCGCCAGTAATATAAGCATAAAAAAAATTTTGTTAGGGTTTGCAAAAAATCAACGCCAATTAAGGCGTTTTTTTTATTGCCCAAAATAAAGAATAGTCGTTACCGCTGTGTACCAAATACCGGTAATTAAGTTAACTAATGATTATATGCTCAGTTGTGAATTGCTGTAATTGAATACGCCACCTTGTTCGCTCGCGTAGATTAAAGTTATAGGCAGCTGCTGGAAAGTGCACAAGGGGGATGCTTTGGCAGCCGAGACGACGCTGTAACTTTGACGAGGGGAGGTAATAAGATGACTAAACGATTGATTAATGCTTGCGCTGTGCTGCTGTTACTGCTGATGCAGTTACAGGGGCTCTGGGGCAGCACACAAACTGTCAATGCCGCCGACAACGCGGTTACGATAGTGGATGATGAATCGGCGCGGGTCACCGTTACCCCAACGGTAGTGGATGACCGGATTGATTGGCAGATCGACTTTGACCGCCACGACCCGGCCGACCACACAACCCGAGCGATTCGCATTCGTCTAGCGCAAGCAGAAAATGGTACCGGGACCGTCGTTCGGCGCGATGGCGACCTTGAGCAATCAAAGACGGACGCTGACGACGAATGGTACCACGAAGACGAATATAGTAAGGACGCCCAGGGTAAGCTGGTGGTGAGCACCGATTTGGACGCCACCCAGCTGGTCGTCTGGGTGCAGCTGGATGGTCAGGACATGGGGGGCACGGTGACGAAGGACCTGCTGCAGGAAACCGCAGCGGATCCGCACACCGTGACGTTGCCGGTAGCCGTGCAGGATCAAGTAGCGGAGGCTAAAGAGACGGCCGCGGCTAAGGAGTCTCCAGATGTCACTACCACAACTGATGTCAGTGCGCCGGAGCTGACGGAGACTGACAGGGACGCGGCGGTGGTGCCGGCAGATGAAGATGCGGATGCCGAGGAATCGGTGACGGCAGATGCTGATGCCAAAGAGCCGGAAACGGATACTATGGACGCCGACACCAATGAGGCTACCGCTAAGGTTGACCCACCTGGGAACGCTGTGTTGGAGGCAACCAATTTACGGCTGCTGGCCAATGCGTCGGCTGACCTCAAGGTTGATGTTGCGAGTCAGACAAATAATTATGACGTAAAAGTTAAATCTAGCACCGCCACATCCGGCGGGTACGGTAGTCAGACCGCTATGGAAACTAACCGTTATCGTGAGTACGCGACCGCGGGTTCGACCGCAGTGATTTTTAGAAATCGTACGGGTGCGGGCAATGTGAACCTTACGCTTGAATATGACTATGTTGGTACGGTCATGGATAGCCATGGTCAAATCGTTGATATTGGTGCCTACGTCAAAATTGATAACATTACGAACCATAATGGCGATTGGAATTCGAGCAGGGTATACGCCTTTGATTTCTCCCACAATTTCTACTCTGGTTTGGTTTTGGCCAACGTACGGAGCTTTGACTGGGAAGTGACGTTCTTCGTGAAGGGTGACAAGAATACCCACGTGGAATTCGGCAGTTACGGTGACTTGCTAAACCAAGCACAGTTAACGTTTACCTCCCTGAACCCTGGTGAGTTTGTTAACCCGCTGAGTGGGGGTACGGCGGAACCAGAATTTGATAGCCATCACGTTAGCCACAGGCAGTTTTACGCGAATACCCGTGTTGGTGTTACCAAAGGCAACTTTGAAAATGAATATCAAAACACGTCGACGGGTGCAAAAGAGACCATGGGTTACACCTCTCATACCTGGGGCGAATGGACGCCAGCCAGCTACACGAACCCCGACAAAGAATGGGAGGACTGGTCTGGGGCGGCCACCTTTGCCAAAGGGGCGGTGGCTCTAAGTATCACTGGCTCAACGTTCAAATTCAAACGGGGTACGTACGGTGCTTCGACCAACGCCTGGTTGGCCTTGTCTAGCGGATCGCGGGAGCTAGAAATACCTAAAGACTTGGAGAATCGTAAGAGTGTTAGCAGCCAGAAACTTCCAGGTGGGGGTAGCCCTAGTGATGTGGCAACAGAAACGGGTAATACCTGGACTAACAACAATTTAGATCAAGAATTGGTCAACAGTTATCACCCTAACGGTACGTTCTACTACTACATTAACCAGCAAACGTACTCGTTGAATGACTACCTGGCCAAACCCGGGAAAATCACGATTACCGATGTACTGCCGGAGCACCTGCAGCTGGTGTCCGGTAATGACCGGGCTAGATTATTCAGCGATTTAACTAATGGGGTGGCTCCCTCTGGTGACGGTGTTAACGTCACCAATTCGGTCAGCACTGGGTCAGAAGGTAACCGACAAAAGGTCACCATCGAACTCACTGAAACCCAAATTCGTGGCATTGCCTTCACTGGTGGCTACTTTACCATCCGTTTGGCGGTGCGCGTTGTGACGAACCCAACGAACGTTGACCCACGCGCGACTTTGGAAAACAAAGCGACGGTGACCATGACACCGGTGCTGGGGAACCAGACCTACACCAAGGAGACGAACACGGTCACGGTTTACCTGGGCGATAAGGTGAACGGCACCATCCAGTTCGACAAAGTTGACGCGGATGGTGGGTCCTTGCAGGGCGCAGGTTTCACGCTGTACAAGAATGGTAGCCAGGTTGGCAACGAGGTTCTTGCCGACGCAGATGGGCACGTAACGTTTAAGGATATCGCACCTGGGGCCTACACCATGCGTGAAACGACGACGCCAGATGCTTCAAGCCCAACAGCACGGTCTACGGCGTCACGGTTAATAACGATGGCTCCATTAAGTGGACCACGGGGATGCCAGAAAACAACAAGGTTGTTAACCGTCTCAAAGATTTTGAGCTCACGGTGCACAAGCTTAACGGTGCTGACAAGCAAGCATTGTCCGGGGCTGTGTTCATCCTCACCGATGCAAATGGTCACAGGATTGAGGAGCAGACCTCGAATACAGACGGCAAGCTCATTTTCTCTACCAAATTGGTCCAAGGCACCTACTTCATCGAAGAAACCAAAGCTCCAGATGGCTTCGAATTACTATCCCGGCGGATCAAAGTGGTGGTGAGTGCGACCGGTATCAGTGCCACTTATGTCGACAAGGATGGTGATGAAATTGGGTCCGAAGAGGTTGATTTGGATTACAAGCTGAATGTTCAAGCCAATCCCAATACCGCCACGGTGACGGTTAAAAACGAACCCGTCACCCCACCGGGAGGCAAGCTACCCGACACGGGGAGCCGCGGCCTGATGGGCTACATGATTGGCGGGTTGCTGCTGGTCCTCATCGGTAGTGCTTGGGCACTCATTCAACGGCGTCGGGGAGGTGATGGTCATGACTAAACTCACACGCTGGCTCCTAGCAGCCATCATTGCCGTAGTGGGTATGACCGTCTTGTTGACGGGGGCGCACACCGTATCCGCGACGACGACCACAACGGTTACCATCCACAAACGGCTGTACCACAGCCGGGATGAACTGCCGAGTATCAGTAACAACGGGACTGAATTAGACAGCAATCACGCGGCAATCACCAACAGCGTGGGCCTGAACGGCGTACGTATGCGGGTGTATGACGCGAGCGATTATCTCCGCGACTTTGCAGGCGGGATGGACCGGTTCACCCAAGTGTACGGGAATGGCGATATGACCGCGGAGGCCATGGCTACCGTTGCCAAAGAGCGGGCGATGCCGTTGGTTGCGGACGTGACGACTGCGACTAGCAGTACTGGCGAGCAGGGAGTCGCGAGCTTCCCGGTTGAACGCCAACGTGACGAGCAGCCAACCGCGTACTTCATCGTTGAGGATGCGGACACCGCGGGGGCGGAGGACGTTGACGTAACGGCCCTACCCGGACTGCTGGTGATTCCTAACATGTACAGCACTAGCACCGCGGCTTTGCACATTTACCCTAAGAACGTGGCCTACCAGCGTGACCCCTACTTCTTCAAAATTGGGCGCCAGGCGAATGGTGACCAAAGTCGGTTAGCCGGCGCGAAGTTTGTTGTTCGGCGACAGCTAGCGGGCGGCTGGGAGTATCTGGCTGCCCAACAAGATAACTTACAGCAGCTCAGCTGGGTCACCAGCGCGACGCCGACCACGGACGCAAAGGTGCGGCAGTTTACCTCCGGCGACAACGGCCTAGTAACAACCGGTGAAATTATGTTTCCCGCGGGCGATTACGAGTGGGTGGAGGTACACGCACCAACCGGCTACCAGATATTAACTAATCCGGTGCCGATGGTGGTACCGACCAGTACCTACAACGCGGACGGTTCGTATAACTCGGTGCTGATTAACGGCCAGCCGGTTACGGAAACGAGCGATGGTAACTTGACCACGGCCATTATTGAGCAGGGACGGCCATACGTGTATAACGACGCGCAGACGACTATCACTGTTCCGGGCACTGGCGGGGCGAGTGGCGGTGGGACCGCGGCGGGAGTCGCGACCCATCCGGAAACGCCCACTGGCAGTACGGGCCGGGGATGGTTGCCACAGGCTGGGACGGCACCTGTCGATTCTAGCAGTGATGGTCGGATTATTGATGATTGGAATTGCGTTGTATTGGCGCCGGCGCTTGCGTCGGGCCGTAGTGGAGGCAAAGTCAAAGAATGATTAGCGACATTGATGAGTATCGGTAATTGGGGAGTGCGCCATTATGGCCCCCCTGACAAGATGAGGAGGAACCGCCATGAAACGCGCAAAATTTGGGTATTGGGGCAGTCTGATTGCCGCGTTGGTCCTGATGATCAGCGTGCTAGCCAGTCTGGCAGCCATCCGGCCGGTGGGAGCAGCGAGCTCACCCGCAACGGTCGGAATAACCATTCATAAATTGAAATTAACGGACAACACAACAATTACTAATAATGGCTTGGAGCAGGGCAACCTTGGCCCGACTTTGCAGGATGCTGGGTTCACGGTCTACAACATCAGCAAACAGTTTTACGCGGAGTACACCGGTAAGAACGGAGACGAGTTGGTCGCAAGGTATACCAATGACCTGACCAGCCTGGGCAATTACCAGGACGGTCTGGTTGGCTCCGAACAGTTGACTGGTCCCACTGGGCAGGCCAGCTGGACTAGCTACCGGCAAAGACGGAGCTGGGCAGCGGTGCATCGGTTGACTCCGTTTACCTGATTCTGGAAACCACCGTGCCGGGTACGGTGACATCGGGTGCCCAACCAATGATAGTGGCGTTGCCAGTGAAGAATCCTGCGGGGGCCGGCACGTTGAGCAACATTCACCTCTACCCGAAGAACTACGGGATTGATAAGGTGCTGTTGGACGAAGAGGGTAACGCGGCAACCGACACACAACGCTACGAAGTGGGTCAGCCGTTCACGTACCAGGCTAAGTTCACGGTGCCTAGCAACATTACGAGTATGAAAGAATTTAGGATTTGGGACGCGTTCGAGGGTAGCGGTGTGGTGTATGACGGCATCGACTCCGTGACTGTGAACGGAGACAGCAGTAAGGACTACCTGGCTGACTTTAACGCACACTCTAGCTTTGCTTTTAGCGGAGCAAATACGCGGTGGGACTACAACTTTACCCTGAATGACGCCAATGCAAAGGCGTTCTACGCGAGCCTAGCGGGCAAGACAATCACGGTGAAGTATTCCGCCCACATCACTGAAGATGCGGTTCCGGACGTAGCTGTGGGTAACAAGTTCTACGTTAACTACACGACGGATACTGGTAATAAGCACGAGCTGGAAGACGATTCCACAAAGGTGACAACCGGTGGGCACAAGTTCAAGAAGGTGTCATCGACCACCGGCGCCACTCTGAAGGGTGCAGAATTCGTGGTGCGAAACGCTACCGATAAGTACGCATTAGTGGCGCATGACAAAGTCACGTGGGTGGACGATCGCGATGACGCGACCACGTACACCTCTGGCGAGGACGGCAAAGTCGTTGTTAAGGGCTTGGCGGACGGTACGTACGAATTAGTTGAAACGGCCGCACCTGATGGCTACCAAACAATGACGAAGACTACCGGCTTCACAATCGTTGCGGGTAGTTTCGGCGAAGAAAAAAACCATCGACGTTAAGAACGATCCCAACACGTTCGGTTACCTCCCAATGACGGGTGGTATGGGCTGGGTACTCTTCATCCTGGCTGGTGTTGGTCTGATGGGCGCAGCGATGCTCATGATGCGGCGTCGCAATACCCAAGCATAGGGCACAACAGTGCAGCCCGCATTTTCGGGGGTTGCATACATATAATAGAAGGGAGTGGCAGGCATGCGGCGAATATGGGCGCGAGCAATCCTAATTGTGGGTCTGTGTGTCTGCGCGTACCCCTTTGTGAGTCAGCTTGTGAACGACGTGGTGGTCTACCACCAAACGCAGCGGGCGGCTGACAAAAACGAGGCCCGTTACGCGGCTGCGCTCAGGGAGCAAAAGCGTACGCAGCCCGAGGACAGCTTTGACAAGAAGAACCTCAGCAAAGCCGTGCGGGCACACCTGCTGGGCAGCATTACCGTCAGTAGTATTGGTGTCCGGCTGCCACTCTTTGACAACGTGGGCGAGCAGGCACTCCACGTCGGTGCGGGCGTGGTGCCGGGAACGGATGCGCCAACGGGTGGTCGGGGCACCCACACGGCCATCTCGGCGCATAGCGGGGTACCCTCAAAGCGGCTGTTCACGAACCTGAAGCGTGTGCGCAAGGGCGATACGTTTGTGATGACGGTGGCGGGGAAGCACTACGCGTACCGGGTATTCAGGATCCAAACGGTGCTGCCAACGGCTGTCCGGGAGCTGGAACCAGAGCGGGGGGAGGACTTGGCAACGTGATCACCTGCACGCCGTACATGGTGAACTCCCACCGGCTACTGGTGACGGGCAGGCGCGTACCGTACACGGCGGCGGTGGCTAAGCAGGCGGACCAGGGGGCAAAGGAGCGGTACAACCGCAGCACAGTCATCCTGATCGCGGTTGTTGCGGGAATTATCGGCCTCATCGTGGTCTTGGTGTGGCGGCAAAGGCGGTAAGCGGCAGCGTAGGCCGGACCGGTGAGCTGCGGCTTACGTGGGGTGCTCCGCAGTAACCACAGCTAGGGCGAAGGCTCCAACCCGCCAAATGTGGGCGTGTTTCCGCCGCTATTCTGAGCCTGCACGGAAACCCACCGGTCAGTCTCAGAACTAGTCGCGCCGTACGTCGAAGACAATGGAGCTCTCGGACTGGCTGCGCCATTCCTGCGAGAAGCAGGCAGTAAGCGCTAAAGCGCAAACTGACTGCGTTCCCTGGCAGTGGCTACTACTCCGACCCCACACGCCTCCGCTCACCGGGCCGACCGACGCGGCCGCACGCTAATGTGGTAGCGATAGCACGGGGGTTGTGACTATATCCGCGGTGGCCGGGCCGGGGTGGTGCGTTTCGCGATAACCGTTGCTAGTGCGAAGAACTCAACTCGCCACACGAGAGCGTGTTTCATTCAAATCTGCGTGACGCATGCGGCCAGCGCTAAAACCAAAAATGTTTACGCGACCCAGAACCGCTAACGCACCAGACTGTTACTTATCCCATGTGGACAAAAGTATGGTTAGTGCTCTAGTGTATGGATGGAACCCGTGGGTGGAATTGGGGACGGAGGCGTCGTGCCTGGAGACGTAATTGCTGCGACCCCGGAGCGTGCGGGTGTAGCAACCTACGGCGTAAGGCGCGTAAGCCGCATTCCCCAAGTCCACCCGCGTGTTCCCCGCCGCATACTAGTTCACCCCCCTGGTGGAATTTGCCATGTCTGGTAGAATAAGAGATAAAACGTTAAGGGGACCCGGACATGGAACCACATTTAATCATTACGGATATTGACGGCACGCTGGCGGTCGACCACCAGCACGTGTCGCCCGACACAGCGGCCGCGCTCAACCTAGCCATGGATGCGGGCAACCCGTTCTTCGTAGCTACGGGGCGGATGTACGCGCTGGCCAAGATCATCGCGGACCAGGTCAGCGACCGGGCTGGTGTGATTGGAGCCAACGGGGCCGTCTACGACTTTTCCGGTCAACGGGTACACCACCTGCTGGGCGTTGAGGCACTCACGCAAACCAACAACGTGACCACGCGCCATGGGCTGTCCGCGTTTTACTTTAGCGACGACACGGTTTACTATACGCAGACGCCGCCCACCTTTGTGGAGGCTGCCTTGCGCGTCTTCCAACCTGACGGGCTAACCGTCGGCGTTAAGCAGGTGGGCACGCTGGATAACCTCCTGAAGCGGGCTGACCGCATCACCAACGGGATTGTGATTAGCCCCCGGGACGCTGAGGGGTTGCGCCGCACTCAGGAAGAGCTGGCGGCCACTGACCTGATGCACGTCTCCGCGTCAAATCACGACAACATGGAGCTGATCCCGCGGGGAATCGATAAGTCTACGGCGGTGCAGGAGCTACAGGCAAAGACGGGGATTCCGGCTGCCCGCACCATCGTCTTTGGCGACGGCATGAACGATATCGGCATGATGAAGCAGGCCGGCATCAGTGTGGCGATGGGCAACGCGGTTTCTGCGGTGAAGGAGATTGCCGCTTACACCACGGACGACAACGAGCACGACGGTATCGCTAAATTTTTGACCGAATACTTGGGCACGAAATAAATGAGAATAGTTACGCAAAAGGGTTGACGTTTATGCGTTAACACTTTCATTTTGAGACGATTTACGCCATACTGTGACCGTTTACAAGTCCGCCAGTGGTGGGTTTGCTCTATGCGGTTTCTAATCGGTCGGTGCTTGCAAAACACCGTACTACGGGGATGCTGATGGTCGGTAAATAAGTTTAAGAATTGCGGCGGGTGGCCAATTCGTGAGCAAACGCTATTTACTTTAATGGCATTTTAATGTATTGTTTTACTATTAGATTTAGCGTAGTGACATTCTGTGACTACCGAACAAATACATATCGTCATCTTCTTAGTGGCATTATGTTTGTTTAAGTAAGCGAGGGAGCACGCACATGGCAAAATATCTTGCAAAACGAATCTTCTTTCTGATTTTAACGCTGTTCATCGTTGCGTCCATCACCTTCTTCCTAATGAAGATGTTGCCAGGGACGCCATACAACAACCCGAAAGTTACCGGGGCACAGTTGGCTGCGTTAAACAAAGCCAACGGGTTGGACAAGCCGGTTTGGTACCAGTACCTCAAGTACATGGTGGGCCTGGTTCACGGCGATATGGGTACTAGTTACCAGTTTGCCGGCCAGAGTGTTAGCCACCTGATTATTTCCCGAGTCGGACCATCCTTCCAGATTGGTGCTCAGGCGATGATCGTGGGTACGTTGCTGGGAATTCTGCTGGGTGCGATTGCCGCAATCCGCAAGAACACCTGGGTAGACTCCACGGCGACTATTTTCGCCATCCTGGGACGTTCGATTCCTAACTTCGTCTTTGCCTGCCTGCTACAATTCTGGTTGGCATACAAGTACCAGATCTTCCCAATTGCCCTGTGGGACGGGTTCAGTTCCTCCATCCTGCCAACGATTGCCCTGGCCATGGCGCCATTGGCACAGACGGCGCGGTTCATGCGGACCGAAATGGTGGACGTCCTGAACTCCGACTACATCGATTTGGCCCGGTCAAAGGGTGACTCCAAGTGGCAGGTTGTGGCTAAGCACGCCCTGCGGAACTCCATGATTCCTATCGTCACCATCATTGGACCGATGGCGGTTGACCTGATGGTTGGTTCGCTGGTTGTTGAAAACATCTTTGCTATTCCTGGTATTGGTGAACAGTTCGTCCGTTCCATCCTGACGAACGACTACCCAACCATCATGGGTCTGACCATGCTGTATAGTGTCATGCTGGTCGTCATCATCCTGGTCGTCGACATTCTCTACGGGTTCATTGACCCACGTATTCGCTTATCCGGGGAGGCAAACTAATGGCTGACTACAAAATCACCGCAGACAGTTTCAAGCCGGCGCACATTGCCAAAGAGCAACAGGAAAAGCTCGGCACCGACAACATGACGTTCATGCAGGATGCGATGCGGCGCCTGCGTCACAACAAGATGGCGATGATTTCGTTGTGGATCATCATTGCGTTCATCGTTATCTCATTGCTCAGTTTCTTCTTTTCACCGTCAAATCCTAATACCCAGCACCTGAAGTGGAACAACTTGCCACCAAAGATTGCTAACTGGAGTATTCCTGGTTTCCGTGGTTACGGTGTTTCTGCCGGCGCCAAGGTGAACGTGTACGCACAGAACAACGTGCCGAACAACGTTTGGTTTGTGCTGGGCACTGACAGCCTAGGCCGTGATATCTTTAGTCGTATCTTAGTTGGTACACGTGTATCACTGTTCATCGCCTTCATGGCTACGCTGTTCGACCTGACCATCGGTGTGGTTTACGGGCTGGTTTCCGGTTGGAAGGGCGGCATGGTTGATACCGTGCTACAGCGGATTATCGAAATCATCAGCTCCATTCCTAACCTGGTTGTTGCCATTCTGATGCTGTTGGTGTTCAAGCCAGGTCTGACTTCCATCATCATTGCCATCGGGTTTACCGGGTGGGTGACGATGGCCCGACTGGTGCGCGCGCAAACCCTGCAAATTAAGGACCAGGAATACGTCCTGGCCGCGCGAACGTTGGGTGAGTCATCCGTCAAGATCGCGATGAAGCACCTCATTCCTAACTTGAGTTCAACCATCATCATTCAGACGATGTTCACGATTCCGACGGCCATCTTCTTTGAAGCCTTCCTGAGTTACATTGGGATTGGTATTCCATCACCAACGGCTTCCCTGGGGACTTTGCTCTCTGATGGGCAGAAGAACTTCCGGTTCCTGCCGTACCAGATGGTCTACCCGGCCATCGTCATTTCCGTACTGATGATTAGTTTTAACCTGCTGGCCGATGGGCTGCGGGACGCATTTGACCCACGTACGACGCGCTAGGAGGTGAGCCTGTTGAGTAAAATTCTTGAAGTCAAAGATCTACAAATTGATTTCCACACGTACGCCGGCACGGTTCACGCCATCCGCGACGTTTCGTTTAGCTTGGAAAAAGGTGAGACGCTCGCCATCGTTGGTGAATCCGGTTCGGGTAAGTCCGTTACCCTGCGGACGTTGATGGGTTTGCTGGCTAACAACGCCGTGGTTAAAAGCGGCGAGGTTAACTTCAACGGTGAAGACGTATTGAAGAAGTCTGAAAAGGAACTGGATGCCATGCGCGGTAACGATATCGCCATGATCTTCCAGGACCCCATGACGTCTTTGGACCCAACCATGAATATCGGTAAGCAGGTGGCAGAACCGCTCCTGTTGCACAACAAGATTAGCCAGAAGGATGCCATGAAGGAAGCCGCCCGGGTGCTCGACCTGGTTGGTATTCCAAATGCGCAGAACCGGCTGAAGGATTACCCACACCAGTTCTCTGGTGGCCAACGGCAGCGGATTGTTATCGCCATTGCCATCATCAACAACCCGCAAATTCTGATTGCCGACGAGCCGACGACCGCACTGGACGTAACCATCCAGGCCCAGATTATCGACCTGTTGAAGGAATTGCAGACGAAGATTGATACCAGTATCATCTTCATCACCCATGACCTAGGGGTTGTGGCTGGGATTGCGACCGTGTCGCCGTTATGTATGCGGGGAAGATTATCGAATACGGTACTGTGGACGAAATCTTCTACAACCCGAAGCATCCTTACACATGGGGCCTGCTGGAATCCATGCCGACTTTGGAAACCAAGAGTGACCGGTTATACGCGATTCCTGGTACGCCGCCCAGCCTAATTGATCCACCAAAGGGTGACGCGTTCGCTGCCCGGAACCAGTTTGCCCTGCAGATTGATACCGAGCAGGAACCACCATTCTTCCAGGTATCACCGACGCATGCGGCCGCAACGTGGCTGCTGCACCCGGACGCACCTAAGGTAGAATTACCACCAGAAATTCAGCGCCGCCAAGAAGTTTGGCAGCAAATGCATCCAGAAAAGGCGGGTGACTAACACATGGCAGACGAGAAAGAAAAGCTGGTGCAGGTACGTCACCTAGTACAGACCTTTAACCCCGGCAAGAAGACGGAAGTACGCGCGATTCAGGATATTTCCTTTGATATCTATCGTGGTGAAACCCTTGGCCTGGTTGGTGAATCCGGTTCTGGTAAGACCACGACAGGCCGCGCCATCATTCGGTTGTACAAGCCAACCAGTGGCGAGATTCTGTTTGATGGTAGCGACATTGCCGGGTTGCACAACGGTTCCAAGGAAATGAAGGAATTCCGGCGTGAGATGCAGATGATCTTTCAGGATCCCTACGCTTCTTTGAACCCCCGGATGAAGGTTAAGGATATCATTGCCGAAGGAATTGATATTCACCACCTGGCCAAAGACGATGACGACCGTGATGCTCAAGTGGCTAACCTGCTACAACTGGTTGGTCTGAACCCCGACCACGCCACCCGTTACCCGCACGAATTCTCTGGTGGGCAGCGGCAGCGGATTGGGATTGCCCGTGCTTTGGCCGTGCAACCGCAGTTCATCATCGCTGATGAACCGATTTCCGCGTTGGACGTTTCGATTCAGGCCCAAGTGGTCAACCTGTTGAAGAACATTCAGGATCAACGTAACCTGACGTACCTGTTCATCGCCCACGACTTGTCCATGGTGAAGTACATTTCTGACCGAATTGCCGTTATGCATTATGGCCGGATTGTCGAGCTGTCGACTGCCGATGAGGTGTACAACCACCCGTTGCACCCGTACACGCAGAGCTTGTTGTCCGCGATTCCGATTCCGGATCCGGAAGTACAGAAGCGGCGTGAGCGGATTTACTACGATGCTAGTGCCGAAAATGACGGTGCTGAGCGGAACATGGTGGAAATTACACCTGGACACTTCGTCTTTGCTTCTGATGACGAAGTGCAGGGGTATAAGGATCAGGCGGCTAAGTACGCTGCTGACGAACAGTAGTTATTTACCGTTTTAAAAAGACTTCCAGTTTGAGCTGGGGGTCTTTTTGTTTGCTTGTGAAAAATGGTGTCATCGAGTGTAAAACGACCTGTCAAGAACGATGTAACAGTCTTTTGATTGGTGCTTGTGAAATGAGGCCGAATGAACGATGGGGTGCTAAAATTAATCCTCCACACTGCATAAACGCATAATTAAATAGTTAATGTTATCATCACTAAAAGTGTCAAGAATGATTGACATGGCGCGGTATTTATCATTTAATAAATTGGACGAACTGTATTCATTATGCAATTAGCGACAATACATACATTGGGGAATGTTTAGGTGTTAGTTTATTTACTTTGGGGGAATTACTATGACTTTACGCGGTGAGACCAAGGTTCATTACAAGATGTTCAAATCTGGCAAGAAATGGGTTGTGGCGGGGATTGCCGTGGCCGCGATGGTGCCCATGATGATGGCACCAACTGTCCTGGCACCGCTGGCACCGGTACGGGCGGCTAGTGACGGTAGTACCGATAAGAGCGCTACCGGGCTATTGAACCACTACTTTGCTAACGCCAGCTGGGGCGCGGACATCATGACCACCGCCGTTAGCGATGGCGCCTTTGTAGACGCCACGGCCAATGGCTATGGTAGCGTCACGATTGGGTCGCCTAACTACGTACAGGCCATCGACAAAGCCGGACTACGGTTAACGATTGATGGGGATACTTGGACTGTTGGGCCACGGGATAGTAGTAAAAACGTAGCATTAAATTCCGTCGTCAACGCAGTTGGTCTCCCCAGCGGCAGCGTGTTGGCCAATCCTACCGACGTTGGCAACATGATGTCTGTTTTGGCGTACCTAGAGGGCGTACCACTGAACAGCATGAATGGTGGGTCGGGTTTAACTAGTGGCTTCCCGTACACATTGATTAGTGGCGGCGAAATGACCATGACGAACAACGTTCCATTTTCGGGTAGTGCCATCGGCGGTTATAGTGCTATAGCAGCGGGTAACGTCACTCTAACCAACAATAACTCCGCGCCTACTGGTAACGTACTGGTGACTGATGGGGGAAAACTTACGGGTACGGGTGCACTGCCGGATGCGGTTGCTAACGGCATCAACAAGTATCAATTCACTACTGATTCAATAGTGGGTAAAGAGCAGGCGTTGAAGTCGGCCTCAACTGCCATTGTGAATAAGATTGTGGGTGACAACACCGCTGCCGTAGCCGCAACTGCCGGTCATAGCGAAATTGACTTAGACTTCAGCAAGGCAAAAGCAAACGACAATACTTACGTGTTTACGGTTGACGCTACGCAATTGGGCAACCGCAATAATGACTTTGTCTTCACGAATACTAACGCTTATGACGGCTATAGCAACGTTTTAATTAACGTCACTGGCGGCAGCGGTGCCACCATGACCGTTCCGGCCGTGCGGAACACGCCAGCTGGGGTTGACCAGGTGGTGTTAGCCAGCACGGATGGTACCACGTTGAATCTATCTAATGAGCAATTCAAAAACACTGGGGCCAATGTCACCGTCATCGCACCAACCTCCAATGTCATTCTGTCTGGTAGTGCTCCCATCAATGGTTTCGTTGGCGCCATCAATGGTGACGGCAGTGGTAACGGCTACGTAGCGCAGCCAACCACCAACAACTACACCGTGCAGTTTGTGGACGTGAACGATAATAAGAAAGTTGTCGGGACCACCACCGTTAGCGGTAATGCTGGCGACTCCAGCACAGTGACCGTTCCGGACGGCTGGGCGTTAGCTAGTGGGGCTTTCAGTACGGTCACGTTGACGGATACCCCGGCGACCGCAATTCAGGTTCCGGTCACGCAGGTCAAGACCGCGACCGTGACGCAGACAATCACGAGTACGGCGCAGAAATCTGCCACCGACACAACACCAGTGACGGATAACGACCAGGACGCGAACGGCAACGCCATTACCTATCCGGGCAAAGTGGCTGACTTACCGGCTGCCCAAACCCGGACCACGACCGTACAGTACACGACCGAGGGTACGGGCGACAATACCGCTGTAAACGTGCTCAGTGGTACGACTGGCAACGTCGTCTTTGCCGCTATCGAGGCGCAAAACGTGACCGGCTGGCTTGAGGACCAAAGTAGCGTTGCCAATACCTACCTCGATGAAAATGCCTTAATTAGTAAACTGAAAACTTTGGATAGCGAAAATGGCAGCGTTAGTTTTGACGCCCAGCTTATCTACTACCCATCATCAACTAGTGTGCACAAAACGCTGACCTTTACCGATCACGTTTATTTCGATTACGCTGACGATGCGGAGGGCGACTGGGATCAGTTGCCAGCTGACTTTGACCGGACCGCGACCGTGGGTTACACCGAGACAACCGACTATAACGGTACCGTTACCCGCAGCGACTTTGCGGTTGAGGACGGTGATGGACTGGACAATGTTACGGACGCCCAGATTGCCGGTTGGACAGTTGCTGGGTACACCAATAATGCGGACTTGGGCAACTTTATAACCGACGACGGCATGGTTGGCCTGCTAGAACAAAGTAACGGTGATACGCAAAGCACCAACACGCTAATCACGTACTCCGCCGCAGAGGTTGCGCTGACGGTGACCTATGTTGACGACGCTGACAACGGTGCCGTAGTGGGCGAGACCACTACTTTAACCGGATTAACCGGCAGCACGGGTACTTATCACGCCACCGCGCCAGATAAGTACGTGCTGGCTAAGACCCAAAGCAGTGCGGTTGATTACACCGTCACCCCTGACAATAGTGACAACATCACCGTGCACCTGACGCACGCTATTACACACACCGCGGCCACGACGACGCGGACCGTGAACTATACCATTGAGGGCCAAAGTAGCGCCAAGGCACCAGCCGGCGTGACCCAGACGGCAACGTGGAATGTCGCCACTGATGAGGTGACCGGTGATGCTGTATACACGCCACAATCTGGCTACGCAGTGGTACAATCACCGACCATTGACGGCTACACTGCGGATGGTGATGTGGCTGCCATCAGTTTGGCTGTCACGACTACCGCGCCGGCGAGTGCCACTACCGCGACCGTGAACTACACGGCCAACACGGAGACTCTGACCGTGCATTATGTCGATGATGTGACTGGCGCAGAGGTCTCCACGAATACGGTGGCTGGCAACATGGACGACACCGGCACTTACACCGTAGTAACGCCGGCACATTACGCCCTGGCCGATGGACAAAGTAGCAGTGTCACCTACACCTTGACGAACGACGATACTGACGACATCACGGTGCAACTGACACATGCCGTCGCGCACACCACGGCTACGACGACGCGCACCATTAACTATGTCATTGTGGATGGCGACCAAAGTAAAACGCCGGCCGCAACCGTGCAGACCGTGACGTGGGCTGTGACCACCGATGAAGTGACCGGCACGAGTTACGCGACGGCCCAAAATACCTACGGAGCAGTGACGTCCCCATTGGTTATGGGCTACACGGCTGACGGCAACGTGACCGCAGAAGTGCTGGCACCAACGTTAACTGAGCGGCTGGAAAATACCACCACGACGGTGACTTACCGTGCGGATGCCGCATCGCTGACGGTACACTATGTTGACGACGTGACCGGTGAACAGGTCACGAGTGCCACGCTCAAGGGCGTAACGGACGGCACCGGTACTTACCAAGTGACGGTTCCCGCTAAGTACGCTTTGGCGGATGATCAGGCAGATTCGTTCGGGTACACCTTTGCCGCTGATAATAACGATGACGTGACCGTGCACCTGACGCACGCCATTGCGTACGGTACGACTACCACTACACGGACGATTAACTACGTGGTTAACGGCAATGCTGACAAGAATCCGGCGAGCGTCACCCAGACACTGACGTGGAGCACGGCGACCGATGAAGTGACGGGTGCCGTAGTGGCCACGCCACAGGGTGAATACGCTGCGGTTAAGTCGCCGACGGTCCATGGTTACACGGCCGACGGTGATGTCAGTGCCGCGACCGTTGCGACCATGGCCGCAACACCGGTCAACGCACAGGACGTAACGGTGACCTACTCGGCCAACCCGGCTAGCCTGACGGTACACTACGTGATGATGTCACCGGCGAACAGGTCACGAGCGCGACGTTAACGGGCGTAACGGACGAACCCGGTACGTACAAAGTCCAGGCACCAACGCACTTCGTCTTGGCTGACGGACAAGCGCTGAGGTCGACTACACCTTTGCGACTGACGACAACGATGACGTGACCGTGCACCTGACGCACGCCGTTGTGCACACGACCACAACCACTACGCGGACGATTAACTACGTGGTGACGGGCCATGCTGACAAAAATCCTGCTACCGTTACGCAAACTTTGACTTGGAACGTGGCAACGGACGAAGTGACCGGCACCGCCGTTGCGACACCGCAGGGCGGATACGCCGCGGTGACCTCGCCAACGGTGCACGGTTACACCGCTAACGGCAACGTGACTGCATATAACGTGGCGGCTACGACGGACACGCCGGTAAATGCGCATAATGTCACCGTGACCTACACGGCTAACCCCGCAACTTTGACGGTTCATTATGTTGACGACGTCACCGGCGAACAGGTGACGAGCACGACGTTGGTGGGTGTCACCGACGAGTCAGGTACGTACAACGTCCAGACACCAGCGCACTACGTTTTGGCGGATGGCCAAGTTGCTGAAGTGGATTACACCTTTGGTACTACTGATGCTGACGACGTGACGGTGCACCTAACGCACGCCATCGCACACACGACCGCAACCACTACGCGGACGATTAACTATGTGGTTGATGGTAATGCCAGCAAGAATCCAGCCAGTGTCACTCAGACGCTGACTTGGAACGTGGCGACAGACGAAGTGACCGGTGCAGTCGCGGCGACGCCACAAGGCGAATACGCCGCGGTGATCTCGCCAACGGTCAACGGCTACACGGCTGACGGCAATGTGGATGCGGCCATAGTGACGGCTACCAATGCGATGCCGGTAAACGCGGCGGACGTGACCGTGACCTACACGGCTAACCCCGCTGGTTTGACGGTTCACTATGTTGACGACGTCACCGGCGAACAGGTCACGAGCGCCACACTGACCGGTGTGACGGACTAGTCTGGCACGTACAGCGTCCAGACGCCAACGCACTACGTTTTGGCGGAAGGTCAAGCCAGTGAGTTCGATTACACCTTTGCGACCAATGACAACGATAACGTGACGGTGCACTTGACGCACGCCATCGCGCACACGACCGCAACCACTACGCGAACGATTAACTATGCCTTTGCCGACGGGGATGCGACTAAAGCGCCAACTGCTGCGATCCAGACAATCACCTGGAACGTGGTCACGGACGAAGTCACCGGCGCCAGCTACGCCACCCCAACGGGCGAGTATGCGCAGGTTGACTCACCCGTAGTTACTGGGTACACGGCCGACCGCAACGTCAATGCCGAGGCCCTCGCCCCGACGACGACCGCGCGTCTAGCGAACACCAGCAAAACCGTCACTTACCACGCGAATGCGGCTAATCTGACCGTAACCTACGTGGACGACGTGACCGGTCAAACGGTCACCACGCACACCCTCACGGGGACAACGGACGCCACGGGTACCTACACGGTGGCAGCGCCGGCACATTACGTGCTTGCTGATGGTCAAAGTCGCGGTATCAACTACACCTTTGCGGCCGATAACAGCGACGCCGTAACGGTGCACCTGACCCATGCGGTCGAGCACAGTACGGCGACGACCACGCGCACGATTAACTTTGTCGTCGATGATGGCGATACTACGAAGGCACCACGGCCGGTTGTGCAGACCGTGACGTGGAACGTTGCGACTGACGCCGTTACCGGCGCGAGCGTGGCAACTGCCACCGGGACGTACGCGGGTGTGGATGCACCAACCGTTGCCGGATATACGGCTGACGGTAACGTCGCGGCCCAAACTTTGGGCGCGTGGACACCGCCGACTTGGCTGACAGCCAGGTGACGGTGCACTACACGGCCAACGACGCTGAGCTAACGGTCACGTACGTGGACGATGTCACTGGCGACACGGTCACGACGGCCAAGCTCACGGGCAAGACTGACGGTATGGGCACGTACGCGGTGACGACTCCTGCACATTACGCGCTCGCTGACGGCCAAAGTGGCAGCGTCAATTACACCTTTGCGGCCGATGACAGCGATAACGTGACGGTCCACCTGACCCATGCGGTTGGGCACAGTACCGCCACGACCACGCGGACGGTGAACTACGTGGTGACGGGCAAAGCCGAACTGAACCCGCAGAGCGTCACCCAATCGCTGACCTGGAACGTTGCCACCGATGAAGTGACGGGTACCATTACGGCGACTCCACAGGGCGAATACGCTGGGGTAACTTCCCCAACCGTCAACGGCTATACCGCTGATGGCGACGTATCCGCGGTACGGGCGACCGCCACCACGGGGATGCCGGGTGATGCGGCCGATGTGACCGTGACCTACGCGGCTAACCCCGCCACTTTGACGGTCCGATACGTTGATGACGTCACCGGCGAGCAGGTGACGAGCGCTACGCTGACGGGCGTGACGGACGGTACGGTACGTACAACGTGCAGGCACCGACGCACTACAGCCTGGCTGATGGACAGTCCGCTCAGGTGAGTTACACCTTTGCGGCTAACGCTACCGACGACATGACGGTGCACCTGACGCACGCGGTTAACCACACCACGGCGACAACGACGCGGACGGTGAACTACGTGGTTGATGGTGGCGACGTGACAAAGGCTCCGGCCAGCGTTGTACAGACTGTCACCTGGAACGTGGCCACTGATGCGGTCACTGGTGCGAGTGTCGCCACGCCGACTAACGGCTACGCGGCGCTGACGTCACCAGCCGTCGCGGGCTACACGGCTAGCGGCGACGTGGCAGCGATGGCACTGGGTGCAGTCGAAGCTACGCAGCTGGCGGATAGCACTACCACCGTGCACTACACGGCCGACGCGGCCACTTTGACCGTGACCTACGTGGACGATGTGACGGGCAACACCGTCACGACCGCTGTACTGAAGGGTACGACGGACGGTACGGGCACGTACAACGTGACGGTGCCCGCGCGTTACGCGTTGGCTGATGGGCAAAGTAGCAGTGTTAACTACGCCTTTTCCGCCGACGACAGCGATAACGTGACGGTCCACCTGACCCATGCGGTTGGGCACAGTACCGCCACGACCACGCGGACGATTAACTACGTGGTGAGCGGCGACACGGCGAAGGCCCCGGCTAGCGTTGTGCAGACCGTCACTTGGAACGTGACCACCGATGCGGTGACTGGCGCTAGTTACGCCACCGCGCAGGAAGCGTACGGTGCGGTTAGCGCGCCAGCGGTTGCTGGTTATACGGCTGACCATGGCACTGACGCCCAGGTTATGGGTCCGGTGGCCGTCGAGGCTTTGGCGGACACTACCACAACCGTGACGTACACGCCGAACGACGCGGACATCACGGTGACGTACGTGGACGACACGGATGGTACGACGGTTGAGTCCCAGACGCTCATTAGGCAGGTTGATGGCACGGGCACCTACACGGTGACGGTGCCAGACGGCTACCAGTTAGCGGACGGGCAAAGTCGCAGCATCAACTATGTCTTTGCAACAGATGCGAGCGATAACATGACCGTACACTTGGCCCACCACGTTACGGCGGGCACGGCCACGACGACGCGGACCATTAACTACGTGGTCGATGGTGGCGGCACCACGGGGCCAACTAGCGTGATCCAGACCGTGGTGTTCGCCACGAGTACGGACGACGTGACTGGCTTGACGACGGCGACGGCAGCGGGCAATTACGCGGCGGTGGCAACACCGACCGTGGCTGGCTACACCGCTGATACGGCACGGGTTACGGCAGCAACTCCGCAATATGCGGATGGCGATGCCGTGGTGACGGTGCACTATGCGGCCAACGCGGAACAACTGACGGTGCGTTACGTTGATGACGTGACGGGCACGACGTTAAGCACCGACACCATTACCGGTACGATGAACCAGAGCGGCGTGTACACCGTCACCGTTCCGGACAACTACGCGCTGGCGGACGGACAAAGCCGTGCGGTCAACTACCGCCTGACGGATGATGATAGTGACGACGTGACGGTCCACCTGACGCACGCCATGCAGTACGGTGACGCCACGACGACGCGGACTATTAATTACGTCACGGCTGATGGCAAAGCTGGTGTGGCACCGGCCAGCGTGACGCAAGTTGCGCACTGGCGGGTGGTCACCGACCTGGCGACTGGCGGCAGTATCGCCACGGCCACGGACGGTTACGCCGCGGTGGCCTCACCAACTTTGGCGGGTTACACGACCAGCGGCAACGTTGCAGCTGTAGAACTGGGCGCAACCAACACCGCGGCTTTGCAGGACACCAGCGTGACGGTTACGTACACGGCGGTGGCCCAACCGGATAATGGTGGCGTAACAACGCCTCCGGCCACGACGCCAGATAACGGTGGCACAACAACGCCGCCGGCCACGACACCAGATAACGGTGGCACACCAACGGCACCAGTTACAGCGCCGGTAACCACGCCGAGTGGCACCACGACAACTACCGCGACGGTACCGGTCGTACCAAACGTTGTGGCAACACCAACGACGCCGGCAGTAACACCGACAACAACGACGCCAGTTGCACCGGCTGTACAAGCTGGTAGCAGCACACCGGCCACACCGCTTGTAGCCACGAACACCGCGACGCCGATTAGTGCGGCTGGGGTCACGCCAGACGTAGCCTCCATGGCCGCCAACATTGAGCGTGAGGCTGCGGCTACGTCGGTGGCCTCGACGGCTGATGCAGCAGAACGTGACGTTACGGCCAATGTGGGCGCGGATATCACCGATGCCCTCAACGCGAACAGCACGGATGCCGTGGCCCAGCGGGCGGTAACGCCGGCCGGTGTGACCGCGACGATCCTCAACGTGGGTGAGCAGTCGCAAAACCGGATCCCTGGTGGTAGTAGCGAGTCTACCTACACCTACTTTGCCCAAAAGATTGCCGACGCCCAGACGCAGGAAGCGGTTCAGTACGAACTGTTGCTTCGGCAGTGGGACAGCGGGGTTAACAACTGGGTATTACCATCCAGCTTTGGGATTACTGTAGGGATGCAGACAACGTTGATGCAGCAGGCACTCCGGAGTTTGGATTCGGGCAACATCAGTATCAACCTCACGACCAGTCAGTTTACCGACGACACCGTGGTGCAGCGTCTGAGCAGCTTTGCGCGGAACCAGCAGGGTCAGGGTACACTGACGATTGAGCTGGCCGAGCTGCCGTCAGCCGCGCAACTAGCGAGCGTCATGCCGACCTATCATGATGGTGGGGTCAAAGTTGTACTGGGTGACGCGCAGGACGCTGATAGTAGCGATGCCGCACGTGTGGCTAGTCAACTGGACGGCTTCAAGTTTGCGCTCCAGAAGCTGCGTGCGCGCGGTGAGGACCAGCAGTGGGTCAGCGCCGCACACCAGTGCAGGCGCTCGCACGTGACACCGGCGGGACGTTTACGCTGGAAGGCGTGGAGTCCGACGGTGACTTGCAGGTAGCCCGGCAAATGGGAATTACTAACGTGCAGGGCTTCCTGTTTGGCAAGCCGGCGCAACCAACTCAGATTGATTTTGAGTAGTTGATACGGAAATTAGGTTAAATCGAGCGGGCGCGCTATCCGTATGGGTGGCGCGCCTTTGCTTGCATAACACGACGATATTGAATTATTTATCGTGCGACATGCACATCTATTCGTCAAATTGCAGTAAAATGATGTGTAATTAGTACTATAGATTCAGCGCTACTGGGGAGTGGGGGCGTCAGTATTAATATCAGGGGGAATAGTCTTTGAATACGTACACTTATTTTGCCCAGGCCATCGTGAACGTCGCGACTCGCAAAGTGGAAAAGTATGAGCTGCTGTTGCGTGCTTGGTCGCCTCAGACGCATGAGTGGTACCTACCGAACTCATTCGACATTTCGGTGGGGATGCAGACCCGGATGCTCAAAGAAGCGTTGAAGGATCTGGAGGTTAAGCGCGTGGGCATTAACCTCACGCCGGAACAGTTTGCGAGCCGGGGCGTGGTGCAACGGTTGGCGCGCTTTGTGGCGCAGACGCCCGAGCTCATTGAGCTGACCGTGGAACTAACGACGGCCCCGACGCTGACGGAGCTGTCGGCCATGGCGCCAGAGTACCACCAGCACGGTATTTTGATTGCGTTAGATGACGTCGGCTCCGACATTGACGATCTGGACTTGGCGGCCCAACTGGCCCCTAACGTGGATATCTTCAAGTTTGCGTTGCAAAACCTCCGTGAACAGGGGCACACCGACGATTTACTGGGGCAGATGCGTCCATGGGCCGAACTGGCGGCGCAGCATGACGTCCAGTTTACGGTTGAGGGTGTGGAAACCTATACGGACCTGCAGCTGGCACGGCAGGCGGGGGCGACGCGGGCGCAAGGTTCTTCTTCAACCACCCGATCGCACCGCGGGAACAAAAGCAGCGCGCATTTGCACAACAAATTAGCAATTTGAACGACTTAATATAAAATGCAGACAAAACTAATATCTAGCGGCTTCGGGGGCAACCCCGAGGCCGCTTTTATTAAAGCTCAGGGTGCGGTTGCCCGGCGTGTGGCGGGCTTTGCCGGCTACTTCGTGCAACGGTGCGCGCACGGAAACGCTACCAAACCATTCCTGTTTTACTCATGTATTTCTATGGTTAACGATATATAAATGTGGCAAAAACTAGTGTTAAGTGAGAATTCGGTGTACAATAGGTTCATCTTGAAGCATAGTAGGGGGAAAACAACTATGAAAAAGAAGTCAGTGATGCTGGGAGCGATGCTGACCACGATGGTTGCCTTGTTGGCAGCCTGTGGTTCAAGCTCAAGTTCTTCTAGCAAGAAGTCATCCGTTACATACATGCAGGGTGACGTGCTGCAAACTATGGACCCAGCAATGGCAACTGATGTCATTTCTGGTCAGTCCATGACCGACGTGTACTCCGGTCTGTTCCGCTGGAACAAGACCAAGCTGGAACCAGATATGGCGGCCAAGATGCCAACCGTATCCAAGGACCAGAAGACCTACACCTTCACTTTGCGTAAGGACGCTAAGTGGAGCGATGGCAAGCAGGTGACTGCACAGGACTTCGAGTACGCGTGGAAGCGCGCCATCGATCCAAAGCAGAAGTCTGAATATGCCTACATCTTCTCTGGCATTAAGAATGCCGACGATATCATCAACGGCAAGAAGGATCCTTCGACTCTGGGTATCAAGGCCCTGAGCAAGACCAAGTTGGAAGTTCAACTCGACAAGGTTATGCCTTACTTCGAAAAGATGATTACGTTGCAGACCTTTGACCCGGTTGAAGAATCCCAGGTTAAGAAGGAAGGCTCCAAGTTCGGTACCAACGCCAACACTTTGACGTTTAACGGACCTTACAAGCTGGGCAAGTGGACTGGTTCCGAAAATACTTGGACCGAGACCAAGAACAGCAAGTACTGGAACGCCAAGAAGGTTTCCATCAAGAAGGTTAAGTACCAGGTGATCAAGGAAAACAACACCGCGTACAACCTGTACACTTCCGGCAAGGCTGATGACGTTACCGTTACTGGTGACACTGCAGCCCAGGCTAAGAACGACAAGGGTTACAAGGTTGTTAAGCAGAACGCCACTTACTACCTGGTACCAAACATGAAGAAGGTTCCAGCCTTCAAGAACCAGAAGATTCGTCAGGCTATCTCCATGTCCATCAACCGTGCCGAATTCATCAAGAAGGTTCTGGGTAATGGTTCCGTTCCATCCAAGACCGTTGTGCCAGAAGACATGATGATCAACGACAGCGGCAAGGACTTTGCTACCGACGCATCTAAGGGTGTGACGAACAGTGACTACAGCTTGAGCAAGGCTAAGACGTTGTTCAAGGAAGGTATGAAGGAAGCCGGTCTGTCCGACCTGACCTTCACCCTGCTGAGTGACGACACGGATACTGCTAAGTCCACGCTGGACTACCTGCAGTCCGCTGTTGGTAAGCTGTCTCAGGATGGCGCTAAGTTGACCGTTAAGACGAAGTCCGTACCGTTCAAGACCCGTCTGTCCCTGTCAACTGCTGGTGACTTCGACATGGCCATTGAAGCATGGTCTGCTGACTTCCCAGACGCTATCAGCTTCTTGGACATGTTCACTACTGGTAACTCCTACAACTACGGTGGTTGGACTAACAAGCAGTACGACGACCTCGTATCTGCATCTAAGGATACTGACGCTACGAACACCACGAAGCGTTGGAACGACCTGGTTAAGGCCGACCAGATTCTGGCTAAGGACTCCGGTGTCATTCCTCTGTACCAGCTGGGTGCCGCACACCTGCGCAACACTAAGTTGTCTGGTGTCACGACCAGCCCTAACGGTATGATCAACTGGGTTAAGGCTTCCGTTAAGTAAAGCTAATACCTAGACTTAAAGCGTGACCTCCGGGTTGCGCTTTTTGTGTCCCTGGGGTGAGTGCGTGGGCGCGGGCTGCACCCACTGTTGGATGAGTAGGTGCACAAAATTTGTCCACGAATCGTGAACATGATGGTGGTGTTTGTCTGTGAAACACTGTATAATTGATTAGCGTGTGGTTAAAGCAACGTAATTATCGGGAGGATTTTGGGGATGAAGAAGCGGTCCGTATTGGCGGGTTTGTGGCTCGTGTTATTAGCGGTAGTGTTGGTGGCCTGTGGTGGCCAACAACGCCGTCAGCGTACCACCGTCAACGCAATGCAGACTAGTAACCTACAATCCATGGATCCCGCCCGGGCTAGTGACCTGGTGAGTGCGCAAACCATGATGGACGTATACTCCGGCCTGTATCGCTACAGCAATAAGCAGCTACAGCCGGATATGGCGGCGCGGATGGCAACCATCTCGTCCGACCAGAAGACTTATACCTTCCACCTCCGCAAGGATGCGCGGTGGTCGGACGGCAACCGGGTGACCGCCCAGGACTTTGTCTATGCGTGGCGCCGCGCCGTTACCCCGGCCACGAAGTCACCCTACGCGTACGCGTTTGACGATATCGTCACGCCCAGGAGGTTAGTTCGGGCAAAGTCGCGCCGCAGCAGTTGGGCGTCACGGCCGTTAACCGGATCACTTTGCGTGTGCAGTTGACGAAGGCCGTACCGTACTTTGAGAGCATGTTGACCATGGCGGTTTTCGATCCCGTTGAACGGAGCCAGGTCGCTAAGTTTGGCGACCAGTTTGGGGCCAATACGGGCACGCTCACCTTTAACGGCCCGTACCGTTTGACTAAGTGGGCGGGTAAGGGCGAGACTCGCTGGGTGGAGACCAAGAACCCCACCTACTGGAATGCGAAGACTGTCCGCATCAAACGGTTAACCTACAGCGTGGTGAAGTCGAGTCAGCGTGCACTCAAGTTGTTTAAGCGGGGCGACCTGGATGATGTGACCGTGAGTGGCGCGGCGGCTAAGACCGCGCGCAAGCTCAAGGGGTACCATACCGCCAAGCAAAATATTAGCTACTACATGGAGTTGAACCAGTCCCGCGTGCCGGCTTTGCAAAACCAGTCGGTCAGACGTGCAATTTCGATGGCGGTTAACCGCCAAGCCTTAGTCACGCGCGTGCTGGGTAATGGCTCGCAGCCTTTGTCCACCATCGTGCCGGCCGGAATGTTTTATAACGAGCACAGCGGCAACGACTTTGCGACCGCCGCGGCGGACGGTGTGGCCCAGTACAGTCAGTACGACCTACAGAAGGCCCGTCAGTTATTCAAGGCGGGGATGGCTGCGGCCGGGCAGACTAACTTAACTTTAACCGTCATGGGCGACAATACTGACAGCGCCCGCGCTACTTTGGCATACTTGCAGCGGGCATTGACCGCTCTGAGTCAGGACGGCGCTACCGTGACCGTCAAGGTTGACCCACTCAGTCTAGATGACCGCTTGGACCGGTTACGCGCGGGTGACTTCGACGTGGCCGTGTCGGCGTGGTCGGCTGACTACCCGGATCCGGTAACGTTCCTGAGCCTGTTTACTACTGGTAACAGCAATAACTACGCCGGGTGGAGCAACGCGGAGTATGACAGCCTCGTGAACGCTGCACAGACCACGGACGCGGGCAACGTCACGCGACGGTGGCGGGACCTCGTGGCAGCCGACCAGCTCCTTACGCGGGAGATGGCCACGGTGCCTTTGTACCAGGTCGGACAGGCGCGGGTGAAGCAGACTAGCCTCAAAGCCGTTTACAATAATCCCAACGGTTTGGTTAACTGGGCGACGGCTTACTACCAAAAATAATGTAATGAGAGTGGCTACCACCATTCCTGCGGGAAAGTGGTAGCCATTTTTGGCGCCAATAATGAGAGCTGCCCGCGCCTAATTGCCATGTCCGTGGTGAACAAAATCGCTAAATGAGTGCAAAATTTGAACTTTTATACTAGAATGTGACTAAAATGTGTAGACATGAAGAGAAAATGAGCGTATTATCATTTACATAAACGCACAGATGTAATCACTGTACATACATTAGGGGGCAATTATTCATGAAAAAGAAGCCACTTTTGCTTGGCTCCATGTTAACCACCATGGTGGTATTGTTGGCCGCTTGTGGGAGCAGCAGTTCTAGTTCCAGCAAGTCACAGTCAATGACCCGCATGGTGAAGGACGTTATCCAGACCATGGATCCAGCACAGGCTACCGACGTTATTTCTGGGCAGACTTTGCAGGACACCACGGCCGGCTTGCTCCGGTTCAAGGGTAAGAACTTGGAACCCGACTTGGCCAGCAAGAAGCCAACGGTCTCCAAGGACCAGAAGACCTACACCTTCACTATCCGTAAGGGCGCTAAGTGGTCTGACGGTAAGGAAATCACCGCACAGGACTTTGTTTATTCCTGGGAACGTGCGGCTGACCCAAAGACGAAGTCGGAATATTCCTACATCTTCTCTGGTATTAAGAATGCAGATGACATCATCGCCGGCAAGAAAGACCCATCAACCATGGGTGTTAAGGCCGAAGGTAAGTACAAGCTGGTCGTAACTTTGGACCGCGTTATGCCTTACTTCCAGAAGATGATCACGCTGCAAACCTTCAACCCGGTTGAAAAGTCCGTCGTGAAGAAGTACGGCAGCAAGTTCGGTACTGCATCCAAATACATCACCGCTTCCGGTCCATACAAGCTGACTAACTGGAATGGTTCCAACAACACTTGGACTGAAGTTAAGAACAAGAGTTACTGGAACGCCAAGAACGTCAAGCTCGACAAGATTAAGACGACCGTGGTTAAGGATACTTCCACCGCCGTTAACCTGTTCCAGTCCAACAAGTTGGACGACGCCGTCATTTCTGGTGACACTGCCACCCAGATGAAGAACGACAAGTCCTACAAGACGATGGTTCAGGGACGGACGACGTACCTGGAAATGGAACAGAAGAAGGTTCCAGCATTTAAGAACCAGAAGATTCGTCAGGCTCTGTCCCTGTCAATCAACCGTACTCAGTTCATCAACAAGGTTCTGGGCGATGGTTCCCGTCCGGTTTACACGATCCTGCCATACAAGTCCATGTACAACTCTGACGGCACTGACATTGCGGCTGCCGCAACGAAGGGCGTTAAGCAGTACAACGATTACGACCTGTCCAAGGCTAAGCAGCTGTTCAAGGAAGGTATGAAGGAAGCCGGTTTGACTTCATTCAGCTTCACCATCACTTCTGATGACACCGACGCCGCCAAGTCCACGACTGAATACCTGCAGAACGCCTTTGAAAAGCTGAGCTCTAGCGACGCTAAGGTTACGGTTAAGACGAAGTCCGTTCCGTTCAAGACGCGGATTACGCTGTCCGAACAGCACAACTTCGACATGGTGGTTAGTGGCTGGCAGGGTGACTTCCCTGATGCCATCAGCTTCCTCGACCTGGAAACTACGGGTAACTCTTACAACTTCGGTCAGTGGAGCAACGCTGAATACGACAAGTACGTTCAGGCATCCAAGACGACCGACGCCACGAGCACTTCCAAACGTTGGGAAGACCTGGTTAAGGCTACGCAAATCCTGGCTAAGGACAATGGGGTTATCCCTCTGTACCAGACCGGTGAAGCGCACCTGACTAACACCAAGATCAGCAACTACGATTACGGTCCAAACAACATGATTGACATGGAATCCGTCACCAAGAAGTAACGGTTCCGCACACGCAGCGTCCACCTCGGTGGGCGCTGTTTTTTTTGGTGTTGGCAACGGGTGGCGGGGGTGATTGCTTCCGGTGCGCTGGTGATGGCTGGCTACGGGCGGGTTAACCCTGCGCTCCCGCGGGGGTACGGTGTGACTGCTGAAAGGGAGACGCTCCAGCCCGCGCAAACCCGCCGCGGTCTTCCGCCGCCACTCAAAGCCTACGGGCAAAACCGGCCCGCAGTCTCTGAGCTGGTCTCGCCGTACGTCAATAAGTGCCAGTAAGTGCTGACGCACCAACTGGCATTAATTTCCTACGGCGCTGCTGCGCATCCCCATACAGCAGCCACACCGTACCCCCGCTCCGCTCCGGGCTAACCCGCCCGTGGCCGACTACCATCAGCATACCTTCAGCAAGCAACGCAGCCGCCAGTGGCCACGCAACTGTAGAGATGTAATGCAACGTGTGTGCAAGAACCATCACGTGATTTGGACGTAGATTCGAGCAGTCGAGAGCAATCTATTGATGTTAGGTGTGTTTGCTGAAGGAAGACGGTTGCGGCCCGCACAAATTCGTCCATGACAGGCTACCTCTAACGTAATTTCAGCAAGTATCGTATTCGTATGCGGGCGAGCAACTGAAGGTGACGGTACTCCATTGGGCGTGATAGCTTTAAAGGACATGCGATTGGTTGACTAAAATAAGTTCTCACAGCTCCGGTCATGGGCACCACCCCCTCGGCCGGAACCACCACGCCACTACGGCGACAACACCTCACCAATTACCTGCAGTCTGGCGTATACTAAGCAGTAGAACAAATCGGAGAGGAAGTTTTTTTGAGATGGCTACACCAGAAATTAAGTTGCTGACCCCCGCAGAGCAGGAGCGCTTCGGCCGCCTGTACGCCTACACCGAGAGCGTGCTGGCCGCCGACCGCACCGGACATTCGCTGGACCACATTAACCGCGTACTCGCGAACGCCGTCCTGTTGCTGCACGACACTCCCGAGGCCGACGCATTGATTGTCGTTGCCGCAGCGACTTTGCATGACACCTACGACGATAAACTCGTGGAGTCCGTCCCCGCCGCCCGCCGCAAAACGGCCAGCATTTTGGCGGATACCGGATTTGACCAAAGCAGCGCCGACGCCATCCTCAGTATCATCGACCAAATGTCGTACCATTACAGCCTCGACCACGACGTTGCACTGGACCTGAACGGCCAATTGGTGCAGGATGCCGACCGGTTGGATGCCATCGGAGCTATCGGGATTGCCCGGACCTTCTACTACGGTGGCGCCCACGGGAGTCAGCTGTACGGCGGCGAGGTACGCAGTCAGCTCAGTGGTAGCGAGTACCGGCACACGAGCTCCGTTCTGAACCACTTTGATGAAAAACTCTTCAAATTGGTCGATCAACTGAACACCCCTGCAGCCCAGCGAATTGGCGCCCACCGGCAACAGGTCATGCACGACTTTGTGGATGAGTTCAAAGCCGAAGTGAATGGCGCAAAATAACAAAGCAATCTATTAAATATTGGTACCAATTCACCCTCCCAAGCGTTTACAATAATACTTAGGAGGGTGAACTATTATGGCAACGACTAACTTTGGTTATACCTACCGCGAGTTACGTCGAGCCAAGGGCTACAGTCTCAAGGCGGCGTCCGGTGCGGAAGTATCAGTACAGTTTTTATCCCAATTTGAACGGGGCGAATCCCAGATTAGTTTCGAGCGGCTGGATTCCCTGTTGCGCAACATTCACGTCAGTTTGAGTGAGTTCGTGGCGGCCGCCGGAAGCGACCACCTCAACTGGATGGATTGGTGGGCGTACCAGCTAACCGAAGCGTGGCGGTTGCGGCCAGCTGATATTGACGCGGCTGTGGCGATGGCCCCGCCGTCAGCGCAACCGGCCGTCATGGCTATTAACGGTATCGTGTTGCTCGACCAGGAGGACCAGCGGGGTGCTTTGACCGGAACGTCTTTGGCCGCCGTCACCGCGGTGCTCCGCCGTGCCGTACGCCCGGGGATGTTTAGCAATCTCGTGGCCTCGCTGGCCGCCTTTGCTTTGCCCCAGGACCTGCGCATCCAGACGGTGACGCGGTTGTTGGAGCAACCCTACGTGCGGTCGTACGCGCGGTACCTGCGGCCGTGCACGACGGCGTACGCGGTGGTGTGCCTGGCCGAGGCCGAGGTGGTGCTGGGGTCGGCGACGCTAGCGGGTGAGTGGCTGGCAAAGGTGGACCGGCAGCTACGGCCCGCAGATATGTATGAACGGTTGATGGTGCGCAAGGTGCAGGCCGGGGTGGCGTACGCACAGGGGGCGGTGCCGCAGGCCGAACGGATGCGCGACCAGGTGCTACGAGCGTGGCAAATACTGGATGACAAAGTGGAGTACCAACTATTTGCGGAGCACATAAGGGCGATGTTTGCAATGATTGGGGATGACAACCATGGTACAGCCTAGGTATGGCATCGCTTTTCGGGAGTTACGGATGGCGAACGCGGTGTCACAGCTCATGTTGGTGGACAACGACGCGGACCGTCAGGCACTGTCGCGCTTTGAGCGGGGTCGTCACGCAATTACCGTGGACCGGTTGAGCAACATGCTGGACCGGATTCCAGCGACCTATCAGGAGTATTTGCGTGTTATGGTGCCGGAGCCTAACGCCAGCTTCGAGGATTTCATGGGGCTTCGCGAGCGCATTTTGTACGGTACGGCTGGCCGGGTACGTTTGCGGATGTTGGCGGACCGGTACCGCGCCCGCTTTGATGAGACGCACGAGGAGTGGCTGGAGCACCGCGCGATTATTTTGGCGGCCTCTCCGTCGGCGCACAGGACCAGTGAGGAGGGCCAGCGGTTGCGGGGATTTCTGCGGGCGCATGGTGCGTGGAGCCATTATGAGTTTGCGTTGTTCACGTACGGGTTGACCACGGTACTGAATTTGGATGACGTAGAGCCGATGTGGTCGGGGCTGATTCAGCCGTTCGACGTCCAGACGCGGTTGGGTTACCAGAGTCAGCGGCGGCAGATTGGGGCGTTGTTGATGGTGGCGCAGTTATCGTTTGCGGACGGGCGGTTGCCGTTGATGAAGAAGGCGCTGGATGCTGTGCGTACAATACCGGCTTTGGCTGGTGGCCCGTACGAAGAGTTGCGGTTACAGGGATTAAGGGCGTTGTACATGATTCACAGTCCGGAGATGTCGACGGCGGCGGGACGGGAACGGCTGCGTGCGGTGATTGAGTTATGTGACTTTGTGCAGGCAAAGGCGGTGGCGAAGCGGCTACGGGTGGAGCTGGCAGCCAGTTTGGCGGAAGCTGAGTAGCTGATTAGTTGGTGAGACTACGGATTAGTTGAAGCTTCGGACCCGTTTCGGTATATTATTAAGGCGACCAGTTTGGTTTCACGCCGCCTTAGCTCATGAGGTAGAGCGCAGCCGTGGTAAGGCTGAGGTGATTGGTTCAAGTCCGATAGGTGGCAGAGCAGAGCGCAAAAAGGGGCGGTCAGCAACCGTAATCTAACGACAAATAACCCATGGGACCCGCACTTGGTCCCATGGGTTATTTGTTGTTAGATGGAGGTTGTTGCCCCTTTTTGCGCGTTTCGGCAGTGGACTTTACGTAGGAAGGGCCAATGGGTAGCGGAGGAGAACCAGAATAAACTGTAGTAGTGTTTTGCTGGGCGGCAGAGTACGAGCCCGCGATTGCCCCCATGGTTTGTTTGTCGGTAGATGTTGGTTGATGACAAAAATTTTTGCATTTTTGCAGACACTGTGCAGCCACTATCAACTATTGGCGGTACAAACATGTGCTAGGTATTGGCTGTTGCCTATACTTTTATACAATATCCACAAAATGAGGGGGTGATGCATTCTGTCAGAATCGAATAATGGTTCCAAAAAAAACTAGGGTGGTTGTGCAAGTTCGGACGGATCAAGAAACTGAACAATTGGCCAGGGATGCTTTCGAATCGATGGGTATGGATCTCAGTACGGGGATTAACATATTTTTGCATCAAGTAGTCAACGATGGGGGGATGCCCTTTACGCCGAGCGCCGCCAACACTTTGCCCGAGACGCTGGCGGATGCCCTAGTGGACGTAAAGGCTGGTAGGGTTGAACACTTTGCAAATTTCGCTGACTACCTGGGTGCTATGGATAAACTGTAAACTCGTGGACAATTTGAACCAAAAAAGCCCCACCAAAATTGATCGGTAGGGTCGACGGCCTCGCACGCATAAGGTGTGATGAACTATTTTTGTTAACAGATGAAAAGTTGACCGCTGCTGTGAGGCAAAGGTACGGCGTCCACGTTATTGTAGTGCGCGCAAAGAACGAAAAAAAAGATGACGCGTGAACAATCAAATTGAGAGATTTGGCGAAATTACTAAATAGAACCCGTCCAGTGAGGGCGGGTTCTAGTACGTGGGGGTTAGTACACGGGATACCCATCACACCTTATTTAGGGTAAGGATGGTGATGCCCATGCACAACCAAAAAAAATTAGAAAGGTAGCACAGCTGTGGCAGTATTGTTTGTCGCCGCTGCGATTATGGTGCGGGAAATTGCTCACGCGATATTAACACTATCGCGTGCCGCACTTAATCTGGCGCAAGCATTCGCAATTGTAAAAAAAAGCTAACCACCCGCACGGGTAATTAGCTTGGCCAACCGTACTAACTACGTACGCTGCGGTGTAGCAGCACCGCATACATATTATATCCCGTGCCGCATGACGGCGACAAGTCTACCCGTTCACCATAGTGCCCAGCAGTTGTTGAGCACATGTAGCACCGCCCCCACCCGCACATCATCGCTCCAGGCGTAAGCAAAGGCCATGCCGGCACCCAGGCCACAGTACGTCAGGAAGTTAATCGGATCGCCAGGGGAGTGCACTAACGCAAAGGCGATACTGCTGACAATCGCAGCGAACCAGCGGCTACTGCGAGTACGCCGCGCCGTGAACGCGTTCATGAGCATACCGCGAAAGATTAGCTCCTCGATAATGGGTGAGAACAGGCCCACCGACAGCGACATGCTCCACGGAATGCGGTTCAGGTAGCTGACCACGGCGGTCTGGTTGCTACTTTGTGGTGCAAGGTGGTGCGTCGCGGCCAGCCAGGCGGCCACCTGGACGATTACAATAATGGCCAGCCCCCCGAGCAGCGCTTGCCAGTTGCGCTTGCTCAGTAGTGGTTGCCGGTGGTCGGGCGGCGTCTGGGTTGCGGCGTAGCGGTGGTACATCCAGACGAGCACTGCAATGAAGATACCGTAACCCACAACGGTGATGGTGATGGTCACCGGCGTCTCGTGACGGCCTGACGGCAATACCAACATGTCCACCAGCTGGTACATAATGAACGCGAGCAGGAAGCCCAATACCCGTTGCGTGGTTGAAAAGTGTTTGCTCATGGACGATCCTTTCTGTTAAGGCTGAGGTTCGGCGTTGGCGGGTTCTTCGGCGGCGTGGTGTAGGTATTCGTCACCGGTGAGCCGCGTGTATAACGTTGCCGGTACGTCTTTGAGCAAAGGTGACGGGGCGTCGCGGGCCACTAGCACTAGCTCGTGCAGGGTGCGGGTGCACAGGGTGTACAGGATATCCCGGTCGCCCGGAGTGGTGTAGCTGGTCGCAGAAACGTCAAAACCGATGACGGCGTCAAACTCCAGGCCCTTGGCGAGGTACACCGGGAGGACGACGCAGCCGCGGCTGAGTTGGTGGTCGTCCTTGCTGAGCAGGGTGACGTCCACGTCGGTTTGGAGCCCCAGTGCGACTTTGCGTGCCGTCGCCGCATCCTTGGTCAGAATTGCGACGGTGGGGTGCCGCTGCAGCAGGTGGTTGACCAGCGTCGAAAGTACCGGCTGGTAGGTCCGCTGCGGCACCGTAATCAGCTGGGGCAGGACGCCCGTGCGACTGAACGCGGTGATGTCCTTGCCAGCCGGAATGAGGGCGTTCGCGAAGTCCGTGATGGGGCGCGTGGAGCGGTAGGATTTGTCGAGCGTGACGAGGCGGGGATGGAGATCCGCAAAGTCGCGCTGGAGGTCGGCCAGGTAATTTTGCCCGTCGGTGTAGTCGCCGGTGAACACGTCCTGGGCAACGTCACCCAGAAAGGTGAGCTGCGCGCGCGGAAAGGCGTGGTGCAGGTACTTCAGGGTGGCGATGCTGTAGTCCTGCATCTCGTCAACAAAGACGGACTGGATGGCGTGATTTTGGCCGCCACCAGTGAGAACGTCGCGAATCATCATCAGCGGAGCGGCGTCGTCCAGACGCAGGCGGTGCGACTCTAAGTCCAGACCGACGGCGTCACACATCGCCGACCAGGTGGCCGCGTCCACCACGGTCTGGGGGTACTGACGGAGGAAGTCGAGGTAGTTCAGGTAGGGGTCAAAGAAGTAGTCGTCGTAGAGCGCGGTGTAGACGGGCGCAAAGCGTTCGGCCACGACGGCCCGTGCGACCGCCCGCAACTCGTCGGCTCCATTTTCGAAGCGCTGGTTGCCGATATAGTGTTGTACCTGCTCCTCGTTGAGGCTGGCGAGAATGTCGTCCACCCAGTCCTGGTGCGTTTCCAGGCCAATGCGCGTGTTGAGACGCTTCATCAGGCGTTTACGGGTAGCCGCAAACTTATCGGCGAGGGTCATCTGTCGCGGGAGGCGGTCGTAAATTTTCTGGATGTTGGCGGCAGCAAAGAAGGTTTCGCCGTTGAGGTCGACGTCCACAAAGTGGGGTTCGGCATCATGCTTGGCGTAAACCCGGGCGGCGTCCATGAATGCCGCACTCTCTTTGACCCGCCGCATGGCTTTGGCGGCCTCGGGGAAGGACGATTCGTCGCGCTCAAAGCGGTCAAAGAGGGTTTCCACCTGCAGGCCGGTGAGCCGCCGGGCGAGAAATTCGACCAGGGTGGTCTGAATCATGTTCTTTTCGCCGAGGCTCGGCAGCACCTGTGAAATGTAGGTGGCGTAGAGTTTGTTGGGCGAGAACAGCACCATCTGGTTGGCGTCCAACGTGGACCGGCTGTGGTAGAGCTGGAAGGCAATCCGCTGCAGCACGGCGCTAGTTTTGCCGGACCCCGCGGCCCCCTGTACGAGCAGGAGGTCGGAACTGGTGTCACGGATGATGGTGTTCTGTTCCTGCTGAATGGTGGCGACGATGTTTTGCATGTACTCGGAACTGGCGTCGCCCAGCACTTCTTGGAGGATGGAGTCCCCGACGGTTTCGCTGGTGTCGAACATGTTGCGAATTTCGCAGTGCTCAATCTGAAATTGGCGTTTATTGTTCAAAGTCGCGTGGGCGGTGCCGACCGGCGTGTTGTAGTCGACGGGTCCGAGCGTCCCGTTGTAGTAGATGGAGGCCACGGGGGCGCGCCAATCGTACACCAGGAACTGGTTGTCGCTGTCCTGGAAGGTGCCGGTCCCGATGTACAGGGTATCGTCGGCGCCGTCCTCGGTGATGTCGATGCGGCCAAAGTAGGGTGAGTGGGCCAGGCGGGTGAGGCGGGCTTGTTCCTTTTGGAGAATTTGCTCGTTCTCGACGGCGCGGGCCACCAGTTGCTTTTGCTGCTGGACGGCGGCGTTGGTTTCCATCCGGTCGTCCACCTCGGTGATGTTGACCTTGGTGTTGTCGCCGTAGTTTTGTTCAACGTCGCGGGTTTCTGCGTGGGCCTGGTCAATTTGGTCGGCTACCACGCCGAGACGGTGGTGGAGCCGGTCAATTACGTGGTCGACGCGTCGCTGTTCGTCAGCGCGGGATGCGTTCTGCATATTGCTAGCCTCCTCTTGTACGTGCACTATGAAATGGATAGTACATTGTACTTCCCCCTGGCCGATTGTGCAAGCTTGGCGTTGGCATTGGCATTGGCGGTTGGCGGCAGCGTAGGCCGGCCCGGTGAGCTGCGGCTTACGTGGGGTACTCCATGGTAATCCACTGCTAGGGCGAAACCTCCAACTCACCAAGACCGGGTGAGTTTCCGGTGCGATTCTGAACCTGCCCGGAAAACCACCGGTCAGTTTCAGAAGTCGTCGCGCAG
>NZ_BBAI01000006.1 GCF_001311175.1 Lacticaseibacillus pantheris DSM 15945 = JCM 12539 = NBRC 106106 | reverse complement strand
AGAAAAACACTCAATCTCAATTATCTGCCGCTGTAACTCGCTAACGCTCGAACAGCGCTCCGGGGTCGTAGCAACCACGTCTACAGGCACGACGCCTCCACTCCCAACCCCGTCCGCATGTTCCCGTTACATTGCATAGTCACTAAATAGCCACCGTCACTAGTAGCGGGTACATTAAAAAAAGAGCAAGCCTTTCTACAATTACGGACTCACTCTCTGTCGAATTTTCAATTAGCAAAGCATCACAAATTGCACAAGAATATTTTGTGTATTGTTCGACCAACATCGCAAAATTTTGCACAACTCACGTAAACTCAACCTTAAGTTTTTCCCCAAAGCAAATGCAATTTTGCTCATCGTATCAAAACTCGTATTATGCCCATGTTCAATCCGGGCTATTGTTGATTGTAGCACACCGGCCCGTTCTGCCAGTTCGCGTTGGGTTAATCCAGCACGTTCACGCTCCTTCAGCACCACAACTGCGATTTCAAGTTTGGCCGACTCTGCGTTAAACCCAGCCATAAATTCATGATTTTTAAGCTGCTGAGAGAGATAGTCATCAAAACTAATGTTCTTAACCATGGCGAATGTCTCCAAAAAAATCATCGTCTAATGACATTATCTGCCTAGACGCGGCATGCAAAACGGGCGACTACGAAACATATTCCCGGAAAATCACTTTACAATTCCGCCAACACCCCACGCAACACTTCAGCCGCGTCCTTTGGCAGCTGGTTGTACCCATCCATGGCACTATCCTGCTGTTCCACAAAGTCGAGGCGTGCCTGCAACCGCGCCTGCAACGACTGACTGTATTTGGCATCGGCAAAGTCGACCGGATAGCCGTCAACGGGCAGGTACTGCATCCCCGCCAGCGTACCAAAGTCGCGCCATTCCCCCGTGCCGTTGACCACCTGCTCGATGGATCCCAACGTCACGGCTGGCGTCACCTTTGTTGAACCGTAATAGCCAGTGTTCAGTACGTAACATGCTGTCCCCCGGTCGTTGAAGAGTGCCTTAAAGTCCGCGTAGTCCTCCGCCAGTGGGTAACAACGGAATGGATTCGCAAACGGCTCAATGACCAGCTGGTTCCGGTCAATTTTGCCCACCAAGTTCTCCGCGGTGGAACGCTTCGTCGCCAACGTCAGGCCGAAGACCGCCGCGAGCGCCGGGTCGGTAATCCGCAAAATTGGCGGCAGCGTCTCGTCCTTCATGATCCAGAAGATCGCGTCCAGCGGCTCCGCGAGGTGGTCAACCCTGTTCGGGGTCATGTAGCGGGATTTGACGGCCCGCCCGTTATTATTACGCAATTCCTGCGTCACAATCACCTTTTGCCCGTCCTCATCCAGGGTCACACCCACATTCTGGCAGGTGAGAAAGTACCGCACCGCATCGTCATCCGTGTGGTAATCCGCCGTTTTGTCAAAGTACGCCGGCTCCAGTGCGGTGGTCGTACCGCGTGCTTGATTAATCACAAAGGCATCGTCGTGCAGGATTTTCACCCGGTACTTATCCCCATGCTTGGCAAAGGTAATGGTGGATTTCCCCGAGCCTGACAGCCCATACGCGGCCATCGTAAATTTATGGTCACCTAGATCGTACTGCTTCATACCACCATGACAAGCCACGAAACCGTTGCGGTGGGCGGTTGCCCAGGCTAGGGTTAAGGTCGCCTTTTTGAGTTCACCAAAGTACCGGAGTCCCAGCACCGCGGCCACGTTGTGCTCGGGGTCGAATAGTGCCAGTCCGTTCGGGAAGTCAGGGTGGCTCCACTCCGGATCCGCATACAGGTAGATATCATTCTCTGGTAACGAGGCCGAGTCCGCATACTGGGCCAATGCCGCTTTGGTCGCAATCTGAAAGTTCAGCAGGTAGGAATAGAGGTTGGGGGCCGAACGGTGGTTCAAGCAAAGGTGGGCACGGACCGCAAATTCGTTGCTCAGGCCGACCACTACGTCACCACGGTCAAAGTGCCGACTGGTGCCATCAAAGAGGGCCTCGCGCAAAATACCGGCGTAGTAATCCGCGTCGATACCCGGCTGCCCGATAATACGGCGAGCCGCCGCGGTGCGCCCCACTACTTTGCCGTCATTCGACACCAGCAATTTAGCGTCGGCTGGCAGCCCGAGGTCAGCCGCGTGGGCCACCGGCATGTCGGTAACCACTACGCCCGGCGTTGCGGCCGCATTCTGGTAGGCCGTCGCGAGGCCCGCCACCGGGGTAACGTTGTTGCCGTAAAACGCGGTCTCCACCATTACCTTGAAGTTCGAAAACAGGCGGTTGTCCGGCCCAATCGCCCCACGCACAAATCGTTCAGTCGTGGTCATATCAATGCCCCCATTACTCTTGTCCTGGCTGCAGTTACTACCCTTAATTCTAGTTTAGACGGTAAATGTATGCGCTGTCAATCGTGTGGCTGATAATTAATGTGCAAAGTTACCGAGTCCCATTCGTCCCGTCGTTATCCACCAAAAACGGGGCCGCTAAACTGCGTGCCCCGCTTACAGTATCCCATTTGTTCACTTATCCACTATTATGCACGCGGACGACGGCGGAAACCGAGCAATGCACAAGTCGCCATGCACATCATCCCCAAAGCTACCCACACTGTGGCTTGTTCATCCCCTGTTTGTGGTAGTGTCCGTTCCTTGGTCGCAGTGTTACTGGCCATGCGCTCCACCGTTGGGCCACCCGTGGTTGGCTCACCATTCTGGGGCGTGACCGACGAAGCTGCCGCTGCAAGCCGCTCCGGCGTGCCAGCTGGCGTGGCCGTATCTTTATCCGTGTTTTCCTGACCGGGCAGCTCCTCAACCGCTTCTTCCTCCACTACTTCGTACACGTGGGGATCCGTAGTCGGCAATACACCCGGTTGCATATTGTTGTAATAATCCTCACGCGTCACCGTGAGTGCGGTCGCATCAACCTGCGTCCGGAGTCGCGGTCCTGTCGTTGGTACCTCACCTGGTTGCATGAAATTGTAGTAGTTATCACGCGTCACGCTCGTCGCCTGCGGGTCCACTTGGGCCCGCACCTGGGGATTGGTGGTGGATAACTCGCCCGGTCGCGTGTAATCGTAGTAGTAGTCCGCCGTCACGCTTGTGGCAGTCGCGTCAACTTTGGTCCGAACTTGCGGATCAGTCTCTGGCAACTTGCTCGCCTGCATAAAGTTATAGTAGTCGCCGGGTTTCACGCTTGTCGCTGCACCTACCTGGGTCCGTGTTTGTGGACTCTCAGTGGATAACTCACCCTGTTGTGTGTTGTCGTAGTAGTCGTCTGCCGTGACTTTGATTGCTCCTGGTATCTGAACGCGGCGCTGTACGTCGGTCGTTGGTAATTCCCCCGCCTGCATGTAGTTGTAGTAATCATCGCGCGTCACACTCGTTGCCGCCCCTACCTGTGTCCGTGTTTGCGGAGTCGTGGTGGGCAACTCACCCGGCTGTGTGTTGTCGTAATAGTCATCCGCCGTGACTTTGACCGCTTCCGGAACCTGGGTACGGTGCTGCGGATTGGTCATCGGCAACTCGCCTGGTTGCATATAGTTGTAATAATCATCCCGCGCCACGCTTGTCGCCGTCGCGTCGACTTGCGTCCGTACCTGCGGAGCCGTGGTCGGCAACTTGTGTTCGTAATAGTCATCCAAGGTGACACTCACGGCGTCAGGTACCGTCACCCGAGTTTGCGGATCCGTATTGGTCTCTGCACCTGGCTGCATGTAGTTGTAGTAGTCGTCCGCGCCGACGCTCAATGCTTCAGGGACGGCCGTCCGTACCTGCGGGTCAGTGGTGGGCAACTTGTGCTCATAGTAGTCACTGGCCTTAACACTCACCGCGTCTGGCACTAGTCCGTACCTGTGGATCCGTGGTGGGCAGTTTGTGCTCGTAGTAGTCTTCCACACTGACACTGAGTGCACCGGGCACCGCCACCCGTGTCTGCGGGTCGGTATCAGTTTCCGCGCCCGCCTGCGTGTAATCATAGTAGTCGCCAATAGTAACTGACGCCGCGGAGCCAGTGCTTACCCGACTCTGGGCCGCATAAACTAGGTCGAACTCACCACTCATGGTGATGCCCACCCGACCGTTTTTATAGAGGTAGTCGTCCACGTAGGCAAGTAAATCGGCCATCGTCGCTCCATCATCCAAATCGGCGAGCCATTCAGTCAAAGTGGCCTTGTCACCGCTGCGCGTAAATTGCGCCGTCGACTGGTCGTAGTCCAAGGGCAGGCCGGCAACCGTTTCCCGTGGCGCCGCAATGCCGTCGCCATCAGGGCCAACGGAAGTCCGCACGTTCTCGTCTTTACGGAGACTACGACCGTTCTCGTCACTATATTCATACGTGACACGGTAACTCTTTTCTTGCTGCCGACCGTCCGTGCTCCCCAAAGCTTTGGTCGTTGGCGAACCATACTGAACTACGTCTGTATCCCCAGCCCCACTGTCCGTACCGGCTGGTGCTGCGGACGAGACGGCTGGTGACGTCACACCACTATCGGAACTGACCGCGGTACTGGCCGCAGCACTGGTGGCCGAACTCGCGAGCGCAACGGTATTGGTGACTTCGGCAGCGTTACTGGTTGCCGTAACGCTAGGCGTGGCCTCCGTACTGTCAACCGTGTCTGCGCGAACAACACCACCGCCAATTGCCAGGCCACACGCAACTGCTGCGGCCGTGGCACACCACCGACAACCATCCTTATATAACTTAACCCGACGTATAATGGACGTCAGCACCACTTTGTTACCCCGTTGATTTGTCTGCTTCATCAATTAATCCCTCCGTCATTATGACCGCAGAATCGCGGTTAATTGCTATTAATATCACGACTATACGGACATCATAGCGTGGGTAGTTCAGGGCCACAAACAACCGAATTTATAAATGCGGCTGGGAAATTACTTGTATAAAAGTATTGATACGCCTGGGATGAATAAAATGACGTTTAGGAGTTGGCAACAAAGTTCTATCAACATTATTTCTGCATGAAATAACAAACATCCTGTATTTAATTGCAAACGGCTCACCGCGCGGATTTATGGTATTAACACAATTTTTTTTGCAGTATTAACCAATCTTTCCGCCACCGGTCAAAAACTGCAATAACTCGTTGCATTCTCGGGACAGTGCCGACCGTGACCATATAAAAAGCTCCCCAACCCGCCATTGCGGTGTTGAGGAGCCCAATTTACGTATTCGCTAAGCCACAAGTTCTGGCTTGGCATCCTTAGCGGCAATTTTCCGCACTTCATAAGCCGTTTCGGGTACGCCATCATGACGGAGCACCGTCATAAACTTGCGTACGTTGAACGACTTACCGTCAGGATCAATCAACATCAGGTGGTCGTGCGCCGCGTTCCACTCCCAGGTACCCATATCCTTCAAATCTGGGTGGTTCGCCGGGTCCAGGTCCACCTGGTCGTAGAATTCAATCCGCACAAACACCGCGTCCGGTTCATCCGCCGCGTTGTTCAAAAATGCTTTTGCTTCCGTTTCGTCTTTTGCCATCGTTATCAGCCTCCACTGAGTTTTAACGCCGTCCCGTGCCGTGGAACGCAAAGTTGGCGCGAGTTGCTCAGTCGAAGCTGGGAGGTATGCTTGGTCGTCGCTTCACCACGGTGAAAGGACTTACACCCTTAATGGTAGTCATCCCCCGGCGAAAGTCAATTACGTTGAGTGGCACCATCCCCAAAGCTGCACATTTATCGTTCTACTTTGGTGGCCTGACGCGCCGGCAGCGCCTGGAGAACCGTCGTTAGTAAGATGAGCACGCCACCGACAATCTCGGCCCCGGCCAACTTTGTACCGAGAAACAGCACCGTGGTAACCGTCGCCGTCAACGGTTCAAACGCGCTCAGCATTCCCGTCGTGCTGGCCGGAATGTACGCCAGGCTCTTGAGATATAGCAGGTAGGCGAATAGCGTCCCAAAGACGATGATGAACGCAATTGCGGCCACGCCCACCCAACCTAGGTGCGGCATGCCCGTGACGCCTAACACCGGCCACAGTGGTACGCCACCAATCAGCATCGCCCAGCCGACGACCTGTGTCTCGTCGTAGCGCCGGAGTAACTGCCGCGGCAACAACGTGTAGCTTGCCTGGCTCACACCCGCGAGTACACCCCACAGCACGGCGGCCGGGGCCAGTGCGAGTGACGTCAGCCGCCCCTGCGTCACTAAGAGGTACGTACCACCAGTGCGACGACAATGGAAACCACGTCGACGCGGCGGGGCCACTGCCTGCTCGCGAGCGCTAAGTAGATGATGATAAATAGCGGTCCCAGGAATTGGAGAACGGTCGCCGTGGCGGCGTTGCCGTAACTCACCGCGAGAAAATAAGTGAGTTGCGACGGCATCATGCCGCAGATAGCAAAGACGACCAGTAAAAACGCATCGTGGCGGTTACGCCAGATACTGAAAACACCGGTGCCGCGGCGCACGGCGGTGTAACCCAATAGGAGCAATCCTGCTCCCAATAAGCGCACACCCACCAACCATAATGGCTGCACGTGCAGGTTGGCGAACAAAAATTGGGCGACCGCACCCGACAACCCCCAGAACATTGTCCCAACGATAACGCTGGCAAAACCCCGACCGCGACTACTAGTTGTAATTGACATAGACGTGCTGACCCCACCAATCTCGATTTAAAATTTACATTATTTGAATGCAACTAATCACCAGTATACAAGAAAAAGGCCGCGAATTACGCATTCACGACCCCAATTTCTACATAACTTTGGTTACAAAATCGATACGTTGCCCTCGTTCAGGTCCACCTGGTCGAGGTACGCCGTCTGGTTGTAAACGTCTAGGGCAAAGCCACCGTCATGGGGCGCCACAATCGACGTGGACAGGTTCTTGAGGCCTAGCAGGTGCTCGTTACCCGTCAGTTCCTTAATACCGAGTTGGTTAATGCCACCGTGGCTAAAAATCAGAACGTTATCGTCAGGCCCCATCGTGGCGGCAATAAGGCGAACGGCATCCGCAAAACGGCGGCGGGCCACGTTAAAGTCCTCCACACCAATTGCAGACAGGCCAGGATCATTTTCGCGGCGGGACATTTTGCGGAACAAGTCTAGGTGCTGCGCCACCAACTCGTCGCGAGTCCGCCCCTCCCACTGACCAAAGGAAATTTCCGTTAACCCCGCGACTGGTTGAACGGTCAGGTGACTTTGCTGCAGGTAGCCGGTGACAATCCGACCGGTGTGCATAGACCGTTCAAGCGGACTCGAATACGCCGCTTTGAACTGGTACTGATCAAGATACTGCGCCAACTGGCGATACTGGATGAGGTCATCGGTCAACAACGGGCTATCGGCGCCTGCGCCTTGCAGCCGCTTGGCCAAATTCCACGCAGTCTTGCCGTGCCGGATGATAAAGATACGTTTCATGCTTTCCCCTACCTAAACTTTGCCAACCGTGTCGGCCCGCAACCCGCGACGTAACGTCTCCACGGATGTGACCTCATCGTAAGCAATGTTACCCAGGTTAACCTGAGTGCCATACTTCAAAATCAACGCGACCTGCTGGTTCTTCAGCGGGGCCTCAAAGATGAGTTGGTCGGTGCCATTAGCAGCCAACGCATCAAGTTCATCGTCAATAATGTTACCGTTAGCGTCGTAAATACCGATATTCTTGCCGGCCTCACGCGCTTCTAGGATGACGTAATGCGCGCCGTGGTTCAAATCACTATTAATCAGATCCAACCGTTCATCCACGGTTAGCTCATGGTCCAGTTCCGGATTCTTTTTCCCCACTTCAGAAATCACGAAGAAGCCCGCCTCACGCGCTTTGCTGATTAACTCGTCCCGGGTTGTAGCCCCCATTTGGGTGGAACCGTCACTAACCTCGACACCTTTGAACCCCAGCGCCTTGGTCTCCACCAAAAACTGGTCGTAATGACCGTTCATGGCGGCTACTTCCAGGAGGGTACCACCAGGGTAAGGCATAATCCCCGCGGCGTCGTACTTTGCGGTCTTGGCGGCAATCAGGTCGCGGTTCATCGTCGCGGCGGTTCCCCAGCCAAATTTGGCAAAGCTGATGTAGTCTCCGGCCGTGGCCAACAGGTCGTCAACCGCGTTGAGACCGAGCCCCTTATCGAGCATCATGGTCTTACCCTGCGGTTGCGCCTGATTCATAAAATCGTATGCCAACATGTTGTAATGTCCCCTTTTCCCCGTCAATGGTTAATAGCAACATTATAAAACTGTTAGGTCCGATAAATGTGAACAAAGTGTGGTTTTTTCAGTTGGCGGTTCTGGCCGGCGGGGGTGATGTGGCGTGCTACGACTTTGTGGGCCGCTCCGCGGTGACCGCTGCTATTGGCTGGCCGTACTGGCGTGGTGGTTCCGGGTGAGCGGCTGGTCCCCGCGACCTCCACCACCACGCCAGTACAACCAACGGTAACTGTTCACCGTTCCAAGTTCAATCATCTCCGCGTCCCTCAAAACGACACGACCAATAATGAATTCTAACCGCTTGGGAGACCATCCCAAAACGGATTGGGATCATATCCAACCATCCTCAACAACAGAAATAGTCGAAATTGTAGCTGACCAAGTTTTGGGCGAGTTTCCACTTCTCATAAAAAGACGATGGTAATGTTTCACTGGTAATGCATGCCGTCATCGAACTATCGGGAACCCGTGGGTGAGCTTTGGGACGGAGGCGTCGTGTCCGGAAACGTAGTTGCTGCGACCCCGAAGCGCCCTAGGAACGAAGTGACGTAGGGCGGCAAAGTTTATAGACCGAATGTTTTTCTCGGGCTATAAACTTCGTGGGAGGCCGGAACGGCCGGAGCGTGCGGATGTAGCAATCTACGGCGTAGGGCACGTAAGCCGCAGTCCCAAAGCCCACCCGCGGGTTCGAAACCACCACCGCAGCAACCTGCGCTGTATGGACCAAAATCCACCGGTGTTGCACGTTGCTTATGGTCGGATTAGCGGTAATATGTATAGGTGTGAATATTTTCAGAAAGAGGCTTCTATCGTGTCCAAACGCAACGTGCTCATCGTCACCATTGCTTTGCTACTGTCCAACGCCATGAGTGGGTTGGATTCTACCATTATTAATACGGCCCTCCCCTCCATCATCGCGGATCTCCACGGGATTGAGTTGATGGGCTGGATTGTCGCCATCTTCTTGCTGGGTACCGCCGTCAGCACCCTTGTCTGGAGTAAATTGGGCGAGCATATCGGTAACAAGCGCAGCTACCAGCTCGCCGCCCTTTTCTTTGTCCTCGGTTCATTTCTCCAGGGTCTGTCGCCGAACATCCTGTTTCTCATCATCACGCGCGCTATCGCCGGCCTCGGTAACGGCGGCATGATTTCTTTGCCCTACATAATTTACGCCGAGTTGTACAAACAGCCACGCAAACGGATGCAAGCCCTCGGCTTTGTGTCCGCCAGCTACAGCATGGCCACCATTATCGGCCCGCTAGTGGGTGGCTACATCGTTGACGCGTTCACCTGGCACTGGGTCTTCTACATTAACGTCCCCATCGGCCTCCTATCAGCTTCGCTAGTCCAAGCGTTCTACCGCCTACCCCGTCCGCAAGCAAAGGTGCAACAGAAAATCGACTACCTCGCGGCAGCTCATGGCCATTGGCATTATTGCCATGCTCGGCGGTATCGAACTCATTGGCGTGACCAGCTGGTGGTTAGTCGCACTGATTTGGGTAATGGCCGCGGCCGCCATTACGACGCTGATCCACGTGGAAAATCGCGCGGCGGACCCCATCATCCCCAACCGTCTGTTCCGCAACCGCGCCCTCGTAACCGACTTTGCCCTATTCACCATCATCTGGGGCGCGTTCATGGCGTTCCTCACCTACAGTCCCATGTGGGCGCAAGGTATTATCGGCACCAGCGCCCTCATTGGTGGGGCCACGCAGATTCCTAGCTCGTTCACCGATTTCTTCGGGTCGGAGTCAGTCGCGCCGTTGCGCCGATACCTCTCGCCGCACCGTGTCATCGGTCTGGGCATCATCACGTTGACGCTGGCCTTCGTGATGATGGCGCTGATGGGGATTCACGCTCCATATTGGCTGATCTTAGTGGCTGGCGCGTTCGAGGGCTTCGGCAACGGCGCGTGCTTTAACGAGCTACAGGCCAAAGTCCAGCAAGACGCCGAGCGCCAGGACGTCCCCGCCGCCACTTCGTTTAGCTACCTCATCCGGATGCTCAGCCAGACGTTCACCGCCGCAATCTACGGCATCATCATGAACGCCGCGCTCCGTTCCGGGGTAGCCCAATCTGGTGGTAAAATCACCATGGCGATGCTGAACAAGCTGAGTGATGCTGCCAGTGTGGGCGACCTGCCGCGCCGGTTGCTACCGGCGATGCGCGTGATTTTACATCACGGATTGCACAACATTATGTTGTTGGCACTGGGGCTGATGATTGTGGCCCTGGTGATCAACGTTTTCGCGGAGCGGCGTGAACGCATTTCGGCACCAGCCGGCATCACCCATGAAGCAGAATAACCGTTAATTTGAGTTACTAGCCGTACGCTTAACCGTGCGGCTATTTTACTGCCGCCACAAATTGCACCATGTTTTTGCGCATTCCGTCCCCTTTGCCCAAAGTTGCGCAATCAGTACAGCCGACATAACACCCGTTATAACGGCAATTGTACGCCTAAATTAGAATAAACCCATGAACTTCTTAGCATGTTGAAGGCGGTTTCTCGCCGAAATAATTGATCATCCCCGTATACTGAAATTAAGGCAATATTAACTTATATTCAGCAAAGGATAGGTGAACAACATGGCGGATAACAAAAAGCAGTTACGCTGGTTTAACGTTGCCCTGATTGCGTTTGTGGCGGTCTGGGGCCTGGGTAACGTCGTCAACAACTACGCCCAACAAGGCCTATCGGTGGTCGTTTCGTGGATTCTGATTATGCTGCTCTACTTTGTACCGTACGCCCTGATTGTCGGGCAACTGGTTCAGCCTTCAAGGACGAAAATGGTGGTGTGTCCTCATGGATTAAACGCACGTCCACTAAGCGCCTAGCGTACTACGCCGCGTGGACCTACTGGGTGGTCCACGTGCCGTACCTGGCGCAGAAACCGCAGGGGATTCTCATCTCCCTGTCGTGGCTGTTCAAGGGTAACGGTTCGTTCGTCAACACCGTCAGCTCGATGACGGTCGCACTCATTTGTCTGGCCCTCTTCCTGGCGTTCTTGTGGCTGTCCGCGCGCGGGCTCACCACTTTGAACCGCATCGGCTCCGTGGCCGGGACGGCGATGTTCATCATGTCCATCCTGTTTATCATTTTGGCGGTCTCCGCCCGATGATGACCAAAGGCGCGCACATAGCCACTCCCCGGATGGACGAACTCAGTACTTACATGCCGAAGTTCAACCTGAACTACTTCACCACCATCTCGATGCTGGTCTTCGCCGTTGGTGGTGCGGAAAAGATTTCGCCGTACGTTAACAACACCAAGCACGCCTCCCGCGAGTTCCCACTGGGGATGCTGGTGCTGGCCGGCATGGTGGCCCTTTGTGCCATCCTGGGGTCGTTCGGGATGGGGATGCTGTTTAACTCCAACCACATTCCCCAAGACCTGATGGCCAACGGGGCGTATGAAGCCTTTGCCAAGCTGGGTGGTTACTACCACGTCGGCAACGTCTTCGTCATTCTCTACTCCATTGCCCAAGCGATGGCTCAGATTTCGGCGCTGGCGTTCTCCATTGACGCACCGCTGAAAATCATGCTGGGTGACGCCGACCCCGAATTCATTCCGCGGAAACTGGCCAAGTTGAACAAGCGCGGTACGCCAATCAACGGGTACTACCTGACGGGAATCCTGGTCAGCATCATCATCGTGCTACCTGCATTCAACATGGGCAACATGAACCAACTGTACAACTGGTTGCTGAACCTGAATTCAGTCGTGATGCCGCTGCGGTACTTGTGGGTGTTCCTAGCGTTCATCTTCCTCAGCCACCACATCGACAAGTACCAGTCGGACTACATGTTCATTAAGCATAAAACCACCGGGATGATTGTTGGTGGCTGGTGCTTCTTCTTCACCGCCTTTGCCTGCATTATGGGGATGGTGCCGAAGATTAACATGGCAGCCGACCCCGGCCAGTGGTGGTTCCAGCTGGCGCTGAACGTCGTCACCCCACTGATTCTGATTGCACTTGGTTGATCCTGCCGCTGATTGCACGGCGGAACAACCGGGACTTGACGCGGGTTTAATGAAAGGTAGCAAAACAAATGCCGTCCCGAGTTACGGGGCGACATTTTTTTTGCGCAGCTTGCTTCGTGGCCGCACTTATTCGAACGACATTGCCATCAATAGTGTAATAGAGAGCAGTTAACAACAATTGAGGTAAACGAAATGACCACTAAGGATGCAACCATTTGTGTACGGGTGGATAAAGAACTGAAGGAAAGTGTGCAAAGAGATCTCGATGCGCTGGGCCTCGACATGAGCACATTAATAACGATGACTTTAAAGGCCGTAGAACGAGAACATACTATACCGTTCAAGGTTGAGCTCGGACCCACCCTGGAGCTAAAACAAGCAATTGCTGACGTGGAATCTGGCAAAACAGTTGGACCAATGGGCTTTGACGATTACTTGAGGAAAGTGGATAGCTATGAAAATTGATTAAAGGCCGGGATCTGATAGATGAATTAAACGACTTCTGAAAAAAAACCTTTTTAAATTATGGTGGCCTGGTCATCTTGCTTACTGCTACCGGTCCACACGACGCCCTATACAAATAATGCCGTACACTCGTACCCATCAAACTTAGTGGGAAGAACGTACGGCACTTTTTTTTATATACCTGAATCAAAGCATTTTCAGTCAATATTACAGATTAAACTAGTCATCTCACTTATCAGTCAGCCCTTCGCTATTCCCAACGTATTGTCGCTATTACACCCAACAGGCAACGTATAGTTAAGCAGTACACCAATTGTGTCTCCCACAGTAATACCACTTTGTCCATGATCTTGATACCACATTAAGTCATCTACATTACTAGAATGAATCAATCCCAATGCGTGCCCTAACTCATGCTGGAATAGCTCCAGAAGGTTATCATAGCCCGCCTGAGTGCCGATTTCATCGAGATTCGTTCTAATTATTACCGGTTCAATATACAGCATCGTATCGTAGGAAAATTTATCCGAGGTTACGCCCATATGTCCTACCAAGATTGGGTTGGTATTATCTCCCTCCTCAAAGAACAAGGTAGCTGCATTATCTTCGTCAGCGGGCACAAACTGTACAGTGCTGCTACGTTTTTCAAAGCTTCATTCCAACTCGCAATCGCAGCAATCGCTAAATCCTGCTGTGCATAACTTGTCCCATCCTGGACCACTAGATCCGTTAAATTTGAATCAATTGAGTAATAAATGGTATTGCTGGCAAAACGGAAGCCGGTAAACGGACATACGTCCGCATAATTTATTCCTCCCGCACTAAGTAGCGTCTTAATATCATCACTAGTTAGCACTGACACGACATCAGCTTGATTCACCGCTATAGGCAAACTACCCACATCAGCCAACATTACCGTAAACTCGTGTGTATCACTGAATTGATTGCCGAATGTATCAGTTGCAGTGCCAGTAATTTTAGCGATTCCCGGCGCCTGAGCCCTCACCAGACCGCTGCTATCCACTGTGGCGACAAAGGAATTATCGGAAGCCCAAGTTATACTCGCAAATGTTCCGTGCAGAGGAGTTACCTGTGCCTGCATGACTTTAGTTTGTCCAGCTGCCATATCGTAGTCATCTGATGTAAACGTAAAATCGGTTAAGGATTGCTCGTTCACCACATTAACTAATAAGGTGGCCGACAAACCGTTCGCCGTTATTGCTGTAATGGTTGTCGTGCCTAAACTAATGGGGGTCAATTCGCCATCGGAAGAAATGCTTGCCACTCCGTCATTGCTTGATGACCATGTCAGAGATAAATCGGTCGCATTCTCTGGCATAATCTGCACTGCCAGTTTCTGGTTAGTTCCTGGTTGCACATCAACTTGTGATTGCGAAAAACTAATACTCGTCGGTTCGATGGCAGGTAACACCGTATAATCAAAGTGTCCGGTCCAATAGTTTACCTCATTTTTTTTGACGGGCAACATAACTAATAGTGGTGGTACCGGCATTCATGGCATGCACAACCCCATTTGCATAAATCGTAGCGACCTCAGTATTACTAGATTGCCACGTGATTGTTTCGTTATTGGCATCTGCGGGAGTGAGCTTGTAAGTCAATTGTTCCTGCTCACCCGGCCGAATATTCCCTTGGTAGTGCACGTTAATCCCAGTCATTGGCACAGTGTCATTAACACTAACCGAATACAGCAGCTCTCCAGTCCAATAATTACTTACACCAGCCTGAGTCACCTTATAGCTTACCGTTGCCTGGCCAGGACTATGTGTAGTAACCAAACCGTTTTCGTCGACTGTTAATACGTTTTCGTCACTTGAAGTCCAGGTGATTTGGAAATTATTTGCGTTTGTGGGACTCAATGTGTATATGATCTGGTTAGTATCACCCACAAAAAGCGTTCCATTATAATGTACCGATACTCCTGTTATCGGGACGGTATCTGCTGCACCCATATTTGAACTGGCATATCCCTGCGCCGATACTAATGACCCATGCGATTCTGTACCCTGAACATGGTTACTATTCTGAAATGATACCCCAACACACATCGATAAAAAGGCTAACAACAAAAATAATTTCGATCTTACATTTTTCATTTGCAAATCCTCCGTCATAAACTAGTAGGGTAAATGCAGATAATGTAATCGATTACATTTTAATTATAATTTGCTGGATCCCAAAAACGCAATCATTAACAATTGATTTTAGTCCGTGGGCTCAAAGTATTGCCCCAAAATCTCATAAAAAAAATGATAAGAACACTTACACAATGACGCCCCCTAAGCTACCATCCTAGGGGGCGTCATTTTATGGTTCGTAATTAGACATTATTTTTGCTTTATCGAGACTATTTATAAACAGCATCGTGTGTGCCGGTTACAACAAAGCATGTAGGCCAATACCTCGATCGTGCTTCTTGAACAACCTTTTAAGTTGGCAATCTTAAACCAGAACGGGGTCAACCCTCATCATAGCCGTCAACCTCTTTGAGATAATCTTCAATGCTGCCATGATGAACAACATTACCCGACTCCACTGCTGCGATGGCCTTATCCAATTCCGTTGCATTTTAACGCTCCCCTTCCGCCACAATTATTTCGCCGACACCACAACAAAGACGCCCCCCGGCCATCATTTCAGCCTAGGGGGCGTTACTTTGTGGATCCGCACCTACGGATTACTCCTCCAGTGCGTGTCCATTAATCGCGACGATATGCCGCGTTTGTTGCTGTGGCGTGTGGTCAAAGACTACGAACTGCCAGGCTTTGGCGGGGAGGAATTGGCGCTCCGGTTGGAGGCGGGCCTGTACGGCTTCCGTAAAGCTGGCGAATGTTTTATTCAACACCAGCTTGGCATGAACCATCAGCCGCGCTACCCAAATATCCTGCTTAGCATCGTACGATACCCCAACCACGCCACTGTAATTGCTAGTGCGGAGCCGGTGGTACGTAGCGTTGTCCCGGACAAAGTGGGTCCCAGATTCGCGCCAAATTTGCTTTTGCTGAGCCAGACGTGCGCGGGAATTTTCTCGTGCCAGGCACCCGCAACTACGCGTGACACCGTGGCGTAAATTATACCCGTTAACATTGGTCTGGTTGCCACAATCGCATTGGCATAGCCACTTTGCGTTTCCGCTTGCCGCCGTCCCCTCACGTCGAAGCACTACTAGCCGTACGAAACGTTGACCAGTTAAATCAATCATCTGGGACATGTTGCTTCACCTCAATCTCTTCGTTGCGTTTGCTACAGCCTACTGGTCGTCGTCCTTACGCTTCTTGCCGGCGAGACCGAACAGTCCAAGCATACCAACCATGCCGAGTCCCAGTGCCGAGAGTAAGTTAGTCTGGTCGTCACCCGTTTGTGGTAACGTCCGCTTTGCTCCACCCGTGCTTGGCAGCGTCCGCGTCGTGGTCGACGTGGTGGTTGCCGCTGGCTTCTGGGCCGTTGGTGCGGCATAGGCTGCTGGTGCTGGCGTTGTCGTCACTGGCTTAGCCGGTGTTGCTGGCTTAGTCGTGCTGTCACCACCAGTAGATGGCAACGTCCGCTGTTGGTGCTTCAGCGTAACCGTCAGGGTCTGAACCGCGGTATCGTCGTGGTCAAAGGTAGCGTTGAGCGTGCCGTCGTTAATCAGCGTGTACCCGTCAGCCGTCAGCGCAGTGATAGCCGCAGCCACACCACTGTGGTCGATGGCAGTACCGCTATTACCGGTCAAAGTCATGGTCTGGACAACGTTTTCGTCCTGATCCACAAAGTTGATGTTGGGCGTCTGCTTGTTGGCAGTGTAGGTGACGGAAATGGAACCATTACCGCCAGGAACTGACGTGTTCGAGGCCGATGGATCTGGCGTGTAACCCGGAATGTCCGGTACAGTGATTGGGTCACCTGTCGTACCAGTTTCGTCGACCGGCGTCGTCCCTAGAATTGGGTTGCCGTCTGTTCCTTCTGGTACGACGGTGTAGCCATGCGTGTTAGCCGTGTAGGTGAACTCAGCCGTGTAACTACCATTGCCGCTACCATTGCCGCTACCATTGCCGCTACCATCGTCGGCCGCAAAGTCGCTCAGGTTGGTATCCGCAGCAGTCACGCTCGCTGGCGTCACATCGGTGGTCAGCGACCTTGGCTTGTTGACCTGCGTGGTTACGTCGTACTCTTTGTGAGTTGCGGCGTAGTCCGTATCGGTCGTGTCCGTGCGAGCCCGGCTCGTGGTAGCGATGGTGAACACAGCGTGGTCGGCCGCTACCTGCAATCGCTGTCTGGCCGAATTTTTTTTCGGTACGCGTACCCAAGGCTGACTACTACGATACGTCAGATGCCCGCCGTTTTGCGATAACGGCGGGCATCTTGGCGTACAACGAATGCGGATGGGTGTGGCGCGCGGCGCAGTTGAACGGAGAAATGACGCGATAGGACACAGGACATATTTTACGATATGCGCAATTGTGGACGTGAACACCGCCAGAACGGGATCCGTCGTCACCACACGAATAGGGACGCAGCGCATATTGTTCTTGCGCAGTGCTATGCCTCTGTGACAGCGATTAGCGACACTTTTGCGCATATCTCAAAATATGTCCTGTACCTAATACGCACTTAGGGGTACTTTGCTGGCGCGCACCGGCCGGGACCGGAAGGATAATGCAAGCAAGAATTGCGACTTTTGCCCACCCATAATTTACTGTGCTACTTTCCTGGCCGGAATCGTTGCCTCATAGTTGAAAGGGATGTTAGCATAAATGTGCAGGGTGGCCGTGCGCTAACACGGACCCTACAGCCGCTAATGCAGTAGCAAGTTACGACAAAAAGAGCTATTCCCGTTTACTCGCCAAAGCTTCGGGGGATAGCTCTCTTTTTTTAACGCTTGTTAGCGTTAATGATGGTTAGGCACAATACTGCAACATAAATTTGCAGTCTCTGCTGCCAGTGACACCGACCATGCTGTTAGCCGCCCGGAATTATTGTCGGGGGCCCGCGGATGGTGTTATTATGTATATGTAAAGAGGCCGCGCGCAAACACGGCCCCTACAGCCGCTAATGCGGTAGCCAGTTACGAGAAAAAGAGCTATCCCCGTACCTTGCCAAAGTTTCGGGGGATAGCTCTCTTTTTTTAACGCTTGTTAGCGTTAATGATGGTTATGCACAATACTGTGAACATAATCATCAGCGAGAGCGACTGGTAAACAGTCATTACTGTATGCCTTCCGTTAGTTTTGTCCATCAGTATCATAGACATCACCTCCGTACTGATATACAGCTACCGCCTTTAACTTCTGCATGTTCTAGCCTATCAAGGGTGAATACGTTGTGGACAGTTAAAATACAGAGCGTTCGTTCAAACTTGTTTTGCGGGCCCAAACCCAAATGCGGATGCCCCGCTCCTCATACCGTGTAAAATTAGCGCATTAATGGCTCCTAAAAATCAATTTATCGCAAAAATTGCTCACTCTGGTTGCATTTTTGCCCCGCGAACAAAACGCGCCCAAAAAGGCCGCATCCCCGCAGCACCCACACTGGTCACCCAGTATCGGTACGCCGCAGGGTTGCGGCCCTTCTTGTGCACTCACCAGCTACTTCGTGATGTCCGTACCAAAGTACTTCGTGGACAGCTTCTTCAACGTTCCGTCCTTATTCAGCGCCTTAATCGCGCTGTTCACACGCTTCTGGAGGTTCTTATCCTTCTTATCCAGCAACGCCGAAACCTTAGCGGGCTTGACCTCACTGTTCTTCAACACCGTTGCCTTCAACCCCTTGGTGGCGTTGTCCTGCTTGTAGGCGTACCACGTTGGCGTCGAGTTGATGGTACCATCCGCACGGCCCTGCTTAATCATCTGCAAAGTCGTCGCAAATTCGCCGTTCCAGGTAATGTTGGCCCCGGCCTTCTTGGCCACGTCCGCGTTGTCGGTCCCGGTACCCTCGACCAGCTTCTTGCCCTTGACACTCTTGAGCGTGGTCAGCTTGCTGCCCGACTTGGTGATCAACGCGTACCGACTGTAAACGTACGGGGTGCTGAACGCGTAGGCCTTCCGTCTTTCTGGGGTCGGCGTCACGTCGTTCAGGACGGTATCAAACTTGCCGCTACCCAAGCCGGCAATTAGCGAGTCCCACTTGGTCGGCACAAAGTTCGCCTTCACGCCCAGTTTCTTGGCAATCGCTTTACCCAGGTCCACCTCGAACCCGGTCAACTTGCCGTCTTTGCGGTACGACCAGGGCTTGTAGGTTCCCTCGAGTCCGATGGTCAACTCACCTTTGTGCACCAGCTCGCTCTTGTAGTTGCTGGCGGCGTGGGTGGTGCCGGTCTGACCAAAGGTGGCCAACGTGAGCGCGCCCGCTACCGTGGCGGTCACAACGGCAATCTTCTTCCAGTTAAACTTCATAATTGAATCCCCCTCAGGATAATTTACTTCTATAATAACGCAACGACATTAATCCAGCGTGGCAAAGGTCATCGCGGACACAAAGTTGCGGATGCGCTCGTTGTCGGTGTGGAAAAATTCGTCGCTAGTACCGTCAAACCGAATTTGACCGTCCTCCACGAACAGAATCTTGTCCGCCACCTTCTGTGCAAACGCCATGTTATGCGTCACGATGATCATCGACTGTTCCTCCCGCGCGATTTGCAGGAGTACCTTCAGGACTTCCAACTCCAGCTCTGGGTCCAGCGCGCTGGTCGGCTCGTCGAGAAAGATGTATTCCGGCCGCATCGCCAGGCTGCGGGCAATCGCCACCCGCTGGGCCTGGCCCCCGGACAGGGAGCTCGGGTAGACGTCAGCTTTGTCCGCCAGGCCGACTTTGCCCAGCAGCTCCTGGGCGTGGTCGGTGGCGGCGGCCCTGTCCTGCTTGAGGACGTGCACCGGCCCTCGATGAGGTTTTGCAGCACGGTCAGGTGCGGAAACAGGTTGAACTGCTGGAACACCATCTCCGTCCGCCGCCGCACGTCGAGCACCGTCGCGTCACTAATCGGCTGGCTGTAATCGATGTGCGTTTGGTCAAAGTCGAACTGGCCCCGTTCCGGCCGCTCCAGGAGGTTGAGACTCCGTAACAAAGTGGACTTCCCCGACCCGGACGGCCCGAGAATCACGGTCGTCTGGTGCTCCGGAAACTCGGCGGAGATGTCCTGCAACGCGTGGTGTTCCGCAAACTGCTTATCAAGATGCTCTATCTTAATCATGGGTCATCATCCCCTCCCTAGTTGGTCGTTGTGACGTACCGCGACGTCCATTTTTCCAGGTAATGCTGCACCCAGGCAAGCAGGGTACAGGCAATCGCGTAGTAGACGGCGACCAGCGTGTACATCACCAGCGGTTGGTAGTTGGCGGCGGCAATCTGTTGGCTCACCTCGAACATCTCGACGATGGTAATCGAGGCGGCCAGCGACGTGTCTTTGACCAGGCTGATGAAACTGTTAGCCAAAGGTGGCAGGGACACGCGCAACGCCTGCGGAATGATGATACGACGGAGGGCCATGCTGCGGGTCATCCCGATGGTTGCGGCGGCCTCCCACTGGCCGTTGGGAATTGACTGAATCGCGCCACGGATGGTCTCGCTACAGTAGGCCCCTGTGTTCAGAGTGAAGGTCAGAATGCCGGCTATCACCGGATCCATCTGGATGCCGTGGGGAAAGACCCCTTTGATTTTCAAGTACGGCAGACCGAAGAACACGATGAACAACTGGACCAGTAGCGGGGTGCTCCGGAAGAGCCACACGTAGAAGTTACAGATCCACTTCACGATGTTGAACAGGCCGCCGCGTTGTGAAATCCGCGCCAACGCCGTGAGCAGCGCGAGCACCAACCCCAGGATAAACGAAATAATGGCGATGGGAAGCGTGTACTTGAAGCCCGCAGCTAGTAGCTGTGGGGTCGAACTCGTAATAATATGCCAAAGATTCACTTCATTGCCTCCTCTGGGACGCCGGCTAGACATCCGGAATTTAGTTGTGGCGTACCGGGCGTGGAGCTGCGATATAAAAACACCCCGTCCCGTCCGCTATCACGGACAAGGGCGGAGTGTCGCTCCACGGTACCACCTTGTTTCGGGACACATGCGTCCCCTTTCGCCACGAACATGGCTACGCCCGGTAACGGGAGCCCCCGCCACGACTTTGCATTGCTCAGCCGCGGTCAGTGTCCGGGACCATCTTCACCAGCGTCCGCCACCGACTCGCACCAACCGTCGGCTCTCTGTAGGCAGGACACTAGCTACTCATCCCATCGTACACAACTACAATCAATTATGAAGTTTATGTTAGCGCCTGGTGAGACACTTGTCAATTGTTAGTTAGTTGGATGCGGTGTGGCGGCAGCGTAGGCCGGGACGGTGAACTGCGGCGTGTGGGGTGCTCCGCGGTAATAGGGCCAGCCACTAGCAGCGGCCACCGTGGAGCGGTCCACAAAGTCGCAGTAACCCACGGCACTCCCAGCAGCCAGAACCGCCACCTGCGACCACCAAACTCATAGCTGACGCCGAATTGCCATGGATATTCGACAGAATTGCTCGTTATCCACGACACTTTTACGATATACTTTTGTTATTAAATTCCGTTTTTGATTGGTTACTAACCACCCGTGCATCCCAGCCCGGTATCATGTCCACACCAACATTATTATGATCAACCACGAGGCAAGCGTATTATGCAAAAAAAACAATGCATTCACCATAGTAGCCGCCACTTTGGGCCGGATCCTGGCGCTAGTTATTCCCACGATGTTTCTCAGTGCCATCCTGATTGGCGGTCAGTGGTTCAACCAACCTTTGGGGGTACTATGGCTGGCCATGTTTCTGGAAGTATTATTGGTCGCGATATCCCTGACCCAGGCCCGATATAACCAATTGCGCTACACTGGGCAAATTATGGTGTTGATTACCCTGGGCATCAGCATTACCGGACTGGGTATGACCCTCTTTTTCGTCACCATGCCCGTCCAAATTGCGGGTAGCATTATCATGTTGCGGCCGCGGCCAAGCATATCCAGTCCTACCCGGTCAACAAAAAAAATGACGGTGGCACAGAACATACGCACCATGAGCGTAACGGCTTTACGCGCGAGAAGCCCTGGCTACAGCAGCTCAACCAAGGTCTCATCGACGAGCCCCACCCACCTTACTTTTTATACCAAAATACCGATCGCATTCTAGCCCTTATCCCCATCGAAATGGTGGCACTCATCTTCGTTGTAATAACCGTCGGTGTCCGCACTCAGGGACACCGTCAGCCGCACGCCATGCGGGACATGACTATCAGCCTGGCCATCGTCTTCGTAATGGTATGCGTAATCATACTACTAGTATGGGCGATTGTGCACGCCACCGGCAAGCCCCGGGTGAGTTTAACCGCATCCGGAATCACTTACCAGCATTTTGGCAACGTCACAACCGCGTCGTGGTCGGATATCACCCACTTTGAGCTACGCACAGTACCGGATTACAACTATGGTAGCCGCTCCCTCTACATTGTTTGCGTCCGTAATCCCGCTCAATACGGTTTGCGGGCAACAACGCGTTCTGCACGCAGTCAAAAACGCGCCCGTTTTTGGGTTGGCCAGCGTCCGCAGTATTATCAGGCCGAACTGCCGGGCACCATTCTCGTCATCCCGCTCAGATCACTCGGTGTTGAACCACAAAGGTTTAGCCAACTGGTCACCCAATGCTGGCAAAAGTTCGTGACTACCGCGGGAGTGCGCGACCACGACCACAATAGCGTGGGGACGCCCACCCAGGCTGATGATGACCATCAGCAACACCGTTCCCCAACAGCAGCCCGCATGGACCGCTACATCACCTGCCACCACGTCTTTGCCCCACGGCCCAGACGGCCACGATGACGCTCATCACGACGCCGAGCCCTGCAAAGGTAGCGTTGAAACCCCAGCGGCTGATACCCCAGCCGACAACCGGGAAGAGCACCACCATCACAACGGAAAACAGCATACTGGCCACGGATAGCAAAGTTGCCCGCTGTCCATCCGGAATCATGGCGTTGTAGTACGTGTTGAACAACGGGTAAATGACCGCGTCCACCGTTTGGCCCACCAGGTAGAGGGCGACCATCACGGGGACAATGTGGACCCCCGCGCAGTAGTGCCACGACCATGAGGAGCGTCATCCCCAGCAAGAGCGCAAACCGCCCGATACGCCGCTGAATCCACGGTAGCAACTGCATCCCGACCACCGCTAACAACGACCCCGTCAACATTAATCCGCTAATCATCGGACTACTCCAGTGGTGCGTCGTCATAACGTTCTGGAAGTAATAATAGTACGCGGTCGCTACCGCACTCAGGCTTGCGTCGAGTACCATCAGGTTGCGCAACGCCGGCTGCGTGCGCAGTACGTGACCAGCCGCCCGAACGATGGTGACTACGGTCTGTCGGGGCGCCGCGTCTTTGCCGGTCGCGCTCCGGCCAGCAGGCGTGCGCAAACTCGCTACGCATAGTAACCCCACGAGGGCGAGCAGTATCTGAATGCGGTACACCCAACTGAAGTGCCAGTGCACGAAGATGCCGGCAACAATCACGCCCGCCGTCGCCGCAATTTCGCTTAACGAGCCCATCATGCTGGTTGCCCGGGCATACTGCGCCTCGCGGGTGGCCGGAGCCAGCGACTCGTACACCAGCGCTTCCAGCGTGCCAGATTGGAGGTTGTACGACCACGCACTCACCACAAAGCTGACGGCAAACCACCACCAGCTTTGCCCCACCAGCATCAGTACCGCACTAGCAATGGTGGTTATCCTACTGGCAAAGAGCACGGTCTTGTAGCTGAACCGGTCGGCCAGCACTCCCGACGGCACCTCAAACAAAAAGCTCGCCACGTGGAAGATACTCTCACATAACCCAATTTGTACGAGTGACAGGCCCTGCTGCCCAAGATAAATTACCCACAAGTTGGTGATACCAAACCACGACACAAAGGTGTATACATACGCGCTGATAATATTCCGTTGTTTAATCATATAATTGTCCTCACTGTGAGGACTCTAAACGTACCCCGAACGTTCTGTGGGTACCAAAAAAAGGCGGACGCATTAGCGACCACCCCCAACCGCGCTCCGCGAGTACGGTTTATTAGAGTCGTTAACGTCTAGTTACTCAATGTTGCGCTAAAAAAAAGTGCGCACTGGTCCACTTAGACGTCAAAATGTAAATAATTGCATTTTTTTTGCTGTAACCAGTTCAACATTGAGCTAGACATGCCGACCCCTCCGTTCATAATTTATAGATAGAATACCATTTCACGGTGGACCGCGCCACCATTAATCGGAAATTGAAGCCATACATAGTAAGGGGTTAGTCGGTTTCGAACGCGCGGGTGGGCCTTGGGACTGCGGCTTACGTGCCTACGCCGTGGTTGCTTCGGTAGCGGTCGACGGCAGCGTTGGCCGGGCTGATGAGCTAACAACGTCTCTGGGCATGACACCTTCGTTTCAAAACGCACCCGCGGGATTCCGAATGTTCTTGCCGTTAAGATGTTAGATGTGGACCAAATCATTCATAAATCCGTTCGCAACTGTGGTTCTGTACGGTAGGGTGCGGCTCCGACCGACCCCGTACCGATCAACATCTACCGTTGGTCGTACTGGCGTGGTGGTGGAGGTTGAGCGGCTGGTCCCCGCGACGGCTGCATGCCCGAAGTTCTGTTGGTTTACTTCCGGTTTGGGCTTTAGCCCTTACCGGGAGTCAACTCAAGTGACCGTCGCAGACTGTCACTTGAGCGACCCCAGAATCAAATTGGCTAGACCGAGTGGGTTTATCGGGCTACGGCAATTCGCCGTAGCCCGGCACGGGCGTGAGCGTGAGGCACGTAGCCGGTCGCGGGGCCCAGCCGTTCAACCGGAGCCACCATGCCAGTACGACCAGCCACTGTAGCGGTCACCGTGGAACGTTCCAGAAAGTCGCTGTACCCCACGCCACCCTCACCGGCTAAAATCGCCAATCGAGCGTACGTTTAACTAAACACTGCTAATAGGAAATCGAACCCACCGCAACATTAAAGAACCGTGCCACCCGCTCACACTGCGCCTCAATCTGAGTCCGCAACCGCCGCGGAACACTCCGCCACGTCTCGAACGCGAAATCAACTTTGTCGCCGCGCCACCGCGTGGACCAGGTGCCGCCAATCACGCCATCAATGATGACAAAGGGTTTGAGGATACCATTTGCCGTCCATAACTTGGCGGGTGGCACCGCCAACCAGCCTTTGTCTGCATACGCGGTTAGCGTGCCGTCAAAACCACCCACGAGCAAAGCCCGTCCGGTCAAAGTGTCGTCTGGTAACGCTGCTATACTGGCCGCCACGTACAACCCGTCGCCAGGTTCGCCAACCGGCTGCCACTGTGCAGCACACTGTTGCCAGTTGGCCCGAGCCCGACTAGCACCGATACCAGCCCACTTACAAAAGTCCGCGAGCCGCACCGGGCCAAAGCCACGCACAAAGCGGTCCATCAGCTGCCGCATCGCCACGTCAGTGTCCACCGTGGGCGCAGGCATCACCCGTATCTCGGTCTGTAACCCCGTCAACGCAGGATTAAAGGTCACTAAGCCCCGAGCAGCCAAAATCTGCATCACTACGTACCACAAATGGTGGTCACCGTTCGTATCAGCGTGATGCGCTAACAACGACATAGCGTCCTCCTGCGTCATTACCTGGCCGGGATGTAAGTCCACCGCCAACTTGTCGGCCAGACTCATGATGCGAGCCCGCTCACCACGGAAATACGTTTGCGGCAAGCTTTCACCGCGGCGAGCAGCGATAATTAGCTCCCAGTCGTCACGCTGCAACAATTGGTACGTCCACCGCTGCGCCCACGTCCGGACAACCCGGCCACTTTGATAACGTGCCAGCAGGTCAGTGTATGTCACTTTGCGGGTGCGCAAGGCAATCCCCACCTCGGTCTGGCGTTGCTGCTGTGCCTGCATCCCAATGGTCGTTTGGAATACCTGCTCGAGGTCCTCACTAGGGTTAATTAGGCCCTGCTGCTTCATGCGGGCCAAAAATAATTGTTCACGCTCCATTAATGCTTCACCGCCTCCTCAATTACACGCAGTTCGTTTGCCAACTAAGTGTTATTATACACGTCACACGGGCTAATAACTGTATGCCGCCGATAACCATTTCCACAGCAAACAACAGCGCCTGGCGGGGTTAATCTCATCCCCACCAGGCGCTGTCGTCCCTGTGATATTAAACTGTTAATACTTAATTTCGTACTACCAACACGGAAATCTCCGCGTACTTAGCCATGTATGCCGCCTGACTACCAAAGTGGCGGGCAATACCCTTTTTGGCCATCGCGCCAATAATGAGTAGGTCCGGATCCACTTTGGGGATAATTTGCTTGATGATGGTCTCACCTGCATCCCCTTCGCCAATCACCGCGCGCACATTCTTAATTCCAGCCTTTTCGGCTAACTCAACGTACTTGTTCAAGTGCTCGGCCAATTCAGCCCGCTCACCGTGCACGTAATCCTTGGTCAACGCCTGGTACACGTTCATCTCGTCGGATTCCAACACGGACGCAATGATTAGCTCTGCGTCGTCGGCTTTGGCCCGGTGAATCGCGTAACGGAACGCAGCTAAGGCATCCTCCGAATCGTCAACGCCGACCAAAATCTTCTTAAAGTCTTTATCCATGGTTTATGCCTCCTCCGCAACGTCGTGGTGGGCGTCGCCTTGCAGCTGCATCAGCTTCTTGTTGCCGCGGTACAGATCGGCCGTGCACCATGCCAGCAAAGCCAGAACGGCGAAGATGGCAACATAGGCCATAATGTGGGCCATTTGTACCTGGCCCGCAGCCGCGCCATCACCGAGAAATCCGGCAAAGGCGTCAGGCAAACTGATCACGTTCAGCACCGTCAAACCAACTACGGACACCCAGCCACAGACTTTGACCCACAAAGAGTTTTTGAACCGCTGGCCCATTTCTGCGCGGCTGTCCGTCATCATCAGCAGCGGCAACATCGAGAACGGTAAGGCGAACGCCAGGAAGACCTGCGAATTATTCATCAGGTTATTCAGCGCCTCATGCTCATCCACTGCCGGTAGGTTCCGTGTCATCCACACACAAACCAGCACGGGAATTACGGAAATTAGACGGGTCACCAGACGGCGGGCCCATAACGGCATCCGCATGTGGATAAACCCTTCCATAATGACCTGACCGGTTAGGGTCCCAGTAATCGTGGAGTTTTGGCCGGATGCCAGCAAGGCGACGGCAAACAGAATGGACAGGATCCCCGACTTGGCCACGGCAATCAACACCCCGTTACTCAACATCGTGGTATCGGACAGAGCCTTGAACAGACCGAAGAATGATGGGTCCTTCACGGCGCCACTCTTGAAGACTGCGACACCCATAATCAGCAGTAACGAGTTAACCACGAAGGCAAAGGTGAGTTGGATGTTTGAGTCCCACTGGCTAAACCGTACGGCCGTAGCTACTTCTTCGGGATCGTCATGGTTGATTTTCCGCGTTTGTGAAATTGCGGAGTGCAGGTAGAGGTTATGTGGCATCACGGTCGCACCAATAATCCCGAGTGCCCCGCTCAATGGACTCATCGTTAACCTTGGGGTGGGAGGCTACCGTGCCCGCGCTTGGTACCAAGCCCTTGATGATGCCACCCCAGTCAGGGTTTGACAATGCAACTTGGTAAACAAAGACCAGTAGGATCACCATAATCAGGCAGACCACGATGGCCTCAATCTTCCGGAAACCGATTTTCGTGAGTAACAATAATAGCAGCACATCAAATACAGTCACGAAAACCGCGATGACTAGCGGAATGTGGAACAACAGGTATAGGGCAATGGCGGCACCAATAACCTCCGCAATATCAGTGGCCATGATGGCAAACTCCGTCATAATCCACAAGATAATCCCCAACGTCTTACTGGTACGGGCGCGAATTGCCTGTGCCAAGTCCATCTGACTAACAATCCCCAGCTTAGCCGCCATGTTTTGTAACAACATAGCGATTAAGCTCGAAATCAAGATAACGGACATCAGCAAGTACTGGAAGTTCTGCCCACCAGTAATACTCGTTGACCAGTTACCTGGGTCCATATAACCCACGGCAACCAGCGCACCTGGCCCAGAATAGGCGAATAACGTTCGCCAAAAGCCTTTGCCTTTCGGTACTTCGACCGTGCCGTTGATTTCCTCCAACGACGGCCCGTTCGCATACTCAATGAGTTTATGCTTGCGGGGTGTTTCTGGTGCATTCTTCATGTTATTCCCCTTTCTGCCGGAGAGAACGCCTGTCACGCTTCCCCGACTGCCACATGCGTGTGGCACCCTCGAATTAATCGAGTAAATTTGAAACCAACATTAGTATACAACCCCAAAATTCATTGTAAAGTATTTTTAGGTATATCTAGAAAAAAATCCGCAATTTTGACAACATTGCCCGCAAACGGGCGTTTGTGTGCGTAAGACTGACAAGAAATGTTTTCGGACACACTAGAAACAATGTGACACGTCATTTTATTGACGTCAGTTTCACGTTATTGTGGCATCCTCTGTCTTGATCAAAAACCCGGGTTTCAAGACAAAAAAAATACCAACCCCACCAGCAGTGAGATTGGTTCCAGTCTTATGTATCCCTGCACATGTAGGCAAACATCTGCCGTTTAGTGCATCCCCATACCGACCGTCATACCGATAATGACGGCGACAATACCCAGGACGCTACTGCCGAGAAAGTACCACAGCCAGCCCCACCAATCGCGTTTACGCAGTAAAATCATCGCGTCCACCATCATGGTCGAGAAGGTGGTGTAGCCGCCACAAAACCCGGTGAGTAGCACCACCGCCCAGGCCGCTGGCAACATCAACCCCGTAATCACGCCCGCAAGCAACGCGCCCGTCACGTTAATAACCACGGTCGCCAACGGTTGACCCGGCCACCAGACTTTGCCCCACGTGGTGAGGGCATAGCGGGCCACGGCACCCACCCCGGCGCCTACCGCAATTAAAATCACCATTTGTTATACCTCTCGGCCCACGCCGTTGCCACCCAATATCCCAGCATGGCGGCGGCTAAACCACCCACTAGATTAACCACCAGCATCACCGCCACGAACGCGGCTGGCTTGCAGCATGCGCCACCACGTTTACAAACAAAGTGGAAAAAGTAGTGAACGCCCCCACAAAGCCGGTTCCTAGCGCCAAAATGAGCCAGTCCGGTAGGTCCACATACAACGCTAAACCATACGTGATGAGGGCCAATAAAAAAACTGCCAGTCAGGTTAACGGCCGTAGTTCCTAGGAGGTTAGTGCCATCGTGGAACCATAGACCTACGCCGTAGCGGGCAGCACCGCCCAAACAGCCACCACTAAACACCGCGGCCGCATCACGCCAACGCCAGATTGTATTCTGCATATTAACACCCCACGCACAAAGTTTCTGCAAACGCTGTGCATTATAACAAAGCCACCCGTGCTAATACAAACGCCAACCACAGAAAAGCCCCGCCACATTGAGTAGCGGGACTTTCTATGCGAACTGAATATTACCCCACGCTGGTTGTAGCGCCGGGGTCGCCAACCGCAACTTGAAAAACACGGTACGCTGCCCGGCCTGCATCCCCAGCGCCACCGTCGTGTGCCCACCTGGTAAGGCTAGTAGGCTTACCTGACGCTGGGTCGTGGTGGTCGTGATATCTACGGGCGCAACCGACCCAAACGGCCGCGTGACCTGGATCACCTTTGCCAGCACCTCCTGCCGACTAATCAGTTGCCGGCTCGCCGTCTGCAGGACCTCCTGCCACTCGTTGGCCGCCTGCTGCGAGTAGTCATCATTTCCCTGGCTTGCATAAGCAAAACGGGCCAGCATGACTGGCAACGCGGCGGTCGGCACGCTCTGCGCCGTGTAGACAACACACAAGTTATCAATCAGCGGCTCCATGTACAGTGTGTCCACGGAGTTCGTGCCGTCAATCCAGCCGCGGTATAGCCGCCGTGCCGTGCGGTAGCGGCGCACACCGACGATGCTACTCGCGAGGAGGAGTAACGCAAAGGTGATTAGGACGTACAACCAGCCGCCCAACAAATATGGCTGGTTGGCCAACGCCAGTCCCACCAACAGCAACAATTGTGGTAGGTCAATCCCGCCCTGCTGGTGGAGTGCCACCGCCTGCACCAGCAGTAATGCAGCCGTTCCTGCGGTCATGACGTACAGGGCCGCCACCAATTCGCGGTGCGGTAGCCGCACGGCCCGGCGGAACTTGTGCCAATCACCCAACTCGGCTTTGTACGCATTAATCGTTAATGTATATTCTGCATTCATACCCTATACTCCATGGACACGGGCCCAACCCCCGTAACCTAAATCATGACTAACGTGCCGGTCTCCACTACCTGCTCCTGCACAATAACGCCAGTGAAAACCGAGTTGGTCGCTAAGAAACTAACCGTGGCGCGCGCAAAGGCGGCGTTACAATTCAAGTCGATCATCACGAAGGCGCTCTCCTGACTGATTTGCACCCGACTCGTGACGGTTGCGGCCGTCCCCACGGTCTCCGTCAGTAGCTGGCCCGCCTGGCGTGAATTCCGGGCCCGGACTAAGTAAACACTCGCAGCCGACTTCAACACAAAGTAGTACCGCGGCACCAGCTGCCGCGCAATTGCCTCATGCTCGGCTACCCGCGCGTGAGCTAAGTATGCGTCCACCCGTGCACGGCTACGAGCAACGGTGGCAGAGCGCACCCCCGCGTAGTAATCGACCCCCGTGTACCGCGGGGCCGGAATTCCCGCCGGTTGTAGGGGTATCCCAGCCATCATGCCCACTACCCGTCCAGTAGTAGTATCCGTCCCATAAATCATCTTAATCACCCATCCTCAGCCGCGGTGTGCACAATAAACTCTCCTACGCTTTTACCGTCTTTATACACGCACACAGAACAATTACTGTTACCCGCACGCCGCTTTATTTATATATTCATTCTACGGCCTCGGCGCCACAGCTCAATGGTTTGAGTCTGTCCATTTTTTCACGTTTTCGCTAATTTGTGAGAATCGGGATGACGGTTGTTATTCAATATACCAACAACACCGCGTTCACGCTACCTTGAAACGCGTAACAAGCGTCACATCGTCCACACAACTTCGTTGATCAATGTACTCATACCGGCGTTTTACGCAAATTCCCGTTGCACTTCCGCAACCCACCTGCCACCAATCACTAACACGGTCGGGACCCACCAGCTACCCCCGGTCACACGCCAACACGGCACACCCATGGCATGATGGTGCCCGTAGCGCTACATAATAAAACACCCGCGGGAGCGCGCCCCGCCGGCTGGAGGTAACAATGAACAAGCAACATGATACGCGCTGTTGGCAGGAGGCCCACGACTTTTTACAAGCACACAAAGGCGTGATTTACCACGCTTTGTACAGGCTAGGAATCAGGCGGCACCGTGGAGACTTCGATGATTGGCTACAAGAGGCCACAATCTTCTACATTAACTACTATTGTTCCTACCAGGACGCACGGGTGACGGTGACGGATATCACCAAATTCAACCGGTTGGCCGGCCACTTTGTCTACCTCAACCTCCTGGATAAGGTCCGCGTTCTACAGCGGCGCGCAGAAATCGCGCCGCTAGTATCCTGCGATTTGCCTAGCGGTTCCCTGCGCGACTTTGCGGCGCCAGGGGACACCCAGCTCGACGCCGAGCGCCATGAGTTTTACGACCAGCTCCTCAGCACCCTCCACGCGCACGAGCGTGACGTCCTGCAGCTCCGGTACCGCGGCCTGAACAACACCGAGGTGGCCGCAACGCTCGGGCTGTCGCGGTACCAGATTATCCGGATCATGCGCAAAGTGCAGAAACAGGCGCTGCTACTCATTAAAACAACGCAGTAGGTAGGGGCAACTATACGTATCAGGCATACACCCCCTAGCAAAGAAGTATTATCTTTTCAGCAGGAGAACGGGCATAATGAAACTAACGGGTTGGCCGGATGAACGTTATATACCGACCATCTTCCAGCAAATATACCCACTTATTTGGAGGCTATTTTCATGAAGGATACGATTTTTATCAAACCAGGTCAGGTCGCCGTCGAGGACGTGGCGATGCCCACCATCCAGGCGGACGACGACGTTATTTTGCGCGTCGTGCGGACGTGTGTCTGTGGGTCCGACCTGTGGAGCTACCGTGGCCTAGACAAAGTTGCGGAGCACTCCCAGAACCCCGGTCACGAAGCTCTAGCGATTGTGGAATCAGTCGGTGATGCCATTACGACGCTGATTCCGGGCGACTTTGTGATTGCTCCATTTACCCACGGTTGTGGTCACTGTGCCGCTTGCCGCGCCGGCTTTGAGGGCGGCTGCTTGAACCACGACGACAACTTCACGATGGGTGCGCAGGCGCAGTACATGCGTTACCAGCACGGTGAGTGGTCGCTGGTCAAGATTCCCGGGAAGCCGGAGGACTACAGCGAAGAAATGCTGAAGTCATTGCTATCCCTGGCCGACGTCATGGCCACCGGTTACCACGCCGCCCGCGTCGCTGAAGTGCAGCGCGGCGATACCGTTGTGGTGGTCGGCGACGGTGCGGTGGGTCTGAGTGGCGTGCTGTCCGCCAAGATGCGCGGCGCCAAGCGGATTATCGCCATGAGTCGGCACGAGGACCGCGCCGCCCTCGCCCGCGACTTTGGGGCCACAGACGTCGTCGCTGAACGCGGGGATGAAGGCATTGCCAAAGTCATGGAACTAACCAACGGCGAAGGCGCCGACGCGGTGTTGGAATGTGTCGGTACCGAGCAGGCCGTCGATACGGCGGTGCGCTGTGGCCGTCCTGGCGCCACCGTCGGCCGTGTGGGTGTGCCGCACAACCCGAAGATGGACATGCAGCCACTGTTCTACCGCAACACGCGGATTGCGGGTGGCCCCGCTTCCGTTACGACGTACGACAAGCAGTTACTGCTAGACGCCGTCCTCAAGGTGAAATTCACCCGGGTAAGGTCTTCACCAAGACTTTCAAGCTGGACGACATCGACGCCGCCTACCAGGCCATGGACCAGCGGCAGGCAATTAAGTCTTACGTGATTGTAGACTAGTTGTAGAAACGCAGGGAGGAGACCGCTCATAGTTCGCAGCTGCACCAAAACTATGCACATCGACGCCGGCCGCTTCTGACCGATCGGAGTTATGGTGAGAAGCCGGCCTACAAACGCGGACCACAATGCAGCTCCCTGTGCCTAACACAATAATGCCGATATTCCTAGGTTCGGGAATATCGGCATTATTGCGTTAGTGCTCGGGAGCTAACCGCATTGTGGTCCACTCTCCTCTTTGCGTACATAAACTATCAGAAATAATCATTCACCTGTGGCTCTGCGTCCTGTAACGCCCGGTCTAACCGTTGCGCCGCGTCTAGGTCGCCACTGCCCTCGCCCCTTTGCAGGAGGGTCGTTAAACTCGTGGTGCCCATCATGGCCTTGGTCAGCTGCTGAATCGAGACGCTGATATCCACCGAATCCGTGGTCCGCTCCACGGTCACCTTGCTGTCAGCCCGACTCAAAGACCACGTACCGTTATTCGCTGACAGCGTGTTATCCGTAACCGCAATCCGTACCGGTTCAAAGTCGTGCCGGTACGGATAACGTTGGCTAAAATCAGCCAGGTCAACAATCCGGGCCATCATGTACGGCGTCACCACCGTGACCACGGTATCCGGATTTGCAAACCAATCGCCATGGTAACGACTATCCGCCGACTCGTACCGCAATTGCGCAAAGGTGTTGCCGTGCCGGAACGTAAACGCGGCCAACTGCTCAAAGGCGGCCGTTGTGTTGGTTAACAACTTGTGCACCGTGAGCGTCGTCGCGGACCGCTTGTACACCATGTAGCCCTGCGCCACATCATGGTTGTCGTAGTAAACGGCGGCGTCCCACTGGTTCTTGAGCGTGAGGTAATCCCACCACCAGTCCTCACGCACGAGGCCACCGGACAGTTCCGCCCGCCTTTGCGCGTACAATGGCTTAATCACGGACAAAGCGTCCGCAAGGCTGCTCCGCACAACGCGGCCGGCTGCGGTTTGTGGGCGGTATTGCGGCACGTCACCACGGTTAATGGTGTAGGTCACGTGGTTGAACACCTGTTCATACCCAAAGCGGCGGTAATAACTATACGAGAACGGGGCCAGATACGACAGCGTTACGTGCTGCTCCAGCATGTCTGCCAACGCGGCTTTGATTAGCGTCCCCGCCCCACCGTGTCCGGAAAACTCGGGGGCCGTCATCACGTCGCCAATGCCGTTCATCCGGTAATCGACGCCGTGAAAATCCACCGTGAACGGCAAGCTATACAGCCCAGAGGTCAACGCCCCATCGTGCTGTATGCCGTAAATCCAGGCGTGAGCGTATCGGGCATTGAAGAACTGCCGCCGGGCGTCGGTATCCTGCCCGTTAAACGCGTATAAATACAGTTGGTAAAAGGCTGCGCGGTTGCTCGCCGCGTCTAAACGATAATTCGTCGTCATTTTTTTTCCTCCTCCAGGCCAACAACAAAACGTCTCTACTGATCCGCTGCGGTTACCTGCTTCTGCTCGTCCGTCAGCATCTGCTTTTCAGCCGCCTTGAGGAACGGGTAGTAGGCCGCGGTTGCGATCACCAACTCAACTGCGGACCAAACAGCGGCGCGCCAATCCCAGTTGGTGGCCATCAGGGGACCAATAATTGGCGGCATGGTCCACGGTACCATCGCGGACGGCGCCGAGACCCAGCCAATGCTCATCAACAGGAAACTCCCGGTTGCCAGCACCAATGGTACCACGATAAACGGAATCATGGTGATGGGATTCATAACCAGTGGGAACCCAAAGATGACGGGTTCGTTGATCTCAAACAGCGCACTCGGAAACGCGAGCCGCCCGAGGTCCCGATACGTCTTTGACTTTGAAAACAGCATCAGTAGCACCAACGTGATTGTCGCGCCGGTACCCCCAACGTTGACAAAGAGGCTGGAGAAACCCATCGCGGTGTTGTACGGCAGTGGTTGGTGGTGCGCCAGCGCCGTCGCGTTCGCGGTCAAGAACTGGAGGAAGATGGGATCCGCGATGCCCTCAAGCGTCATGTCCCCGTGAATCCCGCAGACCCATAGTAGCGAGACCAGCAACGTGTATACCAGAATGCCTGGCAACGTGTTCATCGCGAATAGCAACGGGTGGAAAATGGCTTGTACACCTGGTTAACGTCGATGCCGAGCGGTACACGGACCGTCCAGAACAATATCAAAATGACAAATCCCGGAATCAAAGCCACAAAGGAGTTCGATACGGCCGGCGGCACACCCGCGGGTAGCTTAATCACAATGTCGCGCTTCTTGAAAAAGTTGAAGATCGACACCGACACGAACGCCGTAATAATGGCAGTAAATAATCCGGACGAAGAAAAATTCGCCGTGTCGAGTGTGAACTTATCGTTAAACGACAACAGGATGAACGCCATCGTGGACAACCCTGCCCCCGAAATTGCGTCGACCCCTAATTCCTGTGACAACTGAAAACCAATCCCGATGACGGCCAGTAGGGAAATAATCCCGAACGACGCGTTCACCGCGACCCCCATCATCCCCACATAGGGTTTGATGAAGTGGGTCCACACCGGTATCGGTATGTTGGCCAGAATCATAAACACGGATCCAGAAATAATTGCGGGCAACGTGAGCACCAGACCATTACGAATCGAAACCAAGTACTTGTTGTTCCCGATTCGCGCCATTGGTGGCATCACGGTTGCCTGCAACCAATCCATAAACTTCTGCATAACTGCACCTCCTCATAAGGTACGCTTTGTTCTGGTCACGTTAACCATGGCCCAAAATAAAGCGCTTACTAGATAACAACACTTATGTTAGAGGTCTAGACCAAATCCGTCAATACATCGATTGCTGCCGATGGTATATACCAATTATACAGAATGATGGGGAGTTCAGCCTTACACGTATCGTGGGGTGGACAGCCAATTCGGCCAAAAAAAATTTTGCTAGTTAGATAAAAATGTCCCGCAAGCACAGCCTGCGGGGCATATCTGTTAGCCAATTGAATTGTCTATTTCTTTGCTGTCCTCGTCACTAAAAGCACTGGGACTGGTCCGCAAAAAAACGGCGCGTATAGTTCAGCAGCAAAAGCGCGGCAAAGGCGATAAAGAAGCCTATCAGTACCCACAAGTCCGTGCTCGGCCAATCACTCATCATGATGGTATGCCGCAAAGCGTCAACCGTGTAGCTGATGGGTAGGTATGGGTGTAGTCTTTCGAAGAACGTGCCGCTCAAAACGATCGGGTACGTTCCGGCCGAACTGGATAGCTGCAAGACCAGTAGTACCATGGCCACAAAGGATCCTAACTGCTTCAGCGCGAGGTTGAGCCAGGTAACCATGTTCATCAGGACTAACGCCGTCAGGACAATGACTAACCAGGTTGCGAAACCCTGCTCCGGCTTTAAACCTGCAATGGTGCGCAGGAATAGATACTCCAGTGTCCCACCCAGGACGGCCACGCCGTTGATAATGACCGACTTGCTGGCCCACCATTGCACACCATTTTTAGGCTTAGTGTGCGGGCTGACCGTGTCATACATCAGGTTGACCGCTAGCGCGAGCACGTAAAGAGCCACCCCCGCCATGTATGGTGCCATAGCCGTCCCGTTGTTCGGGACGGAATCGCGTTCGTACGCCTTTACGGTCGTCGGGCTAGTCAACATCTTGGTAGTGGCCTGCGTGACCTTCAGCTTCGGTACCGCGCTGGCACCGGCGTTCAGCTTCTTGGCTAAGGTTTGACTACCAGTGCTCAGACTGGCAGTCCCACTTTGTAGCTGGTTACTGCCGGAAACGAGTTGGCTCCCACCAGCCGCTAAAGTGCTGGCACCGGTTGCCAACTGACCAGCCCCCGTGCTTAACGTTTGGCCCTTGCTACTCAGGACGGCCAAACCAGAATTCAGGTTGGTCGCTCCCGCCAAAAGTTTCCCGGAACCGTTAGCCAGCTGCGTACTACCCGCCACTAGCTGTGTACTACCGGCACTGAGCTCCGCCGCACCATTCGCAATCTGCGTGGTGCCGGCGGTTAACCGGTCGGCACCCGTCGTGAGCTGGTCGAGCGCGGTACTAAGCTTGGACGATTGATCAGCCGACCCACTCAGGGTGGTCAGCGCCGACTGCAGCTGTGTCAGCAGGGGCTGCACGCTCGCCGACTGCTTGGCTGCCGTAGCACTATACGCACTTGTGGCTGCCGTCTGCAGCTGTGCGGTTTGGTCAGCGTTCAAGTTAAGTTGTGCAGCAGTCGCCGCCACGTTGCTCTTAGTTTGATCAATGGCTGCGCTCTGAGCCTGGCCCTCGGCGTTGAGGGTCTGGGCGGTCGCCTGCAACAATGTGGCCAACTGCTGACTAGCAGCACCAGTATTGCTGGCAGCCAAAGTCTGGGCAAACTGCTTGAGCTGCGCGCTAAACGCTGCGGACTGTGAAGCTAAAGTTTGGCTACCCGACTGCAAAGTTGCCAGGTTAGCACTGAGTTTCTGCGCCCCACTGCCCACACTTTGTGCACCACTCGCACTTTGCGCCAAGCCACCCGCCAGCGTCTGACTACCCGCGCTGGCAGAATGCACGCCAGCAACATATTCTGCACTACCACTAGCTAACTGACCCGCACTCGTTGCCAACCGCTGCTCGCCGTCAGCAGAAGTCTGCAGGCCACTGGTTAACTGCTGGCTACCCGATTGGAGTGTGGCACTACCCTTAGCCAGCTTTCCAGCACCGGTACTTGCCGTGGCCATCCCCCGCCCAACTTTGTTCAGCCCGGCCGCGAGGGTCTTAGTGTAGGCCGCGTTCAGTTGACCGTTCAATTGTCGCTGCATGTTGCTGGCAGCCGTAGTGGCGATTTTACCGGCAAAAAAAGTTATGGCCGGAGCTGGTTTCGAGATGAAGCTGGAGCTGCCGGGGATGCCGGGAAAACACCGTGGTTGCGTTCTTGGAAAAGTTGGCGGGAATGGTGTAAACACCGTAATACTTGCCCTGCTTCAACCCCTGGTGCGCTTTACGCGCCGACACCACCTCAAAATCCAGACTTTTACTATCCTTGAGTGTAGACGCCAAGTTATGGCCGAGCGTTAGCTTTTGACCGTTCATCGTCGCGGACTGATCGTGGTTCACTATGGCCACGGGGAGGTCCCCCGTCTTGCCGTACGGGTCCCACATTGATTTCAGAAAGGTGACCGCATATATTGATGGAATTAGCGCAATAATGATGAGTGCAACCAACAATAGGCGGTGGCTAGTAATGTACTTTAATTCAGCCTTCAGCATGCTAATACTTCCTCTCATTACCCCAAATCTTGGTTGATGAAAACGAGTCTAACATGTCTGCAGTTAACCCCAACCCATAAAAAAAATTTTTTTTGGGGTTTATGTCCCATTTATGGTTAAATTGTGGCGTAAGTTTTTTTTGCAACGGAGGACATTATGGCACAACAAAAACAGGATATCCGCGCAGCCCGAACTGAACAAGCCATTCGTACCGCGTTTGAAGAAATGATTATGCACCATGAACAACCGATTCGTGTAACCGCTTTGGCCAAAAAGACTGGTATTAACCGTAAAACTTTTTACCTCCACTACGACACCATCGAGGATCTGGTTAACACCTATGTCGATGATGCCCGCGTTGATTTACTTGACCGCCTTAGCCAGCACGCGGTCAAAGATTACTTAGCCGAACGGGGGTTACTGATTAATACCCTGACCGCCTTTTTCCTGGCCAACCAGGAGTTCTATTCGTACATTCTGTTTCAGGATGACCATTCTGGACGTATTCGCCAAATTCGCGATGACGTCTCCACCCGCATGGCTGAAGCCATCACGAAGGCAACGGACTATTCGCTTAACGACGCCACCATTATCGTCAGCTTTTCGGCCAACACAATTCTATCGTTACTCCGCTTGCGTCTAGCCGGTAAGCTGTCCCTAACGCCCGAACAGATTCGTGAAAAAAAGTGTCGAGCTTAGCGTTAGTGGCTTGCGAGGGGCAATGGGTTTGGATATTTAACGCGCGGGGTCCGTCGAGCATAATACAAATGTGGACCAACAGACCGCCCCATTAATCAGGAGCAATTCTGTTGGTCCACGGTGACATATTGAGGGACGGTTACTGCAGTGTGCACAGGAAGCTAAGCAAAGAACCACTGACTGGCTGCACTATAGACTTGCTCTACCGTATTGGGCTGATCATCACCAGGTAGGTCGTCACTACCTTGCATCCCGGTTCGTGCCAGTACGTAGCAAAGGCCTTGGTAACTTTCACGGTAGCCCGCGAGTTCAGCCGTATCAATCTTGATAGGTTGACCAGGGATGACGGGAATCAGTTCATCACGTTCGTAGATGCAGTCGCCATCCATAATCTTCCAGACACCGTCCTGCTTCTCCAATCGGGTGAAAATACGGGCATAGGATTGCAAATCGACCGCTTGCCCGTCGAGCTTAATCCTGGGTGACAGCATCATCACGGGCATTTCGCCGATAGCCTTGTTGCCATTAACCCAAACGGCAGTGTAATTGATCTTGTGCTTTGCACCACCACCGTTTGCCTGCGCCACTTTGGCAAAATAGCCCTTTGCTGGACCGTCATACCACGACACGTGAATCTGCGCATCATCGCTGTAACAGGCTGCCTCCTGCGCATACAGGCTGTTGTCACGCGTGTAGCGCTCATACTCGAGCAACTCGCGAATCTCGGCACGGTCGGCAACGGCCTGCTTATCCGTCTGATCCAAAGCAATATCATAGAATTTTTTTTTGTCGTCATAATGCGTGGCCCTCCTTATTGATTGCCATCATTATAGACAACTTTAGTAACCGAAAATAGCCGCGTTTGTTGTCCAACAGGGCCATTATGTCCCGTATTGGCCCAGGGCTTTGACCACCTAAGGGAAATTTCCGCAGGTAGCAGTGTTAATTTATCATAGCCGGCAATTAAGTTCACGCGGGTCATTTCAGGATGCACAAGTAACCCGTGTGCAGGACCCACACATTCCTCAGTTCGAATGACCCGATTATCCCCTCTATCGCTGTAACCTTTCAAACAAACTGTTCAGCAGCATGTTGGTGCAACGTTGATTAATGGCCACCAGGATATTTTGATCTAAGCTATTATTGAGGCAACACACAAAAGTTAGACAAGAAGTCTAAAAATTAAAGGACACTTCAGTTGCTCACTATCCCCATTTTACGGTTAATGAAGTCTGCTAATGCTGTTACCGTTTTTGTCTATCAGTCATCTTTAGGCGTTGATGACGGAGAACCGCTGTTGCGGGTGCTTGTTCTGTTCGATTTAGTCTAAGATTGCTGCCGCGAAGTTGCCAAACGAGATCAGCGACTTGTCTTCAACGGTGGGCGTCAATACCTGATCACCACCGAGTTTGAAACCAGTTTTTTCGCCGAGTTCAAAATCAGTGTTTGGCGTGACCGCCGTCCAGTTGACGTTCGTGACCCACTTGAGCATTTCAAATTTCCGGGATTGTTGCACCATTGCAGCCAGCCAAGGCGCACCAGCGAATTGCTTCTGGTTATCGGCCAAAAGCGTGGTTCCGTCAGCTTTCTCCAAGGTGGAGGAACCAATAACAAAGATCAATTTGGTCTTGTCATCTTCCGGAAACGCCTTAATCAGGTTTGCGGCAACGTCGATGTGCTGATAAGACTGTGGGGAAGCAAAGCCGTCCACAATGGCGTCCTAGCCAGATAAATCTTCTTTCGCCAAGGCTAGTGCGTCGTGTTCAACCACCTTGACAGCACTGTCGAGTTTGCCCTTATCTGGGGGGGATTAAGGCGTAGAATCGCCGTCACCTCGTGGTCCTGGCGCAACGCCCCAGCCGTCACTGCAGAGCCAACGTGGCCCGTAGCACCAATAATCGCAATTTTCATAGTTTAAAACTCCTTTGATTTACTTCTCAGAAATCATTATAGTTGTAACCTAATTTCCAGTCTAAAAAAATGGCATTGGTCCGCCTCCCTTGCAATCACATTAACAGATGTATGCGCAAAAAAATAAAAGCACCTAGACCAATTAAGGTCTAGATGCTTCACAAAACACATTAATTCTACCTGACGAAGAGCCTATTTTACCAGCACCTGTGAGCAAAACTAGATTAAATCAAACCAGCGTTTAGTAGCTAAGCTTTCATAATTTTCATGAACATAAGCTAATCGTCCTGTTGAGTCGGCCATAAACCAGAAACGCAACGGTTTGCCTTCATATGAGAACTCTATATTGGACTGCATAGCTGACGTGCGAATTTCAAATTCTGCAATTTGAGCATTGTTGAATACTGTAGTTTCCCCTTTATGTTTGCCACCGACGGCATGTACGTATATCTTATTTTCCGTAAAAACCATAACCACCGGATATTCAAAGAATGCACTGAAAAGTTGCGGTACATTCGATAACACGTTCCAGATTACTTCATTTTTTTAGTGGCTTAGTTGCAAATGCGTAGAGAAAATTGTTGTCATCGGGTAGTCCCAGATCGTTCATAACGTTTAAAGCGTCCTGGCGCGTAAATGCGGGCATTGGCCCACCCCCTTTGCCACCATTTTACCAGATGCATTGAGTAAAAAAAATCAGCCACCCATTGGAGGGTGACCGATTTGGTAAAACATTCGTCTGAATGCTGTTGTAGCAGCATTTCTCTGCGCGAATTAACGCTTGGAGAACTGACTAGCCTTACGAGCCTTCTTCAGACCTGGCTTCTTACGTTCCTTCATACGAGGGTCACGAGTCAGCATGCCGGCCTTCTTCAAGACAGCACGGAAGTCAGGGTCAACAGTCAACAGCGCACGGGAAATACCGTGACGGGTTGCGCCGGCCTGGCCGGTGAAACCACCACCATTAACGTTAACCAAGACGTCGTACTGACCCTTGGTTTCAGTCAAGTCAAATGGCTGGTTAATATCTTGAATCAAAGTGTTGAATGGCATGTATTCACTAGCATCTTTACCATTCATCGTAATCTTGCCGCTCCCAGGTACCAAACGTACGCGGGCTACGGAGTTCTTGCGGCGACCAGTGCCGCTGTATACTACGTCTGCCATGTGTATCCTCCTTAAATCAAGCCCTTGATGTCAAGCACTTCTGGCTTCTGGGCCTCGTGCTTGTGGTCAGCGCCTGCGTAAACATGCAGCTTCAGGAACTGCTGGTGACCCAGCGTGTTCTTGGTTGGCAACATCTTCTTAACGGCGTATTCAATCAAACGTTCTGGGTTGTTTTCACGCAAGTCGCCAGCGACTTCGTGCTTCAACCCACCTGGATGCTGGCTGTGGTGGTAGTAGATCTTGTCCGTAGCCTTACGACCCGTCAACTTAACCTTGCTTGCGTTGATAACAATCACGTTATCACCAGTATCTACGTTTGGTGTGAATGTAGGCTTGTTCTTACCACGCAGGATAGTGGCAACAACGGATGCCAAGCGACCAAGCGCAATGTCGGTAGCGTCGATAACGTACCACTTGCGGTCAATTTCACCTGGCTTGGCCATAAATGACTTACTCATGATGAGTTTCCTCCAATGTTCTGTGTTTGTTTGACACTAGTAAGATTCCGGGGCTTACGTGGGGCAAACAATACCAGCTAATATAATATCAAATATCACGGTGAACGTCAACGCGTCCAGGCGTGTTCTATCCTGAATTTGCCGCGAATCGACGGCGAGCATCCCCCCCCCGCAAAGTAGCCCAGTCACCGCCGCTACTTTGCGCGTCCAGATGCGATGCTAGATGGTCGCGCCCGCATTATTTCCCGGGTAATAAACCTGTTGCAGGTATAATCCGGATGCAGGCGCCGTCCCCCGCGCCTGCTGGCGATCCTTGGCGGCCAGCACGCGCTCAAAGTCGTGCAGATCCCGGCGGCCATTACCAATTTCTAGCGCCGTCGCGACCATAATCCGCACCATGTTGTACAGAAAGCCGTTACCATAGAACTCAAACCGCAACTCATTGTTGAGCGTGTCCTCGGTGCACGTGGCCTCGTAAATGGTCCGCACCTTATCCTCTATCTGTCCACCGCTCGCGGCAAAGCTCGTGAAGTCGTGCGTACCCACCAGGTCCCGTAACGCGGTCTGAATCCGTTGCGCATCCACTTTGTACGGATAGTGACCCGTGTACAAACGCTTGAGCGGGTCAGTGTACTTGCCTAGCGCCACCCGGTACATGTAGCGCTTGCCCACCGCTGAGTAACGGGCATGGAAATCATCCGGGGCATGCGCACACTCCAACACCAAAATGTCGAGCGGCATCATGCTGTTCAGCGCCGCAAGCATGTTGCGGTCCGGGATATCGATGGGCGTGTCGAAGGTGATCACTTGTCCCAGTGCGTGCACACCCGAGTCAGTCCGGCCGGAGCCGTCGACGTGGATGTAGGGCACCTTAGCCATCTTGGCGAGCGCCCGTTGAATCACACCCTGGACCGTGCGTTGATGTGGTTGCACCTGGTACCCCGCAAACTTGGTGCCGTCATATTTAACAGTAATTCGATAGTGAGCCAAACTTCAATTCCCCTTTGCACATCAATGTGTCCGCAAAACAATCAGTACTACGGTTACCGCCACCAATAAAATAGCGGCCACGACGTCCCCCCGATGGTAGGCCAAGGCCCGATAGCGGGTACGGCCGTCGCCGCCACGAAAACCCCGGGCTTCCATAGCCGTCGCCAAGTCGTCGGCCATGGAAAATGCCGACACAAACAGCGGAATGAACAGCGGAACAATCGACTTAAGTTGTTTAATGGGGCCGCCACTACCGAAGTCGACGCCCCGCGCTCGTTGTGCGTTCATCGTCTTGGTGGTCTGGTCCATCAGCGTAGGCACAAAGCGGAGCGCAATTGACAACATCAGTGCGAGTTCCGTTACCGGTACGTGGATTTTCTTCAGCGGCTTGAGGATGGACTCCACCGCGTCTGCGAGTCCCAGTGGCTGCGTGGTCAGCGTCAGTAACGTGGACGCAAAGATGATGAGCACCAACCGGCACAAAATGTACACGGCGTTCAGTACACCTTTGCTCGTCACGGTTAGCCATCCCCACTGCCACCAGACGTGTCCCCCGGTCGTGAAGAAGAGCTGCAGTAGCACCGTAAACAGAATTAGAAACATGATGGCCCGTAGTCCGCGGAGAAAGAAGCCCAAGCGCACGCGCGCCAGGGGCAACAGACCTAGCGTGAGCACAAATAATAGCGCGTAGGTAATCCAGTTATTTGCCAGGAACACGATGCCGATGTAATAGAAACACCCCAATAGCTTGGTGCGCGGATCGAGTTGGTGCACCGGCGAATTGCCGGGAATATAGCGTCCCAGTAGCATACTATTCATCAAGTGAGCCCCCTAACTGTGGTGCAAGCCCATCGGCGAGCTCCGCTAACGTCAGCGGTACGCGGTCAAAGTGAAAGCCCCGCTCGGTTAATTCTCCGGCCATCCGGGTAGTAGTCGGTAGCGCTAGGCTGTGCGCCTGTAACCACTCGGCATCCGCAAAAATCTCCCGCGGGGTGCCTTCCTTGACCAGGGCACCACCGTCCATGACGAGGACGTGTTCCGCAAAGTCGGCCACATCGTCCATCTGGTGCGTCACCAAAACGATGGTCAACCCTTGCTCCCGGTGCAATTGCGCAAACAGCGCCATCAAGTCGCGTCGGCCGGCAGGATCCAGCCCGGCGGTAGGCTCGTCTAGCACCAGTACGGACGGCTGCATTGCCAGCACGCCCGCAATGGCGACACGGCGCATTTGTCCACCAGAGAGGTCGAAGGGGGAACGCCCCAAAACATCGTCGGGTAACCCCACCAACTTGGCGGTGTCGGCAGCCAGCTGGGCGGCTTCGTCTTTGCCCATGCCGAAGTTTTCCGGACCAAAGGCAATGTCACGCTGCACGGTGGATTCAAAAAGCTGGCTTTCAGGAAACTGAAAGACCATGCCCACCTGCTGGCGTAGTGGCCGCAGGTGTTTGTTATTCGTTGTCGGGGTAATCACCCGGTCGCCAATCGTGACGGTACCCTCAGTCGGTTTCAGTAACGCGTTCAGGTGCTGTAGTAGGGTCGATTTACCCGAGCCGGTATGGCCGATAATAGCCGTGTATTCGCCACCACGAATTGTGGTCGACACGTCACGCAGACCCGCGCCCGCAAACGGCGTGCCGGCTGGTAGGTATAGCTTACATGGTCGAACGTAATGTCCATAAGTAATCCACCAGTCCTTTCTCCGTAAAGTATTCGTTCGGCACCTGAATGCCGCGGCCCCGCAACGCCGCTTTGAGTTGCTCCGGATACGGTACGTCCAGTCCGTTATCGGCCAGTTCGTGTCCGCGGGTAAAAATCTCCGCGGGCGTGCCAACGTCGGCCACCTCACCGTGAGCAGCATGATAATCCGGTCGGCACGCGCCGCTTCGCTGAGGTCGTGCGTAATGGACAAAACGGTCATGTGGCGCTCATGCTGCAACTGCGTCACCAGGTCGATGACCTCACGGCGTCCGGCCGGGTCCAGCATTGATGTGGCTTCATCGAGAATGATGATATCGGGTGCCTGCGCCACAATGCCGGCAATCGCCACCCGTTGCTTTTGCCCACCAGAAAGCCGGGCCGGTTCACGCTCGGCAAAGTCGCTCATGTTGACAGCAGTCAGGGCCGCAGCCACACGTTCGTGCATCTCTTCCCGGGGCACCGCACGATTTTCCATTCCAAAGGCAATATCGTCCGCAACGGTAGCACCGACAAACTGGTTATCCGGATTTTGGAAGACCACCCCGACATGATCACGGATATCCCACACGTGTTCATCGTCCAGTGGTAAACCGCTCACCGTCACGTGACCACTGGTAACCTGGCCCCGCTCTGGTTCGAGTAATCCGATAATGTTGCCAGCAAGGGTGCTCTTACCACTACCATTACGGCCAATAATGGCAACCCATTCGCCAGGTTGAATGCTCATCGAGACGTGCCGTAAAGCATCTTGTTCAGCATCCCGATACCGGAACGATAGGTCCTCAATATTAATGACTGGTTCCAAACGCGGCACCCCTCTCACTGGTCTTAGTCTGTATGTTTAACCCAATTATGATAACACAGGCACGGGTACTGTTGACAGCGACGGTTATGGTATCGACGTCGGCCTCACATTCATTTGTGGGTACCAAAAAGGCGGGCCATCACGACCCGCCCTAGCAACGTTGCTGAACCGCGGTCACCCTTGCGCAAAGTGAACCACCGTTTAATTGCTATGTAGAAAATCATTTAATGATGGAGGACCAGGTTGCCCTGGCACTCGCAAGCTAGACTAAGAGGACCGTCGCCCCGGCACTATAGGCCATACCACGTGCTAATTTACATTAGCTGAGTCGAGCTGCGTGGGGCAGAAGCTTGCGCTTAACCCGACATTGACTACGGCGAAAACCGCCTCCGTCAACGTCAAGTTAATGCTCAGCTTCTGAACGCCCCACTCCGCTCTGTGGCACCCATCATCGTAACGCTCCATCGATCAAATGATCAAAGTGAATCGGCCAACGAGGGTCGATTCGGTTTTACTTAGTGGTGCACGCAATTGCTTACGCACACGTCTTGATCCGTCCAGCCGGGTGCGACCCGCCTGGTTGTGGCATCAAGATGCCACCTGAATAATTAAACCAGCTCGATGATAACCATCGGTGCGGCGTCACCACGCCGTGGGCTAGTCTTCATAATCCGGGTGTAACCACCATTGCGGCCTTCGTAACGCTTTGCCAGGTCAGTGAACAGCTTCTGCAATGCGGATGTAACCACAACTGCGTCCCCTTCTTCAGTAACATCGGCAATTTCGTTGCGAACAAACGCAGCAGCCTGACGACGTGCGTGCAGGTCACCATGCTTACCCAACGTAATCATCTTTTCAGTAGTCGAACGAATTTCCTTCGCGCGGGCTTCCGTCGTGACGATACGTTCATTGATAATCAAGTCAGTAGTCAGGTCACGGAGCAATGCCTTACGCTGGGAACTAGTACGGCCCAATTTCCGGTAACTCATGTGTTATTCCTCCTTTACAATTAGTCTTCTTGACGTAGGCTAAGGCCCAAGTCGGACAGCTTGTTCTTAACTTCTTCAAGCGACTTCCGGCCGAGGTTACGTACCTTCATCATTTCTGCTTCAGTCTTGTCGGTCAATTCCTGAACGGTGTTGATACCGGCACGCTTCAGACAGTTGTAAGAACGAACAGACAGGTCCAGTTCCTCGATAGTCATATCAAGTAACTTTTCACGCTGACTGTCTTCCTTTTCAACCATGATGTCGGCGTTCTTGGCGTCATCAGTCAGGTTGACAAAGATTGCCAGGTGATCCGTCAAAATCTTGGCGGCCAACGCAATGGCTGCACTAGGGGTAATTGACCCGTTCGTCCAGACATCCAACGTCAGCTTATCAAAATCACTGCGACGGCCCACACGAGCACTCTCAACCGTGTAGTTAACTTTACTAATTGGGGTAAAGATGGAATCCACAGCGATGACCCCAATCGGCTGGTCGTCAGACTTGTTCTGATCAGCCGGAACATACCCACGACCAGTCTTGATCGTCATTTCCATTTCCAGGCGACCGCCTTCGGCAATGGTACAGATGTACTGGTCAGGGTTCAATACCTCAACGTCAGCATCTGTTTTGATGTCCGCAGCTGTCACGACAGCCGGACCCTCGACCAAGATGGTGGCCTTCTTGTCCTCTTCCTCACCCTCAACCTTCAAAGCAAGCTTCTTAATGTTGAGGATAATCTGGGTGACGTCTTCCAATACACCATCAATCGTCGAGAATTCATGCACGACGCCATCAATGTGTACGCTGGAAACCGCTGCCCCAGGCAAAGATGAAAGCAAAATTCGCCGCAACGAATTGCCGAGCGTAGTACCATACCCGCGTTCGAGTGGCTCGACGACAAACTTACCGTAGTTGTTGTCTTCTTCAACCTTGGTGATGTTTGGCTTTTCAAATTCAATCATCTATTGTGTACCCCTTTCAAATCGAGAGTGATGTGCGACATACCCACGCGCTCAACAAAGCGTAGGGCATGCGAACTACACCCGACGACGCTTTGGAGGACGAGAACCATTGTGAGGCACTGGTGTAACGTCGCGAATAGCCGTAACGTCAATACCGGCAGCCTGAATGGCACGAATAGCAGCTTCACGGCCCGAACCAGGACCCTTAACGGCTACTTCAACGGACTTCATGCCGTGTTCCATTGCTTCCTTAGCAGCTGCTTCTGCAGCCATTTGTGCAGCGTATGGCGTGGACTTACGGGAGCCCTTGAAGCCAAGTGCACCAGCAGAAGACCAAGCCACTGCGTTACCTTGGGCATCAGTAATCATGACCAAAGTGTTGTTGAAAGTGGCGTGGATGTGCGCAACACCGCTTTCGATGTGCTTACGCACACGACGCTTGCGCGTTGTTTTCCTTGTTGCCATCAGTACAGACCTCCTTTATTATTTCTTCTTACCAGCAATGGTAGTCTTCTTACCCTTGCGAGTACGTGCGTTGTTCTTGGTGTGCTGACCGCGAACTGGCAGACCACGACGGTGGCGCATGCCACGGTATGAGCCAATTTCCTGAAGCCGCTTAATGTTCATGCTAACTTCACGACGCAGATCACCTTCGACACGAACGTTATCTACTTCCGCACGCAGCTTGTCTTCCTGGTCAGGAGTCAGGTCTGCAACACGAACATTTTCGGGAACGCCGGCTGCTGCGACAATCTTACGCGCAGTCGTGTTACCGATACCGTAAATGTAAGTCAGACCGATGACAATTTGCTTGTTGCGGGGTAAATCAATACCTGCAATACGAGCCATGTGATGACACCTCCTATTTTAGTGTTAGTTATTATCCTTGGCGCTGCTTGTGCTTTGGGTTTGCAGAGCAAATAATCATCACGCGGCCCTTGCGGCGGACAACCTTGCAGTGCTCACACATTTTCTTAACAGATGGACGTACTTTCATCTTTAAAATGCCTCCTGTGTTGACTACTTGAAACGGTAAGTAATCCGACCCTTTGTCAGGTCGTATGGAGATAACTCCACCGTCACGCGGTCACCAGGCAGAATCCGAATGTAGTGCATCCGAATCTTACCGGAAACGTGCGCGAGAATTTCTGCATCGTTTTCAAGCTTTACTTTAAACATCGCGTTGGGTAGCTATCCACCACGGTGCCCTGAATCTCAATGACATCGTCTTTTGCCACGAAACCTTTTCCTCCTCGTCCGTTTTGGTCACAATTAATCACGCACCCAAAAATGGGCGCCGACCGTCCGGCACACCAAAGCAGTGTACCACAAAGTTCGCAAGTTGAAAACAAGTCTGTCAGCCGACAGACGGTGCCATCCTCGAGTTAGGCCATAGCCGCGAGAATTTTTTTTCAATCTCTGCGAACACCGCGTCAATATCCTGATCACCATTAACGGTGTACAGCAACTTCCGGTCGGCGTAGAAATCAAGCAGGGGCGTGTTCATTTCAATGTTTACCTGCAGACGGTTCTGAACGGTTTCTGGCTTATCGTCATCCCGCTGGAAGAACTCGTGACCACCACAGCGGTCGCAGGTTCCTTCAACCTTGGGGTTATGGTACAACTTGTTGTATGTTGCCCCACAGGTTTTGCAGATATAACGTGCGCTCAGACGGTCAGCCAGGATTTTTGGGTCAACGTCAATGTTGATGACCGCATCCAACGGCTTGTTCAGCTCGGCGGTGATATCAGTCAACGCCTCCGCCTGGGCAATCGTCCGTGGGAAACCATCCAGCATGTAACCAGATTCAGTATCTGGTTCCTGCAGACGCTCCTTGACGAGACCTTCAGTGACTTCGTCTGGCACCAACTGGCCCTGGTCCATATAGGACTTGGCTTGTTTGCCGAGCTCAGTACCGTTAGCCATCGCTGCCCGGAACATGTCGCCAGTACTAATGTGAGCAATTGGGTACTTCACGACGATTTTCTCGGCTTGAGTACCCTTACCCGCGCCTGGTAGACCCATTAAAATCAGATTCACTTTTTGTAGCCTCCGTTTAGCTATTTCTTCACCAGGTCGCCCTGAATGAAGCCAACGTATTCGCGTTTCATGAGCAACCCATCCAGCTGGCGTACCAACTCAATGGCTGTCATGACCACGATCAACAGGCTGGTACCACCCAAACCAATTGACTGTGGTAAGTTCCACAGCAACGCTGCTAACTGTGGCATCAGGGCAATCAACCCAAGGAAGAGGGCCCCGACAACGGACAACCGCATGAGAATCCGGGAAACGAATTTTTCCGTTTCCTTACCGGGCCAAACACCCGGAATGTAACTACCCTGTTTGACCAAGTTCTCCGACAGCTTTTCCGGGTTAACCTGGACAAAGGCGTAGAAGAACGTGAACAAAACAATCAGTACGGTGTACAAAACAATCCCGATTGGCTTCTCTAGGCTAAAGATGTTAGTCAATGTGATGTACCAACCATCACTGCCATGACTCTTTTGGAACGCCATCAAAATAGTTTGTGGCGTCACAATTAATGAGCTGGCAAAGATGACGGGGATCACACCGGCAACGTTAACCTTGAGGGGCAAGTAGGAATTGTCGCCCGCACTGGTCACACGGCGCGTGTACTGAATCGGAATTTTACGGTTAGCTTGTTGCACCCAGGTTACGAACGCAACGACAACGATGACCAGTACCACGAGACCCGCCATGAAGAGGGCTCCCTGCCAACGATCCGCTGCGTTGTTGTTCGTAATTTGGTCCGTCCAGATTTCCTGAATCCCGGATGGGAGGCGAGCAATGATACCGGCAAAGATAATCATGGACACACCATTGCCCAGACCTTTATCGGTAATTTGCTCACCCATCCAAGTCAGTAGCATCGTACCACCGGTCAAAATAATCCCGATGACGATGTACTGCTCAACGCTAGGATCCTTGACCAACCCGTATTGGGAAAGCACTTGGAACCCAGCGGTGATACCAATACCCTGGACAAAAGCCAAGATAATGGTCAGGTAACGGGTAATCTGGTTCAGCTTGCGCCGACCAACTTCACCCTGTTTACTCCATTCAACAAACTTCGGCACGATGTCCATCTGTAACAGTTGAATGATAATCTGTGCGGTAATGTATGGCGAAACCCCCAAAGCAAAGATGGAGTAGTTCGACAGGCCACCACCACTGACGGTCGATAGAATGGAAATGAGGCCGGTATCACCCATCTTAGTGAGTTGACCAGCATCAATCCCAGGTACCGAAATACTTGCGCCTAACCGGTAAACCAGCAAAACGATCAGGGTGAACAACATCTTGTGCCGGATGTCCTTTACCTTGAGAGCGTTTTTGAGGGTCGCAATCATTAGATCACCTCAATCGAACCGCCTGCTGCTGCAACAGCTTCTTTAGCAGTTGCGGATGCTTTTGCTACCTTGATGGTCAGCTTCTTGGTTAATTCACCGTTACCCAACAGCTTGATACCGTCGAGTTCGTTCTTAACCAAGCCACTCTCAACGAGCAATGCTGGAGTAACCTCAGTACCATCATCAAAACGGTTCAGGTCTGCCAGGTTGATTACGGCGTAGTCCTTGCGGTTAACGTTCTTGAAACCGCGCTTAGGCATACGACGGAACAGTGGCATCTGGCCACCTTCAAACCCAAGACGAGTCTTGCCACCCTGACGTGCCAATTGACCCTTAGTACCCTTACCGGCAGTCTTACCCTGACCGCTAGAAGTACCACGGCCAAGACGCTTGCGGCTGTGACGTGAACCTTCACTTGGAGTGAGTTCGTGTAACTTCATGGATGTGCGCACCTCCTTGTATATAGTTTTGTTAGTCCTTAACTTCTTCAACGGAAACCAGGTGGGAAATCTGGTTGATAACACCACGAGTTGCGGCGTTATCTGGCTTGATAACCGAGCTGTTCACACGGCCCAGGCCAAATTCCTTGACAATCTTGCGCTGCTTCGGCAGACGGTGTGCCGCAGACCGAGTCAACGTGATTTTCAATTGAGCCATTGTTGACTACCTCCTAGTCTTGTAGGTGTGCAACGGACACGCCGCGCAGATCAGCAACTTCTTCAGCGGTCTTCAGCTGCTTCAAGCCTTCGATGGTAGCACGAACCATGTTGATTGGTGTGTTACGACCAAGGGACTTACTAGTGATATCACCGATACCGGCCAATTCCATAACGGCACGGACGGCACCACCAGCGGCAACCCCAGAACCTTCAACGGATGGCTTCAACAGCACTTCACCAGCGCCGTAGTGACCAATCACTTCGTGCGGAATCGTAGTACCAACACGTGGCACTGCAATCAGGTTCTTCTTACCGTTTTCAACGGCCTTGCGGATAGCTTCAGGAACTTCCTGAGCCTTCCCAGTACCAAGGCCGACGTGGCCGTTCTTGTCACCAACAATCGCAATAGCAGCGAAACGCAGGCGGCGACCACCCTTGACAACTTTAGTAACTCGGTTGATAGCGACGACTTCGTCTTCCAAATCGAGTTGGTTTGGATCGATAAATGATGCCATGTTAGGTTTTTCCTCCTGTGTTAGAATTCGAGGCCGTTCTCGCGAGCAGCCTCGGCTAGTGCAGCAACACGACCATGGTAGACGTAACCACCACGATCGAAAACTACGTTGGCCTTACCAGCAGCAACGGCACGCTTGGCAATCAGTTCACCAACCGTTGCGGCTTGTTCAGTCTTAGTAGCATCGGCTTTAACTTCTTTATCGAGAGTGGAGGCACTTGCTAACGTCACACCCGCTACGTCATCAATTAATTGAGCGTAGATGTTTTTGTTGGAACGGAATACGTTCAAGCGTGGGCGCTCGCTCGTACCAGAAATCTTGCCCCGTACACGCGCGTGGCGCTTTGCACGAGTCTTGTTCTTATCTGGCTTTGAAATCACAATGTTCACCTCATAAATGTTTTATGCAGCCAATAACTGACTACTACTTACCAGTCTTACCTTCCTTACGCCGAACATATTCATCGACGTAACGGATACCCTTACCCTTGTATGGTTCTGGGGAGCGGACAGCGCGGATTTCAGCGGCGAACTGGCCAACCTTCTCTTTGCTGATACCAGAAACAGTGATGGCAGTTGTGCTAGGCACTTCAACCTTCACGCCCTCTGGTGCTTCCATTTCAACCGGGTGAGAGTAACCAACGTTCAGGACCAGCTTAGAACCCTGCATCTGGGCACGGTAACCAACACCGACCAGAGACAAGTCCTTCTTGAAGCCCTCAGTTACCCCAACAACCATGTTGTTGAATACGGCACGGGTAGTACCGTGGATAGCCTTTAAATTATCGTTGTCACGGTCAAATGATACCGTGTTACCGTCCACCGTCATCTTAATGTCGGCGCTCAGTTCGCGGGTGAGTTCACCCTTGGAACCCTTAACGGTCACAACGTTGCCGTCGCGGGAAACAGAAACCCCTTCTGGCAGCGTGACGTCCTTATAACCAATACGACTCACAGGTAGGCACCTCCTTTGTTAATTTTGTATTACCAAACGTAGGCGAGTACTTCGCCACCGACGTTCTTGGCACGAGCTTCCTTGTCGGTGATAACACCGTTGGAAGTGGAAATGATTGCAATCCCGAGACCATTGAGAACCTTAGGGACAGCGTCCGCCTTAACGTAAGTACGTAAGCCGGGCTTGCTGATACGCTTCAAACCAGAGATGACCTTTTCGTTGTCCTTCCCGTACTTCAGGAAGATGCGGATCATGCCTTGCTTGTCGTCATCGATAACTTCGTAGTCACGGATGAACCCTTCGTTCTTCAAGATTTCGGAAAGGGATTTCTTCATCTTGGAAGCAGGTACTTCTAGGCTTTCGTGACGCACCATGTTGGCGTTACGAATGCGAGTCAAGTAGTCTGCAATAGGATCTGTCAGAGCCATTGATTTAACCTCCTTTGTCTAAGTGAATTGATTACCAGCTGGCCTTCTTCAAACCAGGAATCTGACCGGCGTGTGCTAACTCACGAAGGCAAATCCGGCAAAGCTTGAACTTGCGGTAAACGGAGTGTGGCCGACCACAGCGTTCGCAACGAGTGTATTCTTGAACAGCGAACTTAGCAGGCCGGTGGTTCTTTACAATTAAAGACTTCTTAGCCAAGTGGTTGACCTCCTTACTTAGCGAATGGCATCCCGAACTGCTTGAGCAGTGCGAGACCTTCTTCATCATTTTGCGCAGTAGTAACAATGACAACATCGAGCCCACGTACGTGGTTAACCTTGTCATAGTCGATTTCTGGGAAAATCAACTGTTCGCGTACACCCAGGGTGTAGTTGCCACGACCGTCGAAACTCTTTGGTGAGATACCGCGGAAGTCACGGACACGTGGTAGGGAAACGTTGATTAACTTGTCCAGGAAGTCGTACATCCGCTCGCCACGAAGGGTGACCTTCGCACCAATTGGCATGCCTTCACGCAGACGGAAGTTGGCAATTGACTTCTTAGCCTTAGTCGTCATTGGCTGCTGACCAGAAATCAGTGCCAATTCACTAACGGCTTCGTCAAGGTTCTTGGCGTTCTGTGTAGCATCACCAACACCCATGTTCAAAACAATCTTGTCAATCTTTGGCGTCTGCATCGTGCTCTTGTAACTGAACTGCTTGTTCAGCGCCGGTGCAATTTCCTGCTTATAACGTTCTTGTAAACGGTTTGCCATGAAAAATAGGTCCTCCTTTCCTTTACTTGTCGAGAGCGGTGCCAGACTTCTTGGCTACGCGCACACGCTTGCCGTCCTGTTCGGCGATACCGACACGGGATGGCTTGTTGTCCTTCGGGTTGAGCAACATGACGTTAGAAACGTGAATTGCTGCTTCAGCATCGACGATACCACCGTTAGGGTTAGTATTCGACGGCTTCACGTGCTTCTTAACCATGTTGATGCCCTCAACGATGACGCGGTCCTTACTCTTCAGGACCTGCTTGATGGTGCCTTCTTTGCCAGCGTCTTTTCCACGCATGACACGCACCTTATCACCTGTTTTGAATAACATGTTGCACCTCCTCCTATGAAAATTACAGAACTTCGGGTGCTAGTGAAACGATCTTCATAAAGTCGTTGTCACGCAACTCACGAGCAACGGGGCCAAAGATACGCGTACCCTTTGGCGTCTTGTCATCATTGATGATGACTGCGGCATTTTCGTCAAACTTGATGTATGAACCGTCGGTACGGTGAGCACCTGACTTAGTCCGTACAATCACAGCCTTAACGACATCTGCCTTTTTGACAACGCCACCTGGTGTTGCCTGTTTTACAGTTGCGACTACGACGTCACCGATGTTACCGGTCTTGCGGTAAGAACCACCAAGGACCTTAATCACGAGGATTTCGCGTGCACCGGAGTTGTCTGCCACTTTGAGGCGACTTTCTTGTTGAATCACTGTTGTGTCCTCCTTTCGTCACGAAATGCTCTAGATAATAACGGCCTTCTCGACAATGTCGAGCAACCGGAAACGCTTGTTCTTTGACAGAGGACGTGTTTCCATGATGCGAACAGTGTCACCTACGTGGGCGGCATTTTCGTCATCCTGGGCGTAGTACTTCTTGGAGTACTTAACACGCTTGCCATATACCGGGTGGGTCTTGGTAGTGTTGACCTCGACGGTAATGGTCTTGTCCATCTTGTCAGAGACAACGCGGCCCTGATAAACTTTACGACTATTACGTTCTTCCAAAGTACTGGGCTCCTTTCCGATTATTTGTTCAGTTGCTGCTGACGCAGAACCGTCTTAATCCGGGCAATGTTCTTCTTAACCTGCTTCAAACGAGCAGTGTTTTCCAGCTGACCGGTTGCCTGCTGGAAACGGAGGTTGAACAATTCGTCTTTGTATTGCTTTTCCTTGTCCAACATCTCAGCAGTGCTCAATGCGGTAATTTCTTTAGCCTTCATTCTGCTCACCTGCTTCCTGGCGCTCGATCACCTTGGTACGGATTGGGAGCTTGTTAGAAGCCAAACGCAATGCTTCAGTTGCGACCTCTTTAGAGACGCCACCAACTTCAAACATCACCTTCTGGCGCTTAACAACGGCTACCCAGCCTTCTGGTGCACCCTTACCATTACCCATACGTACACCAACACCCTTACTGGTGTAGGACTTGTGTGGGAAGATACGGATCCAAACTTTACCACCACGCTTCATGTAACGGGTCATGGCAACACGAGCAGCTTCAATCTGACGGTTGGAGATCCAGTGGGATTCCAGAGCCTGCAGTCCATATTCACCAAAGTCAACTTTGGTGCCGCCCTTTGCGGCGCCACGCATCTTGCCACGGAATTCACGGCGGTGCTTAACACGCTTAGGTACTAGCATTGGTTACTTCGCTCCCTTCGCAGAGTTATTTGCCTTTTCCGGCAAGATTTCACCACGGTAGATCCAGACCTTAACGCCCAGCTTACCGTAAGTGGTTTTAGCTTCCTGCCAAGAGTAATCAATATCCGCACGCAGAGTGTGCAGAGGCACAGTCCCTTCGGAATAGTGCTCACGGCGAGACATGTCGGCACCGTTCAAACGGCCGGACGTCTGTACCTTGATACCCTTAGCACCTGCACGCATTGAGCGCTGCATCGTCTGCTTCATTGCGCGACGGAATGCAATACGCTGTTCCAACTGGTCGGTGATGTTATCAGCAACCAACTTGGCGTCCAGGTCAGGTTTCTTAATTTCAACAATGTTAATGTGCACGTTACGGCCGGTCAGGGCAACGATGTCCTTACGCAGGGCTTCGACCTGAGCACCACCCTTACCGATAACCATCCCTGGCTTAGCGGTGTGGATAGAAATGTTGACCTTGTTAGCGGCACGCTCGATTTCGATGGTCGAGACAGACGCATCGGCGAGCTTCTTGTTAATGAATTCGCGGATGTGCAGGTCCTCGTGCAGGAATGTGGCATAGTCCTTCTCGGCATACCACTTAGCTTCCCAGTCACGAATGACACCGACACGGAACCCATTAGGATTTACTTTTTGACCCACGCGTTATCCCTCCTTATGCTTCTTGCTCAGCGACGGTCACGGTGATGTGACTCGTACGCTTGTTGATTGGTGATGCAGAACCCTTGGCCCGTGGACGGAACCGCTTCAAGGTTGGGCCTTCGTTAACGAAAGCGTCCTTGACGTACAGGTTTTGTGCATCCAAGTCGAAGTTGTGTTCTGCGTTAGCAATCGCACTCTTCAATACCTTAGCAATGATCGGTGAACCCGCGCGAGGCGTGAATTCAAGGATTGCCAGAGCTTCTGCTGCGCTCCGGCCGCGAATCAAGTCGATTACCAACCGCGCTTTGCGAGCAGCAATTCGTACTGTCTTCGCCGTTGCGGTTGCAGACGTAATTGTTTCAGCCATGTCTGAATTGCTCCTTTCTAGCGTGCGCCGGTTTTCTTGTCATCAACGGCGTGGCCACGGAAAGTCCGTGTTGGGACAAACTCACCGAGCTTGTGACCAACCATGTCTTCAGACACGTAAACTGGAACGTGCTTCCGGCCATCGTACACTGCAAAGGTGTAGCCGATGAAACTTGGGAAAATAGTTGAACGACGAGACCAGGTCTTGATGACGGTCTTCTTCTCGTTATCTGCCTGTGCCTCAACCTTCTTTAGAAGGCTGGCATCGGCAAAAGGTCCTTTTTTTAAGACTGCGACCCATTTTGTGACCTCCTTAACTACTAATCGTAGTGGTTTACTTGTGCTTACGGTGACGGACGATGAACTTCTCGGACTTAGCCTTGTGATCACGCGTCTTCTTACCCAACGTCTTCTTACCCCATGGGGAAAGAGGAGATGGACGACCGATAGGAGCCTTACCTTCACCACCACCATGTGGGTGATCGTTAGGTTCATAACCGAACCACGAACAGTTGGACGGAAACCGAGCCAACGCTTGCGACCGGCCTTACCAATACTGATCAGTGAGTGTTCTGCGTTACCAACTTCACCAATCGTTGCACGGTTGACGGAGAGGATCATCCGGACTTCACCGGAAGACAGGCGAACGGTGACGTACTTGCCATCGTGACCCAGCAACTGTGCGGAAGCACCAGCGGAACGTGCCAACTGACCACCTTTGCCTGGCTTCAATTCAACGTTGTGAATCAAAGTACCATCAGGAATGTTAGTCAATGGTAACGTGTTACCAGGCTTAATGTCGGCGTCAGGGCCAGAAACAACCTTGTCGCCCACCTTCAGGCCCTTTGGTGCTAGGATGTAGGACTTAACCCCATCTTCATATGTCAGCAAAGCAATGTTTGCTGTACGGTTTGGATCGTATTCGATGGCCGTTACCTTAGCGGTAATGTCATCCTTCTGCCGCTTGAAATCAATCACACGGTAGAACTGCTTGTTACCACCGCCACGGTGACGGACAGTAATGTGTCCATGTGCGTTACGGCCGGCGGTGTGGCTCTGGCTTTCCAACAGGGAGCGTTCAGGACGCTTCTTGGTGATGTCGGCAAAGTCGGAACCAGACATGTTACGACGACCGTTGGTGGTTGGTTTGTACTTAATAATCGCCACGTTATTAACCTCCTTTTAAAAATTTTTCGAATTAATCTTCGAAAATCTTGATGTCTTTGGAATCAGCAGTCAGGGTCACAATCGCCTTGCGACGACGACGAGTCATACCTTCGTAACGACCCTGGCGCTTCTTCTTGCCGCGAACATTAGCAATGTTGACGTTCTTAACGTTGGCGCCGAAGATTTCTTCGACTGCGCGCTTAACCTGGGTCTTGTCGGCCTTCAGGTTAACTTCGAACGTGTACTTGCGGTTGTCCATCTCGGCGGTAGACTGTTCGGTAATGATTGGGCGAAGAATAATATCGCGTGCATCCATTATGCGAATACCTCCTCAATCTTTTGGAGAGCTGCTTGTGTGACAACCAGCTTGTTGTTGTTAACGATATCCAAAACGTTGATACCATCAGCAACAACCACCTTGACGTTTGGCAGGTTCCGGGCAGCCAAAGCAGCGTTGTCGTTGCCGGCTTCCAGAACAACCAAGGTCTTTTCGTTGGCGTTCAGGGCAGTCATTGCCTGTGCGAATGCCTTCGTCTTTGGTGCGTCGAAGCTCAAAGCGTCAACAACAACCAGGTTCTGGTCTGTAACCTTCTCGGAAAGTACAGACTTCAGGGCCAGGCGACGAACCTTCTTAGGCAGCTTGTAGCTGTAGCTACGTGGGGTTGGTCCGAAGACGATCCCACCGCCACGCCACTGTGGTGAACGGATGGAACCCTGACGGGCACGACCGGTACCCTTCTGACGCCATGGCTTGCGGCCACCGCCAGAAACGGCGGAACGGTTCTTAACCGCGTGGGTGCCCTGACGAAGAGAAGCACGCTGCATGATGATTGCATCAAACACCACGTTCTGGTTTGGTTCAATGGCGAAAATTGCATCGTTTAATTCAACGGAGCCGTTTTCTGAGCCATCTTGCTTGTACAAAGTAACGTTAGCCATCTGTTAATGTCCTCCCTTCGTGATTTATTTTGCGACCGACTTAACAGCCGTGCGAACGGTAACAAAGGACTTGTTTGCCCCAGGGACGTTACCCTTGATGAGCAATGCGTTGTGGTCAGTATCTACAGCCACAACTTCGAGGTTCTGCATGGTAACCTTCTTGTTACCCATGCGCCTGGCAACTTCTTACCAGGGAACACACGATTAATGATGGCACCAAGTGAACCAGGACGACGGTGGTAGCGAGAACCGTGGGCCATAGGACCGCGACGCTGACCGTCTTTCTTGATGTTACCTTGGTATCCGTGACCCTTTGTAATCCCGGTGACATCCACGATGTCGCCTGCTGCAAAGGTGTCAGCCTTAACTTCGGCACCAACCTCATAATCATCAAGCGCTACATCACGGATCTCCTTAATGAAGCGCTTAGGGGTGGTGTCTGCCTTCTTTGCGTGGCCAGCTTCTGGCTTGTTGGACAGAACTTCACGCTTGTCGCCAAACCCCAACTGAACGGCTTCGTAGCCATCAGTTGCGTCAGTCTTAACCTGCAATACCGTGTTGCCAGTTACGTCAATGACAGTAACTGGAACCAACTCGCCGTTGTCAGTAAAGACCTGGGTCATGCCGACCTTTTTACCTAAGATTCCTTTTCGAGACATGGGTACACCTCCAGTTTCTTACAGATTAAAGTTTAATCTCGATATCAACACCGCTAGGCAAGTCAAGCTTCATTAAAGCATCAACTGTCTTTGGCGTTGGGTTAACAATGTCGATCAGACGCTTGTGCGTGCGCATTTCGAACTGTTCCCGTGAATCCTTGTGCTTATGTGGGGAACGCAGCACCGTGTAAAGTGTACGCTCCGTTGGCAGTGGGATTGGGCCAGAGATCGTAGCACCTGTGCGCTTTGCGGTCTCAACAATCTTCTCTGCGGACTGATCGATAATCCGGTGCTCGTAAGCCTTGAGCCGGATCCGAATCTTCTGTTTTGCCATTGTGTGTCCTCCTTCGTCTATTATCATTAGTAGACTAGCTCCGTGAAAATTTCCGTCGCGCTCTCCGTGGCAAAGCGGCCGGGCGTGTCGCAACCTCTCACATCTGCGCTATACTCGTGCAAACCGCTCCGGAACGCGCACTGCGCCCCGAATTAACCTGCAACTTTGTAAGTATACATGATATTAAGCCCGAGTTCAAGGCCTTTATGCATGTTTATTGTGCTACTTTCATTGTTCGCGTATGCCGACCCTCGTTGGCTGATGCTCCCCCACTTGTTCGGATTACCCATACCATTGTAGGGAATCACCCACTTGACGTTTGCAGGCCATTTTCATTGATTGTTTTCTGTTGTAGAATAGGTGTCAAGACACGTCAAGTGACTCATCCCAATCTTAACTACAGCCGCAAACCAGGAGGAAATTATGACTAACGCATTACTCATCATCGACTACACGAATGATTTTGTCGCAACGGACGGAGCATTGACGGCTGGAGCGCCCGCCCAGGCCATTGACGAGGCAATTGTCGCCGCTGCGGATAAGACGCTTGCAGAAGGCGGTTGGGTTTACCTACCCGCGGACCTGCACGTGGCTGGCGATCAGTTTCACCCCGAAACCAAGCTGTTCCCGCCGCACAACGAACTCAATACTTGGGGGCGCGACTACTACGGTCGAACCGGCGACTGGTTCAGTCAGCACCAGGACCAAGAGCGCGTCAACGCCTTTGCCAAAACGCGCTATTCGAGTTTCGCCGGTACCACGCTGGATATCTGGTTGCGCGAACGCAACGTTCGTGACCTAGAGCTCGTCGGCGTTTGCACCGACATCTGCGTACTGCACACTGCTGTTGACGCGTATAATCTCGGCTACCATATTACCATCAATGCGGATGCCACCGCCACCTTCACTCCCGGCGGTCAGGAATGGGCGCTGAACCATTTCCGTAGCGTACTAGGCGCCACCATCATTTAAAATTACTTCTATAATAAAAGTCGAGTCGACAAAAAAACGCCCGCGACGGTCGAAAAACCGTGCGGGCGTTTCATTTGCAGTCAGTAAAAAAAATTACTGGCCGCCGTTCTTCTTGATGATTTCTTCTTGAATAGACTTAGGCGTTGCTTCGTAGTGGTCAAAAGTCATCGTGAAGGTACCACGACCCTGGGTTGCAGAACGCAGGGTAGTAGCGTAACCGAACATTTCGGCCAGCGGTACCATGGCGTTAACCACCTGGGCGTTACCACGAGCCTCCATACCTTCAACGCGGCCACGACGAGCAGTAACCTGGCCCATAACGTCACCAAAGTTGTCTTCTGGGGCCACAACTTCAACCTTCATGATTGGTTCGAGGATAACGGCACCAGCCTTAGGCGCAGCGGCCTTCAGGGACATCGATGCGGCAACCTTGAACGCTGCTTCAGAAGAATCGACTTCGTGGTAAGAACCATCATACAGCTTAGCCTTAACGTCAATCAGTGGGTAGCCAGCCAATACACCATTGGCCATGGCTTCCTTCAGACCCTGCTCAACGGATGGAATGTATTCACGAGGAACAACACCACCGACGATAGCGTCTTCGAATTCGAAGCCCTTACCCTCTTCGTTAGGTGTGAATTCAACCCAAACATCACCATACTGACCTTTACCACCAGACTGACGCACAAACTTACCTTGTGCACTAGCCTGCTTCGTGAAGGTTTCACGGTAGGCAACCTGTGGTTCACCAATCTGCGCGTCAACGTTGAATTCACGACGCATACGGTCAACCATGATGTCCAGGTGCAATTCACCCATCCCAGCAATCAAAGTTTCACCAGTTTCAGGGTTAGTTTCAGCCTGGAACGTTGGGTCTTCTTCAGCCAGCTTCTGGATGGCAATGTCCAGCTTGTCACGGTCTTCCTTGGACTTAGGTTCAACGGAAACCTGGATAACTGGGTCAGGAATTTCAAGGGATTCCAGAACCAACGGGTGATCCTGGTCGGTCAGGGAGTCACCAGTAGTGGTGTTCTTCAAACCGATAACGGCGGCGATATCACCAGAAAAGACTTCTGGGATTTCTTCACGGTGGTTACTGTGCATTTGCAGCAGACGACCAACACGTTCACGCTTGCCCTTAGTCGTGTTCTCAACGTAAGAACCGGATTCCAAACTACCAGTGTAAACACGGATGAAAGTCAGACGACCAACAAATGGGTCGGTGGCAATCTTGAAGGCCAAAGCGGCAAAAGGCTTGTCGTCGCCGGCCATCAGTTCAACCTGTTCACCAGAGTCAGGGTCAGTGGCGTTGTATGGCTTAACGTCCAGTGGGCTAGGCAGGTAGTCCACAGTGGCGTCGAGCAACATCTGCACACCTTTGTTCTTGAAGGCAGAACCAGCCAAAACAGGGAAGAATTCCAAGTTGATGGTAGCCTTACGGATAGCGGCCTTCAGTTCAGCAACGCTAATATCGTCACCGTTCAGGTACTTCTCCATAACGTCATCGTCAACGTCGGCAACGGCTTCAACCAGCTCCTGGCGAGCGGCTTCTGCCTGTTCCTTGTATTCGTCTGGGATATCAACAGTATCCCATTCAGTCCCGAGTTCGTCTTCGTCGTACAGGTCGGCCTTCATTTCAAGCAGGTCGATAACACCTTCGAACTTGTCCTCGGCACCGATTGGCAACTGCACGGCGTGGGCGTTAGCACCCAAACGGTCGCGGATAGTACCAACGGAGTACTGGAAGTCCGCACCAATCTTGTCCATCTTGTTGACGAACACAATCCGGGGAACGCTGTACGTGGTGGCCTGACGCCAAACGTTTTCGGTCTGTGGTTCAACACCGGCCTGGGCGTCCAGAACGGTAATCGCACCATCTAGGACACGGAGGGAACGTTCAACTTCGATAGTGAAGTCAACGTGCCCTGGGGTATCAATGATGTTAATCCGGTTGCCCTTCCAGTGAGCAGTGGTAGCGGCGGAAGTGATCGTGATACCACGTTCTTGTTCCTGAGCCATCCAGTCCATCTGGGAAGCACCGTCATGAGTTTCACCGATCTTGTGAATCTTACCCGTGTAGTACAGGATACGTTCAGTGGTAGTTGTCTTACCAGCGTCGATGTGGGCCATGATCCCAATGTTACGGGTCTTTTCAAGTGGGAATTCACGCTTGTTAGCCATGTGAAAGATTTACTCCTCTCAAGTTAATACTGAGTGACAGCACGGTTTGTGCTGTTGAATTGTGTTTGGTTCAAAGAAAGGGCTACTATATGGCGTAGCAACCGCATATAATAGCCCTTCATATTACCAACGATAGTGTGCAAATGCCCGGTTGGCGTCTGCCATACGGTGGGTATCTTCACGCTTCTTAACGGCTGCACCAGTGTTGTTGGCGGCATCCATCAGTTCGCGGGCCAGACGCTCGTCCATGGTGTGTTCACCACGAGAACGTGCGTACTGTACGATCCAACGCAAGCCCAAAGTAGTCCGACGTTCTGGACGAACTTCGATTGGCACCTGGTAGTTAGAACCACCGATACGACGAGCCTTAACTTCCAGAACAGGCATAACGTTCTTCATTGCCTCTTCGAAAACTTCGACTGGGTCGTTACCAGTTTGTTCCTTGATAATGTCAAATGCATCATAGAGAATCTTCTGCGCCTTACCACGCTTACCATCAATCATCATGTGGTTGATCAAGCGGGTAACCAGCTTTGAGTTGTAAACTGGGTCAGGCAGGACATCTCGGTTTTTTTACGTAGCCTTTACGTGGCATCCTAAAACCCTCCTAATTGATTATTACCCGTTAACGGGCGATTGAATTACGAATTACTTCTTAGGGCGCTTTGCACCGTACTTGGAACGGCCCTGCATACGGCCGTCAACACCGGCAGTATCCAGCGCACCACGAACGATGTGGTAACGTACCCCAGGCAAGTCCTTTACACGACCACCACGGATCAAGACGACCGAGTGTTCCTGCAAGTTGTGACCTTCACCAGGGATGTAAGCCGTAACTTCAATCAGGTTGGACAAACGCACACGAGCATACTTCCGCAGGGCGGAGTTAGGCTTCTTTGGTGTCATCGTACCAACACGGGTAGCAACACCACGCTTCTGTGGTGCAGGGTTGTCACCCAAAGACTTTGTCTTACTGTTGTAGCTAAAGTTCAGGCAGGAGCGTTACTCTTCTTGCCATGAGACTTACGACCTTGACGTACCAGTTGGTTAATTGTTGGCATATCTAAGGTTCCTCCTTTCGATTTCGGTACTGATATTTTAAGTCCACACATCCGGGCGGTTCATTTTTAACTGTAAAAAAATGGCCACTTCGGCGGCAGTTTGGCGCGGTGCCAGTCAGCGTCGGGTGAACCGCATAAACTGAAAAAAAGCACCTTTGACAGTATACAAAGTTTTCACGGTGAAAGTCAACCATAACTTTGAATGGGTACAGTTAGTGGAGTAGTGCTGGCAAAGCGGTGGTGGGGTTGCGGCTTACCCTCCCTACGCCGTGGATTGCTACAGTAGTGGGTGACGGCCGTGTCGGACGGGTTGGTGAGTGGAGGCTTTCGTGGGCGCTCCGCGGTAATCCACTGCCAGGGGGCACCGCCGTAGGAACGCAGTGACGTACGGCGCGACGAGTTCCAAGACCGGCCGATGGGTTTCCGGACGGGCTTGGAATCGCACCGGAAACTCACCCGGGCTTGGTGAGTTGGAGGTTTCGCCCTAGCAGTGGATTACCATGCAGTACCCCACCAAGCCGCAGCTCACCGGTCCGACCGACGCTACCGCCAACCACCACCGTAGCAACCTACGGTGCAGGGCACGTAAGCCGTAACCCCAACCCCCGCCCGCGTTCGTAACCACTCAGCCTTCGCCCTAGCAATGGATTACCATGCAGTACCCCACTAAGACGCAGCTCGCCGGTCCAACCGACGCTGCCGCCCACCCACGCCTAGTCAACGGACATGCAACTGCGAAATATACCTATAGACAATCTATCTGGAGGTACTCCCATGACCTGGCTTGCCACTACCCAAACCATACTGTGTTTCATCCCCCTAGCCTACTTTGCGATACTCGACTACCGCACCATGAGCATCCCCGCCGCCCCGCTCGAAATCTGGTGCACCATCATCTGCCTGTACGGTGCCATCCGGGACTGGCACCTACTGGCCGTTGCAATCGCCGTCATGGTGGTCACCGGCGCCTTTGCCTGGTGTACCCGCGGCATGGGTAGCGCCGACGTGCTCGTCATTGGGGCATTAGCTGCACCTTAGGCCTACTGCCTACATTGTGGGGCCTACTTCTCGCCTGCATGCTTGGCTGTTGCCATTGCCTATGCTCCCGTACACGCCGCATCCCCTTCGTCCCCGCGCTGTTCGTTGGGAACGCCGTCATCGCGGGACTGCCGCTCCTACACCTCACACTACCTGTAATTGGTGCATATACACTTGTCTTGCTTGGGTAAACATATTAAGATTAATTATACTGATACTCAGTGGGGCAAACCACCGCGCGGAGTGAATTCATAGCGACACGGAAGGGAAGCACCCTTATGGAAAAATATTACATCGTCGATAGCTCCATGCTACCCGACGTCATCGAAAAAGTTATCGCCGCCCGCACACTGTTAGAAAACGGCAGCGTGAAGCAGGTCAGTGAAGCCGTCAAGCAGGTCGGTATTAGTCGTGGTACATACTACAAGTACAAGGATCTGGTCTACGCTGCGACTCGCAGCCCGCAACCCGGAAGGCCGTCATTTCGCTAATGCTACACCATTCGCGCGGCGTGCTGTCCGAGGTACTGGCCGCCCTCTCGCACGCAGAGGCCAACATCCTCACCATCAACCAAAACATCCCCATCCACGAATGGGCCAGTGTGACCATTTCCTTTGACGTCTCCAGTCTAACCGGGACTCTAGACGACCTCACCGCCGCGCTCAAATCACTGACCGGGGTGAGCGACGTCCGTCTGCTCGCCGTCGAATAGCAACAGTTAATCGTTTATATGTACAGCAAAGGGGCTGACCGCAACTATCGCGGTCAGCCCCTTTGTGCTTATTCGGTAACGCGGCTATCAGCCACGTCCTTACTTATCTGTGTCTTCATCCTGCGCATCGGACTGCTTCATCTGCTGTTCGATGTCGGAGATTGAGTAGACATTGTCGGAAACGGTCCCGACCGTCTTTGGTTCCTCGTGACGGTACGTGGCCATCCCAGTACCAGCAGGAATAATCTTCCCGATGATAACATTTTCCTTCAAACCAACCAGTGGGTCGTTCTTCCCGCGAATGGATGCATCGGTCAGAACACGCGTAGTTTCCTGGAATGATGCGGCGGACAGGAAGCTGTTCGTCTCCAGGGAAGCCTTCGTAATCCCCAACAGGACGGCACGACCAGTTGCTGGAATACCACCACTAACGATGGTGTCCTTGTTCTGGTCCTTGAAGTCGCCGATATCCAGCAAGGTACCCGGCAAAATGTCGGTGTCACCAGGGTCCAGCACGCGAATCTTGCGCAGCATTTGCCGCACCATTACTTCAACGTGCTTGTCCCCGATTTCAACCCCTTGCATACGGTAAACCTTCTGAACTTCACTGAGCAGGTAGTTTTCCGTACCCATTACGTCACTGACCTTGATCAGTTCCTTAGGGTCAATCGAACCACCAGTCAGACGGTCACCACGTTCAACGTGATCACCCTCAGCAACCGCCACGCTAGATGCGTAAGGTACATTGTACGTCCGTGTATCGGTCGTGCCTGTACCGTGATCTCACGGGTGTGCTCTGCCGGGTTCTCGTCAATCGCAGTAATCTCACCAGTAACCTCGGTGATAACCGCAAGACCTTTAGGGTTACGTGCTTCAAAGATTTCCTGAACACGAGGCAGCCCTTGGGTGATATCTTCACCACCGGCAACACCACCAGTATGGAAGTTACGCATGGTCAGCTGCGTACCTGGTTCACCGATCGACTGAGCGGCAACGGTACCAACGGCTTCACCAACTTCAACTTCTTCACCGGTAGCCAAGTTACGACCGTAGCACTTCTGGCAGACACCATGACGGGTGTTGCAGCAGAAGACGGAACGAATTGTAACTTCCTCAACACCAGCGTCGACAACCTTCTGGGCGAGATCTTCGTCCATCAACGTCATCCGTGGCACGAGGATTTCGCCAGTCTGTGGGTCGCGAATGGTCTTCATGTTGTAACGACCAACCAGACGGTCGTACAGCGGTTCGATCATTTCGTTACCTTCAGTGATAGCCCGGACAACCAGACCGCGGTCAGTGCCACAGTCTTCTTCACGAACAATCACGTCCTGGGCAACATCGACCAGACGACGGGTCAGGTAACCAGAATCGGCAGTCTTCAGGGCGGTATCAGTCATACCTTTACGGGCACCATGAGTACTCATGAACATTTCCATGACGGACAGGCCTTCACGGAAGTTCGAGATAACTGGCACTTCCATCATCCCACCGTTAGGGGCGGCCATCAGACCACGCATACCGGCAAGCTGCGTAAAGTTAGAGATGTTACCACGGGCACCGGAATCACTCATCATGGAGATTGGGTTCTTCTGGTCAAAGTGTTCAATCAGCTTCTGCTGAACTTGGTCCTTAGCGTCGTTCCAGATGGAAATAACGCGTTCGTGACGTTCATCGTCAGTGATCAAACCACGACGGAACTGCTTGGAAACCATGTCAACCTGCTTGTGGGCAGCCTCAACAATGTCGGCCTTTTCAGGCAAATGCGGCACGTCGGCAACCCCAACGGTCAACCCAGACTTAGTGGCCTGCGTGTAACCAAGGGTCTTCATGTCATCCAGCAAGTCACTAGTCCGCTGCACCTTGTAAGTCTTGAAGACTTCCGCAATGATGTCGGACAAGAAGCCCTTCTTGAACGGACTAATTGGCTCTGCGTCGTCCAAGTACTCGTTAATGTCCTGACCTTCAGCCAGGAAGTACTGATCTGGAACACCGTTAACGATGTTGTCACGCGTTGGTTCGTTCAGGAATGGCAGGTCTTCGGGCATAATCTCGTTAAAGATCACCTTACCAACACTCGTCACCATAATCTTGCCACGCTGGTTGTCGCTGAACGGCTTGTTTGGCAGGCCTTCAGCTGACAGACCGATGCGGGTGTGCAAAGTAACGTCGCCGGCTTCGTGCGCCATGATTACTTCGGCAGGGTCCTTGAAGATCATGCCTTCGCCAACCATACCCTTCTCTTCAATCGTCAGGAAGTAGTTACCCAAAACGATATCTTGAGAAGGCGTAACGATTGGCTTACCGTCCTTAGGTGCCAGGATGTGGTGTGCAGCCAGCATCAGCATACGTGCTTCGGCCTGAGCTTCATCAGACAGCGGCACGTGGATAGCCATTTGGTCACCATCAAAGTCGGCGTTGTAGGCTTCACACACGATTGGGTGCAAACGCATAGCCTTACCGTCAACCAGAACGGGTTCGAACGCCTGAATACCCAAACGGTGCAAAGTAGGGGCACGGTTCAGCAGAACCGGACGTTCCTTGATGACGTCGGCGAGCACATCCCAGATGTCCTCATCCTGACGGTCAATCTTCCGGCGGGCATTCTTGATGTTGCTAGCCAATTCACGCTTAACCAGTTCACGCATGACGAACGGCTTGAAGAGCTCCAAGGCCATTTCACGTGGCAACCCACACTGGTAGAACTTCAGCGTTGGGCCAACGTCAATAACGGAACGGCCAGAGTAGTCAACACGCTTGCCGAGCAGGTTCTGACGGAACCGGCCCTGCTTACCTTTGAGCAGGTGAGACAAACTCTTCAACGGACGGTTACCAGGACCAGTCACCGGACGGCCACGACGACCGTTATCAATCAACGCGTCCACGGCTTCCTGCAACATCCGCTTTTCGTTCTGCACGATGATGTTTGGTGCCTTCAGGTCCAGCAACCGCTTGAGACGGTTGTTACGGTTAATGACACGACGGTACAAATCGTTCAGGTCGGAAGTGGCGAACCGGCCACCTTCCAACTGCACCATGGGCCGCAAGTCCGGTGGGATAACCGGAATCGTGTCCATAACCATCCACTCCGGCTTGTTGCCGGATTCCAGGAACGCATCCAGGATATCCAACCGGCGGATAGCACGGGTACGCTTCTGTCCGGTAGCAGACTTCAGGTTTTCTTTGAGGTTAGCAACTTCCTTTTGCAGGTCAACCTGCTCGAGCAGTTCCTTAACACCCTCAGCACCCATCTTGGCCACAAACTTACCGTTGTACTCCTCGTACTTTTCACGGAATTCGTTTTCGGTCAGCAGCTGCTTTTGTACCAGCGGCGTGTCCATTGGTCGATCACGACGTAGGAAGCAAAGTAGATAACTTCTTCGAGGGACCGTGGGGACATGTCCAGCACCAAGCCCATCCGGCTAGGGATGCCCTTGAAGTACCAGATGTGTGATACGGGTGCAGCCAACTCAATGTGGCCCATCCGCTCGCGACGTACATTGGCGCGGGTTACTTCCACACCACAACGGTCACAGACGATGCCCTTGTACCGAATACCTTTGTACTTACCACAGGCACAGGTCCAGTCCTTCGTGGGGCCAAAGATACGTTCGTCGAACAGACCATCACGCTCTGGCTTCAACGTACGGTAGTTGATGGTTTCGGGCTTCTTTACTTCCCCATACGACCAGCTGCGAATCTTATCTGGCGATGCCAGGTTAACTTGCATGCTGTCAAACTTGTTGACGTCAATCACAGGGTACCCTCCTATTCGTTATCGTTTTGCTGTGCAGCCTTGGCTTCCGCCTCCGCTGCCTTCTTTTCTTCCTGCTGGGCCGCGAACTTGGCCAAAGCATCGGCAGAGCCGCCTTCGTCCTCGTCATCATCGAGGTCCCGCAGTTCAATTTCGTTCTTCTGGGTGTCGAGCACCTTCATGTCCAGACCCAGTGACTGCAATTCCTTCACCAGCACCCGGAAACTTTCAGGCACACCTGGATGTGGAATTGGTTCACCCTTCACGATGGCTTCGTACGTCTTCACACGACCCACAACGTCATCTGACTTGTACGTCAGAATTTCCTGCAGGGTGTAAGCAGCACCGTAAGCTTCGAGGGCCCAAACTTCCATTTCCCCGAAACGCTGGCCACCAAACTGAGCTTTACCACCCAGTGGCTGCTGCGTAACCAAGGAGTAAGGTCCAATGGAACGGGCGTGAATCTTGTCGTCAACCATGTGGGAGAGCTTCATGTAGTACATCACCCCAACGGCAACCCGCGTTTCGAACGGTTCACCGGTGCGGCCATCGTACAATACGCTCTTACCATCACTAGCCATGCCGCTTCCTTGACGGTTGCCCACATGTCGTCTTCGGTGGCACCATCAAAGACTGGCGTTGCCACGTGGATGCCCAACTTACGTGCGGCCATCCCCAAGTGCAATTCGAGTACTTGCCCGATATTCATACGGGATGGCACACCCATTGGCGACAGGCAGATGTCAACTGGCGTACCGTCTGGCAAGTACGGCATGTCCTCTTCAGGAACGACGATGGACACGGTACCCTTGTTACCATGACGGCCGGCCATCTTGTCACCAACCTGAATCTTACGTTTCTGCGTGATGTAAACACGAACCATCATGTTCACACCCGGAGACAGTTCGTCGCCATCTTCACGGGTGAAGATCTTAACGTCCTGCACAATACCGCCACCACCATGAGGAACACGGAGGGAGGTATCACGAACTTCACGCGCCTTTTCACCAAAGATGGCGTGCAGCAGACGTTCCTCGGCGGACAGTTCCGTCACACCCTTAGGCGTAACTTTACCGACCAGGATGTCACCATCCTTAACCTCGGCACCAACACGCACGATACCGTCTTCGTCCAGGTCCTTCAACGCGTCATCACCGACGTTCGGGATTTCGCGCGTTACTTCCTCAGGTCCCAGCTTGGTGTCACGGGATTCTGATTCGTATTCCTCGATATGGATGGACGTGTAAATGTCTTCCTTAACGAGCCGCTCCGACATAACGATGGCGTCTTCGTAGTTGTACATGTTCCACGTCATGAAGGCGATGATTGGGTTCTGACCCAGAGCCAACTCGCCCTGATCCATTGCGGGACCATCGGCGATGATTTCACCCGCATCCACTTGGTCGCCCAAGCGCACGATTGGAATCTGGTTGTAGTTCTTGTTGGCGTTACTGCGACGGAACTTCATCAGACGGTAAACGTCCTGGGTGTCGTCCTGACGGCGAATCTTAATCACCTTGGCGTCAACGTATTCAACGCGACCTGGGTGCTTAGCTAGCAAAGCCGTACCGGAATCGTGCGCAGCTTTGTATTCCATCCCCGTAGCAACCAACGGTGCGTGTGGCCGAACCAGCGGCACGGCCTGACGCTGCATGTTGGCACCCATCAGGGCACGGTTGGAGTCGTCGTTTTCCAAGAAAGGAATGCAGGCCGTGGCAACGGCAACTACCTGCTTTGGCGAAACGTCCATGTAGTCGACCTTGTCTGGGCCGACTTCAATGTTGTCATCCTTGTGCCGGGCCAAAACGGTCGCGTCACGGAAAGTACCATCTTCGTTCAACACGGAGTTGGCTTGGGCAACAACAAAGTTATCTTCTTCGTCAGCAGTCAGGTAATCGATCTTGTCGGTAACCTTGTGTGACGTCCAGTCAACACGACGGTATGGGGTTTCAATGAAGCCATACCGGTTGACCACGGCGTAACTGGCCAGACTGTTGATCAAACCGATGTTAGGACCTTCTGGAGTTTCGATTGGACACATACGACCATAGTGGGTGTAGTGCACGTCTCGAACTTCATAACCAGCACGGTCACGAGTCAAACCACCAGGTCCCAAGGCGGACAAACGACGCTTGTGCGTCAATTCGCCCAGTGGGTTAGTCTGGTCCATGAATTGTGACAGCTGGGATGACCCAAAGAATTCCTTAATGGAAGCAACCACTGGCCGAATGTTAATCAGCTGTTGTGGTGTGACGGTCGAACTGTCCTGAATGGACATCCGTTCACGTACGACACGTTCCATCCGGGAAAGGCCAATCCGGAACTGGTTCTGCAGAAGCTCGCCGACCGAACGAATCCGACGGTTACCCAAGTGGTCAATGTCATCAGTGGAACCAATACCCTCTTGCAACAGCAAGAAGTAGTTCATGGAAGCCAAGATGTCAGCTGGCGTCAGGTGCTTCAGCATCTCGTCAATGTGACCATTACCAATCACGTTGACTTCTTTGTCTGGTGTGACCTGGGAGTACACCTTCACTACCTGCAAAGTAACGGGTTCTTGGAGCACCCCATCTTCGTTTGGCTGGTACGTGATGGTCTTGAAGTCTTCGCGGTCCAGGTATTCACCCAGCGTATCCATCATCTTGTGGTTAACGCGGTCACCCTTCTTGGCGATTACTTCACCAGTATCAGGGTCGGCCAGCGTTTCTGCCAGCGTCTGGCCCAACAGGCGGGACTTCAGGGAGAGTTTCTTGTTGACCTTGTAACGGCCCACACGCGCCATGTCGTAGCGCTTTGGGTCAAAGAAGCGTGCGTACAGCAAGGAACGACTGGAATCAGCCGTCTTTGGTTCACCTGGGCGTAAACGCTCGTAGATGTCCTTCAGGGCTTCGTCAGTCCGGGAGTCATCCGTGTTCTTGTGCACATCCTTCTCCAGGGTCAGCATCAACGAATCGCTGTCCCCGAACATGTCGATGATGTCCTGATCGGAGCCAAAGCCAAGTGCGCGCACCAGTTCAGTCAGCGGAATCTTCCGCGTCCGGTCAATCCGGACGTAGGCGATATCCTTGGCGTCAGTTTCGTATTCCAACCATGCACCACGGTTTGGAATAACGGTTGTACCCCAAGTTGTCCGGCTGTTTTTGTCAATTTCAGAGTTGAAGTACACCCCAGGGGAACGTACCAACTGCGAAACGATAACTCGCTCAGCACCGTTAATGATGAAGGTCCCTTGCTCAGTCATCAACGGGAAATCACCAAAGAAGACGTCTTGAGACTTGATTTCACCAGTTTCGTGGTTCGTCAAACGTAGCGTTACGTGCAACGGCGCGGAGTAGTTGGCGTCGTGCTGACGGGCTTCCTCCACCGTGTACTTTGGTTCTAGCAACTGGTAATCCACGTATTCCAGACTCAGGTTGCCCTGGAAGTCAGTGATCGGCATAATATCGTCGAACATTTCCTTCAGGCCTTCATCTAGGAACCACTGATAGGAATTCGACTGAATTTCAATCAGGTTTGGCAGGTCCAAAACTTCCTTAATTCGGGAGTATGACCGGCGCGTACGGTGCTTACCGTAGTTCACATTGTGTCCTAAGTGCTGCTCTGCCAAGTTGTTCACCCCTCTAATTTGTTGGCGGCAATCCATTGTAAAAAGAACGTAAAATTTATTAAGTTCAGATTACAACTGCTCCGGTTACGACGTTTCAGGCAAAAAAAAACCAAAAGCGGTAAGTTTAACGTTACCCCTTTTGACTTTCTCTACGGCATCGCGCGGACAATAGATCGCGCTTAGCCTTCTGCTTCGTAACCGAAATGCAACTGTGTTTAATATTATCAGCAAGTGTTGTCCGTGTCAATAGGTCGAACGCTGGACGCAGTGTGGCGCCCGGCCGCGTCGGTTGGACCGGTGAGCTGCGGCGTGTGGAGTGCTCCATGGTAATCCACTGCTAGGGCGAAGGCTCCAACCCGCCAAGTGCAGGCGTGTTTCCGCCGCGATTTGGAACCTGCCCGGAAACCCACCGAGCAGTTTCCAAACTCGTCGCGCGTACGTCACTACGTTCCTACGGCGGTGTACCCCCGGGCAGTGGTTACCATTCCGACCCCACACGCCTCTGCTCACCAGTCCAACCGACACGGCCTCTCGCTACCGTAGTAAACAGGCGTCACGACAAGACGTGTTTTGCCCGTTCACGGATTCCTGATAATCCAATAGATACAATCTCAGTTACCTCGATTACGAATTATGCATTAACCATCTGAGTCTTGGGCCGTGATATATCCTGTAGATATGATAGTTAGTCTATACCTTTAGCCATACTGATACGATATTGGCAGTTGACCAACTCGTTCATATATTTTTCACAAATGTGGTTCTGACCGGTGGGGGTGCCGTGGGGTGTGAAGACGACTGGGCCGCTCCACGGTGACTGCTGTAAGGGGCTTGCCGCCGTTCGAAGCGAAGCGAGTTACGGCGCGACGAAATTATAGCCTGCCTGCCAAGTACGGGCAGGCAGGCTATAATTCGCACCGGAAACCGCGGTTTTTGCGGTTGTAGGTTTCGCCCTAGCAGCAGTCACCGTGGAGCGGTCCACAAAGTCGGAGTACCCCACAGCACCCACGGCGGCCAGAACCGCCACCCGCGCACACGTTTAACAAAAATCGGGACATTATCGTCCAGCGTCTAACATAGGTCAGACGTTGATGGCTACGAGCTACTACTCGATGGTCACCGCATCGTCGGCAGGATGCTCCTGCTTCTTGACGTCAAAGGTGATGGCACCCTTACGCGCACCGATGACAATCGTATCTCCAGTCACCGCATCACCAGCGAGGAGAATCTCGCTCATACGGTCCTCAACCTTGGTCTGAAGCGCACGGCGTAACGGCCGGGCCCCGTATTCAGGGTCAAAGCCGGCTTTGGCAATCGCATCAACCGCGGCTGGCGTAATCCGGACGCCAATGCCCATTGACGTAACACGGTTAATCAGGGTCTTGGCCATCAACTTAACGATGGCGTGCAGTTCTTTTTTATCCAAACTGTGGAAAACAATCGTCTCGTCAATTCGGTTAATAAACTCAGGCCGGAAGTACTTCTTTTGCTCTTCGAGAACCCTACTCTTGGTGGTTTTGTAGTCGTCACCATGGTTTTCAGCTGCAAAGCCGACGCTCTTCTCATCCCGGAGTGCGGTCGCACCCAAGTTGGACGTCATAATTAGAATGGTGTTGCGGAAGTCCACCATCCGCCCCTTTGCATCACGCAGGTAACCATCATCAAGTACCTGTAGGAGGAGGTTAAAGACATCCGGGTGGGCCTTCTCGACCTCATCTAGCAGTACAACGGAGTATGGCTTGTTCCGCACCTTTTCCGTCAACTGGCCGCCTTCCTCGTAACCAACATAGCCCGGAGCCGCACCAATCAGACGACTGGTACTGTACTTCTCCATGTACTCGGACATGTCCACCCGGATAAGCGCGTCCTCACTCCCAAACATGGCCTCGGCCAACGCCTTAGCAAGCTCAGTCTTACCAACACCAGTTGGACCCAGGAACATGAAACTACCAATAGGACGGTTAGGGTCCTTGATGCCGCTACGGGCCCGGCGAATAGCCCGAGCAACCGCACTAACGGCCTCTTCCTGACCAATCACACGCTCGTGAAGGACCCGTTCCAACTTGATCAGACGTTCACTGTCTTTACTAGTCAGTTGTGTCACCGGAACGCCAGTCCACTGGGCCACCACCTTCGCGATGTCCTCCTCACCAACAACCACGTCGGTGCGCACCTGTGGCTGGGCGTCTTCAGCGTCGGCCACCGCGGCGTTATTAGCAATTTTATCCCGCAACTTCATTTCACGGCTACGAATCTTGGCAGCAGCCTCAAAGTCCTGGTCGCTAATGGCCTGTTCCTTGTCGGCAACTAATTTGGCCAACTTCTGCGCGTCTTTGTCAGCAGCAGTTGGCTGCTCATCGGCGTCCAAGCGCACCATTGCGGCAGCTTCGTCCACGAGGTCAATCGCCTTATCCGGTAGGAAACGCGAGGAGATGTAACGGTTGGACAACTGTACGGCGGCACTCAAAGCCGCATCGCTAATCGTAATGCCGTGGTGCTGTTCGTAGCGTGGGCGCAACCCCTGCAGAATACGGAACGCGTCATCCGTGCTAGGTTCGTCCACCTGGATGGTAGCGAAACGCCGCTCCAGCGCAGCATCCTTTTCAATATACTTCTGGTATTCGTCCAAGGTGGTAGCACCTATCAACTGCAGCTCGCCCCGAGCCAGCGCCGGCTTCAGAATGTTAGAGGCGTCAATAGCGCCCTCGGCACCACCCGCACCAATCAGTGTGTGCAGCTCATCAATGAACAGGATAACCTGACCGTTGGCGGCGACTTCTTCAATCACCTTTTTCAAACGGTCCTCAAATTCACCACGGTACTTGGTGCCGGCAACCAATGACCCCATATCGAGCATCATCAACCGCTTTTCCCGCATCTCAACGGGCACATCACCAGCAACAATTCGCTGGGCAAAGCCCTCAACCACAGCGGTTTTACCCACACCTGGTTCGCCTACCAGCACCGGATTGTTCTTGGTCCGGCGTGCCAACACTTGAATCAACCGGTGGATTTCCTGGCTGCGGCCCACAACGGGGTCAAGCTTATTGTCCCGCGCGGTTTGGGTCAGATCGCGGGCCAACCCATCCAAAGTTGGCGTTTCAACGGACTGGCGTTGGCGCGCACGTGGCCGCTTTGCCTGCTGGCCTTCAGTGACACCCATTTTCTTTAATACAAGCTGGCGTAATTTAGTTAGTGAAAGGTCTGAATTCTGGATGATCTTGGCGGCAATCGTGTCATCATCGCGGAGTAATCCTAGCAGAATATGCTCCGTACCGATTTTGACGGCACCAATTTGCTTAGCTTCGTCACCCGCTGCCGCCAGAATGGCTTTGCCTTTGGGCGAGTATGGTAGGAAGCTGTCTGGACCCAGGGCACTATCAGGCACCGTACCGTAGCCGGTAAACGCCTCAATGTCGTCATGCACCTCGTCCTCGTTGACGCCCAGTTGGCGCAACGTCTTGCCCGCAACCCCTTCTTGTTCAACAACCAAAGCCAGGAGGATGTGTTCAGAACCAACTGCATGGTGGTGGAAAGACTTGGCCTGTTCTTGTGCAATTAACAGCACATTCTTGGCACTAATCGTAAATAAATTGTCCATACTAAACCTCCCGGAACGTGGTTAACGTTCATACCGCAGACTATCGAGAAAAGCTCGCATCAGGCGTGCTCGTATAACCTGCTCTGATTCACTATCGGTAATCGCCAAAGTCCGGTGACTCATCGCCGCCAACATGGCGTTCCCCGTCTCGCGATTAATTACATCCGCGTCGAATAATTGTTGCGTCATCACACGGGCATCCGTCTCATTAAGCTGGTCAGGAATGTGTGCTCGCATCACCGTTAGGGGTTCCTGCTCGTCCCGTAACCGGGCCTTAACGATGCGAATGTACCCGCCCCCGCCACGCTTACTTTCCACAGCGTAGCCACGCTGTGGTGTAAAACGGGTCTTCAGAACGTAATTGATCTGCGAGGGTACGCAGTTAAACCGTTCCGCAATTTCAGAGCGGCGAATCTCAATTTGCCGTTGCTGAGCGAGTATCGTGTTCAGATACGCCTCAATAATATCCGACATACTTTGCTCTTGCACGCAATCACCACCTTTTCGTGTTTGACTAATCTTGACTTTCATTATACGTATTTTAATGAACTTTGCCAAATGCCATTTATAGTCAGGCAACAACATGGTGGTTTGGTGGTCTAAGTTACCAGTTTGTGGCCCGCTTGTCAACGAGAGCACAAAAAAAACGGTCTAACCAAACTGGCTAAATCGTTGTACTGAGTCGGGAAAACAGGATTCGAACCTGCGACCTCTACGTCCCGAACGTAGCGCTCTACCAAGCTGAGCTATTTCCCGATATTAGAAAAGCGGAAGACGGGATTCGAACCCGCGACCCCCACCATGGCAAGGTGATGTTCTACCACTGAACTACTTCCGCATACTAATTTATATTGGCATCGGGAAAACAGGATTCGAACCTGCGACCCCCTGGTCCCAAACCAGGTGCTCTACCAAGCTGAGCTATTTCCCGATTAAAAAAAATGCACCCAGTAGGAGTCGAACCTACAACCTTCTGATTCGTAGTCAGACACTCTATCCAATTGCGCTATGGGTGCGTGATATTAAATTTGGTTCATTCTGCCGAGGACCGGGTTCGAACCGGTACGGTGACTACTCACCGCTGGATTTTAAGTCCAGTGCGTCTACCAATTCCGCCACCCCGGCGTCTTCATGAAAAGCGGAAGACGGGATTCGAACCCGCGACCCCCACCATGGCAAGGTGATGTTCTACCACTGAACTACTTCCGCATATTATTTTGGTAACTGCCGACTATAGGATTCGAACCTACGACCCCCTGTTTACAAGACAGATGCTCTACCAACTGAGCTAAGTCGGCTAAAAAGTAAAGCAGCTGCCATGGGCAGCTAACTGCTGCGGGTGAAGGGACTCGAACCCCCACGGTTGAATAACCACTAGAACCTAAATCTAGCGCGTCTGCCAGTTCCGCCACACCCGCATTAAACTGATCCTACTGGAAATGAGCCGTGACAGGCTCGAACTGTCGACCCTCTGATTAAAAGTCAGATGCTCTACCGACTGAGCTAACGGCTCA
>NZ_BBAI01000005.1 GCF_001311175.1 Lacticaseibacillus pantheris DSM 15945 = JCM 12539 = NBRC 106106 | reverse complement strand
CCCCCACGGCACTCCCACCGGCCAGAACCACATTTGCGAACGGACTCAGACAGAAATCACGGACAACCAACATCTTGCCACTATGAGCAATATAGTACCATTACTCAATCCAATACGAGTTGACGAAACCCACGCCCAAATATCCCCAAACGCGTGGATGGAGTGGCCAGCTCATGCTACCACTATGTATCGAAAACCAGGAGGTATATTTTGGGACGAACGCGTCGTGCTCGGTAACGTAGTTGTACAACAGTAGCCTGAGGCCGCGTCGGTCAGACCGGGGAGCGGAGGCGTGTGGGGTCGGAATGGTAACCACTGCGGGGTGTAACGTTCTTACGGCTTTAGCCGTTAGAACGCGACGAATTCCAAGCCCGGCCGGTGGGTTTCCGGCCGGGCTTGGAATCGCGGCGGAAACACGCCCGCACTTGGCGGGTTGGAGCTTCGCCCTAGCAGTGGATTACCATGGAGCACCCCACGTAAGCCGCAGCTCCCCGGTCCGGCCTACGCTGCCGCCAACCACTACAGTAGCAATCCACCCGCGTGTTCGCACCACCTTTGTGCTATGCTTAGGCCATTGAAATTGAGGAGGACAATTGTATGTTAATTGGTGCCAACGTCAGTATGTCAGGCAAAGCCATGTTCCCCGGTGCGGTCGCTGAGGCCGTCAGTTACGGCGCGACGACGCTACAGTTCTACACTGGTGCGCCGCAAAACACACGGCGTAAAGATGTCAGCGAAATGCGTATTCCCGAAGGCCTAGAGGCAATGGACGCAGCTGGCCTGAGCCACCTGGTGATTCACGCGCCCTACATCGTCAATCTGGGCAACACCAAGAAGCCCGAAAACTACACCTTTGCCGTTGAATTTATGCGTGGCGAGGTTGCCCGCGCCGACGCCCTCCACGCCTACAGCATGCCATTCCATCCCGGGGCACATGTCGGCGCTGGAGCTGATGCAGCTATCGCGCAGATTGCCCAGGGCCTGAACGAAATCATCACGCCCGAACAACACGTGACCATCGCCCTCGAAACCATGGCCGGCAAAGGTACCGAGGTGGGCCGCACCTTTGAAGAAATTGCCGCAATCCTCGACCGCGTCACCTACAACGAGAAGGTCATGGTTACCATGGACACTTGCCACATGAGCGATGCAGGCTATAACGTGCGCGACGACTTTGACGGCGTCCTGAATGAGTTTGACCACGTGATTGGGCTCGACAAACTCAGCATCGTGCACGTTAACGACTCCAAGAACCCCCAAGGCAGCAACAAAGACCGCCACGCCAACATTGGCGCCGGCACCATTGGCTTTGACGCGCTGTACGCCATCGCACACCATCCCCAGCTCACGGGCCTCCCCAAAATTTTGGAGACACCTTACGTCGGGACGGACAAAAAGCACATGCATGCGCCGTACGGTGTTGAGCTGAACTGGCTGCAAAGCGGCAATTACCAACGATGAACTGGCTGCCCTGGCAGAATCTTAATGCAAAGAAGGCATCTCCAATCATGACCAAACTACAACCATTCCAGGTGGCGGTTCCTACAGCATTCAACGCCGACGAATCACTGAACGTTGACGCCACCATCGCCCACATCCGCTACCTGGCCCACCACGGCGTGGACAGCGTGCTGGTCAGCGGCTCAACCGGCGAGCAGCACAGCATGACCCTCACCGAGAAACAGACGCTGGCCGCTGCGCTAGAGCACGCCGAACTGCCGCCAGCCCTCGAAATCATCTTTGGTGTTGCCAGCATCCGGCAACATGAGGCCGTCGCTCTGGCTGCGACCGTGGCCCAACAGCACCGCATTAATGGCATTCTGCTGGGCTTCCCGCCGTACATTCTCCCCACGCAACAGGAGGCCAGCAATTACGTTCAGGCCATCATCGCCGCGGCGGAGCGCCCGACCATCCTCTACAACAATCCCCACCGTACTGGCTTCAACCTGGAGCTAACCACCCTGCGGCAACTTGTCCGGCTACCCCAGGTTGTGGGCATCAAAGAGGCCGGCGACCCCAAGCGGGTGCCCACCATCCGCACGCTGGTGCCCGACGACTTTGCCATTTATACCGGGAGCGAACTCGACCTGCCGCACCGCGTCGAGCTCGGCTACGACCACCTATCGTCAATCAGCGCCAACCTGTACCCCGAGGCCATGGGAGCCTGGTTCACGGCTCTCCGGCACGGCGGGCAAGCCTTTGACCCCTTGCTACAGCGCGAGTTATCCGCCCTGCATAGCGGTAGCGTCCTCACCTTCGTCAAGGAACGGATTAGCGCTCAAGAAGGCATCGCCATGGGCCGTCCGCGGGGGCCACTGGGTAATTTCGTCGAATAACTGAATTCCAAGCAAAAAAAACGCACTGGCCAAAGTCAGTGCGGTTTTTGCGTGTAAATTCGATTCACTATAATCCGGCCGCCCGCAGCCGGTTGGATTCCTCCGGCTTGACGTTCCACGCGACTTTGCGCCAGTGCGTGCCATCAGTCTCCAGGACGGTCACACTGGTATTGGCGACCTCCCCCGTATCGCGAGCGTGGTCCAACGGGGTACCCGTCAAAAAGTTGCTGGTAATCGTCAAGACAATTCCGTGGCTCACCACCAGGGCCCGACCATCCGGCCCCACCGACGCCGCCAAGTCGCGAAACGCGGCCGTCGTGCGCCGAACGAGTGCCTGGTACCCCTCGGCGTGCACCGCGCGGTAATCCCACCGCTCCATGTGGTGGCGGTAATTAATGAACTCGGGGTCGTCCATCCACGGGGCCAGCAGTTGGCCGTCCCAGTCGCCGAGGCTCATCTCCCGCAGCCGGTCGTCATACTCGATTGGCGCGTCCGCGGCCGTAACCAACCGCGCGGTCATTGAGGCGCGAGGCAAAGGTGAACTGACCACACGGTCGAAGTGTACACCCCGTAACATGCCGTGCACCGCGCGAGCGCCATCAACGCCACTTTGCGTTAACGGGCCGTCCACGCCGCCACCGTTAAAACGGCCCTCAGCGTTCACGACTGTCTGCCCATGACGAACTAAGTATAAATAGGTCAACCTGAGCGCCCCCTAGATAATATCCGCCAGCACCTTGTCGATAATCCGTAACACCCCGTGGCGTTGGTTCGATGCCGTGGTGTAGCGTGCCGCCGTGGCTGCGGGCGGGAGGGCGTTGAGGACGTGGTAGCTGTACCCCACCTCCTGAAGCATCGGCACGTCGTTTGCGCCGTCACCAAAGGCCATCATGCGCGCGGTGGGGATGCCATATGCCTTGCCGAGTTGCCGAATGGCCGCACCTTTGTCCACGTCCGGATTCATCACGTCGACAAAGTGCACCCCACCCACAGTCACCGATAAGTCAGCACCAAACGGGCGGTTGAATTCAGCCTCAACCTGCTCGTAGGCATCGCCATCCGGGTAATAGGCGGTAAACTTGGTCACGTCCTCCGCGAACTGTTCAAGGTGCGACACAATCCGCACCTCGTTGAAAAAGTTCCCCAGTTGCTTGATGTGGTCCGCGTCCCGGGCGTCGATGTAACCGGCGTCCACACCGGACAGGATGGGCACCCCGGCCCGCTGTCGGTGCGTGTAAGCGGTGAGGTGTTGGTGCGTCGCGGTGGGGATGGCGTTGGTGTACACCCGCCGCTTGCCGCGCTCGATGACCGCGCCGTTGTCGCCCACCAGAATAATGTCGTCGCGCACGGGGGCGAACAGCCCCTGCAAAGTCGCAATGGAGCGGCCACTCACCGCGGCAAACTCCACCCCGTGCTTGCGTAATGCGTGTACCCGGTCAAAGAAGCCGGCGGGCACGCTGCCATCCTCCTCCAAGAGCGTGTGGTCCATATCGGATGCAATTAGTTGAATGTCGGTCATACGGTTGGTTCCCCCAATAATTGAATCAGGGCCTCAACCCCGGTTACTTAGTACCACCATTTTAGTCCCGGATGGGGGTGGGAACAAGCGGGCTGCGGGGAATTGATGAGCTGGTGGGAAGCAAAGGGGAAGGGCGGGGCAGCTGCAATGGCGAGTATGGATACAGCGCTCCGCCGTTACTCGTGCTTATGGAAACGAGTTGCACCCCGCAGAAACTTGCGCGTAACCCGCTTCGGCAATCAAGCCAAGCCCGGGCTTCACCGCCGAAGCAAGTTACGCTCCAGTTTCTAACCGCGGGGTTCCACTCTCTGAAACGAGCTCCGCAGGCCAGAAAGCGACGTATAAGGAAACCCGGACAAGAATCCAAGTGCGTGATTCTCGTCCGGGTCACGGGTAACGCTACAACGCTCCCTCGTTACTCTTGCTTATGGAAACGGGCTGCGCAGGCCAGAAAGCGACGTATAAGCTACTAGCACCAAAAGGCCAAGTACGGGCCTTTCGGTGCTAGTAACTTATACTCTGCTTTCTAAACGGCCTGCTCCGCCCTCTACGGCAAATCATGCCCCGCCGCAAAGTAAATATCGTACCACTCCTGGCGGGTCAAACTAACATCCGCACCCGCCGCACTATCACGAATATGGTCCGGATTCATCGTGCCGATAATCACCTGCATGTGCGCCGGATGCCTCAAAATCCACGCCGCCGCAATCGCATTCTTCGACACTCCGTACTTCTCCGCCACAATTCCCAGTACCCGGTTTACCTCTGGGAACGCCGGATTATTAATGAACGTCCCCTGAATCTGACCGTACTGGAACGGCGACCAGGTCTGAATCGTCATCCTGTGCAACCGTGAATACTCAATCACACCACCATCATGATCCACACTCGCCTCGTCCGTCATGTTCGTGTGGATGCCGAAGTCAACTGGCCCCGTGTGCATAACCCCGAACTGCAACTGGTTCACCAACAGCCTCTGGTTGACCGCCGACTGCAACAATTCCACCTGCCCAGGGTTAAAATTCGACACCCCAAAGTGGCGTACCTTGCCGCTAGCGAGCAACTCATCGAACGCCGCCGCGACTTTGTCCACGTCCATCAACGCATCCGGCCGGTGTAGCAACAGAGCATCCAAATAATCGACCTGCAGCCGCTCTAGAATCCCGTCGACCGCCTCTAAAATGTGGTGCTTGGAAAAGTCGTAGCGCCCACCATACGGCGCCTCGCCCAACGGTGAATCACCCTTGCTGGTACAATCCCCGTCTTGGACTGAATGAAGAAGTCATTCCGGTTCGCGCCGGCGCGCTTCAACGCCTTGCCCAACACGCGCTCCGAATCGCCGCCACCGTAGATGTCGGCCGAATCAATGTAATTAATGCCTACATCCTTGATGGTATCCAGAACCGTCGCAGCCTCGGGAGCCGTCAACGCGTTCATCCGCATGATGCCCAGCGCCACCGCCGATGCACGGTAGTTACTGTTGCCCAACTGTACTTTATGCATATTCCTAACCTCGATTGTTTGTAATCGGTTCCATATTTAAGGTAAACCGCGCCGCCACGAACGTCAAGCCGTGGCGGCGCAGCTGTCACTAGTCACGCATCAAAAAAAACACTTACTCCGCAAATAACGTGCGGTACTCCCCGTAGCCCTCTTTGTCCAAATCAGCTACCGGTACGAACCGCAAAGCCGCGGAATTAATACAGTAGCGTAAGCCACCCTCCGCCGCCGGTCCGTCCGTAAACACGTGACCCAGATGCGAGTCTGCGTCCTTACTCCGCACCTCCGTCCGCTCCATGCCGTGGCTCTGGTCGCGGTGCTCCTTAAGCTGCTTAATGGGCCGCGTGAACGACGGCCAGCCACAGCCGGCATCATATTTGTCCCGCGACGAAAACAACGGCTCCCCACTCACCACGTCAACGTAAATACCATCATGAAAAAAAGTCGTCGTACTGCCCACTAAACGGGCGCTCCGTGGCCGCTTCCTGGGTCACCGCGTACTGCTCGGGCGTCAACCGCCGGCGCAATTCGTCATCATCCCTCTTGTCCATAGTCAGAATCCCCCTTTGCATCATCAATCGGTCTAGTTACTTTTTGTTAGTTTCCACCCACAGAATAACATGGTGGGATGCAAAAACAAAGACGCATCATAGCATTAACTGGTGGTTAACTTGATGCCCACAATACCAATCATTAGCAACGCCACAAAGCCCCATGTCAGCGAGGACAGGTGGTCGCCGAATAACGCCACACCCAAAATGATGGTGCCCACCGCACCAATCCCGGTCCAGATCGGGTACGCGAGGCTCAGCGGTAGGTGCTGCATTGCGCGCTCAAGCAACAGGAAGCTCGCCACCATGGCCAAGAGTGTGGTCACCGTGTACCCCCAAAGGGTAAACCCGTGGCTCAACTTCATCGTGGTTGCCCACACAGTTTCCAGCAGTCCCGCAATTACCAAGTAAATCCACGCCATTTTAAAAAGTCCTCCATGCATAGATAGGCATACTAGATGCCCAAAACAAAAGGACGCCCCCGCCCACTCCTTCTTGGCCTAATGGAGTGGGAGACAACGTCCGTCAACGGTTACTACCCGGCGGTAGCTTGATTCAATAATTGTGATTTTAGCACGGTGTATAAGAATGGTCAAAAGTTGATAGCAACCAAGCCCCTACAGCCGGGCAACCACAGACTATACTTGCGCCAGCATTCCGTTCGGCGCATACTAATTAATAACAGATACCAGTTACATCAATAAGGAGGGCACGATGGCCACACCCCTGAATCACGAACGGCAACTTGTAGATATCCTCACCGAGATTAGCCATACCGGCAGCGTTTCGCGCACCGCCGCGAACCTCTTCATGACTCAACCCACGGTCAGTAAACTTATCCGCAGCCAGGAAAAGCAGTACGGCGTGGCCTTGATTGACCGCGCGCAACACCCGCTGCGGCTGACCTACGCGGGTGAGTACTATCTAGACCAGATGCAACAGCTCATCCGGTCATACCAAAATGTTAGTAACAACCTCAAGGGTTACGCGGGTACGACGGTGGGACGCGTCACGATCGGCGTTAACCCGTCCCTCGCGCGAGTAGTGTTGCCCCAGCTACTGCCCGAATTTCACCGCCGTTTTCCACAAATACAGATTCGCCTCTTTGAGCAATCCGCCAGTAACATGGCGCAGGCAGTGCTTAACGGCGACATCGACCTTAATATCGGTACCGCCCGCACGTACGACGAGTCGCTGGAACACCAACGACTGTTCACTGACGGGGCGGCACTGGTCATACCGGTGCGGTTGTTGCCAGAAAATTTTGATGCCACACACCCTGGCAAAGTAGCCACTTTGATTAACGGTCAAGATTTCATCGAAGAGACTGATGACTCCGGCTTCCAACGTATGGTCACCAGCTACCTCACACAAACTGAGTCCGACCCCAACGTGGTGCTGCGGACTCCCAACCTCACCACCGCACTCCAATTGGCGAGTGCGGGCCTGGGCGCCACCATCGTCCCCGCATCACTGTTGGCCGAACAAACCGTAGAGGCCGATACGCAGATTGTGCCATTACCAATACCCGAATTTCAGGCGGACGTCGCCATTACATACAAAACGGCGGCGCAATTAAACGAAGCGGCCACGGAATTTTTAAATTTGGCACGCACAATTTTCGCATCAGGAAATGATTAGCACCCCTAGCAGCATCATTTACCCACGACGGCCGGTCATAATTAACGGCTTCGGAAAACGACGAACGTCGACGCAGGCCACAATGCAGCTTCCTGTGCCTAACACAATAATGCCGATATTCCTAAATTCGGGAATATTGGCATTATTACGTTAGTATTCGAAAACTAAGCACATTGTGGTCCACTCCCACAATTTTTTTTGCTTTTGATAGCCAAAGTCGGTAAAATGTGGATAACAACGTATACGAATTAGTTTACACACACTTCACCGTTGTAGCGACGCTAGGCTTGTTACTACGGTAGTTGTATCTCTTTCTGAAAAGATATTAGTCGTAATATAACCAGAAAATTAACCAGTTAATTATCGACGAATATTATCATGTGTAAATACTACGCATATAATGATTAAATGATGGCATCGGTCACGCCGAATTTTTACGGCGACCCTCTGGTAAAACTCAAATACCTTGGTACGCCGAATGCACCCGCAGACATCCGGGGAGATGCAACAATGAACAAATTAAACTTTTACGTTAATGGTGACTACGCGCAATTTAAGCCCTTACTCACCAAACTGGCTACCAAGCGCATTACCGTTCGTGCCGGTGAACGACTACAGGATACTAACGGGCGCCACTTCTACTATTACATAGAGGACGGTCTGATTATGCGGTCCGTGCTTTTCAAGTCAGGCTTGGAGCACGGTCTGTTGTTATGCGGCCATGATACCCTGACTCCGGTTTACCGATCGGAGGGTACAAGTCCCGAGAGTACGCTAAGCCTAGTGGCCATCCACGAGGCCCACGTCTTGGCAATCACCCATGATAAGATTGATGACTTGGTCTATAACAACCGCGACTTTAATCATCAGCTCATTATTAGTTACCAGAAAAATATTGATTACCTAATCCGTAAAAAGGAGCTGTTGTTGACCAGCACCGGCCTACAGCGATTAGCCTACTACCTCACCTGCTACCTAGACGAGTACGAACCCAAGGACAACACTGTCCACGTGAGTCAATCCCTAATGGGTAGCTTGGTGGTGCTCAACCCGGTCAACACGTCACGCAATATGAAAAAGTTGCGGGAGCTGGGTTTAATATCGACCGACCGTAACGGCATCAAGATCTTGAAGCGGAATAAGCTCAGGGAATTGGGTGAAATTGAGGAAATTACAATTTAATCGGGCCAAGCAGGCGTCACATATAGAGAATGTGATGCCTTTTTTTTATGCCTGGGGTGAACCCAGCTTTTACTCAGAATACATTACGGATGTTCTTGGTATAGGTTAGTCAACGATAATATAGGCGTGCAAGAGTAATTGGTCTAAACATTAAACAAAATTTGACTAAATGTGGCTAATTTTATCGCTTGATAATAGACAAGTATATACATTCAATGTATAGTGTCACCTGTAAAGTGTAAGTTGTAGGCACGTCGTGGTCCAAATGGACAAGGCGCGAAGCAACTGAACGTATGGTCACCGATACTTGTTGAAGCAATTCAACGTTCGCGAAGGCGCCACGGTGGGGGCCGTGGAGTAGAGGGTGCCTGCGTTGCCTGTGTGTGGGGCACGCCCCAGCAGGATTACCAGGACGAAGTGCGCAAGAGGGACAGAGGCTCCCGAGGCGGGCTTCGTTTTTTTTAGTTAGAGTAGGTGCTTTCAGCACCGTACTCTAACTTAACTCGTACGCGGAAGCTGTGCGCAGCACCGCTGAGAGACTGGAGTGTTTACTGGTTTAACCGTAGTCAGAACGAGTAACGTAGTGTGCCAGTGCACGAGCGCTCACCCTTTACCCTTGCTTAACAAAATTCGCAAATAACCATAACGGTCTCTGCACAATTTCTTCACACTTGGTCGGCATAATAAGCAACATAGAAACGAGGAACCCAGACCTCGCTCCTACAACTTCTTCTTCATAAACGTGATGTGGTCTCCCAGAGCCGCATCGCCCTCCCTCATTGAGGCCTCCGTGTGGACAGCGGAGGCCTTTTTTCTATTGTCACAAAAAAAAGACCCGATACCGCAGTCGGCGGAATCGAGTCGTTGAATATAGATCAACATTGCGTTAATCCATTAACATTCATATTAGTTAGCAAAGTACAGCCGAACAAAACCGTTCGTGGCTTCGCAGGTCTGAAAGCTAATGCCGCCCCACTGAGCCTTACCGGCCATCAGTGCGTTGTACGCAGCGTCCGTCGTGTTGTTCTGGTTGTACAGAACCTGACGGATGGTGTACTGGTGGCCATTAACAGCGACCGTTGAGCCAACACCGGCGCTAGCGAGCGAACCAAAGGCAACACCGGTCCGTTCAAACAAGTAGTGATTGCTCATCCCCGTCCACTGGTACACATAACTGTCGGCCGGAACGGAGCCACTACCACTAAATGAGCGGATGGCATACGTCGACCCACCAACCGTGAAACCGGTAGTAGGCGTCGGTGCCTGGGCTTGACTAGCCTGCGTGCTCTGTGCCGTTGTGGACGCAGTCGCGGTGTTGCTCTGGTTAGCAGTATTCGTCGTGTTCGAGGTAGCGTTGTTCGCCGCGCTGGACGCACTAGTAGCGTTAGCATTCTGGTTACTCTGGCCACTTTGGCTACTTGCACTAGCCTGGCTGGCACTATTACTGCTTGCGCTAGACGCACTGGCAGCGGACGCCTTCTTGGCATCCTGCTGCTTGTGGTCCTTCTTCGCAGTACTCGTTGCCACAACCTTGCTTTTCTTGACGGCAGACTTCTTAGCCACTTTGTGACTGGAAGATTCCGAAGAGCGCACGGCACCATTAGCGCTGCTTGTTTGACCAGGTGTCCCCCCCAGGACGCCGACAGCCAACAAAGCCGCACTTGCTACAGAAGCAAAAATATATTTAATTTTCAAAAGTATCCCCCAATACTTAAAAACCTAGTAACAACTTACACTCAATATGGTGATAATAGCCGGTAAGTATTGGTCCGTCTTTATCGCACGATAACTTTTACCCAATAAATAGCTTTGTACATGTTGACGAATACGCATTCAATTGCCGCTGCTATTCATTTGCCTATTTTGGAATAACGGTAAATTTATTTTCCTGTTTGTGGCGTTTAAATGAGAAACACCAACTAGTCGCCGTTTTTGCATATGTAAAGCCTGTGCAAACAGCCGTATCATTGGTAAACGCCTCTAACGGCTAATTGCAAAGCGTTATCGTTACCATAGACTTTTATCAGGAAAATTTGTCCCAATAAAAAACGTGCGGTCGCAAAAATGTCAGTTTTGCTACCACACGTGCCAATAATGGCATAACAAATCGTTTGCGACCTAAACACCAAACCGCTTGATGGCCTCCGCAATGCCCCCGACATTATTGTCGGCCACCACCGCATCAGCTACCTGCTGGAGCGCTTGGCGCCGTTGCCCATTGCAACACCCACGCCGGCCGCACGGACCATGGGCAAGTCGTTGCCACCATCACCAATCGCTAGCGTTTCCGCCAACGGGATATCAAAGTAGTCGCGCAAAAATGTTAGCGCCGCTGCTTTGGTCACCCCATCGTGCGTAATCTCCAAATAGGTCGGCTTCGACCGCGAGATGGCCAGCTCTAGCTCAGGACGGTCGGTCAACGCGGCCTCCAGCACGTCGATGGATGGCTCTTCGCCCATCACCAAAATTTTGTGGATTGGTTCCGTGCCGGCCAGCACTTCCCGGAGCGGCTGGACTTCCGGGGCAAAACCCGTGATGGCGGCCTCCTGTTGCTCCCAGTACTCCTCCTCGTCGACGTACCAGTGAAGTTCCGAGAACACGTTCACACTGACCCCGAGGTCTTGCTCGCGCGCCAACCGGTACACCGTCCGCGCCGCGCTGGTTGCGAGGGGCTCCTCAAACAAAGGTGCAAGCTCACCGTCCGCATCACGCTGAGTAATGTAAGCTCCGTTGAAGCTCACTAACGGTACGTCAAAGCCAAGCTGGTCGGCCAAAGCGGTCATCCCCAAAGGCGGTCGGGCCGACGCCAACACGAAACGCCCACCGCAATCCTTGTAATTCCGAATTGCCGCCACCACGTTCGCGGGAATGACGTGCTCATCGTTCACCAAGGTGCCATCGATATCACTAATCATCAGTCTGACTTTGCCCATAATCTCATGCCCCCTATTCGTCGTTCCCAGTGTACCATGGTTAGCGTATACATGACGATAGCGGCGCACTTAATCCCGAAACGTTTCCATGTACTAGCGGGAAATTATTTGCTTGTGGAATAGCCCACAAAGACCTAGACTGAACTTAGATAATACTGTGGGCTGTGGCGTCTCGGGGGACGAATGCTACGACCAAAAAGCCGCCTTTGGGGAGGTGCACGCATGTCCATTAACCAAATTCAACCGCAGATTGTGCAATTGTTGGTGATGACATTCTTCATCACTAGCTTTGCCAGTTTCTACTCCAGCTATTGGCACCGTCTAGCCACGCAACCAGCAACGAATCCGTCATCGCCGGTTTGGCGCATACTGCTCTCGCTGGGCATTGAGGGCCTCGGCATCGTACTGTTTATCACGGCCAGCATGGTTGGACCGACAAACGCAGTCATATATACCAACGGTGCGCTAATTCTACTGTCATCCGTACTGTTCGATACCAACACAACCTGGCCGGAATACATGGTGCGCGTCGCGGGTATTCTGCTCGTTTGGATTGCGGCTCACTGGGACAACCTGACCAGCCCACTCGTTATGACGATGACCGTCGTTATGCTGGGACTGCTTTCTGTTATTCGGGCGCAATCGCGGACCACACGCGCCAACCTCGCGCTCAACATGACCATGTCCGCACTTGCCGACTTTGCATTCTGGATGACCCTCCCGGCCACCACGCTACTCGGCCTCGACGGTACCGGCCTGAGCCTCACCATCGCGATCGGGATGTTCCTCATCATGGCGAGCGTACTCAACATCTACTGGGTGTACCGCCATCACGCGATGACCAAAGCCGCCCAGATCACCAACAACGTGCTGACGACGGCCGCCACCTACGAACGGTACGAGCACCATATGACCGACATGTTCAACACAGCACAGGAGTCTGCCGGTACGTTCACCATGGCCGTGATGGACATCGACCACTTTGCCCAGGTCAACACGCAGTGCGGTCACATGGGTGGTAACGGCCTCCTGCTGGACCTTACCCACTTGCTGGAGGAGACGCTCCGCCAGTACGCCGATTCCGTCGAGATTCTCCGGACAGGTGGGCAGGAATTCACGGTCGCCGTAAAGAACGCCGATGGTCAGGCCGCCTTACCCATCATCGTGGCCTGCTGGCAGGCCGTGCGCACACACCATTTCTACTACAAAGGTGGTCAGGTTAACTTGACCGTATCGGTGGGGATGACCAGTATGCATCCCCGCGACGAATCGGTGGAAGATACTTACCAACGCGCGACGACTAACCTGCAGCAAAGCAAACATTCTGGTCGCGACGTGATCACCCTGGACGGCCAAGTGTACGGCCAGCACCATCAGGCCCACCACGCCGAACTGGCCTACTTTGGTCAGGGCATCTATGACGTCAACGCTGACAACCCGCGACTCGTGCACAACGAACTACTGCTGCGGCAATATGATGCGAGCCACCATCGTTGGGTGTTACCGCAAAGCTTTGAGATTAGCGTCGGCACCCAGATTAACTTGCTCCGGCACTTCCTTCGGCACTCACAATGCAAATCGGTCACGCTTAACCTCACCGCCCAGGAATTCCGGGACGCAACGGTAGCAACCGCGCTAACGCTGTTCAAGCAACGCGCGGACGGCCCCGAAGAATTGATTGTGGAAATCATGGACACACCCAGCCTGCAATACGTCCGTGAAATTAGCAGCATTTACCACGCTGGCGGGGTCAAAATATACATCGACGACGTGGGTAGCGACAACAGCTTTGAGCTAGTACACACCCTGTTTCCGTACGTCGATGGCGTGAAGTTCGCCATGCAGAACCTACGCAAAACGGCCACCTTTGAACAGATGGCCGAACGCATTAAATTCTGGACCGGCATCGCGCAAGAATACCACCTGGAGTTCATCCTCGAGGGCGTCGAAACGCAATACGAGATGGCGTTTGACCGCACCAACTTTGGTATCATGCTCGAGCAGGGCTACTACTTTGGCCGACCTGCGCCGGCGGAAAAAGCCGTTGCGTGAATACGTATCATTATCACTGCAAAGCAGCCGCGGCTGCTTTTTTTGTTGACCGGTTTTACTGGTACTCCCGGTTACGGCGCCGCATCACGCGGGCGTACCAGGCAAATAGTAGCAGGTACGCAATTGTACCAACCAGCGTGACCATCACCCATTTGGCATCGCCACCACTACTTTTGCCTAATGCTACCGCCAGTAGTTGCTCCACGGGCCCCTCCTTAGTGGCCGCGCTGATTGCCATTATTCCATGCTCTCCCACTAGTGATGCGGTCGCGTGGGTGATAAACGGGGCGGACAGCGACCCGGCCCAGAGGAACAACGGTAATTCCACGGCGCCAATGACCACCATCCGGATTACCTTCCCGCGTGTCACCACTAGTAAAGCCGGTGTAACGCCCATCGCAATGATTCCCCCGAGCGGCAAAATACGGTTACCAGGTAAAATCAAGGCCTCCACAACCATAATGGGGGCCAAAATATTAGCGGTTGCCCACAGCTCGGAACGGCTCGACAAAAAGGCCCAATCCAACCCAACGTTGAGTGACCAACCGGCAAAAATGTGATTAAGACGGTTAGTTAATCCCTGCGTCAGTGGATCAACCGCCGCCGTGAACCAACCACCGATAACGTTAAATAATTCCAGGGTTGTCGCCAGCGTCAGGGCCAGCGTTGCCACTGATGTCAACGGTAGTCTCCCCATTAGCCCCACAAAAATGCCGATGTACATACCGATAGCAAACCGACTACCCGCAAACCCAATTCGATTATTCAAAGCGGCGGCATCAACATCAAAATGGTCCAGCCACCCCAAACACAGTGAGTACAATTTATCTAGCACCATCACGAGTGGGTTAATCATGTAGTTCAAATGGCTAGTGGTCATCAGACTACTAGGATTCCCCAGTAAGTCATTAAATGTCGGCTTCATCAGGTCCGCGTTAATTAATTTCAGCACCACCAGTAGCGCCACAAAGACTAGGGTTAGCCACAATGGGCAGTATACATAGCCAACAGCGCCGTAAAGGCCACATGCCAAATATCAAAGATGTCAATGTCCAACGTCTGGGTGTAACGTAATTTAAGCATGATAATATTGATGATCAGTGCCACGCCAAGAAACAGTAACGTGTGCGGTGCGGCCCACGTAATGGTGGCAATAGGCGCCCAGCCAACATCAGCACAGGCAAATTCACGCCGGTTTGCCGGGCCATTGCGGCTAAAGCCGGTCGGTAAACGGTTGATAGTATCCCCACCGTCGTCACAATTCCAGTAATGGCGATGGCTAACTGCAGCGCTCCCGCCACGGCTTTACTCAGTGCCGACCCACTCACCCACGTGGCCAACCAAAGACATAACGCCATCACCACTATGGGATTAGCTCGGGTAAAATTAATTATGGTATCCACTACGCGCTTCCTTCCTGGTTCAACCGCAACACGCGCCAAGCCCCGTCTGAATCCCGATTGGGGAAATTCCGGCGGGGCTTAGTGTCATGCATTAGTTTACGTCCTGGTTCTAGAACCAGCAACTGGACAGTCGGCATTGGTCGGGGTGACTAGCCGCCAATTGTCCGTCCTAGCTCACGAAACCACAAGGTACTCTTTTTAATCTCACGCGCCTGCGTATCAAAGTTGACGTAGAACAAGCCATAACGCTTATTATAACCATTGGCCCAGGAAAACTGGTCTTGTAGCGACCAAACAAAGTAGCCCTGAACGTCAACACCTTCCACGCGCGCTTGGAGTAGCGCTTCAACGTGTCGGTCAATAAAATCAATCCGTTTATCGTCGTTAATTAGTTGACCCACGCCCTGATACTCGTCCTTGTACCCCAAGCCATTTTCCGTAATGTAGATGGTTTTACTGTTGGGATACTCGGTTGCAACCCGCTTGAGCATGTCATACATACCCTCCGGATAAATATTCCAATCCCAGTCGGTTTGGTCCACACCCGGCTTCTTCACATGCTGACCCACGCCCTTAAACTTGAACGCGCTAGTCCCCTTCTCACCAGTGCCATTGAAGCTATTCGTACTCTCACCAGCATAGGCGGTAACAAACGAAGGCTGGTAGTAGTTCATACCAAAGTAATCATTCTGGGTGGAAGCGGCCTTAATAATCTCCATATCGCCAGGTTCAATCGTTAGGTGCGCGTCATTAGCGTCCAACAATTCATCAATCAGTGCCATGGTGGCATCGGTATACTCACCCTTAAAGGTACCATCCAGTAAGAAACGGTTCATGAAGGCATCTTCCAAATCCGCCGCGTGTTGGTTGGCCGGCGTTTCTGGATACGCGTAAACCGGCTGTAATACGTGAATTAAACCGATGCGCCCGGCATACCCCTTCTCCTTGAACAGGTTTACTACCCGTGCGTGTGCCAGCAACTCATTATGTTGCGCCTGAATACCGCTAGTCACGTCAAAGTGGTGGCTGGGTGGGAAGTTACCCTGGATATACTGCGAAAAGGCCAGTGAAATTAGTTCGTTGATGGTGAACCAATTCTGCACTTCGGTAAACTCACCGAAACAGAAATCGGCGTACCGCACAAAAGCATCAATAGTCGCACGGTTCAGCCAATCACCGTCATCAAACAGCCGCTTGGGCGTGTCAAAGTGGTGTAAGGAAACGTAAGGCGTCACGCCGTTCGCAATACAGTCCGCAAACAGGCGGTGGTAATACGCTACTCCCGCTGTATTGGGCTCACCCGCTCCATCTGGGAAGATTCGTGACCAGGCGATTGATACCCGGACAGCGTTCAGTCCGTAGAGCTTGGCCAGCTCAATATCCTCAGGGTAACGATGGTAGAAGTCGCTAGCGGGATCCGGACTAAACCGGCCCTGCGCCGCTAAATAGTCATCCCACATGGTCTTACCCTTACCATCGACTTTGGTTGCACCCTCGACTTGGTACGCGGCGGTGGCCCCACCCCATACAAAGCCATCTGGCAACTGCTTAACACGTTTCAATAATGATTCCACGGTTCATTTACCCCCATCTTAATTGCGAGTATGGTCGGCCAACTTTTGTTCTAAATCATGAATACGTTCATATTCATCAATGAAGTACTTGGCCTCATTTTTGAGCATCATCGTGGTCATTAACGTGTCCTGCGCGTGCACCATGATGAACGTCACGTCCATCTCCTGACCACCGGCTTCGGCACTCAATAATTTGGTCTGCGTGTTGTGGGCAAGGTTAATTGACTCTTCCGCGGACTTAACTAGTTCACGTGCGTGGTCAAACTTGCCTTTGTGTGCTGAGTCGAGTGCATCCAGCAAGTCTGTCTCGGCGTCACCCGCGTACGCGACGATGTCGAACCCCGTCATGGAAATTTCTTTCTTTGTTGCCATAATCAATTACCCCCTGCGACTACGTTATTCCTGTGCGTCATTTTCTTGAATTAAACGTTGAATGTGGATGATGAAGTACAACCGTTCGTTCTCCGTCAACTGTACCTGGAGTTGCTTTTCCAGCTGGTCAGCAATCTCGGCAGCAATCCCGTACGACCGTGGAAATTTCTGCTGGTACTCCCGGTAGATTTCCGAGCTCAGTGTTTGGGCGTCCTGGTCGTTGGCTTTCACCCGTTCCACCATGTACTGCAAGTGAATCATGAGGCGGTCAAAGTAGTTCTGGTTCGCCACGTTGCGCTGAATATGATATCTACTGAACACGGATTTAACCGTGTTATTAACCTCAGTAGTCATATCTGGAGTAGCAGCAACCGTATCGTCGTTCTCCTCGCCCTGAGCGTTGATGAAGTGTAAAGCCAAACTTTTTACTTCGGCTTGTGGGAACTGCACGTTCAGAGCTCGGTTAATCGACGCCAAAGTTGCTTGGGCCACCGCGTACTCGGCCGGAAACCGGTCATGGATGTCTGGCACGACACTTGGCTGGTAACGGCCGTCCATCAACCGTTTATACATCTGAAACACGTGGTCAGTCAGCGTAATGTACACATAGTTCAGCAGCTGCATGTGGTAGTCACGCTTAGCCTGATCAACCGCGCCAAAGACGGTCACCACAATATCAATGGGTACATTTTTCAATAAACTCGCAAACTGACCGCGTACCCGGCTGTCATCTAGATAAAGAATTTTGCTAGCGTTACTGGCGTCGATGACATCGCCCTTACGCTTTCCAAAACCAATGCCTTTACCCTGAATGACGGCTTCCTTACCTTCACCGACTGTGACTAGGGCACTGTTGTTGTTATAGATCTGCCGAACTATTAACTTCATGGTGTCCTCCTACTATTATTATTCTAACTACCCCTTATCGTCCTCAGTATTGTTGACCGCGTCCAGGACAAACTTTACGGCGTTGGCCGGATCGTGCGTCAGCGCAATGTATTGCTGACCCTTAGTGGCCACGAGCTTAATACCCAGTTTATCAGTATCGGCCTTCAAATCGCTGTAATACGTACGAACCTGCGGGGCCAACACCACGAGGTCGTAATTCGGCAGAATATCGTGGTGCGAGCCATATGCACCCGCAGTCGCAACAATCGGTTCACCGGTCGCCTTCGCGCCTTCGACCAGTGCGTTCGCCAGTTGCTCACTAGTGCCACCACCGGCACAAAGTACTAGCACCTTAAGCTGCTGGTCAAGTTTCTTGAGTGGCTGCTCGTCTGCCTTGTCGACAGTATCGGCAGTCGTAGTGGCTGTGGCTTCCGTCGCTGTTGTAGCTTCAGCAACGGCCGGACCATCGGTGGCTCCAGCAACCGCCACGGCACCTTGGCCCTGTTCCTGCAAAATCAAAGTAGCGTCATACGCCTTAATGAACGGTAGGTAAATCAGGGCATCAAGGATTAACAGTATCGCCATAAGTACCAGTGAACTCCACTGGAAGTTGGTGTCTAGGAATGCCCCAATTGGCCCAGGCAATGCCCATGACAGCACGTACATAAACCCACGCATCAGGTGCAAGTCAATGAACAACTTACCAATGGCCACGTTCACCATCGGCGCGATGACAAATGGAACCAGGAAGTACGGGTTCAGCACAATTGGTGCACCAAATAGTAATGGCTCGTTCACGGCGAACATTACTGGTACGACCGACGCGTCCCAATAGCTTTAAGCTGCTTTGACCGGGCAAATAGTAAGAAGAGAATCGGTACCACGAAGGTTGCACCAGTGCCGCCCAATTCACCCACAAAGTTCAAAAAGTTTTCGGACAGGGCGTGGATAGGAAAATGCCCCGCCTTGAATAATGCCAAGTTAGCCGTAGTGTTACCAAACAAAGCTGACTCAATGGCTGGCTTAACCACGGACGGACCATGAATACCCATGAACCAGAACAGGGGGATGAGGAACTCAACAAACATAATCCCCGGGTAAGTGTCGGCCCCTTTGAAAATTGGTGCAAGTACGGTCTGAATCACCTGTGCAAACGGTACGGACAGCCATGCCCGTGCAGCCACATCAATCAAAGAAAAAAATCAAGGTAGCCATCCCAAACGGAATGATGTCCCGGAACGTTTGCGAAATGGCGCCAGGTACTTCCTTTGGTAGCTTGATGGTTAGGTCACGAGAAACACAGAACTGGTATACCCAAACGGTGACAAAGGCGGCTACGAATGCCGACAGAATACCATCCGTACCAAAGAAACCCGCCTGGTAGTTACCCGCCTTAGTCGTGCCGATGGCCAGTAGCATGAAGCCAACCATCGCGGCCATCATGGTGGAGGTATTGTTGATGAAACGTCCACCCTTCATGCGCTGGTTAATGGACCAGTTAACGCCTTAGCGGTGGTCCCCGCTACATAGAAGCCCACAAAACCCATGGTGTAGTTATAAATCTTGTTGAACCACGCGTTGAGATCAGTTGGAATTGTAATACCAATTAGTGGTGGTACATTTGACAACAGAATGAACACACTGGAGAACAGGATGATTGGCATTGCAGCAATAAAGCCATCTTTAATTGCCATTAAGTAAATGTTGCGCGAGATTTTCTCGAACAGCTTTTGATGCTTTTCAAGCCTTGAGATAATAAATTGCATGACTCTTTCCTTCTTTCAGCATCGCTAGTAACAATGAATAATTGCATTGTTCAGAGCACCCCGGGGGCATTCACGTAATTATTAGCTATCTGAGCGCACAAAAATAACCGTGGTTACACCGCTGGTATTACCAGCGCCGTCAGCCACGGTTACGCCTAGTTGAGTAGTAACGATCCGTTTATGCTGTTGCTCTTTACAAAGGTTATAATAAACGCACTAACTGAATTTGTAAACGCTTTCTGAATTAAAAAAACATTTTCTTTTTCGGGTCTATACGTTAAAGGCTCACCGGAAAGCGGCAGTTATAGAAAGCGTTTGCAGGTACAATAACAATTTTTTTCTTACTTGAATCTCAATTGGCCCAACGGTATCACTTGAGTTGCCCGCGAAAGTATTAATGCTGGCGAAAGTAGAAAAATATGCCCATCCTTACTACAGTATTAACGAGAGACGAGCGGAAAGAGCTACCTCATCTATACGTAGAAAACTGGAGTTGCATACTGGTGACAGGGTCTATTTCAGCGAAAGCCACGACCAGTGCGTTATTACCAAATTCCCCCCGCACCTAATTGGCTTGAGTTGACACAACATATTCCCCACGTGCGCGTTATCTTCGATCAAAACGGACATTACGACGCAAAGCAGTCACCAAACTTTGACAAATGGATGCACGAAGACGACTAGCGGCGCCTACTTCACCAACCCGGCATCCATTAGTGACCGCGCTGCGTCCAAAACGGTTTCTGCGGGCGTGTGCTGAGTCCAACTCAAATCACGCTGCGCCGCGGCCGTTGTGTGCCGATAGCGGCGCCGTAGCATCGGTACCAGTGTCCGTAACGAGGGTACAAACCGCGACATCAACCGCACCGTCCAGTTGGGTGCGGCCACAAAGTGCAGGTGTAGCTCTGGAAACGCCTGCCGGTACGTGGCCAGCACTGACGGCATGGTCATCAACTGATCCGCAGCCAAATACCGGTGTCCTACAGCAGCCGGATTAGACAGCGCCAGCCGGTGTAAGGTCGCCAAATCGCGAACGTCAGTGATTTCCATCGGCACTTTGGGTACCAGGTGCTGCCCGCGCAACATTGTCAGCAGAATACTGTCTGAACTAATTTGGTCTGGAGTCAGAATGGGACCAAAGATAGCACCGGGCATAATCGTGGTGAGTTCCATCCCCTGTTCCCGCGCAAAATGCCACGCGGCCTTTTCTGCCGCAATTTTGGACCGCCGGTAAGGGTCTAGCTCGGGATTATCTTCCGGTGACCAGTATTCTTCATCCAATAACTGATCACCCACACTAGTTGGGGCGGTTGATGCTGCTTGAGAGCTGGTCATGACCACCCGGGTGACCCCTGCGTCATGTGCTGCCTGTAGGACATTAAGCGTCCCGCCCCGAGCAACACGGACCATTTCTGCCGTTGACTCGGTGCCGTGGCCCAAAGGCGAAGCAACGTGCATAACGGCATCCGCGCCGTGCATTCCTGCCGCCCACCCATCCGTACTGGTTAAGTCAGCGGTAAAGAAACTGAGGCGCGTGGCCTGCTCTGCTGGTAACCCACGCGTAACGCTACCGGTTACCCGGTCCGCTTTGCGCATGTTCCGTAACGAAGCGCGGACAGTATAGTCGTGCTGTAACAAATCCCGAATCACCCACCCCGCTACGAAGCCGGAGCCACCAGTAACCACAATCGTTTTGTTATTCATATTTACTCTCCCTCGGGTTAAAACCATCCGTCATTAATTTTGACAAACTTATTAGACAATTTACACACGAAACTGTATAATTTGTTCAGAGAAATGTCAAGGAGGAATTTCATGCCCACGAATAAGGACGACAAAAAAAACCGCGCTGACCATCACGTTAAACCATGTGGTGGTTGCCCACGGCTTTGCCAAACTATCAATGAATCGGCTTGCCAGTCTTGCTGGAGTCAGCCGTGCCACTTTGTACCTCTACTTCAGTAATAAGGACGAAATCGTGGATGCGGCGATTGGCCGGCACCTGCAATTTATTGCCGCTAATACTCTTAGTACAGTTGACCCCAGTCCCGCCCAGTACGTCCGTACCCGAATCAACACGTTGCTATTGTTGGGTTCGATGTCACCCGTTTTGCATAACGATTTACGCGCTGCCCGTCCCGACTTGGCGGCAAAGTTGAATAGTGGCTACCGTAATTTTCAGGCGGGCATTATTACGCAGCTGGAGACCGACATGGCCGCAGCCGTAATCACGGATACGGCTCATGCTACGACTTTGTACCAGCAGGACCACCTATTCGTTCGGAGCGTGATTACGTCCCTCACCGATGACTCGATTGATACGGTGGCGGCCCAGGCGGTGTTGACGTCGTACCTGACCGGGGCGGTTCGTGGGACGCTGCGTGACCCAACCGCCACAGCCGCGGCGTTTGCCGACAACGCCGATTTTATCAGCACCATCTGGGGTGAAATGCAGGCTACATACCGATAGCCGCGCTTACAATAACCGCACCATCTGCCCCTGCATCTCGATACGACCCTCCCGCACCAGGCGCTTCAGGTTACGGCTGAGCGTCTCCGGCGTGATGCTCAGCCACCCCGCCAGGTCGCGTTTACTCATCGGTAACCGGAAGTAATCGGTCCGCAGGCGGGCACCCGTATCTTCCAAGTAGCGGAGCAACCGCGCGTGTGCCGTTAACGTACCGAGCCCCGCGCTACGGTTTTCAAGCGTGGTCAGCGACTACCAAAGGCGCTCAGGAGGTTGACCGCGAGTTGCGGTGTGTTCGCCACCAACGTTCGGAAGTCGTCCCGGCGAATCGAACACACCCGGGCGTCCTCCGTGGCCACAGCCGAGTTCTGGTGTTCTACGTCCATGAACAAAGCCGCCTCGCTGTCCACCGCGTGACCGGCGAGAAAGTACATGATTTGTTCCGTACCGTCCGCGGCAGTCCGGAACACCTTCACCCGACCGCTGTCCACCACCAGCAGCCGGTCCGCGGTCGTCCCTGCCGCGTACAACAATTCACCTTTGCGGACGGGCTGCTGGTGGGTCGATATGGCCGCAATCTGAGCGATAATGGGGTCTGGTAAGCCGGCAAAGATGGGCGCGCCGGCGACGCACTGACGGGGATCATGCATAGTTAGTAGCCTCCACAGCGAATTGATAAATGTCAATTACAGTATACGCGTTTGGACGTACACTGAGCGTAACAATTACGAGGAGGAAAATAGTAATGACTACTTACAAAGCAGAAATCGTCCCGTTAAACGCAAACAAAATCGGCACCAGTGCGCATGGTACCGCCAGCTTAGAGCTAACGGACACCGAACTAACCATCACCATCGAGATGTTTGGCACACCCGCCAGCACCGAGCATTGGGAACACTTCCACGGATTCCCGGATGGCCGCGCTGCGGAAATCGCCACGGCCGCCCAGGACGTGAACGGCGACGGCTTTGTCGACCTGATGGAAACCGAGTCCGTGTCGGGTACCACGATGGTCCCGTTTGACGACGCGCCGGAACACATGGACATCCCGCACGACCGCTACCCCGTGGCAGACGCCGATGGCCACTTTGCGTACACCAAAGTCGTGCCACTGGCCGAACTGCAGGATAACTTTGCCAATGCGTTTGGTAGTCGCGACCTGCAGCTGGACCGCCGCGTTATCTACATCCACGGCGTACCGGCCGACCTCCAGTTGCCAGACAGCGTCGCCGGAATGGTGGGGATGTTCGACGCCCACGTCACCTTGCCGATTGCAGTGGGTAAGATAGTCCGGGTCGACTAACTACTGACACCAATAGTAAAGGCCACCCCGCATTTGTGGGGTGGCCTTTGCTATCCGGTTAACCGTGCAGCTTTGCCTGGAGTTTGTCGCCCAGACCGTCGATGCCCTTAGCGGCCATGACGGTTCCGGCTACCAGCACACCACCAACAATCAAGGTGCTAGCCAACATAAATTTAAACACTGTTTTTACTGTGTCCATGTACTCGTCCCCCTAATGATGATCCGAACGACCGGCGATCAGTGACACGATTGCCACCAGAATGACCGCCCCAATAATGGATGGAATCAGCGCCATCCCCGCTAGTTGCGGCCCCCAGTGCCCCAGAATCGCCTCACCGACGACGGAGCCCAGTAGACCAGCAATAATATTCGCGATCCACCCCATTGAGTGACCCTTGCTGGTGATGGCACCAGCAATTGCACCAATTAGCGCACCAACGATTAATGCCCATAAAAAAATGCATGATGTCGTCCCCCTTCGTTAACTGTGACAGTACCTCTGTCCTTAATTTAAGCGTAACGGGACGGGGATGGCGGGTAAAGATTTAATTTATTGGCCGCGATAAATTGCTTTATACCGGGGCTCGGATAGACCGTTGCGCGTGGTTGCGTCCGCTCAGTTTTGGCAAAGATACCGCAATAAATCTAATCGAACAATTGCCGAGACAAACGCAAAAAGCCGGCACACTTCGCAATCAATGCGCCGTGTACCGACTTCAAGTTCTTTATGATTACCGTCCATCCACCAATTCGAGGTGGTAGCCGCGGCGGCGTATTTCGCTGGCGTAGTTATCGGGTAAGGGCTCATTAAACCGGAGTTCAACGAGTACGTGCTGCCTGCCAGCGTCGTCCCGTACCGTGAAAACGTGCGCCGATCCGGGCTCGTGCGGGCGTACATCCAGCACCACCTGGTCAGGAGAGAGCTCTCCCCGCTGGCGCGCCTGCACCAACGCGGTCAACACCCGGTCTAAATTAGTAATGGTCACTGGTTGCATCCTCTTCACCCCCCCCGATGTTGCCGCTATCGTCTACATATAAACTATACACGCCGCTTCCGGGATGCAAGTCCAGCCAGTCCCAGCATGCTGAGGATAGCTAGACCGATTGCGGCCAACGGGCTGTGTGCATCCCCCGTCGCCGGCATTGCCGCCGCAGTCGTAGTTGCTGGGCTTTGACCTTGATCAGCACCACTCTGCGGACGACCTGCCTGGCTGGCGGCAGGTACTAGCTGTACGCCACCCTGACCATCATTCTTGTAACCAGGTGCAGCAGGGTGCACGTCTGGAGCGCCCTGCGCCTGCCCGCGCTGCCCACCATCAACCACGGGGCTGGTGGTGGCGGTACCCTCACTGCCCTGCGATTCATCACCGGTTGGTGTCACGCTAGTTGCGTCCACCCGTACGACGTGGAAAACCTTCGTGATGGTGTTACCCACCATATCCACGGCGGTCACGGTGAAGTAGTTATCGCCCTTCAACAAGTTGTACGTCTGGCTAAAGTCAGCCGCCCCATAAGGGTTTGAGCTGGCCGCATCCGCATCCACGTGGTTGTTAAAGCCAGCCAGGTTCTTCTGGTGCACAACGTTATCGCCGTTCGTGTACAGCCGGTAACCATTCACGTTATCGTTCACGGTGCCCGTGACGGTAAAGGTCGGGTCCGACGTCGTGATATCGTAGTTACCATCCGCATCAACCGTCAACGTGTCGGCTTGCGGCATGGACAAAGTTGGGAAGACGGTGTCCAGGTAGATCTGGAGCTCGCCGTAAGCCGTGCTACTTGCCGTCGTGCCGTCATCGTTGGTCGTAGTCGTCGTCAGACGGTAACCAACTGACTGCTGCTCAGCGGCTTTGAATGGCACCGTGAAGCTGAACGTCCCGTCCGCGTTAATCGCAACCGCCTTGGTCGGCTCGGTAGCATCAGTCACCGTCATGGCCTTCCCGGCAGGATCAGCCACCTTACCCGTAATCGTCAGTTCACTAGTCTGCGGGTCGTAAACGTCCGCCACCTGATCAGCACCCACCAACGTAAACGTGTTGTCATTAAACTTATCAAAGGAAAGCCCAGCAGTTGGCTGTGCGTGCGTCGTAATGTCCGCAAAGGCGCGCCCACTAAGCACTGGCGCCCCGGTCGTGACCGTAGCGTCCGCAGCCGCGTCTGCGTTATCGCGCAGAGCAATCACCGTGTGTGGATTCGTTGTGCTGAAGTGACCGTATCCGGCAGTGCCGTCAGCGTCAAGGAAGACGATCATTTCGTCCCCGTCAGCACGTCCAGCCTGCTTGTATTCGCCAAAGTTAGCGGTCGGGTACAGGACGGTGCCCACAAAGTCGCCGTACGGAGCCCCTTCGGTCAGGTTAAACGTCACGATACCAGTAGCCGCATCAACTTTGCCCGGGAACACCTTGCCCGAGATAGCGTCGGTCGCGTAAACAATCCAATCGACGCCCGCCGGCACCTGGCGTAGGCGGTGAAACTCGTCTGGTCGGACACGGCCTGCACGAAGCCCTCCTTACGCCAGCGGTTGTAGCTACCATCGCCGACTTGCCAACTAAACTGCGGTGCGACGGTGGCGGCAGTATCGGTCGATGAGGCCGAAGTAGTACCCGCAAACGCCTGTACACTCGCGCTGGTGTGGTTGCCAGCAACGTCCGTCACCGTCAAGGTCAGCTGCCCATCGCTCGTTGCTAGGGCGGCCATTTGCGCTGCCGTCAGTTTGAAGCTGATTGTCCCAGCGTTACTTTGCCCGTTGTTATCGAGACTCACCCCATACTCCTGGGCGCCAATCTTGAGCACCGCGTCACTAAACTGGCTGAACCCCGCACCCTGGTCGTTGTAGCTGGCCGTCAACTGACCTTTGGCGTAAGTCAGACCGGTCAGAGTCGGTGCGACGGTATCCACGGCTACAGGTAAATCAAAGTTTTGTTCCTGCTCCGCCCCGTCGTTGTACTGCTCAGTCACAATCCGGTAAGTGTACCTGCCATCCGGCGCCGTGATGTACTTGCCCGTCTGTTGGTCGTAAATCCGACCATCCCAGGTAAACGCGTCGGTATCCAGACGCATGTCGGTGCTCAACCCTAAGTCAGAGTTGTAACTGGAGCCATTTTGCAGGTATGACTTGGTCGTGTTGTTCTCCTTGTCGAGCACGCGAACCAAGTTACCATTAGCGTCCAGAATCTGAATGGTGACCGCCTTGAGGTTCTGCTTGGCAAAGACGTATGGGTACACGGTATCGCTAGCACCGTCTCCGTTAGGCGAGAACGAGACCTTGCCGTTCTCAATGTACGCGGGCACCTGTCCCCACGTGTACTTGCCCGTTACGTCGCTATTCACGAGGTTGCTCAGTGAGGCAGCGTCGGTGACCCCCAGCGGGTTATTGTTGTTATCAACGAGGTACCCACCTTAAAGATTGAGTCCTGCTTGTTCGCCGAATCATCAATAATCTGCTCGGTGGTTAGGTCACCAAAGTAGCCGAGGTACGGCACACTGATGGTCTGGGTGTCGTCCTCCGCTTTGAATGTCAAGTAGCCCTCGACAATTTGGTCAGCGGCAACCGCATCAGCCAACGCGAGCGTGAAGGTCACCACTTTGCTGGCACCGGGCGCGAGCGTAAACGTTGGCGTAGCAGTGTTCACCGCCGCTCCCGCCAAGTTCTGGTCGTGCACAATATTACCGTTACTGGTATCCCGCACCTGCGTGAGGGGCCCACCGTCGTAGTCGACCGTGTAGCTTTGGGTCGTCTGCCCGTAATTGGTTAACGTCACGTTGAAGCTGGTCGTCTGCCCGATTTTACCCAGCGACACCGAGCCGGCGTTATTTGTACCCTCAGCAGCGACGGCCAAGTTCCCCGCCTTGGTCACATCAATTTGTCCAGCACCTGGCGCCGCGGGGAGACGTAGGTGTCCGGGTAGTTTAAGTCAATCATTGGGTCGGCCGCGTTCATTAACGCTAGCTTAACGGCCTTCACCAGGTCCGCGCCCTGCAATTCTGGGCGGGTTGCCTTGAGTTTCTGCATGACTAGTAGGGCCGCACCGGCATCGTACGGGCCAGCCATGGAAGTACCGGACTCAACTGCGTATGTTTGGGTATTGGTTGTCGGGTCAATGGCCGTGGAGGTCACACTATCACCGGGCGCCGCGATGTCCGGCTTGAGCGTATAGTCCGCCATTGGTCCCCACGATGAGAAGCCGTCCATTTCAGAATCAGCACCAGTCGCACTCTTCTCGGCGGCGACGGTCATCGCGGACGCTGCGGCACCGGGATCGGCAATGGTTGAATCGTTCTTCGGCACGTACGCCGTGGAAATATCATTCGGCGTATCGGAGCCCACAATGCTGGCCGCGTTGGCGTTGTTGCTGGCCGAGATGGAAACAAAGACTCCGTGGTCGGTAGCGTACTGCACGGCGGCTTGCTCCTCGTCGGTCAGATCTTGTTCGGCCACACCAATTCCCAGTGACATTTGGATGGCGTTGGCTCCTAGCGCAACGGCGTCCCTTATTGCCCGGGAAATATCGTTAGCATTTTCGTCCGGGAACTCATCAATGACCTGCATCGCCAAAATCTGGGCTTCCGGGGCGACCCCTTTGACGTAGACTGACGCTTTAGACGTACCGGTAGCGCCATCGGCAACGGTCCCGTTGGCGGCAATAATACCAGCGACGTGTTCACCGTGCGTAGACCCGGACACCGTAGTCCCCGTGTTGACACTATCGTTGTTCACGTAATCGTAGGCAAAGGGGATCTTGCTGTTGACGTACGTGCCGTACCCTAGCTTAGCAATAGCGGCCTCCGCGGCGTCTTTGCTAATCGCCGCCGTACTATCGTCAGTCAACCGCAAGTCTGCGTGTGGTTGGACCCCAGAATCAATCACGGCCACAACCATGCCCTGACCCTGATAACCCTCATTCCACAGGCCCTCAACGTTCCCCTTGGTCAACGTATCCTGGTTTGCGGGACCGGGATCGGCGGTTGCGTCGGCTGTAGCCTGCGCGGTGGTGGTAGCGGCAGGTGTCGTCGTGGTTGCAGCGCTTGAGCTCGACGCGCTCGCACCACTGGTGGCAGTGGTGGCAGTGGCGCCGCTAGTGGCTGCACTTGAGCCAGCCTGCGATTGACTCGTAGTAGTAGCTGGCGTCGCCTGTGACGCGGTAGCCGATGATTGCGCTGGCGTCATGTCCTCCGCCGTAGCCGTGCTACTTTGCGTGTGGTTGTCCGCTGCATTTTGTGCGTCGTCCCCCGCGCTGGACGACTGTCCGGTCGTTCCCGTGTCGGTTTGCGTTTGTACCGTTGCCGCCGTCGTGGTATCGGCCGCCACTGATTGTGTGTCGTTACCACTCAGCACAATGGCTCCCGCGCTAACGGTAATGATTGCCGCCGCCACCCACTTGGAGCCCGACTTATATAACTTGTAGTGCCTCTTCATTTCGGTCATCGAATTTCTACGCATTCGCGACTACCCCCTCATATTGGTTGTTGAGCACGCCATCTTCCCAGACAAAGCTTTGCAAAAACACAAATCGTTCACATTTTTTAACGCATTTAATTCTAATTTGCTCAACAAGGGCAATTTATCGCATCACATCGGCATTGTCAAGACAGTGAACATCGGTGTATCGATAATTACGACATATCGGGACCACTTGACCACCGCATGATTATGAGAGTTAGCTAGCATCGATTTTAATTTTGTGGCAAAACAAAGGAGGACACGCTGAGACAGGTGTGCCCTCCATAAAACATTATTAGTGTTGCCAGCTACTCGGTAGCATCATTCGCGATACCAAAGATAGCTTCTTCGTACAGCCACCGCTCAATCGCCGACTGCGCCCCGTTAAATAGAACTTTTGCAACTGGGATAGATACCAGTGCATTTTGTTCTCGGGGATAGCCAGCAGACCGGCGCCTTTAGTAAGCATTATCGCGTTGGCAACCACCAACGCGGTACGTTTATTGCCATCGGCGAACCATTGCGACCGGGAGATATGCAACATGAGCTTGATTGCTTGCTGCGTGGCTGACATGTCCGCACTCATTAGGCTGGCGAAAAATGCCCGTTCCGTCTGTTCAGACGGAATTGGTGGTACATACGTGTCGTTGGTGTGCCCCACCGTGACAATATCCGTTCTTATACGACCGGCGTCTGCCTTAGCGGCCCCCTGAATAAGCTCGTTCACACGCAAAATAGCATCGAAAGTCAGCTTATCAAGGGTGGTGATGTATTCAAAGGCGTGCTTGAGGTTCAGGACGATTTAAATATCGGTAGGAAGGATGCCATCAAAACTGCCGGTGCTCAAGATTCGAGCCACCTTTCCCGCACCCAGCGTCATGCCCTCAAACCTAGCCGCACTAGCCACCAAGGTAGCTAAGTGATCATGAAAAAACTGTTTTTCAGCGGCATTTCCCAAATAATACCGATCAACATAATGGTCCATGGCGACTACATCTCCGCCTCCGCCAGCCCGACAATCGTTGCCGCCACGTCGCGTTTAGCGGCCTCATCCAGAGCGAGCGGGTCCTGCCCCCGCCGCAGAATGGTGACGGTGTCCGTATCAGCGTTAAACCCCTGCCCGTAACCGACCGGGTTGGCGACGATCATGTCCGCGCCTTTGTGTTCCAGCTTGGCCTGCGCGTTGGCGACCAAGTCGTTGGTCTCAGCAGCAAAGCCGACCAGGTACTGGTGCGACTTCTGCGCCCCCATCGCGGCCAGGATGTCGGGATTTTGCACCAAGTCTAGGTGCAGGCCGTCGTCCGCCGATTGCTTCTTAATCTTGGTGCCGCTCACGTCGACCGGTCGGAAGTCAGCCACCGCCGCGGCCATAACCACCAGGTCGGCCGCATCAAAGTTAGCCAGCATGGCGTCGTGCAGTTCCGCGGCCGAAGTAACGTAAACGGCCTCCACGCCCGGCAGTACCGGCAACATTTTGGTAGCCACCAGCGTCACCTCGGCCCCCGCCGCCGCGGCCGCGTTAGCAACGGCGGTGCCCATCTTGCCGGATGAGTCGTTTCCGATGTAGCGCACGGGTCGATTCGCTCCTGCGTGCCGCCCGCCGATACTAGGACGCGCTTGCCAACCAGTGGTTGCTTCGCCTGGTACGTCTCCACGAACAGTTGGATCACGTCCAAATCCGGCATCCGACCCACCGCGGAGTACCCCTCAGCCAGGAACCCCTCGGCCGGTGGCAGGACGCGCACGCCCATGTCCTTCAGCCGCCGAACGTTGCTTTGCGTCGCGGCGTTAGCCCACATTTTGTCATTCATGGCGGGCATGACCAGCTTGGGGCCGTCAAAGGCGAGCCAGGTAGACGTCACGACGTTATCCGCGAGTCCATTAGCAAACTTAGCGAGACTGTTGGCGGTGGCCGGCACGACCAGCATCATGTCAGCCCAGCGCGCGAGCTCGACGTGCACAACGTGCTCCGGATGGTCGAACTCATGGGCATCGGTAACCACTTCAGCTTTGGTCAAAGTTGACAAAGTCGCTGCGGTAACAAAGGTTGCCGCAGCTGGCGTCATCGCAACGCGCACCTGGTAGCCATCACGGACAAGCCCGCGCACGAGCAGTGGCACTTTGTAGGCGGCAATGCCCCCGGTGATCATGACGGCAATATTTCTAATAGTAGGCATGATGAATCCTCCTCGGTTAAGGTCGTGCTGCTAGTCGTTCTCGGTCTGCGCCCAGTGCCGGCCACGATTAATGGCATTCTTGGCCGCCACCAACTTTAACGGGTCAACACCCAGCCGGTCACACATGAAGAACGTGTACGTTAAGACGTCGGCCAGCTCCTCGGTCAGGTGTGCCTGTTCGTCTTTGCCCAACTGGTCGCCGGTGTCGAGCCACTGAAATATTTCCAACACTTCGCTGGCCTCAATGCTCAGTGACTTAGCGAGGTTCGGCAACGTGTGGTACTCCGCCCACCCCTTACTGTCGCGAAACGCAACAATTTGCGCCAACACATCGCGGTAATGCGCGGATGTGTGTGCGTCTACGGGAACAGTTGATGGAACAATTGGATGGATGGTTGAGGACATGTGTGCAGACTCCTTTGCGAATGGGTGGGTATTGAATATATCAAATATGGTTGTTAAGGCCATTTTACACTATAATGCCCACTACACATCAGCGTAGTGGGCATTGGGGTGGGGCTTTAATTAAATTCAATAGATTAGTCTTGCTCAAAATAATAATCATCTAGTTCAAACGTCTGAACTGGGGATATGTGGAGTTGGTACCGTTCGACAAGCTTAACAATTCCAGGACCATCAATTAGCGTCACGGATTTGGCGCCTTGGACAGCCTTCTTTTTCGCGCCGTCAGTATAATAACTAGTGGTGATAAAGATACCATACTCAGCGTTAAACCCGTCCATTACCCCTTTAAATTTATCAATTTCAGGTTCTCCAACAGGCGCATCGCTATATCTTTTGGATTGTATTGCCACTCTAGAAGTCCTAAACTCGTCGGATTGAAAATAACCAAAACCATCAATCCCATGGTCCCCAGAAACAACCATCCCCATCTTCGCATCTATTTTTACACCCATTTGTGAAATCAGCAGTCTAGAAAAGCGCTCAAATTTCGTTGGTGAAAATTTTTTTTCAGACTGGCAAGTAGTTCCGTCTTCCATGTGTCCGTCACATCTTGAGCATCATCGGTACTTTCATCATCGTTACCGCCTAAAGAAGTCTGGTCATTGGCGTTGTTTGATCCACTTTTCGCTTCACGGAGCGCTTTAGTATGATCCAGTATTCACGTATCGCCTGTTTTTGGGCTTTATTAGGAAAGTCGGATAATGAGTCTGCCCGGCCTTGCTCGGTTAGCGTTACTTTACCACCACGAAAAGACTTTTCAATGTAGTCAATTACCGACAATTCCCGCATTGCAAAATTAAAATCATAATTAAACGGGATATATTCATTTCCTTTCCGTGAAATAACTGTACCGTACACATCATCATGAGTGAATCCACTGCCGTCATCTTCTGCGATGATTGATTTAATATCATCCCTTGAAGCTGTGCCACCAACACTCTGTAGTGCTCGAACTATCGCCTTTTGTGCCCCTCTACGTATATATGCCACAGTCCTACCCCCTCCATAAGTAATGAATATGGTAATTTTACACCCAAATCACTGATCCTAGTAAATCCACGTTGTGCGTATAGTATTGCGGGACGTGTACATCAGGTCGAATTATCAACACCAAGGCTGAATAATAGCAATCACCTTAGATGTATCTAACGAATCTATAACAAAACCGCCGACTATTGCGCCAGCGGTTTTGTTGGAATTAACTAGCGACCATAGATTCATGGTCGATGTAACACTACATCCTTAAACTGTAAATATATTGGTATAGTCTGCATCATGTAATAATAGCCCCATTGATTAACGGCTTTGATAATTTATCGGCTTAAAAATCGTAATGAATCATTTCCTGATACTCTTTAACTAATTGTCTGTTTCTCTCATCACCGTCGTCTAGATTAGCCGAATAGAAGACAGGTGCCTCGCCCGTAGTATCCACAAGTCTCTGACTAACTTCAACAATGATAGCATTTAGGATGGCGGCTCCAACCACCGTCGAGGTTGGCCCAACTTTTTGTGGGGCACCAGCCAATTGACAGGAGGCATCCCCGACATCACCGTGATTATCAATTACGATGTCTGCCAATTCAAATAGGCGCTTACCAGACGAATGTCGGCTGGTAACTGTTTTTGAGTATGAAACATTTGTGAGCCCCACTATACGGACGCCCTTCTTCTTGGCCGCAATAGCTAAGTCAACAATAACCGGATTACGTCCAGAAACCGAGTGCAGGATTAACACATCATTTGGTTTAAAATTAACGGAATTAGCCAGCCGCGTTCCGTACCCCTCTAGGCGTTCCATATCACTGGTAAAAGTAATCGGAGAACGATCAAGCATTACTTCACGCCCGAATATCGCATTAATAGTAAGCATCCCACCCGCACGATAGTACATCTCCTGAGCTATAATACCGGCATGACTAGCCCCAAAAACATAAATGGAATGCTTTTTTTAAGTTTGCATCGGTCAACAAATTAATTGTGGCATCAATATTGGGCTTTTCTTCATTAGCAACCTTGCTAATCAGTTGCTCAACATTGTCGATATAACGATACATAAACGTGCCTCCTATAATCCTAATAGGTGAAGACCTTGGCCAACAAACTTAGAGATTATTGACCATAAAGACAAATCATTACCACCAAATATTAGAATCCAATTCTTGATGGTACCACCCATCATCGCAGCAGAAACTCCAACTAAAGCAACCATTGCAAATGAGGCAACAGCCGTACCAATAATGGCGCCACGGAGCCCGCCTTGACCTTCACCAACAATAGCAGCACCACCACATTCAAAGAAACTGGTGATAATCAGTGGCACAATAACTACCCCAAATACATTAGTAGTGTTAGCAATCAATACGAGAATTGTCGAAGTCACAAAGGCTGAAATAAATCCGATGATTACGGCGTTGGGCTTGTAGTTAAACAAAATAGGAATATCGAATGCAGGCTTGGCACCTGGCACCAATTTTTCGGAAATTCCTTGGAAGGCAGGGATGATCTGGTTAACTAACAAACGAACACCATAGAGCAGAATAAGCAGTCCACCACCAAACGTTAATCCAGCGTTTAGCGAAACCATAAACAAGTTGCCACCCTTTGGAACCAGCGCAGGAGCAACTAATCCCACGACGATGTCGACCGCGAACATCACTAAACCACCGCTAATCGAAATCTCTCGGAAAAAGGATAGGGCCTCTGGAACCTTAATATCTTCGGTAGATTGCTTCTTGTTACCAACACGCTTAGCGACAAAACCTGAAATCAATGAAAGGATAGTTGTTGGATGACCAATTAAGAATGAATCATCACCCGTTGCTGCCCACACATACTTACGCATAACCCACGGTGCAATTGAGAAATACAGTGCTGACAAGACCGCGCTAACAACTATAAGCACTGGGCCACGCAGACCACCTTCTACACCACCAGCGACAATAACAAACGGTACCCACCAAAGCATGTGACCAGTCAAGAAGATTGATTTAATCGGCGTAAATCTTGCAATTAGTATATGAATAACCAGTGCAAGGAACATGGCCATACCGACTGCACCACCATAATTGGCAGTAAACGTGGCATCCGATAATCCTTTAGCTACAGACAATCCCATCTTCGTCTGTACGGCGGTGTTGATTGCTGACACAACCCCAGTCAACATGTTGACCCCTTCAGTCAGTATCACCATACCAAACGCTGCCGAAACACTACCTTTAATGATTTCGCCTATTGGCTTCTTCTGAACAATTAGGCCAATCATCGCAATTAGAGCAATCAAAACGGGAGGATCTTGAAGGATATTATTTGAAATAAAATTGAGTATTCCCATTGTTACGCATCCTTTCTGGTTGCAAGATAGTCGTTCATCGCTGCCTCAACCTCGTCCTTGTTCATATAACGCTTGATTGCATAAATAGCTTATCTGTTGATGCCTCAAGGTCCGGTTTCAATTCAAAGCTCGTAAAATATACATCTGCCAGAGTCGCCTTAGCCGAAGAGATATCCGTATTTTCCACAGTTGCATCAACCCCCAGTTCACGAACAACTTTGTCCAGCGTCATTTTAAGGACCATTGAGCTACCAACGCCAAAACCACATACCGCTAAAATTTTCATAATCACTTCTCCAATCCATCAAATAAATTAACAATTGCTGGTCTGTTTCCAGTCAATATTGACCGGTACGATCCGTCATCCATAAAAATGCCCATTATTTGCTGCAGGCTTTCCAAGTGACTTTGATTATCGGTGGCTGCCAGTACCAGAAATATCTTGACCGGCTTCCCCCGTAAATCTGTTTCATGCTTCAATACTAATAGACTCATTCCCAGCTTCTTAACGCCCTGCCCTGGCCTGGCGTGCATTAATGCAAAGTAGTCGGACAAAACCATGTAGGGACCATTTTTATTTACGCTATCAATCATGTTATCTACATATTCATCACTAATATTTCCGCTCTTCAGTAAAGGTAAACTAGCCAGACGAACCGCCTCTTCCCAGTTTTTTTACTGTTTCAACCACTTGTATATTACTTTCTGGTATTAGGTCTCTACCCACGATTCATCTAACCTCCGTCATCTTATCGATAAACCAGTCCTTGTTATTAACACCCTGCATAATTAGCTCCATGATTGGTTCAATCGTTTTCTTATCCTTTTCTGCCACCATTAACATCACCACTACGTCAACTTTGTTATTACCCCAATAAATCTGTTTTCCTGGTATTAAAATAGAAATATGGCTACTTTGTATTAACTGCGGGTTCCCATGTGGCAATGCAAAGCCATTTCCTAGGTACGTCGATTGCAGCTTTTCCCTCCTAATAACGGATTCTCGATAGTTGGCTAACTCCGCAGATGAACGCCATAAATTCTTGCTCAACAAGTAATCAATCGCTTCAGCTTGAGTATCAACCGCTTCAAAAAAATATATTTTCTCTCAGCATGCTGATTGTCCTTGCCGAACTACTGTTTAAAATGTTTGGCTGTCTATTTTTAGTAGTAACTACATCGATGTACTGGCTCATGATTGACTTCATATCTTCATTTGTAATCATCGGTGATATTTGGACCACCGGAACGACCTGTACTGGCAAACTGACTGTTGAAATAATAAGATCAACATTACTTAAATTCTGTCTGGGTAAGGCTGCTCGGGAGATAATTTCAATCAATGAAACCTCGGGTAAAATTTGTCTCATCTTCGCTGAAATCAACGAGCTTGTACCAATGCCGTTTAGACAAACAAAGAGAATTCTGCGTTGCCGTTTGCTTCTTTCAATTGCTGCCTGGAAGTGAATTGTGACGAAGGCAACTTCATCGTCCGAAACCACTAAACCGTTATTATTGGCAAAGTCGATCAATGCGTACCATACAACTCCAAAAACAGTCGGGTAATCACGTTTAATCTCCCCAAGCAAGGGGTTAACAACCGTCGTGTCAAACTTTAACCTCAACGCCATTTGAAAAAGATGCAAGGTTAGATCTTCCCTTAACTGGTTGTCATGTTCTAGATCAATATTTATACCGTGACTAACGTTTCGGATTAGGCGCTGAGTATCCCGCTTAAATGTTTCCGGAATTGACGTGTCCGGGACAAAGTAACGGAAACCACCACCAAGAACTACATATGACAAGTAACGTAATTCATCCTGCGAAAACTCATAAATTTGCGCGTTTTCAACCGATTTCAGTAGCTCGTATATCAGTGGGTACTTGTCTAAGCTAAGGAGCAAGGTTCCTAACTGATTATGCAAATCCAAATTAATATGGAATCCGCTACGACCGCGCGACACCAAAACCGATGTAGATACTACAATATCAGTCACATAACTATCAGAAATCTGTAACTGCCAAGCATCCGTTGTCGCAATCACAGTCTTACGAATAGGCTCAATTACATCAGTTTGAATTAAAATCGGAATGTACTGCTTGGCCCTTCCACCATTCATAAAATCAATCACCAACCGCTTAATGACCTTTTGTTTCGCTATCTCATCACTTCCCACGTAGGTACCCGAATTGTCAAAGTTTAATGCAACATTGTCTTTCGCTATAAGCTCTTTGATAAAGGCAATGTCGTTAGCAATGCTACTTCTGGAAACAAAGTAATCATCAGCTAACCGCTGGTAACTTAAATGCTCATTGTTAAACAACCGAGCCAATATCAAATACTTTCGATTTTTGCTGTTTGGTTTCTGATTTTCATTCAAGTTATCACCTTCACTTAATATAATATGTAAGCGTATACGAAATGAGGAGACCAAAAATAGTCCGGCTTGGTTAGCAAAAACGTGTACACCTATATGCGCACAAGCTATTAACCCTCAGTATGATGCGTTTAAGCAGGCCACCAGGAACGGTAAGCCACCATTACAGACGAAAACACCCCCATCCATTAGCCTGGGATGAGGGTGCTTAACAAACTGACAAAACCACAACTGGAACCAAACTTCATTACTTGTTTCGGACTACCAATTTAGCTCAGTCAACACTAGCTCAACAAACGCCCCAACCATTTCCGCAACTCGTGTGCTAGAAATAAATGCCCGGCTATCCTTACTCCTAACGGTAGCCTGGAGGTCTGCGAATTCGGCTCGAGATATGATTGTTAGCAAAACCGTCTTACTCTCATGCTTATACCCGCCTTCTGTATCCTTAAACACTGTAATTCCATGCCGCATCTCCTTGTGAATAGCGGTAAGAATTTCATTCGCCTTACTCTGATTCGTGACAATCATTACCTGTAGCCGCTGTTGCCGCGTGTACAACAAATCCATCGCCTTACCACCAATAAAAATAGCGATTACAGAGTACAATGCATGCGGCCACCCCTCCAGAAAGCCAGTTACAATAACCACGCACGCGTTAACGGCAATGCTGACCGTTCCAACTGAAATATTAAAGTATTTGTGCAACACCATACCTACTATGTCGGTTCCACCACTTGAGAGACCATTACGTAGAGCTAGGCCAATGCCCGCACCGTTAATGACTGCACCAAAAATTGCACAAATCATTGGATCCCGAACTAGAGGGGTCAACCCACTAGTGAGATTAATCAAGACCGACGAACTAACAACGGTAATCAAAGTAAAAACCGTAAACTCGCGACCAATGTCACGCCATGAAATCCAGATTAGCGGCACGTTAATGATAAAAATCAGGTTTGCAGTGTTCATGACGTCCGTTACTGCAAGGCCACCAATTGAAAAGTTGAGGTAGCGGCGAAAAATAATGGCAATGACTTGAGCCACACCAGTGACACCACCCGCAGATATGTGCCCAGGCACCCAAAATAAGTTAAGGGCAATACTTAGGCAAAAACCATATATCAGCGAGATCATTAATTTTCGCCATATTTTTTTTGGAACCCAATCCCAACTCCACTTTCGTCATCCTACACACCACCGTTCTTACGCAATTTTTTTTGCTTGCGATTCCCATGACGCCACGATATTTGGCAACGGTCCTACGCGCGATTGCTATGCCTTCACCCGCTAAAAGTTCTGCAATTTTCTGGTCACTAAGCGGGTGGCTATTATCTTCGTTCCGGATAATTCTACGAATACTGGACATGGCCCTGCTATCAGCGGATTCACCGTCGCTAGTTCCGGACCTATTGGTAAGCAAATCTCTGACCGCAACTATCCCGATAGGACTGTCGATATATTCACCAGAAATCGCTCGACTCACAGTTGACTCTGCTACGCCGACAGATCTGGCAACGTCCCGAAGTAATAGGTTGCTAATAAACTTTTGCTCGCCCTTTAGGTATAACCACTGCACGGCAACAATCGCCTCTGCAACCGCACTAATCGTTTCTTCACGGCGTTGTAGCATACCGTCAACATCATGGAACTGCATGGCAAGTGATCCTAGGTAGTCCTCAAGTTCTTTGTCGTCATGAGCACGTAATTGGTCATACTCCGCAGTATTAAAAATTAACTCCGGTCGTCCAAATTTCGTCAAATATATTCGATAACCAGCCCCATCAGGCCGCACTTTAATATCCGGTATGCGGTACTGAGTTTCATCATTCCAAAATGTTGCACCCGGCCTGGAGGTAAACGTGCCAATAACTCGCTTAGCTTCGGTAAAGTCCGCCACGCTGGCTTCGGTGCCAACAAGTATTCTATGAATATCATTGTGCAAGAAATCGTGATAATAGTTCCGCAATATCTCCAGTACTAGCGGCGGACAACTATCGATTTGCAGTGCCTGGATAATCAATGATTCCTGTATACTGCGTGCGCCGACACCGGCCGGATCTAGACTTTGCAGTAAGGTAAGGGCATCCTCGAATTCAACAATACTCACACCATTAGTAGCAATAAATTCGTCCTGATTGAAATTGAGAAAACCATCCCGATCGAGTTGACGCGCCAAAAGGCTTACTAACCTACGCAGTGGTTTTTCACTGTACCGCAATTCAATTTGAGTCTCCAAATAGTCATACAAGTTAGTGTATTCTGGGCTGTTCATTCTTTCGAATCCATTGATATTAATATCGCCACTGGCACTGACATCAACTAAGGGGTTACTCAAACTCAAATCGTTCAAGTATTCTTGTAGGCTAAAACCATCCATTTGCAGTACTTTCAACGACTGCTGCATCGTTTGTGTCAACTGTAGGCGCTGGCTCTGCCTAATCGTCTGCTCTATGCCCATGGTTTAGCCTCCCCTATTATTTGAGCGTCTTTCTAATTTCATCCATACCGCTGACTATACGGTCAGCCCTCGACTGATCAACATTATATTGTGCTTGATCAACTGCCCAAGTGGTCATGCCTGCGTCTTTGGCCGCCTGAATTCCATTACTGCTATCTTCAATCACCAGACACTGGCCAACTTCAACACCTAACTTTCCAGATATCTCGACATAAATATCGGGTGCGGGTTTATTGTTCGGTACAGCTTCACCGCTCAGCACTTGGTCAAAAAAAAGGGCGTATATGACACTCTGACAACATGCGGAAAATATCAGCGTATATGCCAGCCGATGCCAGTCCAATCGCCATACCATGGGTCCTCAAACTCTTTAACAAGTTAACAACACCCGCGTTCAAAAAGCGGGAATAATCAATTGGATGAGTGTCTTGGTATACGAGGTAATCTTTACGCAAAACATCACGTTGCTCAGGGTCAGGGACCAAGGCTGCCCAAACTTGGTTGTTAGACATCCCCAAATAATCGTGAATATCCGTTGATCCGGGATGCAGTCCCTTCTCTTCAAAATAACTCATTCGCCGGTTAAAATAAAACTCCTCACTATTAACTAGAACACCATCCATGTCAAATATAACCGCCTTGAACATACTATCTAATAGCCGCGTCACATCAAGACGTAGCCCCCTCCTTCCGTGAACAATGACACCCCTAAACCACCAGAAGGAGCGGCATCCGCCGCTCCCCAATGGTGGTACTAATACACTTTTGGCATAACCTGAGAAAAATTAGTAACTCAATTTCCACATGTACCGGCGCTTGGACAGCGGGTGGTCACGCTTGGATGCTAGTTCCTCGGCGTAAACTCGGAATACACCGGTCAGTAGCATTGGGTTGAAGTAGTCAATGACGTGTGGCCCAGCGATAGATGCAAGCCCGAAGTCCTTGGCATCAACCAAGGTAATCTTCGCATCAAAGCGTTGCAAGAATGTCAGCGCACGCATATCCATTGGACGGGTGCTGCCATCATTGGCAAACAACAGGTATGGTGCATCCTTTTCAGTTAGTTCAAATGGGCCATGGAAGTATTCCCCGGAGTTGTGCATTGGTGCGGTAATCCACTGCATTTCTTCAAACAGGAAACTGGCAGTGGCATAACCCGCACCCCATGTAGCACCACTTGCAAGCACGTGAATTGTTTGGTCGTTCTTGTACAACTCGCCAAACTTCTTGGCCTCAGGACCAACATGCTTAACCTGCTCGTCAATCAAGTCATACAGACCATCAAACGCCTTCTGGGCTTCATCATAATACTCGTACCCTTCAAACTGGTTCTTAATTTCAACTGCCAGTTTAACGGCATTCGTCATCTTTTGAATCTTAGCGGAGTAACTCTCATGGAACCCATGAATAATCTTGTACTGTGCGGCTTCTAGAATTGGAGCATCCGGGTTGTTGGATAGGCTAACGACATTAGCTCCCCACTTAACGGCGTTTTTTTTGTTGCTTCAACCGACTCAGGGTGGTACCACCCAATGATGCTGTAATTACAATAGTCTGCCCATCGATATTCTTTGGAGCATCATAGTTAAATTCATTGGCAGTAATAATTGCCGTCCTGACACTCTTCGTTTCGTGAAGAGTGAAGTAGTATGCTGGATATAAATCGGACATTGAAGCCCCACACCCAACAAACAATACCTGATTGATATCGCCGTGATCCTTCTTAATAGCTGCAACAATTTCCTTTGGTGACATAGTACTCATAATTGAATTCCTCCTATATAATTTTTGATTTGGCTTTTAACCAACCGAATCCAGAATAATTGAAATAACTTTATGCGAATATTCCCAAAACGCTCAGCAAGATTCCACCACCAATGCAGAAAAGCAGAATCCAACCCGTACCAACCTTCTTCCGTAGCATCCAGTACATCAGGAATGTGAAGGCCAGTGGGATCATCTGTGGGAAAATGCTATCCAACGTTTTTTTGAAGGTTGAACGCACTCCCCATCTTGATTGGGGTAGTGATGCCAATCATGCTGGCAATCATAGCCCCAATCACCATCAATCCAACAATGTTCACTAAGTACATAACGCGGTTCATTAGGCCGCCACCGGTCAAAATTTTCAAATACTTCTTCCCGGCGGTATATCCAAACTGTCCACCCCAGTAAGTAACTGCAAACGAAGGTATAAATGAAATGACCATCGCCAAAATCGGCCCCAAAATACTTCCGTGTTGGGCTAAATTGATCCCCAAGCTAAACGCCAATATTCTGATTGTTCCCTGAAAGAACGAATCACCCACACCAGATAAGGGACCCATCAAGGATGATTTAACGGCGTTAATTGAATCTGGGTCCATTGATGATGGATTCTTCGCGTATTCTTCCTCCATCGAAGTCGTTAAGCCCAAGACAAAGGAGCTAGTTTGGGGAGTACAGTTGTAAAAAGCCATGTGCCGCTGATAAGCGGCTTTTTTTCTTGTCCAAATCTTCCGGCTTACTGTATAAACGATTCAATGTAGGGGCAATTCCATATAGGAACCCCATGTTCATTTGACGTTCATAATTCCAGGAAGCCTGTATTGCCCATGAACGCCATGTAAACGACCACGACTTTTTCCGTAAGTCCTTACGCTGTTCAGTAGTTAAGCCATTGTCTGCCATCTTTGCTCACTCCTTCCATCAGAGCTCTTCAAGATCGTCATCATCTGTATCGCTACTCGAAGCATTACTGCTAGCAGGCGTTTCAGTATTACCTGTTTTGGGCATAAACTCATTAACAACCAATGCCAACAGAACTGCGAAAATAGCTACCCCGGTAACTGATATATTTGCGTAGGCCGTAATGAAGAATCCCAAGAAAAGATAGACGGCGGTCTTCTTTGACAGCATCGTTGACATCAACAGTGCAAACCCAAAAGCTGGTAAAATCTTGCTTGATAATGTCAAACCATTTGTCAGCCAGTCGGGGATCTGTTTAACAATTTCGCTAACCACACCGGTACCAAAGTAAATTGCTATAAACGTTGGCACAAAATACATTAGTGAATAGAACACATTTCCCCACACGATGTGATAACTTAGTACCCGTTTGAACTTGCCTTTCTCAATATCGCGCTCTGCCATATGCGATAGCGACGACATCAACATACGCACAACAATTCCGAGCAATTGGCCAAACACCGCAATTGGAATTGCAACTGTCAGTGCCGCCTGAGCAGAAGTGTTAGACAGGATAGCAAATGCGGTAGCAATAATTGAACCCAATACCATATCCGTGGCCACCGCAGCTCCGACATTAACTAGACCCATAGAAATTAATTCAAGTGAGGCACCAACCATTAGCCCCTTTGTAACATCACCAAGAACTAAACCAACTAGCGTACTGACAATTAGCGGCCGTTCAAGATTAGACCGACCAAACATTCGCGAGTCAAGCATGGCAACAATGCTGATAATCCCAATCAACAATGCCTTTATAAGCATGATATTCACGCTCCTTTCCGTCCGTACAAACGTAACTACTACAATTTATGGTTCAGAATTTCCTTCTTGGAGGTTGGCACCTGCTGCATAAATAATGAAATACCCATCGAAGCCAATTGCCTGCTTTGCTCTACTTCCTCATCGGTCAAATATATTGCGTTACTGTAGCGCGTTGCTCCTGGACGATCCAAAATACCGCCATAATTGATTTCCGGAACAGCCCCAAACGTTTGAAAGAATTTATACGTCTCGCCTACATTGCCAAAAATAAGCATGGTGTTCTCTTTCAACGCTTTAATCTTGGGGATTCGCTCAATTGCTTGTTCAACCGTGAAGAGACTGAGCTTAACGTCGGCTGGCTTCGATAGCTTTAACGACATACGCTTAAATTCGTCGTTTGCCGTACCAGTATCAATCACCACAATACGTTCAATGCCCAGCGCTTTAGTCCACGAAAAGACAACCTGTCCATGCATTAAGCGATGGTCAATTCGCACCAGTTTAATCATTACAAGTCATCCTCCTCTCCATTCTTTTGTGCTACCAACAAACCATTAACATCAACGAGTGCCTGTTGTGCTGATTCAACAACCCCCGCCAGTTTGTCTTTATCTTTAACCGTACTTTCAGCTAATAACTGCAAAATCAGCGGTAAATTCATTCCGGCAATCAACTCCACGTTTGGATAATCCTTTAACAGTTGAATCATTGTTGTGTTAACCGAGCCACCCAAAACATCCGTGCAAATAACAAATTCTTCCTCAGGATGCTGCGTGAGTTCAGCCTCAATACTGTAAACATATTTACTTTCGTCACTATCAACGTAAGCCGCATAAGCTGATAGATTGGGAGTTTCCCCCATAATAAACTTCACTGTATCCTGCATACCTAGCGCCAAACGTCCGTGACTTACCAAAATGATCCGCATACGCGTGCCTCCTTTCACTGTTAATATCTGCTTAACCAATAATCCGGTAATCCACGTGAGATACCGCTGATTAGTTTGGGCTAAGATTGGAGATTGATATTTAGCTTGTTCTTGCGCCTTAACCCTTACATATATATACAAGCAAAAAGCGTGCCAGTTTTATGCTGGCACGCTCAATATACTTACAACCTATCTAAAAACGCCTGGAACTAGCTAATCTCCACGAATAATATCATAAATATACCCCACCTCGCTTTTCGGGACCGTGACACTATATTTGGTTTCTATGACACTAAGCGCCTTTTTGATGTCCTCGACCGTTTTTGTGTCAAAATCATTAGTCTTCCAGTCATAGGTGGTAATTGGTTCGTTACGTATTAGTCGTTCAATCATGCAACTAACATGAACATACAAAGCCATTCGTTGTGGATTAGCCAACACACTACCCGACAGTTGGACAAAGCAGCTCATTACCACATCAATTGCATCCATTACACCAGAAGCGTCCAGTATAGTCAGTGAGTTAATCACCCGCTCAATGGTAAAGTTATGCAACAAGGTTGTCACAATTTCATCAACTTGCTTCTTGCCAGCCACAACACCCAGCGCACGCAACATTGCTCCTGAATCCTCACCCAATATCAATTTTTCCAGTGGTATGAAGGGTACCCCTTCCGCATGTGGGTTAACGGTTCCGACAATCGCCAGAACATTATAGGTACGTCGTAGTGTGGCCATTTGACTACTATCACTAACCACGGCGTATTCGTAAGCATTAACCACAACATCAATTTTTTTCTGCAAAGCTACTATCCAACAACCGCTTAATTTGGTTTGCTGTACCAATTCCGGTATTGCAACACGTAATAATCAAATTCTTTTTAACTTCCTGAGGATAAATAGTCCTTCCTTCACTGTGCACAGTTTTGGCCGTGTGGGTAACTATTTCGTCTATAGACTTATTGTGGGCAACCTGGTCCACCACGGAAAGGGCCGACTGAGTAGACACATTTGTAATTATGCCGATTGGAAAATCAATCGTTCCGTGAATATACTTATGAATCCCTGAAAGTGAGCCCATATCTACCATTAAAATCAATCCTGAAGTAATGGAATTACTAGCAATGTATTCTGACACCCTTTGCCCAATAGTCTCCACGCTAATGTTTAATGGCATATCAATATAACCTAAGGCTGAATATCCTACCAGTCTATTCACGACATTAGCAATGCTACTAGCTGTCGAGTAGCCGTGTGCTAGAACCAGGCAACGAATCGTATTGTTCTTAGTCACCTTGATTGCTTCATGTAGATATAATTGCAAAAACAACCTGTCCACAACGTCCACAGGCAGTGATAAGGCAGAATGGGTCATTTTAAGTATTTCATCGGTAAAAGTTGCAACACTCGCATCCTGCTCTGCTAGATTTGAACTGATTTCATTCAATAACTCATGATTTTTAGCAGTCAGTACCCAGTAATTAAACTGCCTGTAGTATAAGAAGTAAGCAATTACCACCAACGAATTTCCGGAAAATTTCACCGAAAAATTATCTTCAAGTGAGTGCAGTTTAGCCTGAGTCATTTTCTTCATGAGATCCAATGGCACCTCGCCACGATCAATCACGTTGCTAAAAATCATTTCATCGCTCAGAGTATTGATTAAATCTGTACTGCTCTTAATAAATTGCAGAGATAGGCCTAGATTGTCATATAATCCCAATATTTGCGTAAAAATTAAGCGAATTTGATTATCCTGATCAGAATCATCATCAATTAGCTCCTTCAAATTCATACCACTACGAATCAGGATAGTCGTACCATCACCGCTCAGGCGTAAACGAACGCTATCGGCATCATTCTTACTCCAAATCTCATTTGGCAAATTTCCAATGTCAACAAGTAAATTTTTGCTACTCTCGTTAACCTTTGCAAGCGCATTGGCTACAGCCAAAGTAATATAATTCTTCATTTGTCCAACATTACTATCATAGTGTTGGCTGGTTAAAATGCTCAGTACTTGTTTGCTTAACTTGATGTCCTTACCAATACGGCGAGACTGGTTAAGGAAGAAAAGTTTTGCTAGACTCTCACGTTCAAATTGCGTTCGCTCATTGATGCCTGGGATCTCCACTTGAACCGGAATTCGCCGTATAAAGGTTTGTAAAAAGTTGCTCTGAACATTCTCGGTGGTAGCAAACACTAACCGTACAGTGACCTTATGGCCAGCCTTAGTCTCGCCAAGGGGCGAGATGACACCGTTGTCTAAATACTCGAATAGCTTTTCTTGTCCTTTGGCACCAAGACGGTGCACTTCATCTAGAAATAGCATCCCCTTATCCGCTTGATCGAACAGTCCCGGGCTGTCTTTGCTTGCTCCCGTAAACGCTCCCCGCCTATAGCCAAAGAGAATGCTGGCTAGTAGTTCTGGATTATCAGCGTATTCTGCACAATTAAGATGAACAAACGAACTGTCGCCGCTAAGGTAACCCTCACTAACACAATAGTCATAGAATACTCGAGCTAAGTACGACTTCCCCGAACCAGTTGGTCCCGTCAATAATACGGGTAGTCCAACGCCTGGATATCGTGCAGCGGCTTTCATCCTTTTAACTTGTGAAAAAAAAGTGATTGCTTTGAGCCAATCACCGCGCTCATAGGATCATCAGGGATTCCTTTTTGATGAAAGATGTCAGCAGTCGATGAATATATTGAATCGACCAATGCTTTTCCAATTGCTTTTTCAACCGCCGCCCGCGAATAGAATCTAACCGGTCTTGTATTAACTTTGATTACTTTTCCTTCAGTAACCAGCATGTTCAAATAATGACTGGCCGTATTACGCTTAATTTGCAGGTTATTGGCAATAGTATCTGCCGTTATTATTACAGCGCTAAGATCGCCCTCTTCGCAAAGAGAGACTAGACGAGTATAAATTTCACTCTTAATATCCTCAGACAAAATAAAAGCCCCCTTAATTGAAAGCGCTTGTACCCCAAGCATACAACAGGGTACATTTCCTTTCAACAAGGGGGTATAACATCAACCTAATCTTGACCCATTTTTACCAAATTTAGTAATTCACTTTCCACATGTATCGCCGCGTCAGGAAAGATTTCTGAATTTCTGCTGACAATGCGCGCATGTAAACATTGTTCAGTATTGGTGCAAAAATGATGTGGTTAAAGTATTCCGACACCCGATCATCCAAATCGTTCAGACCGATTCCTTTGCATCAAGAATGTACACGTTATCCCCACCATATTCCTTTAAGAAACGAACCGACCGCTCATCCGCGGGTCGTGTACGGCCAACAGACACCAGTTGGAAAACCGAAGTGGTTTTATCCAGTGTCTCAAACGGTCCGTGAAAATACTCGCAGCTGTTGGTGGTTGGCGAACTAATTTGTAGCATCTCCTCAATGTTGCAAATAGAAAAAATATAAGCTGCGCCATAGGCCGGTCCACTCCCCAACACATAAATTGGCTTACGCATTTTATTTTTTTTCAGCCCATTTTTGGGCTAGCGGCGTAGTGGTTCCAACGGTACGTCGATATATTGCGTCAACGTTGTCAAACGCACTCATTGCGACATCATGGTCAGCATAGCCATCAGTCCTATCCACTAACTCCATCGCCATCATCAATGCAATGCTTGTGTTGGATAACTCAGTTTTACTTTCATCAAGGGCCAAGCTTTCATACTTAACTTGATAATCGGCTATTTCGGTTAATTCGGATGGATCCACGTATAATGCTACAACGTGCGCGCCTAGGGACTTAGCAACCCTGGCCGCCTCGCAAGTTTCCTTAGTACCTCGCATTGAGCAGACAACTGCCAGAGTATCATCCCCAACATATGCTGGCGGCGCCATGACAAATTCGTTGCTAGTAAACATTTCCGAACTAAACGTGACTGCATTGCGAGTCATAAAGTATTGTGCGGCATAAAAGCCCCCGAAAGATCCACCTGCCCCAATCCATACAACGCGCCTAACTGATTCATTACTTTCCTTAAAGACCCGCTGAATTATACTGCCCACCGTCGTTTGTATTTTGTTCATGTTGTCCTCCCATGTTAGATACAACTGCATACAACTTTTTTTTGAGACGACCTCAGAATAAACGCTTTTTAGTGATAGTGCAAGCCCTTTCTTAAAATCAACTAAGTTTGTTTCTACCACAATTTTTTTTGTTGTATACTGTGCTTATCTATCATTGCTGGGGGGAGGTACCAATCATGGGGAGTTTAACGGCCAACTTAAAGCAGTCATCACTGACGCTGTACGAGCAATTAGCAAATAAAATACTGAACGACATCAATCACGAAAAGTACCTCCCGGGCGCTCAAATTCCGACTGAACTAGAGTTACAACGCAGTACTGGCTATAGTCGGAGCACTGTTCGCCACGCGTTACGCATTCTCGTCAACAAGGGTGTGCTGGTTAAGATACATGGCAAGGTACCTTCGTTCAGGATGGTACCAGTAATGAAACAACACGCAGCCAATTCTTCAGTCTAACCAATAACGTGGAAAATTTGGGAGCGTCAATCAGTACCAAACTAGTAGATATTCAACCCACCAGAGCGTCTAAGGAACAGGCAGAATTTTTCGGTATCGAGCCCAAGACCCCATTACTGAAGCTCACACGCTTACGATACGTAGACAAGAGTCCGTTCTGCGTGGAATACATTTACTTTACCGAAGAGTTTTCAAGCATCACCAGTGAAAATCTTAATGGATCACTTTACCAGGTTTTACATGACCAATTTAATGAAGTGCCTGCTGGTGGTCATAAAATGTTCGACATTACAAAGGCTAGTACCAGTGAGGCTTTCTTACTGAATGTAGAGCGGGATACCTCACTTATGCAAATTACTGATTTTGTTTACGATCAAAACGATCATCCTCTCCATATAACGAGACAAGTTATCAGAAGTGACAAATATAAATATGAATTGATTCAGTAATATTCCTAAACAAAAAGCTCGCGGAAAATCCGCGAGCTTTTTAATTCTAGTAATTTTCCAGTTTCCACATATACTGTCGCTTAGTTAAAGGATGATTCCTGACCTTCGCCAGTTCTTCAGCGTATACACGCATTACCCCAGTAATAATGAGTGGATTAAAGTAATCAATTACAGTCGGTGCACAAACGCTGTCCAGACCATAGTCCTTAGCATCAATTACCGTAACCCGTGCATCAAACCGTTGCAGGAACTCCAATACACGTGCATCAAGATGCCTGGTCTTCCCGTCATTCATAAACAGTAGGTATGGTGTTCCATTATTAGTCATCTCAAACGGGCCATGAAAATACTCACCAGAATGAATTACCGGACTGGCAATCCACTGCATTTCCATAAATAAAAAGTTAGCAGTAGAGTATGCTGTCCCGAAAGTGGCACCGCTTGAGATCGTATAGATCAGTTGATCATCCTTATATTCCTGTGCAAACTCCTTTGCTGCGGGTGTAACTGATTTGACCCCTTCATTAATTACATCATCAATTCCCGCAAATGCTGTCTGTATGGCATCGTAATTATCGTAGCCTCAACGGCATTTAACATTTCAGCAGAGAATTCTAACACCACTTTGGTTTTAGCCGCCTTGGTCGCATAGCTGGTAAAGAAACTGTGAACCAGGACATAATCGGCCGCCTCCGTTAATTTTGCATCGGGATTATGGGTAACCGCCACAACGGTACATCCCCAATCATGTGCATTTTTTTGTAGCCTCGATGGATTCTTTGGTGGTTCCCCCTAGCGAAGCGACAACGACAACAGCACTCTCATCCGCAAAGTTAGGACGCGCATAGTTGAATTCATTCGCGGTCAACAGTGCAGTTCGTAGGGAATGCGCCTCTTGCTCCAGAAAATACTTTGCCGGGTAAAGTTCTGACATCGATGCGCCACAGCCAACAAAGGCTAACGTACTAATTCCTTGTTGCTTAGTAATACTTTGAACCATCTGTTGAACTTCTACCAATGACGTGGTCTGTACTTCATTTTGCATACCGTTTATTCTCCTTTTTTTCAATACGTGCTATAACGTTATATAAGAACTAACGTTAAAATGACCGTCCGAAACCGAATGACCCATTAGTCATGACCTGCTCAGTTGCAAAATCCCGAGCCTTTATCATGGACTCCTCGATAGAATGAGTTTTCTGTACCCACTCTATCGAAAAAGCAGTAATGAAGGCGTCACCCGCTCCCATAGTGTCCACAGCCTTTACTCGAACAGCATCCTGCCAGTAAAACAATCCGTTACTATAAACAACGGATCCTTGACTACCTAATGTGCATAGAACACTATCGCAACCCGCTTTTTCGACGAAGTGGCATAAGCTATCAACATCGCCTTTGGACATACCACCACACGAAAAGCACGCCAAGCCCACCTTACCTGCCACTTGGGCTATCACTTCTTCGGTGAATAGATCTGAGAAATCATATACTTTGGGAATTTTGACTAGGTCCAGATACTCATCGGCTGAACCGTTAATATTGAAATGTGCCAAATCAAACCCATTAATAAATTCAATGTCGTAAACGTTTAGATTTAAGCCATCCCGTAACACACCGCCACGATTGCTGCCTAGAAATCTACGGTCCCCGTTAAGTAACTCCACCCTTGAAAATCCATTTTCGCCGGGATTAGCCTTCGAATGTGACGTGTCAACATTAAGTTGATTCAGCACGTCCAAAGCAAAACTAGCCCGTTGATCATTACCAAAAACGCCAACAAATGCTGAGTCTATTCCAAGGCGATTTGCGAAAACGGCAAAGTTAAGTGCGTTACCACCCAAATACATCTTTTTTTTCAGTTAAATACATATCGACAACGTTATCGCCTATACCAATAGCCTTCATGTTGCCTCCCTAATTTTCGACTACAAAGCTAACCTTTCGAGCATCATAGAACATAGTGGAATGATACAGTCGGCTTCCTGTATTGCTAAATGTAGTCTTGTCTACCTGATAAACGGGTTCGGCCACTCCAACATTAATTAATTCGGCAATTTCTGTAGTGGCAGAAACTACATTAATCATGTTCCTATCCTTACCCATCGTTGCCCCATACCGTTCCTTCAATAACTTGGTCATTGACGAATCATCATTGACAAGTTGATTTAGCTGAGGGAAAAGATCCACTGAATATATGCTTTCCTCATAGCCTGAGTTTCCAGGACTTAATAGCATTACTCGTCCCAAAGTAAACACTTCGGCACCCTCTGCCACACCCAGCTCTTCAGCTATTCGAGAATCGGCCATTACTATTTCATTTTTAACAACATGGCGTTCCGGACGCTCACCCAATGACTCACGGTAATGGGTGTAACTATCTAAGGACAATAAGTTACGAACCATCCTTGGCTGCTGCACGTACGTTCCACGCCCTTGTTTCTTGACCAAAAAAATTTTCAGTGACCAATTCACTAACAGCGCGTCTTACCGTAATACGACTGACCCCATACTTTTGCTCAAGTTCACCTTCTGATGGTATCTGACTACCTTCAGGATATTTATGAGATTCAATGTCTGCAATAATTTGCTTTTTTTATCTGCAAGTAAAGCGGTGAGACCCTCTGGCGATCAATCATATACTCACATCCGTTTCTGTTTTCTAGTCATATAATACCTTACTTAGGAAATCACGTGTACGTTCAGACTGAGGATGGTCAAAGACCTCTTCAGGAGTTCCACTCTCCTGAATCCTGCCCTCATCCATAAACAGAATTCGATCCCCACCTCCCGTGCAAAACCCATCTCATGAGTGACAACAACCATTGTCATGCCACTGTGCGCCAAAGATTTCATGACCTGAAGTACTTCCTTCACCATTTCAGGGTCAAGGGCGCTGGTCGGTTCATCAAAGAGCATAATTTCTGGTTCCATTGCCAAGGCTCGTGCAATAGCAATCCGCTGTTGCTGTCCACCAGATAGTGATAAAGGATAACTATTAATTTTTTTCTGCGAGTCCTACCTGCCTCAGCAACTCTTTTGCATGCTTGGTAGCAACATCCCTTGTTTCGTGTTTAACCACCATTGGAGCATGTACAATATTTTCAAGAACAGTGTAATGTGGGAATAAATTGAACTGCTGAAACACCATCCCCATCTTTGCACGAATCTTTTCAATTTTAACCTTAGCATCAGAAATAACTTGTCCGTCCACGGCGACCGTGCCGCTGGTAGGTTGCTCTAACCCATTTAGACAGCGCAACAGCGTGCTTTTTCCTGAGCCAGAAGGGCCAATTACTACTACGACCTCACCATCATTAATTTCAAAATCAATATCAGACAGCACTAAATTTTCTCCGAACGATTTAGCTACATGATTAACGGTTATCACTTACGCTCATCCTCCTTTCACCATAGCTCAACACACGGTTCAACAACCAGGTCATAATTAAATACAATCCTGATGCAACTAATATCGGCTGTAATCCCAGCGCAGTAGACCCTCGCACGGTCTGCGCCTGGTACATCAAATCAGTAATTCCCAATACTGAAACTAAAGACGAATCCTTCACGTTACCAATAAATTGGTTGCCTAAAGCAGGCAAAATGTTCTTAAACGCTTGCGGTAAAATAATGTCTCGCATTGCCTGCCTACTCGTCATTCCTAAGCTCGCAGCCGCTTCACTTTGACCTGCTGGTAACGATTGAATGCCACTGCGAATAATTTCTGCAATGTACGCTGACGAATATAACGTTAACGCCACTGCCCCGGTTACAAAGTCCGGCACGCTTAAACCTGTAACCGCCGGGAGCGCAATATAAACAATATAAATCTGAGCAAGTAACGGGGTATCACGAATAAAACCGATAAATGCCTTGGACAGCAGGCTTAATATCCATGCCTTTGAGCGCTTCGCCATCGCGAGCATTATTCCTAGCACTGTACCCAAAATAATTGATACAATTGCCAGCTCAATGGTCACCTCGACACCCGTCACGAAGAACTGCCAATAGTTTTTCAAAAATGAAAAACCGCTAAAGAAATTCGCCAATTTTCATTCCTCCTCAGTCCGGTACGTGTGGCTGATCAATTTTATTCCTGAACATACTTAGTCTCATCAATGACCCACTTGGAGTACTGTTGCTTATTAGCCTTAATAACTTGGTTGACCTTTTTAATCAGATTCTCCGATGTACCCTTGGGCATTGCTACCGCGGCACCAACACTACCATCATCGTGGTTAAAGTTGGTCTGCTTCAATGAAGGATTTTGGCGTAAAAGCAGTTTGGTAGTGGGAACATCAATACAGAAAGCATCCGCCTTGTTGTTTGCAACGGCCAGCGCTAAATCAGTAACCTTAGAGAATTTCTTCAAAGTAGCGTTAGGATACATTTTTTTTGTAACATTGCTTCCTGAGTTGAAGAATTAACTACCGCGATAGTTGCCCGGCTCAGTGCTTTAGTATTGCCATTAAATTTTTTTGAAATCTGTCTTTCTAACTGTAATAGCAGCGGTGCTCTTGTAGTAAACATTAGAAAATTCAGCCGCCTTTTTCCGCTCTGGGGTTGGACTTAATGATGTCACCAACATATCCACCTTTTTGGCCTGTAATGCAGGTAGCAACCCGTCCACATCCATTTGTTTAAGCTGATACTTAACGCCCAGCTTCTTTGAAATGGCTTTAACCAATTTAACATCTGAGCCCCTAAATTTGTCCTTGCCATTGATGCTAGTATGGAATTCATACGGGGGATTGGAACTAATAATACCAACCACTAGTGTTCCCTTCTTCTGAATTCGCCCCACATCACCATCGCTCGAAGCATTGGCCGACTTGCCACAGGCTGACAAAGAAATTGTTGCCAGTAAAGCAACGGCAATTCCAATAAATATCTTCCCTTTTTTTAAACATAGAATTCCCTCCATTTTTGCAACACGTTATAGAACGTCATAACATTTTCAGTGTCTTCATCATATACTCATAACTTTTTAACGTCAATGGCAATTAAATTATTAGTCTCACATTTTTTTGAACAAAAAAATCGTCCCACTGACCAAGTGGGGCGATTAAATCTTTTTTTTGGGGGGAATTATTCAATTCTGCATTACCTATTAAACAATCACTGAGCGCTTTTTAGATTTATCTGACTTGCCGATGCCTGCGTTAGGATTAAAGATTGCCTTACCTTCCTTGAGATCGTCCAAAGTACCAATTTTAGAGCCTTCAGAGTAGAAGCCATCCAACAACCCTAATTTTTGGAACACAGCTTGCTTGTACGCAATTTGCGCATTCCACTCACTAGTATCGACAATTGCCAACGCCTGATGAATAGCGGAAAGCCCATCCATCACCTTATCCTTTTTGCCAACAGTAATTAAGACACCATGACTATTCAACAAATACATATGCATCAGTGCCCTATCGCCGATGTCAGTGATGTGTTCACTGACCAACTCCGCTAGGGGTTCCGAGCAATTTGGCTCGTACTCCAGGGTCTCAATTTCATGTAGCTTCTGAGTTGCTTCCGTGACGTTAGGTTCAGGCAATCCGCTGGTTGCCCAGAACATGTTGTTAATTGCGTGAGAGTGTAAGACAGCACGAATGTTAGGGTTGGCATCATAAACGCCTTCGTGTAAGTTGATTTCACGAGTAAGCTTCCCTTCACCGGCAACAATTCGACGAGTGTGCGGCTCAACAACCAAGATTTGTTCTGGAGATAATTCTCCCATATACGCCTGAGACATCATCGTTGGCGTCATGATGATGTAGTCCTTGCCATCGTCGTCTGTCACCTTGAAGGAAAAATTACCGCCCGCAATATTGGTATCGTCACGTTCCATAATCAACTTAACCATCTTTGCGAGGTCTTCACGTTCGTGTTCAAAAATAATACGTCCATCCGGTGCACTAATCATAATAATTACCGTCCTTTTTGATTGTTAGAAACCTTAATCACCCGCGCATTAACTAAATCTTTTTTTTAGCCGTTTCCGGCGCTGCTGCCCCTCTAAAAATATAATTGGGGAACCATACTTTTTAATCAGAAGTCCCAAAATAATGACACCAACGTTTAACCAGTACCGCTGTGTGATCACCGCCACCAAGAACAGCGCGAATGTTGCAAAACTAATTGCAGTCCAAAAGCGCTTGTTCAACAACATGATTTTCATTCCAGTTTCCCCCGTTCGTCTTTTATTTAGCAGCTTCAGCCTTAACCACCGGCTTTTTAGTGTTCTTACTTAGACTCGTGTAGGCCTTTGCTGGTAACGGGTGCTTCTTGAAGTACAGGTAAACCACAATGAATAGTGCCAGTAATGCTACTAAGCCAATCCAAGCCAGAATGTTGCCCGAGAACGCCTTGGCCATCAGGAAGCGAAGATCTGGAGCCTCAATGGAACTCCAGGAAACTAGGTTGCCCTTACCAACATTAACTGCGCCTGTATCTCGAGCCAGTTTAGTGAATACGTTAGTAAAGTAGGTGCTGCCGTATAGAAACATTGGTTCATAAATAACCCCTAGAACCAGCATGCGTAGTAAATTACCGCCGGTCAGTAACAATCCGCCAACACCGAGACAGTAGTTAATGACCCCACCCATTGGCAAAATTTCGTTTCCAGGAAGAATAGCCGCGTACACAATGCTAATCGGAATAAGGATAACCATCGTCACCCATAACTCCGTACTTTGACCTAATACTGGCCAGTCAAGGCCTATCACAAATTCGCGATCCTTAAACCGTTTCTTCATAAAGTTACTCATCTGAGTACCAAATGGTGTTAGGGCATCCATAAAGAACTTCGCCATAACTGGGAAGATTGCCATAACAGCTCCGACGGTTACCCCCAAACTAAGTGACGCACCGACGTTGTATCGGCCTGCAAGTCCTAAAATAAGACCAATAATAAAGCCCATTACGACTGGTTCGGACAGAATACCAATCTTCTTTTTCAGTGCCTTTGCATCCCACTGACGGTTAAATACAGGGATGAAATCCATCAGCCGGTTAACTGGCCACATAATCACGGCTGTAAAAGCCTCGATATGTGGCACGGTAATGCCTGGGTACCCCAGCATGTCCTCTATCTCAGGTGCCCACATGTCACCAAGCTTAAGACTGATTACAGCCTGAATGGCCCCAGCAATAAAGGCCCAAATATAACTATTAGTCGCAAAGTAGATCATATAGCCAGTAAGCGCAATGCCCCACACATTCCACATATCTGCGTTAACAACATTGGTCGTCTTGGTAGCTAGCATAACCACATTGACACCAATTTCAATCGCGAAAAATACAAACGCAACGGCCCATGCCCACGTAATTGCAGATGCCCCTGTCCATCCAAAGTCGACAGCAGGTAAGTTAATGCCAGTATTTTTAGCCAATGCCTTGGAAGCAGGAGTAACAACCGCAACCAATTGATTGATGGCCATACTCATACCAATAAAACCAACACCCAGATATAAACCAGAAAGAATAGCCTTTGATGCTTTCATACCGAATGCCAGGCCTAAAATCATTATTAGTGCTGAAACAACGACTGAAGGTCCGGGCGATAGTATAGCCTGAACAATACTATTCCAGTTCATGACTGTTCATCTCCTCAATTGATTGCCTTCATGTTTTGTTCAACAACGTCTCTAACCTTTTCGTTAGCCTCATCTTCACCCATGCCGGTCAGCCAAGGAACACCGACAATCTCTGTAACGTGGTTTTCTTCAATCGTTTCCTTTAAGTCGTCATCTGCCGGTGCAATGCCAACATAAATAATAATGTCCTTATTACCATCAATCCGTGATTTTGCGGTTTCTACTGGGTGGGGTTCAGCATGTGCAAAATCGTCAAGATCATTATCTGACAAAAAAATCATTAATCTTGTTTGCAACCTGTGGGCTCGTAGCCACACCAGAACCACAACATACTAAAATCGTCTTCATCTTCCATACTCCCTTTCTATACTGGAACCTGTGTAAATTTTTTTTACCAGCAAATTGACCATTTCGTTCTCACTACTTGCCGCTTTAAAAGTGGTTACGAAGTTTTCATCTTGAAATGCAGCGATAATTGACGATAACAGTCCGACCTGCTTCGACGGTTCCTTAATTCCCAAAAACATAAATCTGTCAGTGTCCATCGGCTTACTATCACCCATCTGCAACCAACTTAACGGCCTAACAGTTCTCGCGACGTAGATAAATGGTTGCTTTACAAACTCCGGATCTACATGCGGTAAAGCTAACTGAATATCGGGAAAAATTAATCCTGTTGGAAATTTTGATTCTCGCCTTTCAAGACCGGCTATATAGCTGGATTGGCAAACCCTTTGTCTTGTGCATCTTGTCCAACCAACTCGAACAATTCAGTTGAATTACTGGCGTCAACGTGAAGATTCACCAAATCCTTGTCAAACATGGATTCGTACATTCGCAAAGATCTCCTTTCTATGTTCAACTTTACATTTTTTTTGTTTATCTTTGTTCCAGTTCATATAGTAAACGCTTTCTTGAACTGTGTCAACATTTTCTCAATAATAAATTATCACTGCAAGACGCCCTAGATAGCAGTTGATTCATTAACGTGTCTTTATATTCGTACTGCTGTAGTCGAACATACTTGAACATATTCGCGTATGGTCGTACAATGAAAATGATTAAGGGAGGTGCAGCTATGCTTAAACAAGATCGTCAAAGTGCAATCGTATCACTGCTCAACTCATCGAAAACCGGATCCATGACAACCGTGAAAATAGCCTCCGAGCTAAACGTAGCAGCCATGACCATACGACGTGATCTCAAGGAGATGGCCGAGCACAATCTTTTGACCCGTATATATGGTGGTGCAACCCTCTATGAAGAGAAGACGACTAAAGAAAAGCGCGCATTACAAAAAGAGGCCAAGGACGAAATTGGCCGAGAAATAGCTCATTTAGTAGAACCAAAAACTAGTATTTATTTAGGTGCGGGGACTACTGTATTCGCAAGTCTGGATTTTTTTACCCAAAAATGAGGACATTCAATTCGTCACAAACTCAGACATTTCATTCCATTATCTCGCTGATAAAGATATGGACGTCACCCTTACAGGTGGTGTTTACCACAAGACTACGAACGAGTTTGTCGGAACAATTGCCGAAAACTCCCTTTCAAATTTTGTGTTTGATGTTGCTTTTATTAGCACCAACGGTATTTGGGAAGGAGGCGCAACAACCTCAAATTTTGCTGAAGGAAATGTTCAACGAGCAGCCGTTAGTCGTGCAAAACGTAAATATATCGTATGTGACCACACTAAGCTTGGAAAAGCCGACCGCTACAACTTCCTTTCACTAAGCGATGTTACCGGATTAATTACTGATTCGGGTATTTCACGAGAAGAAGCTAAATACTATAAACAATTCACTGAAGTCCTCATCGGAAAGAAGGTAACGGAATGATTCTAACAATCACAGCCAACCCATCAATCGATATGATTTACCACACGCTTTCATTTGATGCCGGCAAAACAAACCGTGAAACTAGTCATAAACAGGTTGTTGGCGGTAAGGGGATTAACGCAGCCAGAGTAGCCTCAATTCTATCAGGTCAAAACAACAATAACGTAGTTGCCACAGGATTTGTGGGTGAGCAAAACGGTCAGCTAATCTTGGACGACCTTGCTAACTATGAGGTAACTCACAAATTTATTGCCCGTCCCGGAAGAACTAGGCTCTGCTATACAATTATCGACCAAAATGGCACGAAAACCGAACTAAACGAAAACGGTGACCCGGTTTCCGAAGATCAACTTCAAGAGCTTTTAAACATGATCCGATCCCTAGATGAGCTTGATGCCGTTTCCATTAACGGTTCACTACCGCCAAATTCTCCTATCGACGCATATTCACAAATAATACAAACAATACGGGAAATATCCCCTAACTCAAAAATTATCCTAGACACGTCTGGGCAAGCACTACGGGATACAATTAGTGGTAATTTCATTCCGGATATCATCAAACCAAATAATGATGAACTAGGAGAACTAACTGGTGAGCATATTAGTGAAAATCCTCGGGACGCAATTGCTGCCTTACACAACCAACGCCTGGCGCGTATCCCCATAGTAGTGGTTTCACTGGGTAGTACTGGAGCGGCAATTAAAGTCGGCACCGCAAACCCACAGTTCTACGTTGTTAAAACCCGGTCTCTAAACGCAGTTAACACTGAGGGGGCAGGAGATTCTACAGTGGGCGGCATGCTCTTCGCAATTAGTCAGGGTCTTGGCGATCTTAGAACCGTTAAGTACGGTATGGCCGCTGGCATGGCAAATGTAATGGAGTTAAAGACTGGCTTCCTACAACCCGAAAACGTTAGCGCGTATATCGAAGATGATTCCCAAATACTTTTCCAAAAAAATCAATTAAATAGCCACGCCCTACTTGACCTGCAAAAGGTGAAGTAAGGCGTGGCATTTAATTAGTTTTCTTTAACGCTAGTGTTGTTCGTAATGCAGCAAATGAATGAAAATATTCATTATAGCCTAGAAAGTCAGAATCGAAAGTCTTAACCAAATACTCGTCCTGGACTTTCTTCCAACGAACATTTTGCTGATGAACCGAATCATCAGACTTATCTAAAGTGATTTTTTTTAATTATTTCAGCAAGCAATTCGTCTTGTGAATTTGCACTTGTTTCATCAAATTGCTCCATGGCGACTCCATTCTAACTTTACGGTCTGTGAATTCAATCAACATGCAGTATATCACTTGGTAATTGCTATTAAAACAATCAAAATATTTGCTTCATTCGGTTATACACCAACATAAAGTATAACCTGTGGCGAATCACAGAACACGCAAAGTTAAATGGTCATATATCGGAAAAATACGCACAAACGTTTGTTCGTGCCGGGCGCATATCCTACAATAATTGCGTGGACAGCCGCACCCTACCACTTTTCAAAAAAACGAGGTGCGGTGATTTATGAATCAACATTTTTATATCGGTGGCCATTCGACCGATTACCTGGCAACTCTACCTGTAGAGTTGCCCTCTTGGCCACTGTGTTACCTGACGTCCGATATTGCTGCAATCATCCCTGCTGCCCCAAGCAGTGGATATCGCAGCCTGTTGATCCATGAATCTAGTCAGATTTATGTCAGCTCGCAGCGCAGCAACAACTTAATCGACCGTACCAGGTATGTACACGGACTAAATAAACCGATGCTTTGGGCACTTGGAAATCCCGAACTCTTTAGGGATATTTGCCCACGAATCGAAATGATGACGGCGTGGACTAGCGACCATGATGGTTTTCTGGCCATGGGCGTTGACCAGTCACGTGCACAGCCCTGGTTTAACATTCACCGATTGCGTGCAGCGTGGTGGTCACCCGCACGGTTCCGCAATGGCCAATATTACGAACGCCGGTTGTGCGTAAAAATTGGGTTGTGCCAACAGCGCCTCACCCGCTTAATTGAGTTCACTACCAGCATGGGCGAGGAATTACTGAACCCCCTACTTCATCAGACCGCCACACTTTATCATCACGCCAACTGGGGCCAGCAGCTTAAATTGCCGTTCCTAGACGTCAATAATCTGCCTGCACCTCCACGCGGGCGTGAGTATGACTATTGGGCTCAGCATCAACGCATTCGTGCCATGATCATCAATGAGGTTGAGAGTCGTTACCAATACGACAGTCAACACAACAAGGCGCGGGCATTAACCAAGGACTGGATGTTGTTACTGTAACGGCTCCGTCCGACGCTTAGTTTCGTTAATGTTGGTGTGCGGCTGTCCACTAACATACATCCCACTCACCATTAGTTTAATCACGTTCAAATTTAACTTTCCGAATTGGCCTTTCCCCACCACAAGCTATACAATTAACTCATCATACAAACAGAAAGAGGTAATCTCATGTCCAAACACATCAAGGGTTCCTGTACCACCATTCTGGTCGGCAAAGACGCATCAATTGACGGTTCCACCATCATCGCCCGTAACGAAGACGGCAACGAACCGCTGCACCCACAAAAGTTCGTCGTGGTTCGTCCCGAAGACCAACCTCGCCACTACCAGTCCGTGCTCAGCAAGTTCAACATCGACCTGCCTGACAACCCGCTCCAGTACACCTCTACACCAGAAGCCGTCGACGGCCACGGGCTCTGGGCAGCCGCTGGTATTAACAGCGATAACGTCGCAATGACTTCCACCGAAACCATCACGACCAATAGCCGTATCCTCGGTGTGGACCCACTGGTTGACGAAGGTATCGGTGAAGAAGACATGCCAACCATCACTTTGCCATACATCCACAGCGCCCGCGAAGGGGTCGAACGCCTCGGTAGCCTGCTGGAAAAGTATGGTACCTATGAGACCAACGGAATTGGCTTCTCCGACAACAATGAAGTATGGTGGTTCGAAAGTATCGCCGGTCATCACTGGGCCGCTGTCCGTATTCCCGACGACGCTTACGTAGTGGCACCAAACCGCTTTAACATCGACGACTTCGACTTTGACGACCATGAAAACTACATGGCCAGCGCTGACCTCCAGGACCTGATTGAGCAGCACCACCTCAACCCCGACCGTGAAGGCTACGACCTCCGCCACATCTTTGGTTCTGCCACCATCAAGGACACGCGCTACAACAACCCCCGCGCATGGTACGGCCAGAAGTACTTCAATCCTGAATTCGACACCACGCCGATTGACCAGGACCTGCCGTTCATCTGCCGGACCGACCGCAAAATTAGCATCGAGGACGTTAAGTTCGTCCTCAGCTCCCACTACCAGAACACGCCTTACGATGTTTACGGTACTACCGGGACTGATGCGGAAAAGAAGCTGTACCGGCCGATTGGGATCAACCGTAACCAGGAATTGCACATCCTCCAAATCCGCAACGACGTACCTGCCGCCATCGCCGGCGTTCACTGGCTCGCCTTTGGCCCAAACACGTTCAACTCCGTCCTGCCGTTCTACGCCAACGTTAACGACACGCCAGCCCCATACAAGAACACGACCGGTGAGTTTGACCCCGCTAACATGTACTGGCTGGCCAACACACTGGCTATCTTTGGTGACACCGACTTCGCCCTCTTCGAAGACTTCGAAAACCTCTACGAAGAGAACACGACGGCTGCGGCGCGCAACCTCGAAATCAAAGCCGATGCGGCGGCTGCCGACCAGGACGACCTGCAAAGTTACTTGGCATCCGTCAACGATGAAATGGCCGCCATCAACGTTAAGAACTCAACCAAGTTGCTCGGCCAGATGCTCAAGCTAGCCGCACCGCGGATGAAGTTACAGTTCACGCTTCACGACTAACGCACAAGAGCACAAACTCGGCACGATTACGGCACCGTCCCAATAGTTAAACCCTTTTTATAACAACAGGTGTGGAGTGGGTGTATTGACACATCACATGGCTGATTTCCCAACCAAATTTTATCGAAGGCTATTGCCATTGGGCTACGACTTTGCTAAATTAAAGTTAACGTAATTAATCAGGCAATCGATATTCCGATTGTGAAATAACGCGAATAACAACCTGCTCAGGCTACGGTAACGTAGCACACGACCCGCACATGTGAAAGACCATGCACGGGTCGTTTTTTTATATTTTTGAGCGGTTTACTGGGAGGGCACGTTATGTACCGATTTTTTTGGGCAACCCAAGTTCGTGGGCGACGGATCCAGCCGCCTACCAATTGGCTATGAACTTTTTATCCGTGAACGAAAGAACGGCAAATGGGTGCTGCCGGAAGATTTTAACGCCATTACGGCCGACGCAATTGGCGATCTACTAGGCAATATTGTTGATACTATGTCATCCTCAATTCGCCTACTTTCCTTCAACCTGGAAGAGCGGCAATTTATCGATCCTGCATTCATGGACATGGTTGCACGGATCCAGGCGCGCACCAAGATTAATATCTTCACCGAGCTGACGGAGCGCCGCGACCCCGACGTTTCTGTGGCCGATATCCAGGCTGCGGCCCGCCGCTTCCACGCACACAACCTCCTAGTGTGCGTGGACGACGTCGGTGTGGGGCAAAACAATCCGAACCTCATTAAAGGCATGGAGGACGATGTCGCGGAGTTCAAGTTTGCCTGCCAAGACTTTCGGCCGTGCAAAACCTTCCGTGAAATCGAGCCAATCCTATCGATGTGGTACAACGAGGCCAAGGAACACCACAAGGCCATCGCAATTGAGGGTATCGAAACTCAAATCGAGCTTGACGCCATCACCAGTAAGTACCCTTGTGACGTCATCCAGGGCTACTGGTTGGGCCGGCCCAAGCTGTTGGGGACTGACGTGGATGTGAATTAGACAGTAAAATCGCGGTATCGGACTAATTCCGGTACCGCGATTTTTACGTTCACCTTGCCAGGGGGCTAGTTGGACACCACCACTTCCGCATGGCTAATCATCCCGCGCATCAAATCCACGACCCACAGCGTGCGCCCGTCGTAGCAGTAAACAGTCCGCAGAACGGGCCGGCGGGCGAGCTCTGTTGCAGCCGCGGCAAATCGCCGCACCTCGTCATCGGTTGTGGGAAAGATGTGCAGAAACAGGTTCATTTCGGCAAACTGACGGTATTGGTGTGCCTTCGCGACTTTGCGCCGGTATGCGAACAGCATGTCGTTGCCGCTACCCAGGTGGGCGGGCGGCTCAATGTTCCGGTCAATGGTACCGTTCGCCTCCAGGTACTCAAAGGCCCGGCCGGTGCGGTCAGCAAAGGGCATCTGGTACTGGCTGTGGTACCGCAGCAACGCATCGTGAGGATCCCGCGCCGAGTTCAAACCGAGCTGCGCCAAAATGTGGTTGGCGTACCCCCATGTGACCTCCACGCCAATAGACGGCCGCAAGCACCAGATATCCGGGCGGTCGGCGTGCAATGCATGGGCATAACGTATTGGCGCGTACTGCTGAAGAACGTGCAGGGCAAGAACTTCATCGGGACGATTACAGGCGGGCATGGCAGGGTCTCCTCATTCTGAGATATTACGCAATAACTGTAATTAACTATATCATCTGACGGGGGTTTGTACATTGATCCCTTTACATCCGTGCTGGCAAAGGGACGGTGGGGTTGCGGCTTACGTGCCTATGCCGTGATTGCTACACCCGCACGCTCCAGCCCGTGCCGGGCTTCCCGCGAATCTCGGAGCCAAAGAAAAACCACTTTGTCTCCAAGATTTGCCGCTGTAACTCGCTGCGCTCGAACAGCGCTCTGGGGCCGCAGCAACCACGTCTCCGGACACGACGCCTCCACCCCACCATCCCTTTGCCGGCACTCGTTACTTCGAGTATCCTCCCATAGATTAGTGGTTACCCAGCATTGTAGGCAGAAACGAGATCTAATATAACTACACCAACAGGTAAAATCTGACAAACTGTGCACGAAGGCTTGTGGACATAGTAGACGCAACCACAATGTAGCGAGAACCCGCAGGCGGCTTTTGCGACGAGGCGTCGTGTCCGGAGACGTGGTTGGGGAGGCCGCGTCGGTCGGGCCGGTGAGCGGAGGCGTGTGGGGTCGGAATGGTAACCACTGCCGGGGTGTAACGTTCTTATGGCTTTAGCCATTAGAACGCGACGAATTTCTAGACTGGCCGGTGGTTTTCCGGGCAGGCTAGAAATCGCGGCGGAAACACGCCCGCACTTGGCGGGTTGGAGCCTTCGCCCTAGCAGTGGTTACCATGGAGCACCCCACGAAAGCCGCAGCTCACCGGTCCGACCAACGCTGCCGTCACCCACTACGGCGCAGGACACGTAAGCCGCAGTCCCAAAGGCCACCCGCGTGTTCCCACCAACCACCCCACTCCGACACCTGTTGTTATTGTACACGGTCGGATTATACGGGCACGCACAAAACCAATTTACGTGCACGCGCGGCATAGGTGGGTAAATAGTTAACACAGGCACTTGTTATTTTTGGTAAGTAAGTTTACAATCTAGTTATCAAATAATTTGGAGGCGCTTTCTTATGACTAGTTTAGCTCGTCGTGACCCCGTCACGGATGCTCTGTTAACACCAGAGAATAGTGCGTTGTTAGTAATTGACTACCAGGCAACCCAAATTCAATCAATTCAGTCCATCGCTCACCCGACCCTGCTGCGGAACGTGGCAATGACCATTCAGTTGGCCCAGATTTACCACGTGCCCATAGTGCTGTCCACGGTTAACGTGGCCACTGGTCGTAACAAGGACACCGTGCCCTACCTGAAGCGCGTCCTCGGGGACATTCCGTCCATCGACCGGACGAACATCAACGCGTGGGAAGACGGCGACTTTGTCGAGGCCGTTAAGGCTACCGGCCGCAAGCACCTGGTGATGGCCGCCCTGTGGACCGAGGCCTGTCTGACCTTCCCCGCACTCGACGCACTGCGGGAAGGCTACTCAGTACACCCCGTTGTCGACGCGGTCGGTGGCACGAGCAAAGTTGCGCACGAAACCGCACTCCGGCGGATGGAACAGGCCGGCGCTGAGCTCACCACCAACGCCCAGCTCGCCTGCGAATGGCAACGCGACTGGAACCGGACGGACACCGTACCCGACTTTGTCAAAACCATGTTCGCTGCGGGCGACTTCATCTCCCTAGAAGCGTAAAATGTAGTCGCTGGGAACGCGACGTAACGCGTACTACGGGGGTGTAACGATTTGTTGCACCCCCGTTTGGTGTACAATCGAACGTTTTTTGCCCCAGATGCCCAACAAGTGTCCGATTAACGGAAAGGACGAAAAAAACGATGACTAAACTAACTCCGCAACAACAAATTAACCTCACTTCCGGCCACGACTTCTGGACCACTGAAAGCGTGCCGGGCATCCCCAGTATCCGCTTTAGCGACGGCCCCCACGGACTCCGCTTTCAGGACGCAGCCGCTGACCACCTCGGTCTGAACGCCAGCGTCCCCGCTACTGCCTTTCCCACCGCTAGCGCCGCAGCTAACACCTGGGACCCTGAGCTCCTGCGTGCGATGGGTGCGGCAATCGGTGAGGAAGCCCGTCGCTACAATATCGACGTTGTCTTGGGACCAGGCATCAACGTTAAGCGTAGCCCGTTAGGCGGCCGCAACTTTGAATACTTCTCCGAGGACCTGCTGCTGGCCGGTGCCATGGGGGCAGCCTGGATTCGCGGGCTGCAATCGACCGGCACGGGCGCCAGCCTCAAGCACTTTGCCGGTAACAGTCAGGAACGTGACCGCCTCCGTTATGACGCGCTCATCGACCCCGTCACCCTGCACGAGGTGTACCTGGAGGCCTTCCGCTTGGCAGTCACACAGGCCCAGCCGGAAACCGTCATGACCGCCTACAACCAGGTCAACGGTCACTTCATGAGCGACCACCGCTACCTCATCGATACCGTTTTGCGGCAGCAATGGGGGTTCAAAGGTGCGGTGGTCACCGATTGGGGTGGCCTGAACGACAAAGTCGCGGCCATCAACGCCGGGACGGACATCGAGATGCCGAGTTCCAACCACATCTTTGATGCCGAGGCCAACCGAGCACTCGCCCAGGGCCAATTGCAGCAAGACCGTCTGGACGCCACCACTACCCGCATTAGTGCGCTCGCCAACCGCCAACGCCCGGCCGGCACCACCGACCCCGAAGCGATGATGGCCGCCCACCACGCACTAGCACAGCGGATTGAGGAACACGCAGCCGTGCTGTTGCAAAACCGCGACGATGCCCTGCCACTCAATCCCGACGACTCACTACTGCTAGTCGGCGACTTGGCTGAGCATACCCGCTACCAGGGGGCCGGCTCCTCGCACATCAACGCCACGCCCACCAGTATCCTCGCCGGTCTCGACGAGCAGCACCACGCCTACAACTTCGTCCGTGGCTACGAACTAGGGAGTGAGCAACATGACGCCCAACTCGTGGCCGCAGCCACCGAGGCGGCGATGGACGCCACGACGACGGTTGTGGTCGCCGGCCTGCCCAGCACGGCGGAGTCGGAAGGCTTTGACCGCGAGAACCTCAACCTACCCGATAACCAAAACGCCCTCATTGCTGCGTTGGCACCAGTTACGCAACGCCTGATTGTCGTCCTGGTTGGTGGCGCTCCCGTCAGCATGCCGTGGGCGGACAAAGTCGATGGCATCATCCAGCTCTACCTGGGTGGTGAAGCCGTCGGAACCGCGGCGAGCCGCATCCTCTTCGGCGACGTCAACCCATCCGGCAAACTAGCCGAAACCTACCCGCTGCACGCTGCCGACGTTCCCGCCGCACCGTACTTTAGCCAGCCGGACGCACTCGCTATTCCGTACGCCGAAAGCCTGTACGTGGGCTACCGCTACTACGACAAGGCACAGGTGCCGGTTGCGTTCCCCTTTGGCTTTGGCCTCAGTTACACCAACTTCACGCTCAACCACGGTACCATTGACGCCACCAGCGCTACTGACGATGCACTTGACCGCACAGTGACTATTACCGTCGCTAATCAGGGCGAACGTCGTGGTGCCGAAACGGTGCAGATTTACGTGGGTCAGGCCGACCAGGCGCAACTCGCCCCCGTTAAGGCGTTAGCAGCGTTCAAAAAGGTCTGGCTGGAACCGCACGAAGAGGACACGCTAACAATTGATATTCCGGCTCGGGCCTTCATGCGCTGGGACGAGAATCACCAAACGTTCCGCGCCGTACCGGGCGACTGGCGCGTCTTCGTGGGCACCAGCAGTACCGATATTGTTGCGGACTTCACCGTGACCGTTGACGCCCCCGCCTGGGTTCAGCCCGACGTTCCAGCCTGGTACCGCCAGCCTCAGGGCCACGCCACCGTAGCGGACTTTACCGCCTTGTCTGGCATGACCGTCACGCCAACGCACCCCGAGCATCGGGGCGAACACACCCGCATGAGCACGCCCCGTACGCTCGGGCGGCATTCCCGGGTGGCACGCAAAGTAGCGGACGTGGTCCTGCAACAACTCATCAAGAACGACAATGCAGCCCCAGGCTCGCCGGAGGAACGTTTCTTCATCCTGTCTGTACTCGACTCACCTATCATCGTCTTGCTCAACAAAGCGGCGGGGCACTCAAACTGTGGCAGGTTGACGCACTCGTCTGGTTAGCCAACCGTCGCATACTCCACAGAAGGGAGGACTAACCATGAATAACTACCAGTCTACCCGACCAGAACGCTTCAGTATTTGGAGCTACTTCTTTGGTCAAAGCATGGCTAACTCCATGCTCAGCGGCTTCCTCACAACCTACCTCATGTTGGTGGGCCTCGACCTCGGCCAAGTGGCCATTGTGATGGTCCTCGTTAAGTTGTGGGATGCCGTCAACGACACGATTTTCGGCATCCTCTTTGACACCATCCACTTCAAGAGCGGCCACCAAAGCCTCCCGTGGCTGCGCATCTCCATGTTTGCCATCCCCATTGCCACCATCATTCTCTTCCAAATCCCCGGTGCCATGGGTTCAGCGGGTAAAATGCTGTGGTTCGTGCTCGCCTACATTCTCTGGGACGCTTCGTACACGCTGAGCGATATCCCCATCTACAACCTCGTGACGCGCATGACGGTCAACCTGGACGAACGGAACACCGTGCTGTCTAGCGGGCGGATGTTGGCGCTCGCCGGCACCTTTGTTACTAGCCAGATGGTCACCTTCCTGATTAGCGAAAACGTGGGCCTACCATTTAGTCAGGCCGCCCTGCTCGTGGCGTTGATCATCCTCATCACGATGGTCCCCGTCAGCTTTGCGGGCCGCGAACGCGTCAAGACCGTCACCACCACGCAGAAATACTCGCTCGCCGGCATGTGGCACTACCTGCGACAAAACGTGTACCTGCGCCGCTACTACATTGGTTTCATCATTAGCGGCGTATCACTCACGTACGCGGCCGTCGACCTGTTCGTGTCGTACTACTTCTTCGGCAGCGCGCTGGTTTCCAGCCTCACCCTGGTGATTATTGCCATCCCGATGCTGATCTTTGCCAGCATGATGGGCCGAATCCTCAAGCGTGTCGATAAGTTCCGCCTCTTCTTCTGGGGCAACGTCGGGTTCGTCGGCGCCAGCGTCCTACTGTACCTCTTTGGCCGGGCCAGCCTGCCGATGTACCTAGCGCTGGTTGCCGTACGGGCGATTCCCATGGCGATTGTCTTCACGCTCAACCTCACGTTCACGCCCGATGTGGTGGAATTTGGCACCTACACGTCCGGCGTCGATGCCCGGGGGATTGCGTTCGCCATCCAGTCCTACGCTGGTAAGTTAACGGCGCTGGCACAACCGCTGGGCCTGTTCATCCTCGCAGCGTTCCACTGGTCCCCGATCCACGCGAGCAGCTTCGCCGTATTGGCGCACCAACACATCACCCAGTCGTCCGTCGCCCTGCAGGGACTGTGGCTGACGGCCACCCTCATCCCCGGCATTGGTTACGCCCTCGCGCTGATTCCGTACTCGCGCTACCACCTAAACGACCATGACGTCCAACTCATGGCCGATGTGAACGCGGGCAAACTGGATCGCGCCACCGCAGAAGCCCAGATATCCCGTCATTACGGAGGTGATCGCACATGACGACCCGTAACGCACCACTGCCAAAGTGGTTTACACGCACTGACTTTGGTATTTTCATTCACTGGGGCCCGTATTCCGTTCCCGCCTTTGCCCCCACCGACGTCGGCGATTTTGGTACCATCGTCAAGCACCATTCGCTCCGCTACCTGTACGCCAACCAGCCGTACGCCGAGTGGTACCTCAACGGCATGCGCACACGCGGGAGCGCGGTGACCCGTTACCACCAAGAGCGCTACGGCAACCGCACCTATCTGGACCTGGCGGACGACTTCAAAGCCGCGGCGCGTAACGTGGACGTCGACGCGTGGGCCGACCAGTTTGCGGCGGCCGGCGCGCAGTATGTAGTCGTCGTAACCAAACACCATGACGGCTTTGTCATGTACGATAGCAACGTACGCAACCCGAAACGGCCGGATTACCACCTCGACTTTGACTTCGTCGGGCAACTCGCGCAGGCGGTGCGCAGTCGCGGGATGCGGTTCGGTGTATATTACTCGTCGTTGCTCGACTGGACGTTCCAAACGCGGCCCATTCGCGATGCGGGCGACCTTGTTCTAGGCTATGACACCAGCCCAACGTACCTCAATTACGTTTGGGACCAGTGGCACGAGTTGATCGACCGGTACCACCCCGACATCCTCTGGAATGACATTGGCTACCCGACGGACAAGCGGCTGCCCGAGCTGTTCGCGTACTTCTACGAGGCCGTGCCGCAGGGTGTGATTAACGACCGGTGGAACAGTTACCCTAACTGGTTGCACAACCCGCTCGGTCGTGCCGCCATTGATCTCGGATCGCGCTACTTGCAGCGTCGCGAAAGCAAAGGTGGCGCGGGAATTCCGCCCGCCCACTACGATTACCGCACGCTGGAGTATAATACCGACTGGCAGGGTGGCGACGACTACTTTGAGGTCACCCGCGGCATCGACAAGAGCTTTGGGTACAACCGCATGAGCCGGCCGGAAGACAGCATTACTGCTGATCAGGTACGGGCGTTAATCAAGCAGGTGACCCCGCAAAAGGGACGCCTGCTGCTCAACGTGGGACCGATGGCGGACGGCCAATTGCCGCCACAGCAAGCGGCCTTACTGAGTGAGCTAGAGACCACACAGAATTAAATCATCAACTTTGGAGGTGGGTAAAATGCAGAAGAATAAATCGCAGTGGCAAACCGTGATGGTGTTGGGGCTCATTTCCCTGCTCACCAGTTTGTCGGGCTCCAGCCTGACGCTCGCGTTGCCCGTGCTCTCCCGCGACTTTGGCATCAGTAACAGCATCGCAACCTGGGCGGTCACTATTGGGTTGGTTACCAGTACCATTTTGCTGGTGATGTTCGGTCATATCGGTGACCTGCTGTCCAAGCGCAGTGTCTTCTTTGCCGGCGGCGTCATTTTCGTCGTTGGATCGCTGATTGCGGGACTCGCACCAGACTTCATCATTCTGCTGATCGGCCGGGTGATTCAGGCTGTCGGGATTGCCATGACCATGGCAAACGGGATGGGCATCGTGAGTGATAACTTCCCGAGCTCCACCCGTGCCGAAGCCTTAGCCGCCATTTCGATGTTCACATCGGTGGGCTCTATCTCGGGACCGGCCGTGGGTGGGCTGCTCATTAGCGCGCTGTCCTGGCGCTGGATTTACCTGATGAACGTTCCGCTTGGCGCGGTCATTCTGCTGATTGGTTGGCGCGTGCTCCAGCCGCAGATTCCGCAACGCGACCGGCTACGGACCATTTGGGGCACCGCCAACTGGACCGGGCAGAACCTTTTCACTGCCGGCATCATCTTCTTCTTTGTTGGTGGTGCCATGGTCCAAGCACCGGGCTGGCGCGTGGTCGCCTGGATTGGCATGGCAATTGGGGCCGTTTTGACGGTGTTCTCGTTCATGCAGGATGACCACGCAAAGTCGCCGTGGATTGACCCGCAGCTTCTGCACAACCCGGACTACCTAATCTCGGTTGGTACGCTGCTCATCGTGATGTTGGTGAACGCGGTGTCGAACATCCTCCTACCGTTCTACCTGCAAAGTTTCCTGGGTGTCAGCCCCTTCCTCAGCGGCATCATCATGATGGGCCAAAGCGCGACGATGTTGCTGGTAACGCCCATCGCGGGCTACCTCGCAGACCACTGGAACCGTTACTGGCTGACGCTGGTGGGATTGATTGTGCTGATTGTGTCTCAGGCCGGATACGCGCTGTATCCACCCACGAATAACTGGTGGGCCATCCTGTGGCCGATCATCCTAAACGGTGTGGGCATGGGCGCGTTCCTGTCGCCGAACAACGCGCTGACGATGGACACGGTACCGCGGACGTTGGGTGGTGTGGCTGGCTCCCTGAACTCCTTTGCACGGACGCTGGGGATGACTGTCGGCATGACGTTTGGTGCCGTCATCCTGTTCGCACAGCTGCCCGGCGTGGCGCGCATCACGCCGCAGACCGGCAACTTCCTAGGTGCATTCGCCAACGTCTTCTGGGGCAGCACCGTGCTGTCGGCCCTAGGACTCGTGGTGGTCCTCATTCGGGTGCGCCGCATGCGCGGCCGGGGAATGTCGACGGACGCAAAGTAGTATTGTTGCTTGCAATAATTGACGCGTCGGACGGTTAATTGCATTTTGATTACGCCATAAGATTGACAAAGTCACCGCCCAACGATATGCTTACTAAAGATAAGCAGATGTACACTAAAACTGCAGATGGGAGATTTTCAAAATGGCAAATCTTACAGAAGACATGAAAAACATGCTGGGCACTCAGCTGTCCTTCCTCGCAACTACCGGTGTGGACGGCAAGCCCCAGGTTGGCCCTAAGGGTTCGTTGCACGTCTACGACGATTCACACTTAATCTACTTTGAGCACACCTTCCGCCAGGCATTCGACAACCTCACCAATAACCACATGGCGGCGGTAGCGGTAGTCGATCGCGACGCGCAGAAGGGCTTCCGGTTTGAGGGTACGGCACACATTCACGAGGGCGACGACCTAGCCAACGACATTCTGGGTAAAACCAAAATCTTTGAACGGTTCCCACGTGCTGCCGTGGTGATCATCGACATCGAGCGCATCTACAAATTGGATAATACGCTGGAAGCAGGCGTACAGCTCGCATAAGCTTTGAGGATACAAAGCGGCGCTACAACCTTGGTGGTTGTGGCGCCTTTTTTTGTAGATAGTGGAGGCTCGCGGTTAGAAACTGTACGGTAACAAAAAAAGGGCCCCCAGCCGGTGAACAGGGAGTCCTCATGATGCGTCAGCAAAACTTGTTTGTCTGTTTAAAAACGTTTACAAGACACTATTTTACACTTTTTGTAAGCGAATGCAAGGGTGTATACCAATGATTTTGAAATTGTTTTCATGGGTGGAAAACAACACCACCACTTTGGGTCTATCTGCTCACCCCAGCAGCCGCTCCTTCAGTGCTTCGGTCAACGTGAGCGAAAAGTTGATCTTTTGCTCCATCCCCAAATCGTTGAGGTATGCCGGAATCGTGAGTGTCTTCTTCACGCTCCGATTTGCATCACGTTCACGGGTAATTCGCGTATCCACTTCAATTGGCACGAGTAGACCCTGAGCCGCGGGCAGCAGTGTTTCAGCATCGCTCGCTGGTGGTAACCGATCGCCATCGTCCTCCATCACAACCAGGTAACCGCTCAACGCGTCGTTGGCCATATGCAACGCCTCCGCAAGGTTATTACCGTATGTGGCCACATTGGCGCCAAATCAGGAAACGTAACTTCAAACTGGCCCTGTTCGTTCTTAACAAAATCCGCAAAGTATATACATCGCATTAGAAATTCTTCCTTCCTCTTTGACTACGTTAACGCAAATGTACCTGCTTCAAAATCGTATTCAAAGTACCCTTGGGAATATCTTTTCGCGGATGGGGCACTGTCACCTTGCTTGGAAGAGACGGATGCTTAAAGTAACGGTGATTACCCGTAGAATAATCCTCGTACCAGCCTTTACTTTTCAGCATCTTAATTAACCTGCGTGAGTCCAATTGGCAAAACTCTCCTCAATGAATTTTAGCACGTGCCTTTACACGTGTCATTAATTAGACACGTACCCACCCAGTAATCTCGCTATATCCTTGCTTTCTACTTTAGTGCATTACCAAATAGCCATCGCTCACTTGTACATCCCCCCATTTACGCCTAAAATAACACCATTAAGTAAATACGAGGTCACACGATGGAAAAACTCAAAAACCGTCTGGACGCCTTTAGCGACGCGATTATCGCCATCATCATTACCATTATGGTTTTGGACATCCCCCCGGTGCTACACGATTCACTAACTAACTACATGCAGTTGGGCAAATCAGTGGGCGTGTACTTTATCAGTTTTATTTTTATCGCCAACATGTGGTATCAGCACGGCACCGCGTTCAGTGAAATCAGCACCATGACCTACCGCATCATTATTTTGGACATGCTGTTCCTGATGCCACTATCATTGATGCCGCTGTTGACCAACATGATGGCCAGCAACACCACCCGTATCACGGTGCTACTTTATGGTGTCCTGCAGTTAGTGGTGAACATCCTCTTCCGCTACCTGGCAAAGGCGATTATCCACCTGCAATACACCGAGGCCAAGGAGATGCGCAACGTCTACCAGAAGATTTATGGCAACAGCAACCTGATTATGGATGGACTCAGCTTTGCTGCCCTGATCATGGCGTTTATCCAACCGGAGCTGTCACTGTTCGTGTTCCTGGCCTATCCGGTCGTCATGTTTTTGCTCAACAGTTCCGCGCGCCAGGAAATGTACGATGTGGCCGCCCTGCCTGAGGAACAGCAACGCGACTTCACCAAACTGTCTGGGACCGACCTCCGCGATTTTCGCAAGGCTCAACGTGAGTTTTGGCGCAACGCGCGCCAGTCGGCGGATACCGATGACACGACGGAAACGGGTAACCGCAAAGTCGCGCAAGCTACCACTGCCAACCCGGACGACGCTACGCCAGTCACTCCACCAACCGCGGATGAAGGTGCCGTGCCGCAAAACGTCTCGTCGTGGCTCGACCAGAACGTTGATCCTAGCGTGCAGCGCCAGTTTTACCAGCGGTTCGCTGACATGACGCCGGAACAAAAGGCGAAAATCGAACAACGCATGGCGCAAAGAATGCAACGTTGGTTTGACCAGCGGCGCCAACCACACGAACATCCCCAACGTCCACGTAAAAATCAGCACTAAAGCGTCAACCAACGCAAATTAAAAGCTCCCCAGTTATCAGACCTAACCGATAACTGGGGAGCTTTTAATCATCTTGCGGTAATTTTTCCGGTTAAACACCAAATTGCCACGGGCCTTTGCAAATTGAGTCCACTGGAATCGTTGACAAGTACTAACAAATCAGTATTCGTATTCAAACCGTACGTTTTTAAACACGTCAATCGAACGTACGTTCGGTATACTAATGTTATCCCCTAATTGAACCAGCAAAGTAAGGTGCTGCCCCTGAAACTATCAACGTAAAACGACTTATCACAGCAGGCAATTGACCTGCCCGCCATCCAGCCACACGTTAATCATCAGTCTGCGCATCCGCAGAAACCTGATTCCGCATCAATGCCAACGCCGCAACACTCCCAATGACCACCACAACAGCAGCACAAAGGGCAACGGCAGACATCCCCCGGTCGTACGCCCGAATCACCACCTGCCGCACCGCGTGGGCAAAGGGTGTCTTGGCGAGCTGTGCGGACCACGCAATACTATGCCCCGAGAACGGCCCGGCCGTCACCAAGGCCGAATGGATCCCGTCCGCCATCTTTGCGGGCATACCAGTGCTACTTAGGTGCGCACTCAGATACTGCTCGTAGCGTGTGTCCTGCACCAGACCGAAGCCGACAACCCCGACCGTGGTACCTAATTGGCGAAAGACGTTGAGCAGCCCCGACGCCATCCCCATTTCTTGCGGAGCGACGCCCTCCATGCCCGCGGTATTCAGTAGCGGGTTAACCATACCATTGGTAATCCCAATTAGAATCATCCCCGGCCACAGGTTGGCAAAGCTGACCTGCGGACCAACAGCGTTCGCAATCACCAGGAAGCCCATCGCCCCCACTAGCAGACTGAACCCAATCAGCCGCTTCTTGGGGAACTTTGCCCCTAAGATACCCGTTAGTGGTCCCAGAATTAGGGACCAGATACTGATGGTCAACTGACGCACTCCGGTATCAAACGCCGAATAACCAATGTAGTTCTGCATCAATGCGGTCAGGAACGTGTTGAACGAGTATATACCCGCCCCCAAAGCGAAGGCCACGACCACCGTACCGATAAAATGCGGCTTCTTGAAGAACGCCACGTTCATCATCGGTTGTTCCAAACGACTCTCAACCACCACAAAAATCACGAGCAACACTAGACCGGCAACCAACCAGCCACTAACCTGAAGTTCCAGCCACGACCAGTGCGGATGGGATTCCTTGGTAATCAACCCGTAGATTAGGCTAAACAAACCGGCGGCTGACAATACCATCCCCCATAGATCAACGCGTTCGTTTTTACCGTAACTCGGCGTTTCCTGCACAAAAATGATGGTCATGATGACCGTAATGATGCCCACAGGAACGTTAACGTAGAAAATCGATGGCCAGCCAAAGTGTTCAACTAAATAGCCCCCGATTAACGGTCCCGAAGCTGAGGATATCCCAATGACCGACCCCAGAATACCCAAAGCGGTACCGCGCTGGCGCCCCTCAAAGTTTGACGCCACCAGCGCCATGGCGAGCGAGTTCATCCCCGCACCCCCGATGGCCTGCACGCCACGACCGATATCGAGGACCAATAAACTTGGTGCCATCCCGTTAACAGCGGACGCAACGACAAATAGAATGAGCGAACCCAAAAATATTTTCTTGCGTCCGTACATATCCCCCAATTTAGACATAATCATTAGTGAGACCGCATAAACCAAGGTGTACGCGTTCAATACCCACTGTAGACTCGTAAACGTTGTGTTAAACTGCCGCACCATGGTCGGCAACGCGACATTAACAACCGTGACGTCAAGTAGCCCCATGAACGTGCCTAAGCTCATTGCCGTTAGGGCCAACCAGCGGTGAGGATGTTTATTTGTACCATTATCCATAATTAATTTTCCTTCTTTACTGCGAGTGCAATTTTGCGCCGACAACCAGCAATCCACCGTTGCTTAGTCTCAGATAGCGCAATACTCAAGTCTAAAGTTTGAATAGTCCATTCCAAATGTTCGGCGCGGGACTCATCAACGTGGAGCTTTTGCTGTAGATGATTACGTGAACGAATAAATTCATCTAAATCTTGCTGAACGGTATCGGCAAAGGCATCCAGAATTTCTATCTGTACGTCCGGCTGAATCTCACCAAACGCACGAATTTTAAATCGATACACTGATTCACGCTTACCATCAGCCACCACGGGTGCGGACATCATCTCTTGAAAGTGTTCCCGACCACGGTCCGTTATGTGTGCGGTTTTTTCACCGCGGGCACTGTCAGGATCCGCAGACTGAATAATATAACCGTCATCTTCGAGCTTACGCAGTAGCGGATACATGACCCCATTGGATATTTCTCGTCGCGGCACCAAGCTATTGCCGAGAATTTTACGCAACTTATACCCCGACATACTCCTTGACATCAGCGTACCCAAAATTAACAGTTCATACATGCTTATCCTCCATATGTCGAAACGACATGTATGAGTATAGGTCATTACGACTCATTGTACAAGTACATTATATATATTTTTTTTAACTGTAAATTCAGGGTATAATACTCTGAATTGAACTAAAATAAAGTTAGTAGCTCGTCAATCATCAGAAAAGGAAGTGTTATCTATGCGCGCAATTGTTCTACACCATCCCGGTGGTCCAGAAGCCCTGTCTTACGAAGAGGTCCCCACCCCTTCCACCAAGCCCGGCTGGTCGCTCATTAAAGTTCGCGGCTTTGGGATTAATCGCTCCGAAATTTTCACCCGCAACGGCTGGTCTCCAGCCGTCCAGTTGCCACGCATTCTGGGCATTGAAGCAGTCGGCACCGTAGTGGAAACCACCGATGAGGTCAACCTCCCCGAAGGCCAGACCGTTATCAGCATCATGGGTGAAATGGGCCGGGCATTTGATGGTGGTTATGCGGAGTACGCATTGTTACCAAATGACCAACTATACCCAGTGCACACTAACCTGTCCTGGGCAGAACTAGCAGCCGTCCCCGAAACCTATTACACTGCTTACGGTTCGTTAATGTCGCTATTCCTGCAACCACATGACCACCTGCTCATTCGCGGCGCAACCAGTGGTGTGGGCACCGCGGCCGCAAAGTTGGCCCGGGCAATCCAAAACGACGTGGTCATTACCGGTACTACCCGTAAGCCCGCTAAGAAGGAGCGCCTGCTACAGACCCCCATTGATGATGTTGTCATCGAACGGGACGGGGAGCTAGAAACCGAGAATCAGTACAATAAGATTCTCGAATTAGTTGGACCAAAGACGATGCAAGATTCATTGGCACACCTGGCTGGTCCTGGCGGCGTGATGTGTATCACCGGTGAGTTAGGTGGCGAATGGTCAACCAAGGATTTTGATCCGATTGCCAGCATCCCCAGTGGCAGTTACCTCACCGCCTTTAACTCGGGTAAGGTAACTGAATTCGCCCTGAACGCGATGTTGCACCTCATCGAGGAAGCCCACATCGACGTGCACCCAACGAAAGTTTTCGACCTTGAGCACACCGCCGACGCCCATGCATTTTTGGACAGTGCGGATAGCTTTGGCAAAGTGGTAGTACTGCCCTTCGGTGAATAGTTAACCGTGGGACTTAATTTGTCCCGTCGCCCTTTTGGGTGTACAGTAAGGGCAATTAATATCCACGTTGGAAGGTGTTACCGTGCTATCACTACTTGTTTCCAGTCCCGAATTCCACAACGGTCATACTATGCGCTACGACAATTCCGCATGGGGTGGTGACCACAGTCCCGAGATACACATCATGGGGGTACCCGCCAAAGCGGCCACCCTGGCCGTCACCATGGTGGATGAGGACGTGCTGGGACACCACCAGCACCCGCACTGGGTAATGTGGAACATCGACCCTCGTGACCGTATCCCGGGACACATTCTACCGGGGAAGCACGTCACGGAGATTATGGGGGCCGTGCAGGGCGAAGTTCTTGGTCGACACGGTTACTGCGGACCCAAGCCAACGTGGTTACGGCGCATCACGCACCACTACGTATTTACAGTTTATGCACTGGATAACCGCCTATCGTTACCTACGAGGGCCAATTACCACGACTTTATCCACTGCATTCGTGGTCACGTCTTGTGCCACGGGTCGTTAACGGGGCTATTCAGTCCGGCAAATAAATAATTTATCCACAATAATAGGGACTAGCAATCACCGCAAGCGGCGTTGCTAGTCCCTATTTCTGTGGACAACATTGATGCGGCGATCACTTTCTCCCCATAATCGACGTCGTATCATGGATAACCACAGGTAATACCCACATTATGGGGATAAAGTGGCCGTCCTCCACTCTATATCTGCGTTTTTATCCACACCTAGTCCGTCCGCGCGGCCAAAGCTTCCACCATATCCACACGTTGTAGACGACGATGCGTTACCCACATCACGATGGCGGTAAATCCAGCCGTCAGTACGGCCGCCAATAGATACCCCGGCCAGTGGATAATCAGTGGGAAGACAATCTGGGCAGAGGCTGCCTGCCGCAAAATGAACGCGGTCAGGCCATTGCCCAGCAGGAAGCCCGCCAAAATGCCCACAACGGTCAAGATGATATTTTCGCGCACGATGTACATGGTCACTTCACCGTCGTAAAAACCGAGCACCTTGATTGTAGATAACTCCCGCATCCGCTCCGATACGTTGATATTGGTCAGGTTGTACAGCACAACGAACGACAGTAATCCACTCAGGACAATAATGATGACAATGAAGGTGTCCATGCTGCTACTCATCTGTTCCAAAGTCGCCCGCTGGTCGTCCGCATAGCTCGTATTAATCACGCCGCCATTACGCAACAATTGCTCTGCCAGGTGACGCCGCTGTTGTGCGGTTTGGGCCGTCGTCTTCACCAACAATGCGTTGGTCTGCGCACTACGCCCAAATGCCGCCCGGTAACCAGACTTCGTCATGTAAGCAAATTGGCCCGTGTAATTCTGCGCAATTGCCCGCACCCGGACCTTCGCGGAGCGGCCGTTCGTTAGCTTAATGGTCACGCGACTGCCCACGGTGGCGTCCAGCGTGGTTGCAGCTTTCTGCGTCAGCACTACTCCCCGCTGCGGTAGTCTAATCGACTGTCCCTTGGTCGTCTCCACGTTCACGTAACCCGTCAAATTATTGGTCGCAGTGGGCACAAAGAAGCTGACCGAACCAACACTGTGTCCATGGGCCTGAACTTTGACTGTATTCGCAGTGACGGTGGCACTACGCTGGTAATGCTGATTCTGCCGTAACACTTTACGTGCCTGGGCCGGGGTCCCTTTGTCGCTCAACGTCGCCACCGCGCTATACCGAATAATGTCGTTAAACTGACGCGTACCCGCGCCACTAATCGAATCGCGAATACCAAATCCGGTCACGATGAGTCCGGCACCACCAGCGATCCCAATGATGGTCATCACCATCCGGGACTTAAACCGAAACAGGTTGCGGTAGCTGACTTTGCGGTTGAATGATAGCCGCCGCCAGAGTGGCGTAATCCGTTCCAACAAAATCCGCTTGCCTGCTTTGGGTGCCTTGGGCTGCATGAGTTCTGCCGGCTTGGCCCGCAACTCGGTGGTCACCGCGACCACAACCGCACCAACCGTCGCAATCAGCGCAAAGATCAACGCCAGCGCAATGTTCGACCACTGGAGGTTAATCACGGCCGTACGCACAATCGACGTGTTACTGCCCGACATTTGCACCACGAGCCGTGGCAACAACTCGCTACCAATCGCGGCGCCCAAAGTGGTACCGATTATTGCGGCTAGTAGCGCGTAAATATAGTAATTGCGGCTAATTGCCACGCTGCCGTACCCGAGGGCCTTCATGGTGCCCAGCTGGCTGCGGTCCTCAGCCACCATCCGCGAGATGGTGGTAAACGTAATTAACGCCGCAATCAGGAAGAAGAACACGGGAAAGACGTTACCGATGGCGGCAATCCGTTCCGCCGACTCACCGTAGTCCGCAAAGCCACTCAGGTCATGTCGCGTACCATAGCTCAACGTCGGCTTGGCCACCTTGGCCTTGATGGTGCGCTGTGCGTCCTCCAACTGCGTGATGGCCGCAGTAAGCTTGGTGCGTTGTTGCGTCACGTCCGCGCTCGTTGCCCCCGCCGCACTGGCTTGGTCCAGTTGCTGCAACGTCGCTCGCGCTTCGGAGAGTTGCCCGTCAACTTTTTGGCTGGCAGTTCGAATCAACTCCTGCCGCCGCGCCGTTGCCCGCCCACGCAGGGCCCGCTTGATTGCCACAACTTTATCATCCACCCGGTTTTGGTACGCGTCGCTAAAACTGTTGCCGTGCGTTAAACCGGCAAAGTAAAAGCCGATACTGGTATACACATCAACATCAACGTTCGACGCGGTGACGTACGCAAAGTAGGCCACTTGCCCGTTACCGATGTTGGCGTTGCCGCGGTTGTAGGTCGAATCGAGGTACTGCGGTGACTCCACAAAGCCAACGACCCTGTAAGTGCGCCGCTTGAGCTGACTCGTCTTGGCAAAGCGGTACGTACTACCAATCCGGTAGCGGCCGTAGTCCCGGGCCCGGGCGTCTAAAACAATTTCGTTTACGCGCCGTGGCAACCGCCCACTCTTGACGATTATTTGGTTCAGCTGCCGGTTATTGGTGTACCCAGACACCGCAACCACGGAGTCGTCCGTGCTGGCTAGGGCAAAGACGCTCTTAGCCGCCATGACCTGGGCACCTTTGACCTGCCGGGCAGCCCGTAAATCAGCCTTAGTCAGTCCCGCCGTGCTCGTCAGGGTCACGTCCGCCAGACGCTGCTGGTCCACCATCGTCGTCGCGGAATCCGTGTAGGCCGGGCCAATACCCTTCACGCCGACGAAGACCAACACGCCGAGCATAATAATTAAAATGATGGCAATAAATCGACCCAAGCTTTGCCGAATACTGCGGCCCAGCATGGTGTTTAGAATTGATTGATACATGCGGTCACCCCACTACCACTCCACGGCGTCCACCGATAGCGGCTCCTCGTTGTCAGTCACGCTCCGCACCTGGGCGTCGTTAATCCGGATGACCCGGTCCGCCATCTTCGCAATCTCAGCGTTATGCGTGATGATGACCACGGTTTTACCGTCACGGTGACTCGCATCCGCCAGTAAACGTAGCACCTGTTTACCGGTCTGGTAGTCCAGGGCCCCCGTTGGTTCGTCGGCCAGCAGCAATTGCGGGTTTTTCGCCAACGCCCGGGCAATGGCCACACGTTGCTGTTCACCACCGGAAAGCTGCGCCGGAAAATTATCCAGGCGGGCGCCGAGACCCACCGCACGCAAAGTATCGTCCGCATCCAGGCGTCCGGCACTAGTGAGGCCGCCATCTCAACGTTTTCGCGCGTCGTCAGGTTGGGGATGAGGTTGTAAAACTGGAAGATAAAGCCCACGGCCCGCCGTCGGTACTCAGTGAGTTCCTTAGCGTTAAACTGCGCGATATCGGTCCCATCCACTATCACTTGACCACTGGTAGGCGAGTCCATTCCACCCAAAATGTTCAGCACCGTCGACTTACCCGCACCGCTGGGGCCCAAAATGACGGTGAGCGCCCCGGCCTCAATGTCAAAGCTGAGCGCATTATTCGCCACAATTTTGGTGTCGCCCATTTGGTAAACTTTAGACTCTTCCTTGACCTCAATGTACGCCATATTGTTTTCCCTCCGTCAGTTCGCCTTTAACCATTAGTATACCGCGTTGCACCCACTTTTCAGCCTCAACCACTGGCAAAAAAAATGCGGTTCACGTCACGCGCCACAAATTAATTGCTATACTTAGAAGCATCGGCCTCACCCGGGCGCACAACTTTGCCCGGTGGTCATTCGTCTCTGGGGGAAAGAAACTTGAAAAAATCGACAAACGGCGGCGTTGCCCTGCGCGCTGCAATTGGCACCACCATGTGGGGTGTCGGTGGCATCCTTAGCAACATCATCTTCAACACCAGTCACGCCACACCCGCATGGCTGGTCAGCATGCGACTCACCTGGGCGGGGCTAGCCATGCTCGCATACGGACTGATCACCCACCAACCATTGCTACGGGTGTGGCGGAACCGTGCCGACGCGCTCCGCCTCATCGCCTTTGGTATCGTGGGCGTCGCCATGGCCCAATTTAGCTACCTCCTCGCGATTTTCTACGGTAATGCCGCCATCGCGACCATCATGCTCTCGCTCGTTCCGGCCATGATCACCGTGGTGGTTTGCGTCAGCGACCGCATGTGGCCCCGGCCCATCGACACAATCGCCATTACCATTGCGCTCATCGGTGTATTCTTCCTGGTCACTGACGGCAACGTTACGCAGCTACACGTTGCCCCGCTCGCCGTCCTGTGGGGCCTGGTTGCGGCCGTCACCGGCGCGGCGTACACGTTGCTGCCACGACCATTGTTGCAGCACGAGCCGCCACTGGTCATCGTCGCCTGGGGCCTCGTGATTGGCGGGTTCCTGATGAACTGGATTACCCCCGTCTGGCGCGTACCCACGGGGCTACACGCGTGGTCGTGGTTATTCATCGCCTTCATCATTTTCGGGGCGACTTTCCTCGCGTACATTCTCTACGTGTCCAGCCTCAAAACGCTGCGCCCCGCAATTGCCAGCATGATCGGCAACTTGGAGCCCCTCACCGCCACGATTCTATCCATTATCTTCTTGGCGCTGGGTTTCCACTTCCTACAGTTCGCCGGGATTGTCTTGGTACTAGCGCGGTGTGCATGATGAGTTGGGTACCGAAGAAGCAGCGTGTATAGTCAAGGTCTAACGGCATACCATGGTCCAGTTTGCTGGGGCTTTTTTTGTTGTCTAACCGTAGAAAGTACCTATTAATTTTAAATTGCCCTTGCCTTACACCAACTGTAAGGCACTATGATAATCACAACAGTTGGGAGGCATTCAGAGTGAACAAAATACTAATTGTCGATTATTCGTGGTCGGGCCACACCGCCACGCTGGCCCAAACAATCAGCGACATGGTTGCGTCCGACCGTTACCAAATCCAGGTGCAACCGAGCACCTTTGCCAAAGATATGTACGCAACGTCAGACACTGCGCAGCAACAACTACAATCGGGAAATCTACCAACACTCGTTCAACCACTACCAGATTGCAACAACTACGATGTGATCCTGGTTGGTGGCCCGGTTTGGTCCGGTAAGCCCGCCACACCGATTATGAGTTTTCTCAGTACGGTCGACACTGGCAATGCGCTGTTGGCCCCGTTTTACACTCATGCCGGTACGGCCGGTGAATACGAGGCAACTTTTAAACAGTTTGCTGGAACGCGACCCGTTGCCACTGGGTTAGGCATTACCGGAAACGCGGTTGACGCCGCCAACCCGAAAATTAAGTCATGGCTCGAACAATTATTGAAGGAGGAAAAATAATGCGCACTACTATATTTGAAGAAAAGGGGCACGTGGCCGTTCAAGACCTGCCCATGCCTGAAATCGAACAACCCACTGATGCCGTCATTAAGGTACTCCGCGCCTGCGTCTGCGGCTCTGACCTGTGGTGGTTCCGGGGACTCGCCCAACGCGAACCTGGTTCACCTGTGGGTCATGAGGCAATCGGTGTCGTTCAATCAGTCGGGGCGGAAGTAACCCACGTCCAACCGGGTGACTTCGTGATCCTGCCGTTTACCCACGGTTGTGGGCACTGTGCGGCCTGTCGCGCAGGCTTTGAAGGTAACTGCCTCAACGCCCAGGAACACGGCTCCAGTGGTTTCCAGGGCGAATACGTTCGCTTTACCCTGGCCGACTGGTCGCTGGTTAAAATTCCCGGCCAGCCAGAAGATTACACGGACGAACAGCTCAACGACTTGTTGGCACTGTCGGACGTCATGGCCACCGGCTACCACGCTGCGGCTAGCGCCGAGGTCAAACCCGGCGACACCGTAGTCGTTATGGGCGACGGCGCAGTTGGCCTGTGTGGTGTGATTGCGGCCAAGTTGATGGGTGCAACGCGCATCATCGCTATGAGCCGCCACGCCGACCGCCAAGCTTTGGCCCGAGAATTTGGCGCTACGGATATCGTTGAGGAACGTGGCGACGACGCCGTTCGCAAGGTCCTGGACATGACTGACGGCGGTGCTGACGCCGTTCTCGAATGCGTCGGCACGGCGCTATCCGTGGATACTGCCATCAAAGTCGCCCGGCCGGTACCGTCGTCGGCCGTGTTGGTGTACCACAAGAAGCGACAAACGCTAACGCCACACCATTTTGGACCAACGTTGGCCTGCGCGGCGGTATTGCTTCCGTCACCACGTACGACCGCGCCGTCTTACTCGACGCGGTGCTGCAGGGCCAAATCCACCCAGGCCACGTCTTTACCCAGCGCTTTGACCTAGCCGACGTGCAACAGGCCTACGAAGCAATGGACCAGCGTACAGCGATCAAGTCACTATTAATTGTAAGCAAATAATCGGGGGGTATTTTATGACAACAATTCCATCCTTCACCTTAAATGACGGCAACCAGATGCCCGCATTCGGTTTCGGGACGTTCCAAATTCCGGCGGACGGCTCGACCAAAGCAGCGGTGGCTACCGCCTTACGTCTCGGTTACCGCCACATCGATACCGCCGCAGCATACTTTAACGAACGAGAGGTCGGCCAGGCCATCGCCGAGTCCGGCATCCCCCGCGACCAAATTTGGGTCACCAGCAAACTATGGCTTCAAGACTATGGCTTTGAAGCCGCCAGGACGGGCATCGACACTTCTTTGCAAAAACTCGGCCTCGACTACATCGATTTGTACCTATTACACCAGCCATATGGGGATGTTCCCGGAGCCTGGCGGGCCTTAGAAGCGGGGCAACAGGCCGGCAAGATTCGCTCCATCGGTATTTCTAACGTCACGCCACGGCTGTGGGCAAAGTTCGTTCCTGACTTTGACGTACGGCCGGCAGTGAACCAGGTTGAATTCAACCCTTACTTCCAGCAACAACCATTGCGTGCCCTAATGGCCTCCACACAGACGGTGTTGGAGGCGTGGGCGCCACTGGGTCAGGGCAACCCTGAACTGTTCCAGGAGCCAGTCATCCAGCGCTAGCCACCAAGTACAAGAAAGATGCCGGCCAGATTATCCTGCGTTTCGAGTACCAGTCCGACGTCGTGGTGTTCCCTAAGTCAGTGCATGAAGCACGCATTGCTTCCAATCAGAACATCTTCGACTTTGCCCTAACCGACGATGAAATGGCCACAATGCAAGCGCTGGACAAAGGCCACGGCCGTCACGATCCTGACGCGCCAGGTGTGGCTAAGCGACTATTGGGCGCCTTCGATGTCCACGCCGATCAATAGCGGTACAACAATTGTCATTTGACCTAATATACGCAAACACGCGCC